>NZ_JAGHRL010000006.1:0-363726 GCF_017743815.1 Ruegeria sp. R8_1 | reverse complement strand
GGCATACGAGATTTCTGCCTGTCTCGTGGGCTCGGAGATGTGTATAAGAGACAGCCGGGGGCCTGATCCGGGGTGGGGGTGTCGTCGCTCATGGGTCGTCCGTCACAAGGATTGCAGGACGATATCTGTCACATCGCGGGCCACACTGTCCATGTCCCGGTTGCCATCAATCACGCGAAAGCGGTCCGGGAACTCATCGGCCAGCGCCAGAAATCCGGAGCGCATTTTCTGTTGCAATTCCAGTCCGAAATCCTCGAACCGTTCTTCTGTGCCTTGCCGCCCTTTGGCGCGGGACAGGCCGATTTCCGGGTCCATGTCGATCAGGACGGTCAGGTCGGGTTCACGCCCGATCATGAGCTTATGCAACTGATCCACCAGAGGGCGCAGATTGCCGCGCGACATGCCCTGATACATGCGGGTGCTGTCGGCGAAGCGGTCGCAGATTACGACTTTTCCTGCCGCCAGCGCTGGTTCAATAGTGCGTTCCAGGTGGTCGCGGCGAGCGGCAGTGAACAGCAGCAGCTCGGTCTCGGCTGACCAACGGTCCGGGTCACCTTCCAGTACCAGCCGACGAATTTCCTCGGCCCCGGCTGAACCGCCGGGTTCGCGGGTCAGAACAACGTCGCGGCCCAATCCGCGCAAGTGATCGGCCAGCATGCGCGCCTGCGAGGACTTGCCCGACCCATCAATGCCTTCAAATGTCAGAAACACGCGGTGCCCTTGTCAAAAAGCGTCCAGAGGGTTGCCGATCACATCGGTCAGAACGATCCCTCCGACAGTCATCATCCGAACCAGAAAACCACCCGTGGCCACATCCTGTACTGCGACCAGAGGGCGCCGAATTTCGGGCAGACCTTCAGGCTTGATGACCAGTTCGGCCAGTTTCTGCCCCTTGGCAATCGGAGCGTTGATCGGGCCGTCATAGACGACCTCGGCAGCTACGTTTTCGTCGCCCAGAACCGGCAGTAGGATGTTCAGATCGTCTTCGGGGACAAGGCCAACCGTCTTTTGCGCCCCCATCCAGACCTCTGCCTCGGCTATCGGCGCGTCTTTGTTGGCAATTGTCCTCTCGACAAAATTTCGAAACGACCAGTTAACCACGGACTCAGCCTCCTCTGCGCGCGTGGCGGTGCTGTCCAGACCGGTGAGCACGAAGATCACCCTGCGATCGCCCTGTTTGGCCGAGCCGACAAGGCCATAGCCTGCCTCTTGCGTGTGGCCGGTTTTCAGGCCGTCCGCGCCGATCCCCAATTTCAACAACGGGTTGCGGTTGCGCTTGTTCGAGGGCGCGCGGCCATCGAATTCAAACTCTTCCTCGGCGAACAGGGGATAATATTCTGGGAAATCTGTGATCAACCGATCGGCCAGTATGGCAAGATCGTGAACCGACATCATGTGCCCGGCTGCAGGCCAGCCGTTCGAGTTGGCAAAAGTGGAATTGTCCATGCCCAACTGTTCCGCTCGCTGGGTCATATACCGAGCGAAACCCGCCTCGGTTCCGTCAGGGCTGAGCGCCTCGGCGATGACAACACAGGCGTCATTGCCGGACAGAACGATGATGCCGCGCAGCAAGTCCTCGACCGACACGCGGTCTTGTGTGTTCAGGAACATCGTCGAGCCGCCATAGCTCATGGCGTGTTCAGACACGGGTAGGGTTTCGTTCAGGGTAAGTCGCCCATCCCGCAACGCCTCGAACGCGACATATAGGGTCATGAGCTTCGACATTGAAGCAGGGGGCAAGGGTTGTTCGGCGTCTTTCGACAAAAGCACAGTGCCTGTTGTCTGGTCCATCACATAGGCTGCGCGGGCGGTTGTATCAAAGGCGAAGGCGGGCAGAGCGGTCAGCGCCAACCCCATTGCCAGAACGGATGATCGCAAAGTGGACAGCACAGTAACCTCCTGCTTTTCAGTTCTTGACGACGAAAGCGTCGGTAAAGCCCAGATCCTTGACGTCGCGCTGCAAAGCGGTGCGTTCGCCCCGGGTTTTGGCGGGGCCGACAAGAACTCTCCAGACTGATTTCTCGCCGGTTTTTAACTCGCGTACTTCGGTTGTCAGGCCATTGCGGCGAATTTTTCGGGCAGCGCTTTCAGCATTTTCTTCGACGCTGAATGTGCCAACCTGAACATATGGTTTGGATACCGAAGCAGTATCGGATTCTGCCGATGCCGCAGCGGTGGGCGGAGTTGGTTCAGATGCCTTAATCGCCGCCGCAGCCCCTTCAATCGGGTCGAGCGATGTCTGGGTGATTTCGTCAGAAGATTTCTTTTGCCACCATTTCTTCTTGGTGGACGCGTCCGCAGGCGGGGTGACTTCGGGATCAGACAGAGTGGAAGTCGCCACCTCAGGCGCAGCTTCCACGGCAGTTTCGGCAACTTCGGTCGTGGTCTCGGCGGCGGTATCCGCTGCCACAGCGGCAGTGCCCGCAGCAGCAGCGGCGGTTTCCTTTTTCTGCCACCACTTCCGCTTGGGTTTATCTTCGGCCTCGGCGGTTTGATCTTCGGTCGGAGTGTCGCCTGTAACCGGTTCTGCGACTTCGGGTTCCGGAGCGGTTTCCGGTTCTGCTTTTGGCGCAGGCTCGACGGGTTTACGCCGCAGGGCGACGACCTCGACCCGTGTTGGAGAACCGGCGAGAATGCCAAGCTTTACTGCTGCGTCAGACGAAAGCTGCAATGCAGGGCCCGGCAAGTTGCGTTCTCGCCGGAACAAAGCGCCTGTGACTGTCTTGTTGTTTGCGGTGTTCTTGATGCGGACGCGCTCTGGCTGGGTGACATCAGGATGTGCGACCCAGATTCCACCAAGGGACGGACGGCCATCCCACAACCCGGCCTCGGTCAATGCGAACACCTCGGGTGCCTCGACATCGTCACGGGGGTTTCCGGTCGCTTCGGGGAAAATCTCTCGTTTTGCTGAGTTCTGGGTGCTGTCCGAAGACGCCTCGGTCGCTTCGTTGCCGGTTTCAAGTGCTTCTTCGCATCCGGCCAGAACCAAAGACATCACGGCCAGAACCGCCAACGCCAGCGGCTTTGCGCGTGTTTCGGTCGCTCGATCCATCGTGTTATCCCTTGCCTGTAAGGGGTCGGTTTTCTGAACCCCACCGCGTTTCGCCGGTTCTGCAACGCCGGTCTGATACGGTTTGTGGCCCAATCATAGCGTGAGCAAGGTATCAAGGAAAGACCGCTGCGACAGCTTCGGCAAGAATTCCCTATTTGGTCTTGCCACCGGTTTGCGTTCGCCTTAGACCCAGCATCACGCGGGGAGGTGGCAGAGTGGTCGAATGCGGCGGTCTTGAAAACCGTTGAACGTGAGAGCGTTCCCAGGGTTCGAATCCCTGTCTCCCCGCCACTTGCGCTCATAGGTTGAAGCGTTGGTTAAACGCGCGCCTAATCGCAATCTGCACACCGCGAAATTAAGCCACTCAGATTTCTGATCCACGGCAACATCCAATGCGGCCCGATTTAGCGTTATTATAACGTCGTTGGAAGTTATGTGGCGATGAAAGGTGTCGGACCAAGCGGTCATACTACGGTCTTTTCCAGACAGCACGGACCGGTCAC
This sequence comes from Ruegeria sp. R8_1, assembly GCF_017743815.1. Lineage (NCBI taxonomy): Bacteria > Pseudomonadati > Pseudomonadota > Alphaproteobacteria > Rhodobacterales > Roseobacteraceae > Ruegeria > Ruegeria sp. R8_1. Next base: position 360,171 of record NZ_JAGHRL010000006.1, on the reverse strand, counting down.
CTGCATCGGTTGTGCCCAGCTTGTCTATGAAAACACTGGACGAACCATTCTTGGTGACCAATGATAGCGCTTACAGTCCATCGGCAGAGATCAGGGTGACGATGTCACTTTTGCTTTGAAGCGCCCGCCGTTCAGAAGCGGGGCCTGATGGATCAAAGTCTGGTTGAATTGACCTCATTAGGGCCAGTCAGACGCGGGAGGGACAGCGGACATGACTTGTTCGTTTTGTCTTCGAGGTGAGTTGGGCGACCCTTCGTCCCGGCGATGTCTGGGACAGTTGGGTAATGCAAAACGCAAGACAAAGGGCCTGCAAAAGGTCCGTTCAACGATATCGCATTTAGGGAGGAAACAAGAATGCGTAATCTGCTTAAGACAAAATCTCTGATTGTGGCAGGGCTACTGGCTACGACCAGCCTGGCGCAAGCTGAAGAGGTCGAGGTTCTGCATTGGTGGACCTCGGGTGGTGAAGCTGCCGCGCTGAACGTACTTAAGGACGACCTGTCTGGGCAGGGTATCGGATGGACCGATATGCCGGTTGCTGGTGGCGGCGGTGAGCAGGCTATGACCGTTTTGCGCGCCCGTGTCACGGCTGGCAATGCACCGACTGCCGTTCAGGCCCTTGGCTTTGATATTCTGGATTGGGCCAATCAGGGTGCCTTGGCAGACCTGAACGATGTCGCCGCGAAAGAAGGGTGGGACGATGTGGTCCCGGATGCGCTGAAAGCCTTCGCCAAGAGCGACGGCAAATGGGTTGCGGCCCCGGTGAACGTGCACTCGACCAACTGGGTCTGGGCGAACAAGGCGGTTCTGGATGCAAACGGTATCGCGCAACCCACCAACTGGGATGAGTTCGTTTCGGCGGTTGAGACCCTGAAAGCGGCCGGGGTCACTCCGATCGCGCATGGCGGTCAGGCGTGGCAGGACGCAACCGTGTTTGACGCGATTGCAATGTCCACGCTGGGGCCGGACGGCTATAAGGCCGCCTTTATCGATCTGGACGAGGACACGCTGGGCGGTGACGCCATGAAAGAAGCCTTCGACCGTATGGCCTTTGTCCGCGACAACGTGGATGAGAACTTCTCGGGACGCGACTGGAATCTGGCCACCGCCATGGTCATCAACGGTGAGGCTGGTTTCCAGATGATGGGTGACTGGGCCAAAGGTGAATTCCTAAACGCCGGTAAGGTTCCGGGGCAGGACTTCTTGTGTTTCCGTTTCCCAGGTACGCAAGATCAAGTCACCTTCAATGCCGACCAGTTCATGATGTTCGATCAAGGCGGTTCGGTTTCGGCCGAACAGGCCGCGTTGGCCAGCGCCATTCTGTCGCCGAGCTTCCAGATTGCGTTCAACAAGGTGAAGGGTTCCGTCCCGGCCCGGACCGACGTGGATGGCAGCGATCTGGATGCTTGTGGTCAGCAAGGCATGAAAGATCTGGCTGCCGCAGCGTCTTCTGGCAACCTGTTCGGTTCGATGGCGCACGGCCATGCAGCACCTGCATCAGTGAAAAACGCGATCTATGACGTGGTGACCGCGCATTTTAACGGCGAATATGACAGCGAAACGGCTGTGACCGAGCTGGTCGACGCTGTCTCGATCGCCAAGTGATCCACCTGTGATCCTTTCGATAGGGCGGCCTGAAAATCGCCCTGTCGTACCGTGGGTGACAAGCCCCCGGTTCCCCAATACGCCAAGCAGGAGGGCGCGCCATGGCTTCATCGGCCGACGCGGATTTCAAAACTCGTCTGCAGAACTGGATACCCAAGCTGGTCTTGTCGCCGTCGCTGGCGATGATGCTGGTCTTTGTCTACGGGTTCATTCTGTTCTCGGTCTACCTGTCCTTTACCGATAGCCGTATTCTGCCGACATATGGCTGGGTTGGTTGGGAAAACTACGACAAACTGTGGCGGCTAAGTCATTGGGAAATCTCGTTGAAGAACATGGGGATTTTCGCGGGGCTTTATATCGTGATCTGCACCTGTATAGGGCTTGGGCTGGCGATTTTCCTTGATCAGAAAATCCGCGGCGAGGGGCTGCTGCGCCCGATCTACCTGTACCCCATGGCGCTGAGTTTCATTGTCACCGGCACCGCGTGGAAGTGGTTTCTGGATCCCGGTATCGGGCTGGAAAATGTCATGCAAACATGGGGCTGGACCAGTTTCGAGTTTGACTGGATCAAGAACCGCGACTTTGCGATCTATACTGTTGTGCTCGCCGCTGTTTGGCAGACCAGTGGCTTTGTCATGGCGATGTTTCTGGCCGGGCTGCGGGGGATCGACAATGAAATCCTGCGCGCGGCGCAGATGGACGGGGCCTCGAACTGGAACCTCTATCGCCGGATCATCATCCCGCAATTGCGCCCCGCTTTCCTGTCGGCCTTCGTGATCCTCAGCCACTTGGCGATCAAGACCTTTGACCTTGTGATTGCCTTGACGGGGGGCGGGCCGGGCCGCGCGACCGAACTGCCCGCGACCTTCATGTATTCCTACACTTTCACGCGGAACCAGATGGGCATCGGCGCCGCGTCGGCCACGATCATGCTGATGACCATTGCGGCGATCATGATCCCGTATCTGTACGCTGAATTGCGGGAGAAACACTGATGAGCCAAGCCTCGCAAGACACCGCAATTCGCACGGGCCGCGTCACGCGTACTCTGATCTATCTGGTGCTGCTGCTGTTTGCCCTGTTCTATATGCTGCCGCTTTATGTGATGCTGGTGAACTCGGTCAAACCTCTGGAAGAGATCACTGGCGGCGGCATGATGAACCTGCCGCAGGTCTTCACGCTTGAGCCTTGGCTCAAGGCGTGGTCTTCGGCCCAGATCGGGGTCGATCCGACCGGGCTGAAGCCCTATTTCTGGAATTCGATCAAAATGGTGGTGCCGGCGGTGATCGTCTCGACCATTTTGGGGGCGCTGAACGGCTATGTGCTGACCAAATGGCGGTTCAAGTACGACACCATCCTGTTCGGACTGATGCTGTTTGCCTGTTTCATCCCGTTCCAGATCGTGCTGATCCCAATGGCGCGGATGCTGGGCCTGATGGGTCTGGCGGGTACCACATGGGGCCTTGCACTGGTGCATGTGGTTTATGGTATTGGCTTTACCACGCTGTACTTTCGCAATTACTATGCCGTCTTCCCGACCGAGCTGATCCGCGCCGCGCAGATCGATGGGGCAGGGTTCTTCCAGATTTTCTGGCGCATCCTGTTGCCCAGTTCGGGACCAATCGCGGTGGTGTCTATCATCTGGCAATTCACGAACATCTGGAACGACTTCCTATTTGGGGCTTCGTTCGCTGATGCCAACAGCCAGCCTATGACCGTGGCACTGAACAATCTGGTGCAGTCATCCACGGGGGTAAAGGAATACAACGTTCATTTCGCAGGGGCCATTTTGGCGGCCCTGCCAACTCTGCTCGTCTATATCGTGGCCGGTCGGTATTTCGTCCGCGGCCTGATGGCGGGCTCGGTGAAAGGATAAGACCTGATGGGTTTTCTGGACATAGATAACGCAACCAAGTCCTATGGCGCGGTCGAGGTTTTGCACAAGGTCGATATCTCGGTGCAAGAGGGCGAGTTTCTGGTGCTGGTTGGCCCTTCGGGTTGTGGCAAGTCGACCCTGCTGAACATGATCGCGGGGTTGGAAGAAATCACCAGCGGTGAAATCCGCATCAAGGATCAGGTGATGAACGGCGTCCACCCGTCGAACCGCAACATCGCCATGGTGTTCCAAAGCTATGCTTTGTACCCGAACATGACCGTTGGGCAGAACATCACCTTTGGGCTTGAGATGCACGGCGTGCCCAAGCCTGAACGTGAAAAGGCCATGGCAGAGGTCGCCAAGCTGTTGCAAATCGAGCAATTGTTGGATCGCAAACCGGGCCAGTTGTCGGGCGGTCAGCGGCAGCGCGTTGCCATGGGGCGGGCCTTGGTGCGCAACCCGGATGTGTTTCTGTTTGACGAGCCGCTCTCGAACCTCGATGCCAAGCTGCGCGTGGACATGCGGACTGAAATCAAGAAGCTGCACCAGAATCTTGGCACGACCATTGTCTACGTGACCCATGACCAGATCGAGGCGATGACGCTGTCCAGCCGCATCGCGGTGATGAACGGCGGCTACGTGCAGCAATTGGGTACGCCGCAAGAGATCTACGACACACCCGCCAATATCTTTGTAGCAACCTTTATGGGGTCGCCCGCGATGAATGTGGTGCCGGCCAAAGTGGTGGTGCTGAACGGGCGACCCCATGCCGAGGTGGCCGTCCATGACGGGTCCATGACACAGCTACCGTTCAGTCAGGATAACCTGGCCGCGTGGGACGGGCGCGAAATCCTGCTGGGCATTCGCCCTGAGACGATCACTGATATGGATGGCGCGGATCGCAAGTCCTCGAACATTGCACAGATGGGCAATCGGATTGTTGTGACCGAACCGGCGGGCTCGGATACATTCGTATCGATGCAGTTGGGTGGGCGGGACGTAATCGCTCGTATGCGGTCGGACGCCGAGGTCGCGCCGGGGCAGGATTTCACTTTTGCAGTGAACATGGAAAAGGCTGTGGCGTTCGATCCCGAAAGTGAGATGCGGATCACGCCGTGATGCCCGAAGGGTATGATTTCATAGTGGTCGGCGGGGGCTCGGCCGGGTCGGTGATAGCGGCGCGTTTGTCCGAAGATACCTCGGCCACGGTCCTATTGCTTGAAGCTGGATCGTCGGATCGGCACCCGCTTTTTCATCTGCCTGCCGGGTTTGCCAAGATGACCAAGGGCATAGGCAGTTGGGGATGGACCACCGTGCCCCAGAGGCACATGCAGAACAAAGTGTTTCCTTACACTCAAGCCAAGGTGATCGGGGGCGGCTCCTCCATTAACGCGCAGATATACACCCGCGGCGCTGCGCAGGACTATGATGATTGGCGACAATTGGGCTGCGTCGGATGGAGTTACGACGACGTTTTGCCGTATTTCCGCAAGTCCGAAGACAACGACAGTTTCGAGGATGAGTTCCACGGTAAAGGCGGACCGCTGGGAGTCTCGAGGCCTGTCGCGCCCTTGCCGATCTGCGATGCCTTCATCGAGGCCGCCGGGCAGGTTGGTATTCCCAAAACGTACGATGTTAATGGTGATCAGCAGGATGGGGCAGGCTATTACCAACTGACCCAGCGAAATGCACGTCGGTCTTCGGCGGCGATGGCGTTTCTTGCTCCGAACCGCAACCGTCAAAACCTATCAATTCGTACCGGCGCGCAGGTTCATCGACTGGTGATCGAAAATGGACGGGTGGCCGGGATCGAGATGATGGATGGCTCGGTTCTGACCGCGGCGCGCGAGGTGATCCTTTGCTGTGGGGCCATTGGATCACCGCGTCTTCTGCAACTGTCCGGTATAGGCCCCGCCGATCATTTGGAGTCTTTGGGGCTTAAAGTCACATACGATCAGCCACAGGTTGGTGCGAACCTACAGGATCATCTGGATCTATACGCAATCTGCGAGGTCACTGGTCCGCATACGTATGATCGGTTTGCCAAGCTGCCCTTTTCGGCTCTGGCGGCGTTGAAATACGTGTTCACGCGAAATGGCCCTGTTGCGTCGAGCCTGTTTGAGACCGGAGGGTTTTGGTATGCCGATTCACAGGCTCGTTCGCCTGACATACAGATGCATCTGGGCCTGGGGACAGGGATTGAGGCCGGGGTTCAAGCGATGCCGAACGGCGGTGTCACGCTCAACGCATGTTTCTTGCGTCCACGATCACGTGGGACAGTGCGTTTGCAAAGCGCGGACCCATTGGCGATGCCCTTGATCGACCCGAACTATCTGGCGGATCCTTATGATCGAGAGATGTCGATCCGTGGGTTAAAGCTGGTGCAGCGCATTCTTGCCCAAGACGCTTTGAAGCCCTTTATTCTGGCCGAGCGACTGCCAGGGCCGGATATTCGAACAGATCAGGATTATTTCGACTTTATTTGCGTGCACTCAAAAACATCGCACCATTGTGCCGGGACGTGCCGCATGGGGGTGGATGACGGTGCGGTTTTGGACCCACGTCTGCGATTCAATGGGATCGATGGCTTGCGGGTTGCGGATGCGTCAATCATGCCCACGGTGAACTCATCGAACACCAATGCCCCTTCAATCATGATCGGTGAGAAAGCTGCCGACATGATCAAACTGGATCACGGTATGTCCCTGTAACCGCCCGCGCGACTGCGAACGCGCAAACTTTTAGTGCGTTTTGGAAATGGCTTTCCCTGGCTCGGCCTGGATTAGCCGAACCTGGCAACCGGAGTATTTGGGATGTCTGCCAGTTCAACGGCCTTGTCGATCAGGAACAATGCCTCCATCTTTGACGAGGCGCGCAGGGCGACCACTTCGCCAACATGATACGAGAAATCCTGCCCCGACACACTGCCATGCGAGCCTTTCACAAAGCGATTGGCAAGTTTGTGTTGCAACTCGGCAGCGGAAACACCTGGCTTGCTTTCATGTATCAGCAGGAACACGCCATTGCCCCAGTAGGTGGCAAAGTTCCGGCCTTCCTGCGAGACAGTCAGTAGTTCATTGCCGGCGGCCGCCATGGCTTCGCGGAATTCCACCGAAGTTGTGGTTCGGAAGATATCGTCGACCTCAGCCACTTTGACGGCCATCATCTTGGACGCGCGTGAGTGCATTGTCGACAATTGTACGACATAGTTCTCAAACTCGGCCAAGCCGATACAACCGGGCAGATCACCGAAATAGAGCGGATCGCTAAGGCGGAAATTGGTGTTAATCTCGGAATCGTTGACGGCATACACATCCGCTTCAATCACCTCGATGGCTGCGCGTCGTTCAGCTGCCAGCCTGTAGGCGTCAGAAAGCCGTTGTTTTAGATCGGCAAACTCGAACGGTTTCGTCACGTAGTCCGTCGCGCCGACCTCAAACGCTTCGTCGATATACTGCTTTTGCACCATCGCGGTGATCATGATGATCGGCGTAAACTGATAGTCAGGAAGATTGCGCGCATGCTCGCAAAGTGTGATGCCGTTCATTTCGGGCATTTGGACGTCAAGCAAAAGACAATCGAAAATCTCGGTCGTTTCCGCAAGGATGTCGAGCGCCTCTTGACCGCTGCGAGCAGTCACTACGTCTTCGTACCCAAAAGCCCCCAGAACGCAAGTCAGAAGCTCCAGGATACTGGGGTCGTCATCTACGGCAAGTATACGCATGAACAGTCACCAATCTTTGCCACCATGCTGACCTTGAGGACTCAAAAAGTGCCGCTCAAAGGCAGGAGGGGCGTTGAATATCGCTTACACGCAGGCTGTCCGAGAAAAACGGCAAAAGGATGACGTACGCTGGGCGTGGAAGTGACCGAATATTTTTTTTCGGGTCCAGTCATACTAGCCGCAGAAACTGACATGTTCGGTTCGTTAGGGCCGGTCGCGGCAATCATAGGTTGGGCGGAGAAGTGATGCAGAATGACAGATTCACAATCACCAGCCCGCGAGAGGTTAAATTTTACGATGGTGTAAGCTCTGAAACTGGCGAGTTGAGGAATGCGATGATGATTCAAGGCGTTGTCTAATCAGGTTGAAACCACGATACAGTGCATTTTTCGCAAAACCGCATGCTAAATATGCCAAAAACTCGCCCTGAATGCTCAATGTTTTGTATGGGATGTGAATTCGCCACACAATGACGCGATTACCGGAAAAAACATCATTTAGTTGTAGACGCAGCGATTCATATCTTGTCATAAGTGTGTCTAAAATAAGAGCAAAATATGGACCGACCACTCAGGTATGAACAGGCATACTCAGCGTCCAAGGTATTTCCGGACCTGGAGCCAGCCAATACGGCCCAACCCGTGCCCCAACCGTCGGCACGGCGTAAGCTATTTGCGTTCAAGCGCGACACGCCTGATCGCAAGCGCGAGCTAGGGAATGTCCGTGCGACCGCAATGAGCTTTCGCAACATGCACGAGCACGGCACATTGTTGGCAAAATATCTCGAGACTCGAAAAGCGATCTTCATCGATCGCCTGCACTGGAATGTAGGTGAGGCGGATGGGATGGAGTTTGACCAATATGACACACCGGCCTGCCGGTGGGTCGTTCTGCATGAGTTCGGCGAGGTTTTGGCGGGCGTTCGCCTTTTGCCGACGAACGCGCGGTGTGGGGCCTACACCTATATGCTGCGGGATGCACAGAAAGGGTTGTTGCGCGATCTTCCGACGGACATCCTGTTTTTCGAGGCACCGTCGAACCCAAAGATCTGGGAGGCGTCCCGGTTTTTTGTCACCGAGAGCGTGCCGGCTTCTCGCAGGTTGGCCGTGCAGCAAGAACTGTTTTTCAGGATGACCGCTACGGCAGAAGAAAACGGCGCGACACGCATCCTGGGCATCGTTCCTTCAGTCTGGGCACGGTGGTCGCGCAGATTGGGTGTTGGGGCTGCTCCGGTCGGGGCAAAGTTCTCGATCGACGGTACAGTAAGCCAGTCGGTTTTGTTCAATATCCACAGTACGTCGTAACACTGATCCGAGCCCTCGATCATAGGACCGGTAAAACAACTTGAGCGATTTGTCCGCGACTGGTAGATTGTGTCAGGGTTTGATTTGACCCCGAGCTGGGTGATGTGCTGCTAAGTCGTTAAGATTAAACATGAAAACCTTTTAAGTCTTGGTGCTCGGCGACCTTAGGTCTGAGAGCTTCCGCCAAAATAACGCCAAGAAAAAACCCAATTTACCCAAGGTTTTTGCGATTTTTGCCGCTGTTTCGTCCTAGTCGTTTTCTATTCTGAGCCTGTTTAACAGGTTGAAAGCGGTTGACCAGTCATGAAGCATACGACTCCGACAAGTGATGAATTCCAGCGCAAATTGGACATGCGCGCGTTGAAGCGGACGCCTCTGAAAGTGCTGGCTGTTGATGACGAACCGGGAATTCTTGAGCTGTTGCAAACAGCTTTGGCCGAGTTTGAAAGCTGTCAGGTCTCTGTTGCCAGTTCCGCCAACCAAGCGCTGCAGGTTATTAAAGAGGCGGAAACACCGTTCGATTGCCTTCTATTGGACATTCAGATGCCCGGTACCAACGGGATCGAATTGCTGCGACGGATACGGAACACACCCGGAAACTCGGAAACGCCTGCCATAATGCTGACCGCCATGAGCGACCGAAAACATGTCGAGGACGCTTTTGCTGAAGGTGCGTTTGACTACGTTACAAAACCGTTTGATTTCTTCGAGTTGCGCAGTCGCATGAATGCGGCTCATCTGTTGATGCAGGAAAGGGTCCGCAGCCGGATTTCATCGGTTTCGGTCAAGAACCTGCAAAACGTTCTCGACTACAACCAGCAGTTCAGCTTTGAGGACCCTCTGTCTGTCGACGGTCTGAAACGGTGTCTGCGTTATGTCGAATTCGATAACTATATCGAACAACTGGGCCGCAGTCGTTTATTTGACTCGTGGGTGACCGCCATCAGGTTGCAAGATGCAGCCTTTCGCTTTGATCTGAACGACTTCGGAGAATTTCGTCGCATCATCGCGGATCTTGGAAAAAGCATTCAGACTGGGACAGCCGAGGCCGAAGCTATTTTCTCATACCGTGGCAGCGGCATCTATTTGGTCGTGACGCATGGACGGTATTGCGCAGCGAAACTCCCAAGTGAAGATCAACTCAATAAAGAATTCGCTCAGATTTTAGCGCAGCGGAACGTATCAGGCGATATCCGCACGGTCATGAGTACACCAATCTCAATGAGGGCGTTGTCTAAATCGGGTGCTCTTGCTGCGTTCGACAAGGCCGTCGCGAAGCTGGAACTGCGCGAAAAGGGCGCTCCGGCCGGGCAGCAGGCGACGCAAGAACAGACGCCACATTCGTCCAACAAGACCAAGCCTCGAGCTAGTTTGTTCGAAACGGTGTTGCGAGAGATGTACGGTAGCCAGACTTACCTGAACCGGGGTTGAGCCAACAATGTCCTGCCTAGACAGGTGAGGCATTCAAAACAAGCGGGCCGCTAGTGCGCATCGTGAAAGTCAAAACCGGTTCTGGCAACGGTTCGTCTGACAGCGAAAATGCGACTTTGCGCAGCACTGAGGCCATGAGAACCATGATTTCCGTCTCGGCGTATTGAGCGCCTATACATATGCGCGGTCCGGCACCAAAAGGTATATATTGCCCTCGGGGTACGGTCCCGCCAAGAAAACGTTCAGGACGATATTGATCAGGTTCGTCCCACAGTTTCTCATTCCGATGCAACGAGTATACGGGGAAGAACAACGCGTCACCGTCTTCGATCTTAACACCGTTTATGTCCAGTTCAGCGCCTGCGTCCCTGGCAAAAAATGCGGCTGATGGATACAGCCTAAGCGTTTCTTTGATGTGGGCCCTCAGCAGCGGCATGTTTTCCAAATCGGAATACTCCACGGGGCCGTCCGGTCGAGCCGACATGATCTCGTGTCGGATGCGGTTTTGCATTTCTGGGTGCAGCGCCAGCAGGTAATACCCCCATGCAAGCGCGTTGGCCGAAGTTTCGTGCCCCGCGACCACGAAGGTCAAAAGGTTGTCCACTGTCGTCTCGGCATCTTCGAAATCCGACTTTAAAGCCTCAATCATCAGATCCAAAAAGTCTTCAGGCTCATCGCGGCTTTCAGCACGACGCAGGTCGATCACCTGGCGGGCCAGATCGCGCATAGTGGTAACTGGCGCCTTGCTGCTGAGCCATTTCTTGCGCGGCAACCATTTCGGAAGGCCCATTAAGTCAAACAGAGAAAGGTCTGAAATATAATTGAAATATGCGATCAGTCCAACGCGGATCTGCTCAGCGCTGACTTCTTCATTGCCCGAAAAAATGACGCGAGAGATATTGGTCAGTGTTGAGGCAGGCGCAACCTGGGCCACATCGACTGGCCCGGGATGCTCGGCCAATGAATCCGCTACTTCAATCCCAGTTGCGGCAAAATGGCGGGCCAGAACCGGCAAGTTGCGTGCCGCAAATAAGGGCGAGTAGCGATGCCGCTGCTTCCGCCATTTCTCTCCTTCGGACAGGATGAGGCCGTTCCCGACGGCTGATCCGATAATGTCCTTGGTAAATTTCGCTTTGGGGAAAGCACGCCCCTGGCCGACCAGCAACTCGGTGATCATTTCGGGTTCGCAGATATAGTGGATATTCAGCGGACCCCGGACGTAAGTTTCGCGCAGCGTTTCTGCGGGAATGACCTCAAGCATGTTGCGCCCTGCCGAGCGAGCGAATTGAAGCAATGTGACCGGCTCTTCGGCAAGCCGTGCCGAAACGGGTGTCACACCCTCGTGATTGGCTTCTATCTTTCCAATAGCGACCACAACCCCACCTCTTTGTTTGTCTCGCTAGCCTGTTCCTGCATTAAGGGGTAAGGGGGTCAAAAAGGCAATAAAATCGTTAATTTATAACGCACAGTGTTGTGTCTTTACCGGCATAGGCCAGCGAAGGTATGCGACAATAATTCGGCCCGATGAAAACTATTGCCAAACTGTGAACGAAATTCCGACCAACTACGTCCTCATTGTGTCGATAAACCTCCTCTAACTGATCAGCAAAAAAGACTTTACGATGACCGCCATCGAAGCACCCCAACTAGACGGGGCACCCCAAGACAGCGACAGCAGGCTGCTGCAGAATATCAAGGATTACACTGCCATGAGCTTTGCGCTGCTTTGGCAGCGGCAGGCCATTTTCCTTGCAACCACGATCCTGACAGCGTTTTTCTTCAATCCGCTGAACGCACTGTTTTTCTACGGGACAATATTGATCTGCGAGGCGCAAGACCTTTACCTGGCTAAGCGGGTAGCGCGCCTCACGCCCAAGGAACGCCGGTCTATAGCGATGATGGTGGCGTGGATTTTGTTCAATACGATCCTCAGTTCTACCGCTATCTGCCTTTACGCGGTGTCTGTTGCGCTGAAACAACCAACAGGCGGTCACTTCACCCCGCTTTTTTTCCTGTTCGCCGCCGCCCTGTTTGCGGCCATGAACAACCACCAATTCGTTTGGGCCATGATTGTGCGCCTCGCCATGTATGGCATCTCGTTCATGGTGATCGTGGTCAAAGACATCTGGATCGAACAGCCCGACCTTTCATCGGACTTGTGGCTGCATTTCTTTACCGTCGTTTTCGTGATGTACTTTCTGATCGATTGCTCGCTGGTGTTTCTCAAACTGTACCAGACCAACTTAGAGCAGCTGGAAAAGCTCAGGGAGGAGCATGAGCGGACCAAAGCGGCCTATATTGCGAAGACTCAGTTTATCTCGACAGTCAGCCATGAGCTGCGTACGCCATTGACGTCAATCAAGGGTTCTTTGGATCTAATCAAGTCAGGCGCCATGGGTGAGGTGCCAGACAAGATGCAAAACCTAGTAGATCTGGCGAGTAAGAACAGTGAGCGTTTGGCCTCGTTGATAAACGATGTTTTGGACATCCAGAAAATGGAAGCCGGCGAGATGGTCATTAAAGAGACGCGGATCAACGTGAACTCGCTTGTAGATGAGGCAATCGCTTGCAACCTAGGATTTGCCAGCGCCCATAATGTCGAACTGGTCGAAGAACGTTCGTCCGAACAAGATCTGTTCATCAAGGGTGACGCCTCGCGGTTGATCCAGGTTCTGACCAACATGATCTCAAACGCGGCGAAGTTTTCGTTTGACCGTGGTGTCGTCACTGTAGGGTGCGAGGTCGTCGGGTCGCGGGTGCGGGTATACGTGAAAGATCAAGGGATCGGCATCCCCGAAGGCAGTCGCGACAAAGTGTTTGATCGTTTTTCGCAGATTGATTCATCAGATGAACGGCACGCCGGAGGAACCGGCTTGGGGATGAGTATTTCGAAGGAGATTGTTGAGCATTTCGGCGGGACAATTGACTACGAAAGCACACTAGGTGTCGGCACCGTGTTCTTTGTGGAATTCCCGTTGCTGGAGGTCAGCAAGAAAAAGGCGCTGTCTGAACAGCGCCTTTCACTGGGAAAGAATGCGCTGGCCGGAGAGTAGGGACTGTATTCTTAACTCGCTCGGCCATATTCGGGTATCACCAGTCTACACGCTCGTAGGCGTCGCTTTGAATGCTGGTGATCTCAGCTTCGGGTGAGGTCTGGACAGTCTCGGCCATGACATCGGTTTCGGCGCCATCGTCCGCAGGAGAGGCCTGTGCATCCCACGCCAGTAACTCGTCTGTTTCGCTTTGCAGCAGGTTAGACAGATCTTGCCCCTGCTGCATCGTTGCGCCTTCTGTATCGTTAGCTTGCCCGACAACAAGATCGATCTGAGTTTCAGAGGAGATACTTGCGCCATTGAAACCTACGTCTGAGACAGTGATCTCGGCTTTTATCGTGCCCTCAAACCCTGGCGGAGGCGAAATCTCAAGCATGTCCAGGTTCCACCCCTGAAGCTCCACCGAGCCACCATCTGACAAGGCAGCGTCTTCGCCACTAAGTATCATGGTGTTTGGCGGCAAACCTTCCAGCGAAACGGATGCTGTCGGACTCGCGTGGCTAAGGTCTATCCCAAGCTCGAAACTGCCATCTTTCTCTATGGCCGTCCCGGCATCGGCTTGAACGAATTCCCGTCCGTTGGTGTCGGGACCTTCCCATTCCAGTTTCAGACCAGCTCGGCCACGGTTCTCGAAATACCGGACTTCGATGTCATACGTTCCGGTTTCGAGTTCGATCTCACCGGAACGGGTCCGAAACCCATGGCGACCGTCGTTGTCAACTACCTCGACACCATTGATATAGACAGCGACACCGTCGTCCCCTCCGGCAAAAAAGGTGTAGGACCCGCCTTCTTCGATCGTAATTTGTCCTTCGAACTGGGCGCCAAAAGTGTCTTTTGACCCATCTGCCCAGAATGAGCCTTTCGTGGTTTCGAAATCTATTTCCGATATCAGCTCTTGATGGCTGGGGTCCGCGGACCAGTCCACGTCGTCCAAGTTTTTCAGTTTATGGTCGACGTCAAAATAGCGCGCAGTGAAACCGCCGAATACTTGGGCCGATGGAAGGGTTTGCTGTGCTGTATTAACGTCGAAAGCAAGCGTTTCCACGCCATCATAGCTGGTGTCGCCACCCGTTGGGGTGGAATGGTGCAACGTTGCCTGCACTGGTCCCGTAAACTCTGCAGGAGGCGTGATCGTAAGAGCTTGCACATTCCAGCCGCTCAGTTCGACGGTGTCGTCAGGGCCTGCAATCACTGATCCGGACTCTGTTTCGACCTGTGTGCCCTCTGGCAAATCACTCAGAGCGAAGTGAGACTCTTCCGTAAAGCCGACGGCGCCTGCGCTGATTTCAAAGGTAATCGGCATTCCCGATACAGTCTGTGCATCCACTAGGTCCGGCGCCGTGACTGGCTGTCGCCCAACAAGGCCGGGGCCTTCCCATTCCAGGGTTGGCCCTGCGGCACCGGGTGTGCCGACATTTCGCACTTCGATTACATGCGTGCCGGGCGCAAGGTCGATTTCGCCTGTTTGCGCAGAGCCATTCGGAATGACTATCACGCCGTCGACCGCCAGTGTCGCTGAATTGTGGTCATCCAGATGGAATGTAAAAAGTCCGCCTTCTTCAACGTCAATATTGCCAGAAACTTCGATGCCGAATGCATCGTTTGACCTGCTGTCCTGGGGCAGGACCTGTCCAAAGTCGGTGGTCGAAGCAACTTCTGTATGGACAGGAGCAGCGTTCCAGTCGACGTCCCCCAGACCGTCTTGGGAGGTGGTTCCAAAAAATTTAACGCTGAAACCGCTGGATACCGAGACGTCGGGCATATCGGCGACGTTCACTTGATAGTTGACGGTTTGGCTCAGCCCTCCCGCGTCAATCACTGTTACATCGACACTAACAGAGGCGGCTTCCTCGAAATCCAACGAAACACCTGGTTTTAGGCGCAGAAGGTTGTCGACGACTTCAAACCGGTCATCCGATACTTCGAACCGGTGAGTGTCCCCTTGATCGGGGTCGTCAAAACTGATTTTCCCGACAATGGCTCCGGCGACATTTTCGGCAACCGTTTGCATGGCCGCCGTCAGGGTGATGTTGTCGATCAAGGCCCCGTAGCTGTCGTTCTGACCCTCGGGTTCGCGGAGCTCCAACGTATCCTGCCCTGTCCCGACGACCTGTAGTTGAAACGTCTCCCAATCCGATGACTGGGGATCCAACTCGGCAATGAGGTTTCCGTTCCAATAGACTTCGACCGTATCGGTGCCGCCGGCAAGCCGCTCGCGAAGGTCCAGCCCCAGATCATAAAGCTGGCCGTCCACTGTTTGGATCACTTGCGAAATACTGTCTACGCCGTGACCGTGGTCCAATTCCATCAATTGGTCGCCATCCGAGGCGTTGGTGCCGCCGAACTGGTCCCAGATTTCGATGCCATGAGAATCCGTCCAAGACCCCGACGGGTCATTGTTAAATCCTCGCCACCTTCCTTGGTCGAGGTCGAATTCTTCAAAGCTGCCGTTGGAAACCAGATTGTCCGTGTTGATGCCGAGGGTCAGGTTTTCCGGACCTTCATTCACGTTCTCAATGGAGATGACGAAGTCTTTCGTAGTACTCAGGCCACCAGAATCTGTAGTTGTGATTTGCAGCGCGATCTGGTCGGTCTCTTCGTGGTCGAACTGTACGTCTGGTTTTAGCCGAAGCTCACCATCGACCACCTCAAACCGGTCGTCCGAGACGTGATAAGCATGGTCGTCGTTGATGTCGGGATCCAGTGTTGATAGATCCCCAATCACAGCCCCAGCGGCGTTTTCTGCGACCGAGTGGTTGTCCAGGGTCACATCTTGGGGCGCTTCGTTAATGTCTTGAACGTCGATTGTGAAACTCTCGGTCAGGCTTAGTCCGCCGGTGTCCGTCGCCGTCACGTTGACTTCGACCTGGGCGGCGTCTTCGTAGTCCAATGAAACGCCGGGCTTCAACTGCAGATATCCGTCGACCACTTCGAATCTGTCATCGGAAACACTAATGTTGTAGTTATCATCCGCATCGGGGTCGGTAACCGTGAGAGCTCCAACAATTGCGCCTGCCGCGTTTTCCGCGACAACAACGCCGTCTAACTTGATCGTGTCGGGCGCTTCGTTGACGTCCAATACGTCGACGGTGAATCGTTCTGTGAGTGTCAGGCCGCCTGAATCCGTAACGGTGACGTCGACTTCGATCTGGGCTGCCTCTTCGTGATCCAAGGTCACTTCGGGTTTCAGTTGTAGCTGTCCGCCCACAACCTCGAACCGGTCGTCGGACACATGAATTGAATGCGTGTCTGATGTATCAGGATCTACGACCGTCAGTGTTCCCACCACAGCACCGGCGGCGTTTTCACTGACTTCTAGGGCATCCAACAGGATTTCTTCGGGGGCGTTATTTTCATCCTCAGTGGAAGTGACGAAGTTATCACTCGGAGTGCCCGGATCTAAGGGGGAGGGCACGAAGGGAGTTGGTCCTGAATCATACTGGACCGTTTGTTGTGTTTCGTGCGTATTGCTTTGAATTTCGAACCGCGCGGTGTGATCCCCGGTATCAGGCCCAAGTTGCGCTTCGGCCTTTGGTTTCGTATCGGCCGTTGGCCCGGTTGCCAAAGTTTGATCCACGGTTTGTTCTGTTTCGGGTGCGGCATTACTTTTGTAAGACGCCTGTTCCTGCTCGGAATGAACCCGCCCAGGCTGGCCGCCCGGTGCGCCATCTGGTCTGAGCCGCGTCTCAAGAGAACCTGCACGGTCTTCGCCCGTGTGCAGTGCGGTTCGGGTGGGATCACTCGAAACCTGAGGTGTCCCACGGGAAAACTGCGCCGCGAATTCCTCTTTTTCTTCCGTCTCTGACAGCTGGGATTGCGCGAAACTTGAAATGTCGTGGGGGGATTTGTTCATTGCGCTACCTCTATTCACCTGTCGGTCCGACCGAATAGATATCATGAATTGTGCTACAGAAAGGTTTCATAAATATTTGCAATTTAAAGGAAATTATTCACGACGTTATCTGGGTTCTTTACCTTTCCTAAAGCGGCGGTCGCGCAACCTTCTGGGACAGGAAAGGGTGATAGTGCATAATGGAACCGCAACCGCTTGCTGGAAATTTGTCCCGATCTGGATTTGGATTGCCAATCTGGGCTGCATCGTTTTCGTTGAATGTTCTGGCGCTTCTTATGCCCTTGTCCATTCTGATGATCTTCGATCGGATTATTCCGTTTCAATCCACCGATACGTTGCGGGTACTAACCGTCGTATTGATCATCAGCGCCGCGGCAGAACTTGTTCTTCGCCAGTGCAGAACAATTATGCTGACCAGCACTGCCGAAGGCGCGGCGATACGCAACCGTCGACGTTTTTTGAAGCAGGTTCTAAATGCGAACACCCGGTCATTTTCGCAAAACCCTGACAGCACGTATTTTGAACGGTTTGCCGCCATTGATCAGTTGAGGGATTATCAATCAGGGCAAAGCCAGACGCTTTCTATTGATTTACCCTTTACTGTCTTGTTCGCAGTGTTGATCGGGTTAATCGGAGGTTGGCTGTTTCTTGTTCCTCTCGGCGCGTTTTGCATCGTGCTTGGTTTTGCGTTTGTGATGAAGCGCGCTCAGTGGGTGTTGTTCGAACGGCGTAAATCTCTGGACGCCCGAAGATACGCCTTTTTGTTGGAAACTCTGTCCAACGTGCAGACTGTAAAAGCTAACCGGATGGAACCGCAGATGGCGCGCCGGTTTGAAATGCTCGAAGAGCAAACCGTGAATATTAGTAAAAAATTAATCCAATTTGCAGGGATTGCGCAGAGTTTCGGAGCGATTTTTTCACATATGATGGTCGCGGCAATGGGGCTTTGGGGGGCCTGCCTTGTCATCCAGAACCATATAGGCATTGCCGAGCTTGCAGCCTGCATGTTGTTGAACGGTCGTATCATCCAGCCTTTGACCAAGTTGATGACATTGTGGGTCCAATCCGAAAATGTCTCGGTTGCACGAGGGCGGTTGAACGACATGGAGGAATTGGAAGTCAACGAAATACCTTCTGGTCAAGTGCCGGAAATACTGGGGGAAATTTCGGTACGCGAGATGACTATCGAGCGCACGGATAGTGCAGGCGCGCTCATGGCTCCGGTAAGTTTTTTGGTACCGCCCTCTGGCTGCGTTTTGTTGGAAGCCGAACAGAGTTGGATGGTTGACTCCGTTTTTGATGCGATCTCTGGTCAACGGCTTCCATCGAACGGAGAGGTCTTGATCGATGGTTTTTCCGGGGCCAAACGTGTCAATCAAACTGGGCGGGGCGCGACGATCGTGCTTGAGGCAGACCCTGCAATGTTTTCAGGCACATTACTTGAAAACCTGAGCGCATTTGGGGACGCGCAAGTCGTTGAGAGGGCGAAAAAGTTTGCTGCTGCGCTGGGATTGGAAAAACGCATTCACCGGCTCCCCGCTGGGTACAACACCGTCATGACTGCGCGAACAAGTTTCGAGAAAGACCCAGTCAACCGTCACTTGGTTTCTTTGACACGGGCATTGGCGTTGCAACCCAAAATTTTGCTCATGAATGAGCCGTCGGCGGCTCTGGACACACCAGAACGCCAGGCTTTGGCGGATTGTTTAAGAACCCTTGCGCCGCGGCCAACTATTGTTTTGTCCAGTCCGGACCCGCGCTTGCGACAACTGGCAGATCAGGTCGTTCATCTGAAAGCAAAGCTGTCTGACGAGATCACGTCTTGGAGGGATGATGCAGAGCTGGATCGCCAGGACGCGCTGCTTAAACAACGGGGGGCGGCATGACAAGTCTAAGCACGCAAAGCGCAAGGGGGCTTCTCCAACGACTTCTATTGGCGGAGGGGTGGAAAAATGGAAAGGACACTATTGCCGAAGCGTTCCCTCATTTGTCGCCCGAACTGCACCGCGACGACATAATAGAAGCGCTTGGCAACCTGAATATTCCCTTCTCGAGAGTCAGGTGCAGGGAAAGCGAGATAACTGATCAAGAATGTCCCGCGCTTGTCTTTCCCGAGTCCGGCGGGTGTTACATTGCCCTTGGGCGTTCCGCGCGGACGATCAGGGTCAGTGACAGTCAAAACCCCGACCTGCGTCACTATCTTCCAGGTTCAGGCCTTTGCACTGTAATCAAGTTGCAAACCGCGACACCAGGGATATCGGAGAAGAAATTTGCATCTGTACGTTCGGCTTTCGCGGGTATGCGCGCGATGCTGCCTTGGTTGTTGGTTACGTCGCTGCTGACAAACGTTTTGGGCCTGCTGACTCCATTGTTGATCATGGCGATCTATGATCGTGTCATTCCGTCGGGATCCATTGATATGTTGGTTTCATTGGCAGTCGGTGTCGCCATAATCGGAATATCGGATTTCGCCTTCCGTCTTGCACGAACTCGCGCGCTTGCTTACGTCGGATGGCACGGTGAGCGTCAGTTGATGATCTCCCTGTTTCAAAAACTGATGTCCCTTCCGCTGAGCCAGCTGCAAAAGTCAGATGTGACGCAGCAATTGGCTCGATTTCGCCAATTCGAATCTTTGAGAGAAGTCTTCACGGGTCAGGTGATGGCAACCGTTCTGGATTTGCCATTTGTGCTGATTTTTCTGACCCTTCTGTTCTTTCTCGCACCCGGAGCCGGATTGTTGTGTCTCGGCATGGTTGTTATGTTCATTTTGGCCGGTTGTCTAACCATTCCGCGTCAGCGCAACTTGGACCGCGCCGCTACCGAGGCCGCTGAAGTCGGCCAGTCGGTGGCGCAGGATGCGATCGTTCATCAGAAAGTAATTGTAAACCTGGGCTTGCAGGAAAGATGGATGCGACGCTCGACGCCAATGATCGAACTCGCCGAAGCCGCAGCCCGTCGCGCCCGCCAATTTCAGGCGTTTACCCAGTCGCTTGCGCAAACTTTGACCGCTTTGACGGTCGTCGGCTCAATCATCCTGAGCGCCCACGGGGCGGTAACTGCCGATCTGAGTTTTGGCGCTTTGATTGCGGCCATAGCCCTGGTTTCCAAGGTGCTGACTCCGGTGCAGACTTTGTATGCCAGCTTCCCTCAGATTTTAAGTTCAATTTCCAGCCGAGCACAGGCGGACCGGGTCCTGGGATTGCAGGAAGAATTGGAGCTAGGGTTGGCCCAATCGCATCGAAAAACACTTCGTGGAGCGATTTCACTGTCCTCGGTTACGTATCGGCCGGACCCGCTGAATGGCCCGATTTTGTCGCAGGCCAGTTTGAATTGCGAACCGGGTGAAATTGTTTTGCTCATGAGTAGTGATGCTACCAGCCGGGCTGCGGTTTTGGATCTGATTGACGGGCTGCACACGCCATTGGCCGGTACGATCGAACATGATGGCATCGACATTCGTCAGATAGCTCGGGATGAGCTGCGTAAGTCAGTCACCTACGCCCCTTATGAGAAGTCTCTGTTTTATGGGACGGTCGCGCAGAATTTCCGTCTTGCATGTTCGTCGCTTTCGGATGCCGAAATCGTTGCCGCCCTGGATCATATGGACTTGTTGAATGACACTGGGTTGTTGGCAAAAGGGCTGGAAACGCGCCTGACGGACGTCACACTGGCGCAATTGTCAGATGAAACCGTCAAAGCGCTGACCTTGGCGCGCAGTATCGCGCGCCCGTCTACTGTCTATCTGTTCTCCGAGCCTACAAACGGTCTTTCGGACATGCGCCGCGACGGATTTAAAAGATGGGTTTGGGAGCAAAGAGGGCGAAAAACGATACTCATTTCCAGCGCGGATCGTTCGTTCCTCAACATTGCGGACCGTTTCGTTTTTCTGAACGGCGATAGGGTCGTTGTAAACGCAACAGGGGATGCCGGGTTAAAGAAAATCCAAGCTGCTCTGAAAACTGCTGAGGGTCGATCATGACACGTATGGGACACACCAAGACCAAGCCGGGACCGATGGCCAGGGCGGTGGAAAGAAGGCGCAAGAAACCTCCTCGGTTTGCGGCATTTTTAACTTTGGTCTTTTTTTTGATGATTTGTGGCCTCGTGACGGTAGCTGGGCGAACAATGATGCCACAAATCACGCGCGCCCCGGGTACGATCATGCCAATTGGGGACTACCCGCAGATCGAAACTCTACATGGTGGAATCGTGAAAGAGGTCCACGTCCGAAACGGTCAAAGAGTTGAGGCAGGCGATGTACTGGTAGAGTTGGAGCATCCGGATTTGACGCAGGAAGGGGATCTGGCTGCAGAACAGATCGAGGCAATCCAGCGAGATCTGGCAAATGCGATGACCGTACTTGCGATGCTCAACAGGGCTGTGCCTCCAAGCGTGTCCGAGATCAAAGCGCTCGAAGCTCAGGGGCTTGTGACGGCGTCATCCAGATTGCAGCTTTTCTTTGAACGTCAGAGAATCCAACAAACATCATTGGAGCAGCAGAAGGAAACGCTGGATATTTTGCGGCAGGCGGCGGACCTTGCCAATAGGCGTGTGGTCAAGAAAGAGGAGCTTCTGGCGAAGTATGCTCAGCTTCAGGCTCAAGGTCTCAAGTCGCTTAGCGATTATCTCGAAGAGGAAGACGAAGTCGACGCGGTACGCTCAGCCGCATCTGCAGCTTCGGTGCGTCTTGCCGAGGCGCAAAGCGCGCTCATCTTGGCAAGTTCGACATTGCAAGAAGAGACACTGTCTTTGCGTGATGACGTTCTCACCCGGATTTCCGAATTAGAGCAGGAACGAGATCGTCTGCGTGTGTCCCAACAGATCGTAGCCGGTAAACTCGCCGGGCTGCGCATCGTTGCGCCGGCGCGTGGAGTTATTCAATCGGTCGCATTTCCCAACCCAGGCGAAGTGATCGAGCCCGGCGAAACCATCTTTGAGATCCTACCAACCAGACAGGCGCTGATAGTCGAGGCACGTATTCCGAATGCCGAGGTTGGGCATGTCAACGCCGACGATCCGGTATCGATCAGCGTGGACACATTCGACGTGCGCCGTTTTGGCAAAGTCGAGGGGCAATTGAACTCGATTTATCCCTTGCCATTGACGGATGAAAAAACGGGCGAAACCTATTTCCGCGCCTCTTTGGCGTTGACGCAGGCGTCGGTCGGAACTGGGTCTTTCGCTCGACCACTGCAGGCCGGGATGACCGTGGTTGCGGAAATGAAAACCGGAGAACAGACGCTGCTGGCCTATCTTCTCAAGCCGGTCCAGACGACATTGGATCGCGCATTTAAGGAAAGATAGCCGGCTGACGTCGAAATGGAGCTGTAAGGCTGTCGCGATCCATCGCTGCGGTGGGCGCGGCGCAGGGGTCTTGCGCTGCGGTCGCAAAACCCATCATGTTCGAATTTAGGGAATATGAGGCGGGAACTCCTGAATGGCTGATACCATGCTGCAAGAAACGCGGGTTTTGGTCGTCGTCGCGCCCAGTTTCAACATCGCGACAACAATGGGTTTTATCGATCCGCTGAGGGCGGCGAATTACCTCGACGGCGCGGGTCATTTCAAATGGGAATTTGCGTCCGAAGCCGGAGGATCCTGCACGTCCAGCAATGGGGCTGCAATCTGGACCCTTCCTTTGAACGAGGTCGCTGCATCCGAAGTGGACATCGTTGTCGTATCGGCCAGTTGGGCCCCGGAAAAGCATGCGACGGATCGCACCGAAAAGGCGCTTAGGAATTGGGCGCGTCGAGGCGCGAGTATGATCGCGCTGGATACTGGAGCATTCATTCTTGCCCAGGCAGGGTTGCTACGGGGGCGTAAGGCGACAGTGCATTACGAACATATCGACGCGTTCCAAGAACTTTTCCCCGACGTGGAAGTTGTCGAGAACTTGTTTGTTTTGGACGGCAACCGGATCACATGCTGTGGTGGCGGGGCTTCTGTCGATCTGGGGTTGCAAGTGTTACGGGGTCTGCATGGAAGCGCGCTTGCCAATGCGGCGGCCCGTTACGTGTTCCACGACACACTACGGGGCCCGGCCAACAGGCAGCAACCCGACGGCGCCGAGCCGCTGGGGGCAACGGTTCCAGCGAAACTGCGTCTAGCAATTCAGGTTATGGAGGCCAATTTGGAAGACCCATTGCCTGTGCCCGAAATATGCAAAGTCGTCGGTATCTCGCATCGGCAACTCGATCGCTTGTTTGCGGTTCATGTCGGCAAGACACCAGCCTTGTATTACCGGGATATCCGTCTTGATCGGGCGCGGGGCCTTGTGACGCAGACGCGCCTTCCCTTGGCCGAGATTGCCATTGCATCAGGCTTTGCCAGTCAGGTGCATTTCAGCAGGTCATACAAAGACAGGTTCGGCTTGCCACCCAGTGTGGATAGGGTGGAAGGCAGGGTGCCATTTGAATTTCGTGCTTGGCCAATGCACAGAAATCCCAAGGATCGCGATGGCTGAAAAAGAAAAAAATGTGGCGGATAAAGTTAAGAAGAAAGTGTTTTTTCCACGGATCATGAGGCTGATGACCCAATTGGCGGGCCAATTTACGGTCCGATTTCGTGGAGAGAACGATGAGCGAGCTACCCTCAAAAGCGCAATTTGATACGATTTGTGAAGGCTTTAGCCCCGATCCGCTCAACTCAAGCTCGCTCAAAGCTGACGCCTATGTTGATCCTCGTTGGTATCAGGCAGATGTTGTAGCGATTCTTGCGAAGACATGGCAATGGGTGTGTCATGTCGAAAAGCTGCGTCGACCGGGATCTTATTTGACGACTGAGATCGCAGGCCGACCGATTGCGGTGGTTCGGGATCGTCAGGGGGTATTGCGTGCGTTTTATAACGTCTGCAAACACCGGGCGCATCACTTGTTAACCGGCGAAGGCGAAACGACGCGTATCATGTGCCCATATCATGCATGGGTCTATAAACTGGACGGTCAGCTTGTTCGGGCGCCCGAGACCGAGAGCCTGACAGGTTTCGATACTGCGGATATCTGCCTGGACCAGGTTGGAGTGGAGGAGTTCGCCGGTTTTATCTTTGTGAACCTCGACCCCGGGGCGCGCCCGTTATCCGAGGTCTCTGGCGATCTGCAGACTGAAATCCGCCAATGGGCGCCCGATATCGATAATCTGACTTTTGGTCATCGACTTACCTATGACATCAAGTCGAACTGGAAGAATGTCGTCGACAATTTTCTTGAGTGTTATCATTGTCCGACTGCACACAAGGATTTCTGTGACCTGGTCGACATGGACACCTACAAGGTCACGACCTACGGGATCTATTCCAGCCATATGGCAGAGGCGGGCAAGGGCGCAAACTCGGCTTATGACGTGTCCAACGCGACCGTTCGTACGCATGCGGTCTGGTGGTTATGGCCCACGACCTGCCTGATGCGCTATCCGGGAAGATCGTCGATGATTGTCTTGAACGTTATCCCGGTAGGCCCTGATCGCACGCTGGAAACCTATGACTTCTTTTTGGAAACTCCTGAGCCTGACGATATGGAGCTTGAAGCGATCCGCTATCTTGACGAAGTACTGCAGCGCGAAGACATAGATATTGTTGAAAGTGTGCAGCGCGGCATGAATACCCCGGCTTTCACGCAGGGGCGGATCGTTCACGACCCCAGCGGATCGGGTAAATCCGAGCATGCGGTTCACCATTTTCATGGTCTTGTGTTGGACGCTTATGAAAAGGTTGCACCGTGAGGCGGCCCAATATCGTCGTTATCATGGCCGATCAGCTAGCACCGCATTTTTGCGGCGCCTACGGCCATCCGACGGTGAAGACACCTCATATTGATGCGTTGGCGGCTCAGGGGATGCGGTTTGATGCGGCGTATTGCAATTCTCCGCTGTGTGCGCCGTCGCGGTTCGCATTCATGTCGGGACAACTGATCAGCCGGATTGCAGCCTACGACAATGCCAGCGAGTTCAAAGCTTCGGTCCCCACCTTTGCGCATTACCTCAAGGCGCTGGGATATCGGACTTGTTTGTCCGGTAAAATGCACTTTGTCGGCCCTGACCAGAAACACGGGTTCGAGGATCGGGTGACGACCGATATCTATCCGGCTGATTTCGCCTGGACCCCGGATTGGGAGGCGCCGGATGAACGGATCGACAAATGGTACCACAACATGCAAACCGTCAAAGAAAGCGGCGTGGCTATCGCAACCTTCCAGACAGACTATGATGACGAGGTCGAATTCGCAGCTCGTCGATGGCTGATTGATCGGGGCAGGGATCGGGCCGCGGGGGATGCCGCGCCATTTTGCATGGTCGCAAGTTTCATCCACCCACACGATCCCTATGTGGCAAAACCCGAATGGTGGAACTTGTACTCGGACCTGGACGTTCCGATGCCGGATTACACGCTTACACCAGAGGAACAGGATCCGTACTCACGCCGTGTGATGGACGGGATCGAAGCAAGCTATGTGCCGTTGAGTGATGAGGAGGTTCGTCGTGCACGCCGCGCTTATCTGGCAAATGTCAGCTATTTCGACAGCAAAGTCGGTGCCATCGTCCAGGCGCTGGAAGATATCGGAGAACGCGGCAACACAATCGTCATTGTGACCGCAGACCACGGCGACATGCTGGGCGAGCGCGGGCTTTGGTACAAGATGAACTTCTTTGAACACTCGGCACGGGTGCCGCTGATCATGGCGGGGCCAGAGATCGCTTGCGGGGTGGCCGCGAGCGCGTGCTCGCTGGTGGATCTGTTGCCGACCTTCATTGATATTGCCGGTGGAACAGATGCCATTCTGGGCGAACCGATTGATGGCCGATCGTTGATGCCTCTGGCGCGAGGGCAGGTCGACACGGTGGATGAGGCCATCGGCGAGTACTGCGCCGAGATGACGCCCTATCCTGTATTCATGATCCGTCGGGGGGCGCTCAAGTACATTCATTGTGACCCCGATCCGCCGCAGTTGTATGATTTGGAACAGGATCCCGGTGAACGGACGAACGTCGCGAATGACCCTGCCTACATCAAACAAGCCAGGGCTTTTGCGGCCGAGGTCGCCCAACGCTGGGACAGCGAGGCGTTGCGCCAGGATGTGATCGCAACCCAGAAATCACGACGTGCCCTACACGCCGCAATGGAGGCCGGTGCCGGCGAAGCATGGGACTATACGCCCCGGCGCGACGCGACGCAGGAATATGTTCGTAATCATATGGATTGGACTGCGGCCGCCGCAAGATATCGGTACCCGCCCCGAAAGGAGAACAGTGAATGATGCTGAAAGGCAAAACCGCTTTGGTCACCGGTGGACGCGGGGGGATCGGACGCGCCATCGTTTCGCGTTTCCTGCGCGAAGGGGCCCGCGTTTACGCTGCGGATCTTTCACCCGAGGGGTCGCTGGCGGAACATAATGAAGATGGCAGCATCTTCGTAAAACTCGACGTCACGCAAGAGGCTGACGCGGTCGCGGCGATGCAGAAGGTCGGGGCAGAATCTGGCCAGTTGGACATTCTGGTCAACGCGGCAGGGATTGAGATTGAAAAGACGATCGAGGAAACGACACTGGAAGAATGGAACCTGTCGTTTGCGGTCAATGTCACCGGGACATTTTTGACATCGAAACACGCGCTGCCACTGATGCGTAAGGCAGCACAGGGAACCACGGCGTCTATCATCAACTTCGGCAGCTATGACGGCTTTGTCGCCGACCCCGGTCTGGCTGCTTATTGTGCGACCAAAGGCGCGGTTCATGCCTTGACTAGGGCCATGGCCTGCGATCACGGCCCTGAAGGCATTCGCGTGAACGCGATTTGCCCGGGCTATGTCGACACTCCGATGTTGCAGAGCTTTTTCTCGGGTGACGGTTCAGGCGGAGGTGGCAAGTCGATCGACCAGTTGCAGCAGGCGGTTCGCGACGTCCACCCGATGCGGACTTACGGCACACCTGATGATATCGCAAACCTCGTGAATTGGCTGGCCTCGGACGAGGCGCGTTACGCCAGCGGACAGCTTTGGGTCTTGGACGGGGGCTTGAGCGCTCAGGTCCAGCAGATGAAGCTATGACGGCCCCTGATCTTAGGGACAAACCGGGCATGCCGTCGACAAGCGGGGTTGCGGCAGGGATAGACGCCGTCTTGCAAAACAGGTCAGGAGAATAGTGATGCGTTTGGCTGGTAAAAGAGCGCTGGTGACAGGCGGTCGGCAGGGTATCGGGCGCGGGATCGTCGACGCGTTTGGACGCGAAGGCGCAGCTGTCACCACGTGTGGTCGCGGTTCCCGTCCGACAGATCTGGGTAAGGACGTGATCTGGTACACGCTGGACGTAACCGATGCCGCTGCGGTTGCGGAACTGGCCTTCACAACCGACGGTACGGATATTCTGGTCAATAACGCCGGTGTGCAGGTGGAAAAGACTGTAGCGGACAGTACGGACGCGGATTGGGAGGCGGTCATAGGGACAAATTGCCGGGGCGTGTTCAATCTCTGCCGCGCTTATATCCCCCGCATGCCCGAGGGCGGTTCGATTATCAATATTGGTTCTATTTCTGGCCATGTCGCTGATCCGTCTATGGCGCTGTACAATGCGTCGAAGGCATTTGTGCATGCGCTGACCCGGTCCATTGCTGTGGACCACGGCCCGCGTATTCGCTGTAACGCGATTTGCCCGGGGTGGATTGAGACAGGAATGCTCGACGCCGGTTTTGATTTGGCTGGCGATCCGGATGCCGCGCGAAAAGACGCGCTGACCCGCCACGCGATGCGCCGTTTTGGCAAACCCGAAGATATCGCATCCATGGCCCTTTGGCTGGCCTCGGACGAGGCCGGGTTCGCAACAGGGCAATTGTTCACAGTGGACGGCGGCATGACCGCTGCCTCCCCACTCAATCCGGGGCTGTTTTGATGGATGTTAAACATACGGCTTGTCTTGGCGGTGGCGTCATCGGTGCCAGTTGGGCGGCGCTTTTTCTGGCCTCTGGCCGCTCGGTTGCGATCTATGATCCCGCCCCGGATGTCGAAAGCAAGGTACGCGCCTATATCGAAGAGGCGTGGCCGACGCTGGCCGCGCTTGGCTTGACCGAAACCGGCAGGCCTGACGCGATCACCTTTTGCACGGACCCGGCAGCAGCTGTTGAAGGCGCAGATTTTATTCAGGAAAACGTCCCCGAAAGGCTAGAGGTCAAACACGCGACCTTTGCCAGTATTGAACCTTCACTGTCCGCGCATGCAACCGTTGCCAGCTCGGCGTCCGGTTTGACGTTAAGCCAGATGCAATCGGGATGGAGAGACCCCTCTCGGTTTGTTTTGGGGCATCCGTTCAATCCTCCGCACTTGATCCCCCTGGTCGAGGTGCTGGGAAATGACAGAACGACACCGGGCGTGGTCGAAGCCGCCCAGCGGTTTTACGAGAGCTTGGGCAAGACCACCATTCGCCTGAACAAAGAAGTCCCGGGTCACGTCGCCAATCGCCTGCAGGCGGCTTTGTGGCGCGAGGCGATCCATCTAGTGATATCGGGCGTCGCGTCGGTCGAGGATGTGGACAAAGCTGTTTGGGCTGGGCCGGGCCTGCGATGGGCGGCGATGGGGCCGACAATGCTGTTCAACCTTGGCGCAGGTGATGGTGGGTTGGATGCGTTTTGCGATCATTTTTCCCAGACCTTCAACGGGTGGTGGGATGATCTGGGTCAGGTCTATTTGACAGATGAAGTAAGGCACCAACTGACCGCAGGCTTGAAAGCGCAAATACAGGGAATGCCGCCAGCGGCCCTGTCGCGAGAACGCGATGCACTGATCGTGGCATTGCAAAAGTCGGTTTCGGATGTGCGTCGAAATCAGGCTTGACGGCAGGTACACCCACCGGCTTTTTGCCGACGTAAGAACAGTTTTCCCAGATATGCGCGCCGTCCGGAACATCGCCCAATCCGGCGTCGTATTGAAATATTTGAAATTCTGGTGTGTTCCGCCTAGCATTGAGGCCATGTGGCCCTCGGGTGTTTGCTTTACCCGTGCCAGGTCTTCGTAGTGTGAATGAGTTTTCTAGTTTGCGGTGACTGAAATGAGTGTATTTTCCAGCCGTCGGCGTGTCCTTGCAATGCTTCTTTCTGCGGTTGCGGTGGTGCCAGTCGCGCGGATCGGCTTGATGAAACTTAAAGATAATCCCCTTCCAAAAGTGCCAGAGCCGCGATTGACGCTGGTCGACGGATGGTTGCTGGATGAAAGTGACCCCGGCGCAGGAGAAGCGTCGTGATCCTTGATGCGCGTTCCGAAATTCCAAACCTCGACGGGACGTATGATTGCTGTGTCATAGGTTCGGGGCCGGCGGGTTTGTCGCTGGCGTTCAAAATGGCCGAGGCGGGCAAACGGGTGCTTGTACTAGAGGCCGGTGACAGGGACATCGAGTCAGAGTCGCAAGACCTTTACGAAGGTCAGGATCTGGGTGTTGAGTATCGATCGCTGTCCGCGACCCGCATGCGGGCCTTGGGTGGGTCGACGTCTGCATGGTTTGGCCGTTGCCCTATGCTTGATCCCTTTGACTTTCTGCCTCGTGAAGATGTGCCACTGAGTGGTTGGCCCATCCGCTTCGAAGACTTGCAACCTTATCAGGCGGGCGCAGAACGTATTTTGGGCACGGGTAAATTCGGCCCTCGACTTCGCAAACCAGCAGATGAAACCGGACAAATCGACATCGTCGAGCAAAGGTTCAGTTCGGATCGTGAGTTTTATGACGTGCGTGATGACGAAGCAGCCCGCTTTGGAACCAAATACTTGTCGGATCTTGAGGCTTCGGAGAACATTGATCTGGTCCTGAATGCCAACGTCGTGGGGTTCACAGTTGATGGCGACAGCGGCAACGTCACCCAAGCACATGTTCGCAACTATGCTGAAGGTGAAGGAAAGGTTCAGGCGGACACCTTCGTGCTAGCGATGGGTGGCGTTGAAAACAGCCGTATGTTGCTGCATTTGAATGCGCAGGAAAACAACCGGTTTGGCAATCAGAATGACATGGTCGGCCGCTGTTTCATGGAGCACCCGATTGTCGTGTTTGGTGCCTACTTTATCACCAAGCGCCTGTACTCTCATTCAGCGTCATGGGAGTTTGAACGCCTTTTGCGTCGCTCGGTTCCGGAACTGATGTTAAGTCCCAGTCAAGAGACGATGATGGCAAATGGCTGGTTGAATTCCAGCGTCAGGCTGGAGCGTCTGAAACAGCGTCCGATTGCCAAAGCGCTGGTGGGGGATTCTGAATTCATCAAAGGGCTGACCTACGATCAGGATTATTTCTTTACGGGTGATTGTTTCGTTACGGGCGAACAACAGCCCAATATGGCCAGCCGTATCGTTCTAACCGAACAACGTGATCGCTTTGGGCTGAATGTTGTCGGGCTTGATCTGCAATTCACTGACAAAGATATCGAAACCATGCGCGGTTCGGCTGGTGAGGCGGCTAAATTCCTGATCCGTAATGGGTTGGGACGGATGCGGATG
Source organism: Ruegeria sp. R8_1 (assembly GCF_017743815.1). Classification (NCBI taxonomy): domain Bacteria; kingdom Pseudomonadati; phylum Pseudomonadota; class Alphaproteobacteria; order Rhodobacterales; family Roseobacteraceae; genus Ruegeria; species Ruegeria sp. R8_1. The sequence continues at coordinate 329,866 of NZ_JAGHRL010000006.1, read as the reverse complement.
GTGCCCGAGCTTTGGAACTTGGCGCCAGTTGAAGAGATCGGGCTGGGTTATTCAAACCATCACATGGGTGGGGCGCGGATGTCTGCGACGGCTGAAACCGGGGTTGTGGATTCTGATTGCAAAGTGCATGGGGCCACTAATCTCTATGTCGCGGGATCTGGAGTGTTTCCGACAGGAGGGCACGCAAACCCCACTTTCACCATTGTGCAGTTATCGCTGCGTCTGGCCGACCATTTGATCGCACGCAATTAGCGGGCACTGTTTTCAGCGGTGCAACGGCCATTTTCGGGTTGCTCAGATCGGTTTTGCGTTGTCTCTGTATGGCAACAAATGGGGGCGGGAAATCCAATGGCAAATCAAGCGTCTGGTCGGGCGGTCTTTTTGACTGGCAGCCTCATGCGGCATGTGACACGCATGTCCTTGACCACAAGTATTGGCTTGATGGCCATTTTCGCCGTCGATTTTGTGGATATGGTTTTCATCGCAATGCTCGGGAATGATGCCTTGGCTGCGGCGGTGGGGTATGCGGGAACGCTGTTGTTTTTCACCAATTCCGTCAACGTGGGCCTGTCCATCGCGGCCGGGGCGCTTGTCGCCCGCGAACTTGGTGGCGGGCGGGGCGATCGTGCCCGCCATTACGCCACCAGCGTCGCCATGTTGGGGGTCGTGTTCGGAATTCTGGTATCCGGGATTGTCCTGTTCAATCTCAGCTTTTTCCTCTCACTGCTGGGGGCAGAGGGCGAGGTTCTACGGCTGGCTGCACGCTATGTTTCGATAATTCTGCCAACGATGTGGGTCATGGCTTTGGCCATGGCGGGTATGGCTGTGCTGCGTGCCCATGGAGATGCGCGTCGTTCCATGATGGCGACGATTTATGGCGGAGTCGCAAATGCCGTGCTGGATCCGATTCTGATCTTTGCGGTCGGGTTGGGACTGGACGGTGCGGCCATCGCATCGGTGATCGCCCGTCTCTGTATGCTGGTCTTTGCGCTTGGGCCGGCGATCAAGGTGCACCGCGCTTTTGCGCGGCCTTCGATGCGGCAAGTCGCCCAGGATTTCCAGGCGGTGCGCGGTATCGCCGTTCCTGCGGTGCTGACCAATATCGCAACACCGGTGGGCAACGCCATTGTCATACGCGAAGTCGCTCAATTCGGAACAGATGCCGTGGCGGGCATGGCAATCATCGCGCGGCTGATGCCGGTTGCGTTTTCAGTCGTGTTTGCGTTGTCAGGGGCCATTGGTCCAATCGTCGGTCAGAATTTCGGGGCCGGGCAGTACGATCGCGTCAAGGAAACTTTTCTGGCAGGGGTGAAATTTACCGGCGTCTACGTCCTGTTGATGGCCGCAGTTTTGTTCGTGCTGCGCGCGCCCATCGCCGATCTGCTTCAAGCGCAAGAAGAGACGCGGTCTTTGATCTACTTGTTTTGTGGGCCGTTGGCGCTGGCGTCGTTTTTCAACGGCGTGATCTTTGTCTCCAATGCCAGCTTCAACAATCTGGGGCACCCCATTTATTCCACGTGGGTGAATTGGGGACGGCATACACTGGGGACGTGGCCGTTTGCAGTCGCGGGCGCATATTTTGCCGGAGCACCAGGAGTGTTGTTGGGCCAAGCCTTTGGTGGGGTCATATTCGCTGTGGTCTGTTGGGTGCTTGTGCGCCGCGTGGTGTCCGGCCTGAAAGCGCCACAGCGTGTTGATCCTTTTGCAGGGCAGAACCGCCTGCAGGCGCTGTTTGGCCGCCGGGGGTGGTAGCCCCCCCGGATCAGTTGCCAGCGTTGCGGGCCTCAAGACGCTCCAGATTGACGACCGAGGACAGCATAAGCCGGTCGTGGCTCCAGTCTTCGGTCTGCTGGACAGAAGCAGCACCCAGGCCAAGAACGGCAGCGAATGTCAGCGTTAAGACAAGGAAAACGACCGGTGCCGTGGATTGTACCGACGGGGCCTCGGTCAGGGCCAATACACGTTGGCGCAGGACTCGCTTGGCTTTTCCACCGGTCACAAGCGCGACGTTCAGAACACGCGGGCTGCCGCGGCTAATCGTTTTGGCGCAGTAGTCCAGTAGGCAGTTCGTATAGTCGCGCGCGTCGATACCCCTGCGGGAAACCACCGACTGGTCACACGCCAATTCGCGCAAGCGGTCGAATTGATATTTCAGCGCAATATACGCCGGGTTCCAGAACAGCAGGGGGCGAAGCAGTTCAAAACCCAATTCCCATTCCACATCGCCGGCGCGCACATGTTGCAGCTCATGCGCAAGGGCAAATCGCAGCTCGCGCGGGGTGTCCAGCAGGTGGCTGGGCAAAACGACATGGCGGCGGAACAGGCCGCGAACCGCAAAGGGCACGGTAATCCGGTCCGACAGACGAATGTCTACTTTGGCCGAGCGACGCCAAAGAAAGCTGTTTTGGATAGCCTGGCGGATCGCTATCCCGTCGCGAACGGCCCGCAATAGATACACAACCGCCATAACCGCCAAAAGGGACAGAGCAGCAGACGCCAAGGGATAGGCGCCCGAGAGCAATATTTCGACCCAGCGTTCACGCGTGTTCAGAAGCGCTTCGAACTGGGTTGCAGGCATTGCGATTTCTCCGCGCAAGTAGGCCGCTACGGCGATATCGCCTATTGCGACTGTCCCGTGAGACGACGTTTGCGCCGCAAGCGCGCCTATACCCACAGCCAACACTGGGCTGATCAAAACGCACAGGCACAACGCTTTGAGCGCCCTCAATTGCGCAACAAATCCATATTGCATCGGAGTTTTGGTCAGAGCCACCCGGGCGGCCATCCAAATCAAGGCCGCAAGACCCAGCACGATGTTTAATTCCAGATATATGTCGAGAACCGGTTTAACCGCTGTCATTTTGCAGTCTCCTCTCTACCAGTGCCCGAATATCCTCCAGATCGGTTTCGCTCAGGCCCGCATCGTCAACCAGACGCGCCACCAGCGAGGCAGGCGTGTCATCGAACAATGTACGCGAGAGGTTCTGCAACGACCGTGCCTGATATTTGTCTTTCTCCAGCAGCGGCGTATAGATCAGCGTCTTGCCGTCCTTGCGGCTTTCGACAAAGCCTTTCTCGTCGAGAATCCGCAGGATGGTTGCGCCAGAGGTATAGGCCAGATTGCGTTCTGGAGGCAGACGATCAAGCACGTCACGGACCGAGCCCTGACCAAGTGCCCAGAGCTCATTCATGAACTCAAGCTCTACCTCAGTCAGAAGGTTTGTTGTCTTTTTCTTTCGCATCGGTCTTTCGTGTCGCATTTTTTAGTATGCCTGACAGACAAGCATCCTTTCGCTGTTTCGCAAAGCTCAAACTTTCCAGAAGACGAAAATCCCCCAGCCGATGGACAGGAATAGCGGTGTCCAGACTGGTTGCCCAACGATCCCAAGCCAGGCGAGGAAGATATAGGCGGATCCCAGCAGGGTGATGAACAGCCGATCCCCCAGCGTAGTGGTCAGGCCCAGAACGCCGCGCCGTTCGATCCCGTCGCGGAACTTGAACCCTTCCAGCACGCCAATCAGGGCGATGGCTGAAAAGATGCCGACGAACAGCGCCAGCGTTGCGGGCGTCCAGGCCATCCAGAAATCGGGCCATAAGGGATCGGTCCAGGAAAACCCTTTTTCCTCTTGCTGGCCGACACTGCCCCAGCCCGCCTGTTGGGCCGCCGCCATCGACGGCAGGAATGGGAGGGTGAGAAGTAGTTTACGCATATCGAACCTCACACACGGCCCATCGCGAATCCACGCGCGATGTAGTTACGGACAAACCAGATGACGATGGCACCGGGGATGATAGTGAGCGTACCGGCGGCTGCCAGCAGGCCCAATTCGTACCCCGCGCTGGAGGCGGTGCGGGTCATTACAGCGGCGATGGGTTTCGCCTCGACCGCTGTGAGCGTTTTAGCCAGCAGCATTTCTACCCACGAGAACATGAAGCAGAAGAACGCCGCCACGCCGACGCCCGCCTTGATGTTGGGCAGGAAGATCGTCACGAAGAAACGCGGGAAGGAATAGCCGTCCACATAAGCGGTTTCGTCCAGTTCCTTGGGGATGCCGCGCATGAAGCCTTCCAGAATCCACACCGCCAGCGGCACGTTGAACAGCGTATGCGCCAGCGCCACGGCCAGATGGGTGTCAAACAGCCCGATCGACGAATAAAGCTGAAAGAACGGCAGAGCGAACACCGCCGCCGGAGCCATCCGGTTGGTTAGCAGCCAAAAGAACAGCTGCTTGTCGCCCAGAAACCGATAGCGCGAGAACGCATAGGCCGCAGGCAGCGCCACGCAGACCGACAGCACGGTGTTCAGCGTCACGTAGATGATCGAGTTGATATAGCCCCAATACCATGTCGGATCGGTGAAGATGGTAATGTAATTTTCCAGCGTAAAGGTTTGGGGAAAAAGGGAAAAGCCCGACAGGATCTCGTTCGTTGTCTTGAAGGACATCGCCACCAGCCAATAGATCGGCAGCATCAGGAACGCGATATAGAGGATCGGGATGATGGAGCGCTTTTTCATTCTGCGTCATCCTTTGTCATCAGAGTGTAGAAGACCCAGCTGACCAGCAGCGTGATGGCGAAATAGATCAGGCTCATCGCGGCTGCAGGGCCAAGGTCGAACTGTCCCAGAGCGATTTTCACAAGGTCAATCGACAGCAAGGTCGTTGAATTTCCGGGGCCTCCGCCTGTTAAAACAAAGGGTTCCGTGTAGATATTAAAGCTGTCCATGAAGCGCAGCAGAACGGCGATGGTCAGGACGGTTTTCATCTTGGGCAGCTGGATGTAGCGGAACACCGACCACGGGCTGGCACCGTCGATCTTGGCGGCTTGGTAATAGGCATCCGGGATCGAGACGAGACCCGCATAGCACAGCAGGACAACCAGCGAGGTCCAGTGCCAGACATCCATGATGATGACGGTGATCCAGGCCGACAGGGGCTGCTGCGTCATGTCATAGTTGATGCCCAGAACGTCATTCAGGAAATACCCCATCAGGCCGATTTTCGGCAGCGTGAAAATGTTCCACATCGACCCAACCACGTTCCATGGGATCAGCATCGGCAGGGCCATCAGCACCAGACAGACCGGCACCCAGAACCCTTTGCGCGGCATCGACAGGGCCACGATGATGCCCAAAGGCACCTCGATCAGCAGGATCAGGAAGGTAAAGAGGAACTGCCGACCGAGGGCCGCTTGGAACCGGTCCGACCGCAGAATCTGTTCGAACCAGCCCAGCCCTTCCCAGAAGAACTGGTTGTTGCCAAAGGTTTCCTGCACCGAGTAGTTGACCACCGTCATCATCGGCACCAGCGCGTTGAACGCGACCAGCGCCAGCACGGGCAACACAAAGAACCACGCTTTTTGGTTTTCCGTTCTCATCAGCTGCGCTCCTCGGTTGCGATCCAGCCATCGCGATAGACGCGGGATTGTTCTGGTTTGAATTGCAGGAAGACCTGTGAACCCGGCTCGGGCACACTGTGTTCGGTCACGGCTTTCAGGGCGGTATTTCCGACCATGGCGCTGACCACGTAGTGGCGGCCTATGTCTGAGACCTTGGTCACATGCGCAGGGATGCCCGTGTCGCCAAAGCCCACATATTCGGGGCGGATGCCCAAGTCGGTGCGGCCTCCGTCGCCGTGGGTGGGGCCTTCGAGCATGACCTCGTGGCCTTCGAACACCGCGCGGTCGCCTTTGGCTTCACAGGGCAGGACATTCATGCCGGGTGAGCCGATGAAGTGGCCAACAAACGTATGCTGAGGCCGCTCGAACAGTTCAACCGGCGTGCCGATCTGCACCACTTCGCCTTCCTGCATCACGACCACTTCGTCCGCGAAGGTCAGGGCCTCTGTCTGGTCATGGGTCACGTAGATCATCGTGGCCTGCACACGCTGGTGCAGCTCTTTCAGCTTGGACCGCAGCTTCCATTTCAGATGCGGGTCGATCACAGTCAGCGGCTCGTCAAACATCACCGCGTTCACGTCATCGCGCACCAGACCGCGCCCCATCGAGATTTTCTGTTTGTTATCGGGGCTCAGGCCGCTGGCGCGGGTGTTCAGCATATCCGTCACGTCCAGCATCTCGGCGATCTCATCGACACGACGCTTGATCGTTGTTGGGTCAACGCCCCGGTTTTTCAGCGGAAAGGCGAGGTTCTCACCCACGGTCATCGTGTCGTAGATCACCGGGAACTGGAACACCTGTGCGATGTTGCGCTGATCAGGGGGCAGGGCGGTTACGTCCTGACCGTCAAATAGAATCTGGCCTTCGGATGGCGTGAGCAAGCCCGAGATGATGTTGAGCAGCGTTGACTTGCCACAACCGGACGGTCCCAGCAGCGCATAGGCCCCGCCATCGCGCCATGTCACGTCGATTTCCTTCAGCGCATAGTCCTCGGGGCCTTTCGGCGCGGGCATATAGCTGTGTCGCAGGTTTGAAAGTTTGATCTGTGCCATGTCAGGCCACCCTTTTGCCGTCTTGGCCGAAATACCGGCAATGGGCCGGGTTCATGTAGAAACTGTGATCTTCGCCGACCTGATAGGGATGCACCCCCGCCGCCAAAGACACCCAGTCATCCGTTCCATGCCGGAAATGTGCGCTGGAATCTGATCCTGACAGCTCGGTCACGATCACGCGGCCCGTCAGTTCCACATCCGCGTCCGATGTGCGGAAGGGGGTTACGCGATGCGGGCGCACGGCGACCATATATTCGCCGTCGGTCATGCCTGAGACCGTCCAGCCGCCTCCACCCGCCAGTTGCGCCTGCGCGCCGGATACGGTGATGCGGGCCACGTTGATCGGCGGGTCCGAGAACACACGCGCGGCGGCGATGTTTTCGGGATTGCGATAGATGTCGGCGGTGGGGCCGAACTGCGTGACGCGGCCATCCTCCATCAGGGCAGTGTGGCCGCCCAACAGCAGCGCCTCTTCGGGTTCTGAGGTCGCATAGACCACGACCGCCCCGCGTCCAGCAAACAGATCAGGCAGTTGTTCGCGCAGTTCTTCGCGCAGTTTGTAGTCGAGGTTCGCCAGCGGCTCGTCCAGAAACACCGCGCGGCTTTCCTTGGCAATCGCCCGGGCCAGCGCCGTGCGCTGTTGCTGCCCACCCGACAGCTCATGCGGGCGGCGGTGCAGCATGGGGCGCAGCTGCAGCAGGTCGGCGGCCTCTTCCACGCGGCCTTCGATCTCGGATTTCGCCATACCAGCCACGCGCAGGGGCGAGGCGATATTGTCGAAAACAGTCATATGCGGGTAGTTCACAAAGAACTGGTGCACCAGGCTGATCTGTCGCTTTTGCGTGTTCAGCCGGGTCACGTCCTGCCCGTCCATCAGAACCTTACCCGACGCGATCGGGTCCAGCCCGGCCATCATCTTGATCAGAGAGGTCTTGCCCGACCCCGTGGCCCCCAGCAACACGTTGAAATGGCCGGTTTTCAGGGTCAGATTGGTTGGCTTGATATGGAGGGTGTTGCCAACCCGTTTGGTGGCGTCTTGAAGTTCGATCATGTCCGTGGGTTCCGGTCCTTCAGTGCGGCGCACTGGTCGTGGGGTGGGGGTGCCGCGCACGGCACCCCCGGTTTCAAACGCTTACTGAGACTGCCAGCGCTGAACCAGTTCGTCATAGTTGACGGTCTGACCCTGCGGCTTTTCGTTCTCAAGCTTGGCCTTGGGCGAACCCGCTTTCTCCAGCCAGAAGGCAGGGTCCTGCGGTTCGTTCAGGCGCGGGCCACAGCCGCCATAGACGTTGGCAGCCTCATCCGCGGCCTGCATGCGGGCCATGGTGATGTCCATTTCCTCGGCCAGACGGTCCATCGCCTCTTGCGGGGTGAAGGCGCCCGAGTTCACGTCACCGATCTGCTGCCACCAGATCTGGGCCAGCTTCGGATAGTCCGGAACATTGATGCCGGTCGGCGACCATGCCACACGATCGGGCGAGCGGTAGAACTCGACCAGACCACCCAGCTTGGGCGCGCGTTCGGTGAACGATTCGTGGTTGACCGAACTGTCGCGGATGAAGGTCAGACCCACGTGGGACTTCTTCACATCAACAGTCTTGGACGTCACGAACTGAGCGTACAGCCACGCGGCCTGGGCACGATCCGAGGGGGTCGACTTGAGGAACGTCCAGGAGCCCACGTCCTGATAACCAACCTTCTGACCTTCTTCCCAGTAGGGGCCGTGCGGGCTGGGCGCCATCCGCCACAGCGGCGTGCCTTCGTCATCCACGGTGTTGTTGCCTTCGGATTTCGGCTTGACCATGTCGGCGGTAAAGGCGGTGTACCAGAAAATCTGCTGGGCCACGTTGCCCTGGCTGAGCGCCGGCAGCGACTGATAGAAGTCATAGGACGCCGCCCCCGGAGGCGCATAGTTGCGCAGCCACTCATCCCATTTGCGGATCGCATAAACCGCAGCCGGGCCGTTGGCCGCACCACCGCGCGACACAGACGCGCCAACGGGGTTACAGGTGCCCGCTTCCATGCGGATGCCCCATTCGTCGACCGGAACACCGTTCGGCTCACCCACGTCACCGGCACCGGCCATCGACAGCCACGCGTCCGTCATACGCCAGCCAAGATCCGGCGCGCGCTTGCCGTAATCCATGTGGCCATAGATTGCGACACCGTCGATTTCTTTCACGTCATTGGTGAAGAACTCGGCGATGTCCTCATAGGCTGACCAGTTGACCGGAACGCCAAGGTCGTAGCCATACTTCTCTTTGAACGCGGCCTTGTTGGCCTCATCGTCGAACCAGTCCTTGCGGAACCAGTAGAGATTCGCGAACTGCTGGTCGGGCAGCTGATACAGGTTTCCGTCCGGGCCGGTGGTGAACTGAATGCCCATGAAATCATCCAGATCCAGCGTCGGCGATGTGGTCGCCGCCCAGTCACCTGCCATCTGTTCGGTCAGGTTATAGGCCAGTTGCAGGCGCGAGTGCGTGCCGATCAGGTCACTGTCGTTGACGTAACCATCGTACAGGTTCCGGCCGGTCTGCATCTGGGTCTGAACAGCTTGAACCACTTCGCCTTCGCCCAGGATCTGGTGGTTGACCTTGATGCCGGTGATTTCCTCGAATGCCTTGGTCAGCACCTCGGATTCATACGAATGCGTGGGGATGCCTTCGGACAGAACGTTGATTTCCATCCCGGCATAGGGTTGTGCAGCTTCGATGAACCACTTCATCTCGCCCATCTGTTCGTCTTTCGACAGGGTCGATGGCTGGAATTCGTCGTCGATCCAACGTGTTGCTGCGGCTTCGTCGGCCCAAGCAGAGCCGTGGCCCGCAATGACGGCCGCCGCCGCCACTGCGCAAAGTAGATGTCTCCGCATCTGTCTCCTCCCAAAGATTATGTGATCCGGTGCGGACCGGATAGCGATAAGCATCAGCGATTTTTCGCATATGTGTCAAACTAAATTTTTAGTAAATGAGATTGGTCACCTTACAGCCTTAAAAACATGCGCTTTTTGGTGATGCAGGGTCTTTGACGGACGGATTCGCGCGTCTTGTCGGGTAACTCATTCGTTGATCGGCATCTATCCTTGCCAAGTTATTGATTCTTAGTAAGCTGCTTCCACGTACAAGCCCCGAAGCGGTGCGCGCCCGGGCGACAAATTTCATTTTGATGACTGAGGATGTTTCATGTCCCAAAGTCTTTTGAAGTACACACGCGTTCTGGAAATTGTCGGTGACACCATCAAGGTTCGGGTGCCGCTGGACGGGTCGGCTGACGCCGCTGTGCGGTTCAACGATCTGGCCGTGATTGAAACGGTTGATGGCCACAAGACGCTGGCGCAGGCGATTTTCATCGACCGGGATGTGGTGACGCTGCAGGTGTTCTCGGGCACCAAGGGGATCTCGACCGAGGCGACCGCCACTTTTCTGGGTCATCCAATGCAGACGCCGTATTCGGCGAATATTCTGGGCCGTGTTTTTGACGGGGCAGGGGTGGCAATCGACGGTGGGCCGGACCTTTCGTCCGAGCCGCGGATTGAGATTGGCGGGCCGACGGTGAACCCCTCGGAACGGGCGGTGCCCAACAAGATGATTCGCACCGATGTCCCGATGATCGACGTGTTCAACACGTTGGTGGAAAGCCAGAAAATCCCGATCTTTTCGGTCTCGGGTGAGCCGTTCAATGCCTTTCTCAGCCGGATCGGCATTCAGGCGGACGCTGATATCGTTGTGTTTGGTGGGCTGGGGCTGATCTTTGACGACTATCACACGTTCCAGACCTCGTTCGAGGATGCGGGCGTGTTCTCGCGTACGGTGATGTTCGTCAATCAGGCGATGGACCCGCTGGTGGAACGGCTACTGGTGCCGGATATGGCGCTGGCGGTGGCTGAAAAATTCGCGGTTGAGGAGGGCAAACGCGTGCTGGTCCTGTTGACCGACATGACCGCCTATGCCGATGCCATGAAAGAGGTGGGGATCAGCCAGGAACGCGTGCCCTCGCAGCGGGGGTATATGGGTGATCTCTATTCCCAGCTGGCGCGGCGGTATGAGAAAGCGTGTGATTACGCCAAGGGCGGCTCGGTCACGGTGCTGACCGTGACCACGATGCCGGGCAATGACGTGACCCACCCAGTGCCGGACAACACGGGCTATATCACCGAGGGGCAGTTTTACCTGCATTCGGGGGTGATCGACCCGTTCGGCAGCCTGTCACGCCTCAAGCAGAATGTGATCGGCAAGACCACGCGTGAAGATCACGGGCAGATCATGAACACGATGATCCGGTTTTACTCCGAAAGCCGCGATGCGGCGCAAAAACAGGCGATGGCCTTTGATCTGTCGGATTACGATCACCAGTTGCTGAAGTTTGGTTCGCTGTTCAGGGTGCGGTTCATGGATATCAACGTCTCGATCCCGCTGGAGGACGCGCTGGATCTGGGGTGGAAGACGCTGGCCGAGTGTTTCCAACCTGAACAGTTGCTGATGAAGCAGGCTTTGGTCGAGAAGTATTTCCCAAAGGACACCGATGGCGCGGTTGCAGCTGAATAAATCGTCGCTGGCGCGCCAGCAGACCCAGCTGAAAAGCTATGAGCGGTTCCTGCCGTCGCTGGACCTCAAACGCCAGCAATTGATGGCGGAACGTGCCAAGGCGCGCGAAGATGTGCAGCGCCTGCAGCAGGAGGTGCATGATCTGGCGCAGCAGGTCGGGGAAAAACTGCCGATGCTTGCGCAGCAGGGGGTCGATCTGGACGGCTTGGTCCAGTTGAAGGACTACCAGTTGAAAGAGGTCAACGTGGTCGGCGTCAAGATGCCCGATCTGGACCGGATCGAAGTTGCGGTGCGGCCTTATTCGTTGCTGGCCAAACCACATTGGGTCGATGCCGCCGCCAACCTGTTGCATGACATGATCGAGGCACGGCTGCGTGTGAAGGTCGCCGAGGAACGGGTACGTATTTTCGACAAGGCCGTTGCCACGATCACGCAGCGGGTGAACCTGTTCGAAAAGGTTCTGATCCCGCGCGCCAAGGCCAATATCAAGAAAATCCGCATCTATCTGAGCGATGAACAGATGCAGGCCGTTGTGCGCTCGAAAATCTCCAAGCGCAAACATGCGCAGGAGGCGCTGACATGAGCGTTGCGCGGCTGAAGAAACTGTCCCTCGTCGGACCGGCCGCACAGAAGGGCGACACGCTGGAGGCGCTGCAAGGGCTGGGCTGTATGCATGTACTGCCACTTGCTCCTCCGCCCGCCGAGCCTGAGAAGATCAGCGAACGTGGTGCGCATGACGCTTATAAGGCGCTGCGCTTTTTGACCGATGTGGCCGACCCGCGCCGCCAGATACAGCGCGATCCGGCCTTTGATATGGACCAGTTCGTGCGCGACGTGCTGGACCTGATGCAGCGCACGCGGGAGGCAACGGACCGGCGGGATTTTCTGGCCCATCGGATTGCACAGGTGCGCCCGTGGGGCGATCTGGATTTTCCACCCAATGATGTGTTGGCGGGCAATCGGCTGTGGTTCTACCAACTGCCGGTGAAACACCGCGAGGCGCTGTCCGAGGTCAAACTGCCCTGGGCCATTTTGGAACAGGATCACCGCTATATCTACGCCGTGCTGATCGCGCCGGACGATCCGGGCGACGATATCCTGCCGGTGCCGCGCACCCATACCGGATCGCTGCCGATCCATGAACTTGAGGCGCAGCTGGAAGAGGCCGAGATCGCCATTGAGGCGCTTGAGGCGGAACGCATCGCCCAGACCCGTTACCTGACCCTGATGCGCCGCAACCTGTCGGCCGCAGAAAGCGCGGCGGAACTGGCCCACGCTACGCAGAAGGTCCGCGACGAGGGCGCGATGTTTGCCCTGCAGGGCTGGGTGCCCGAGGATCGTGTGGATGCCGTGCTGGAGATGGCGCAGGCGCGAGACGCTGCTGTTCTGATCGAGGAACCGGGCTCGGATGACGCCCCTCCGACTTTACTGGAGCAGCCCGAGAACCGCAGCGCAGCCGTCGATCTGGCTCTGTTTTACCAGATACCGGGCTACAGGGATTGGGACCCCAGCATCATCGTTGCGGCCTCGTTTGCGATCTTCTTTGCGATGATCGTGGCGGATGCGGGTTATGGCGTGGTGATCCTGCTGGGCCTGCTGGCCATTTGGAAAAAGATGGACAAGTCCCCGGCGCAGCGGTCGTGGCGGCTCTATGGTGTGATCATCGCGGGCGCGACGGTGATCTACGGAGTCATGGTCGGCAGTTATTTCGGCGCGTCCCCGGCAGAGGGGTCGATCTGGGCGCGGCTCAAGATATTGGATCTGAACAACTTCAACGCGATGATGATGATCTCGATCGTTGTCGGCGTGTTCCATCTGGTGCTGGCCAATGCACTTGCCGCACGCGCGGCGTGGGGGCGGCGCAGGGCGATTGCCAATCTGGGCTGGATCGCCGTTCTGATCGGCGGTTTTGTTCTGTGGCTGGCCTACATGAACGACGGCGCGACCTTGCCCGGAGCGGTGCTGATGGGCGCAGGCTTTCTGGCGATCCTGCTGTTCACCAGCGAGCGTCAGATCACCAAACCGACCGACTGGCTGTGGCGTCTGATCGAGGGGCTACAGGGGCTGGCGGGCGCGATGGGCGCGTTTGGCGATGTGCTGAGTTACATGCGCCTGTTTGCGCTGGGGCTGGCCTCGGCCTCGCTGGCGATCACGTTCAACGATCTGGCGGTCCAAGTGATGCAGGCGCTGAAAGGGCCGGGCATCCTGTTCGGGCTGCTGATTCTGATTGCCGGGCATCTGCTCAATTTCGCCCTCGCGATGATGAGTGGCGTCGTCCACGGGTTACGTCTGAATTACATCGAATTCTTTAAATGGGGTCTGCCGGATGAAGGCATCGTCTTTCGCCCGTTCGCCCGCAAGGAGGTTCAGGAATGAATGAGCTTGTACTGACATTGGGTTGGCTGGGAATCTACGCGCCCATGGCATTAGGGGCGGCGTCCAGCGCCATTGGCTGTGCCATTGCGGGGCAGGCCAGTATCGGCGCGATGACCGAGACCGAGGGCGGCTATGGCCGGTTCATCGGTGTCTCAGCCTTTCCGTCTACAATGGTGATCTACGGCATCGTGATCATGTTCACCCTGAACCGCGATGTGACGCCGGAAAACGCGGGCGGGCTGTTCGGCATCGGCATCCTGTCTGGGATTGCGCTGATGTATTGCGGCATCTGGCAGGGCCGGGCCTGTGCGGCGGCGATCAATGCCACCAAGGAGAAACCGGAAATCTTCGGCCTGTCGCTGGCCCCTGCTGCGATCATCGAAGGCTTTGGTGTCTTCGCCTTTGTCTTTGCGTTGGTCATTAGCGCGGGGATCAGCTGATGGCACAGGACGGGATGATCTCGCACGGGGTCGATGCGCTGATCGACAAGCTGCGCAGCGATGGCGTGGCGGCGGGGCAGGCGGAAGCCGACAAGCTGCGTTCAGAGGCCAAGGCCGAGGCGGCCAGGATCCTCGCCGATGCCAAGCGTGAAGCGGATGAGTATCAGAAAAAGGCCCGTACCGAATCCGACAATTACCGTGCCGCCGGGGAAGAGGCGCTGAACACCGCCATGCGTGATGCGGTGTTGACCATGAAGGCGGGTCTGACCGACCGGTTCCGCGAAGATGTCGAACGCCTTGTCACCAAGGAAATGGCCGACCCCGAGATGCTGAAACAGATGATCCTCGAGGTCGTTGGGCGCGCGGCGGAAGGGGCCAAGCTGGACGGTAAGGTGCAGGTGATCCTGCCCGCCAAGGTGGCCACGCAAGAGGATATCAAGCAGAACGCTGACGATATCCAGTCGGGCAAGCTGACGAAATATGTGCTGGGCCTGACTGCCGACATGCTGCGCGAACAGGTGGAACTGCACGCCGCAGACGGCACGCAGGACGGTATCCGGGTGCGCGCCGAGGATCAGGGCGTGGTGCTGGACCTGACTGACAAGGCCGTGGCCTCTTTGCTGATGGAGCATCTTCAGCCCCGGTTCCGTGCCGTGCTGGAAGGGGTGATCCGCTGACATGTCGGACCCCGACGCCTATATCGCGCTGATCAGCAGCCTGCCGGGCTCGGAAAGGTTGTTTGTTGCCAAACAGCCCCCGATCTCGCGCCTGCGGCTGGACCGGCGGCTGCGTGCGCTGGCGTCTGAGGATGCGCAGGTGCTAAAGGTGTTGGAACACGCCCTGAACTGGGGCGACTACGATATGGACGTGACGGATACACAAGCGGTCGAACGCTGCAAAGGTGCGCTAGGTGATATCCCGCAACAGACCTTGCGGAAGCTGTTTCTGGAGCGGATGGACTTGCGTACCGCCGTAGCCGCCTTGCGCTTGCGCAAACAGGGCGGAAGCCCGCTTACCGGAACCTTCGGCATGGGCCGCTGGGCCCGCCACATACCGGCCAACTGGAGTGATCCGACCTTCAAGCTTGAGACCTCGATGCCGTGGCTCAAGGAAGCGCATCAACTGCTGGAGGCAGAAGATCCTCTGGGGCTTGAGCGGTTACTGCTGCAGGTCAGCCATAAGCAGCTCAAACGCCACGCCGCCCGCCATCTGTTCGATTTCGAGGCCGTGGCGATCTACGTGCTGATCTGGAACATTTTCGACCGCTGGGCGCAAAGCAATGCGCAGGACGCGGCCACGCGATTTGAGAAACTGGCGCAACAGGCAATGGCTGACGTCGCCGATATCGACTTTGAGGGAGCCTACGCATGACCGCCCCAACCCCTGTCACCCAAACCGCCACTGCCCGCGTTGTTGCGGTGCAAGAGGGGCTGGTGCAAATTCAGGCCAACGCAGATGCCTCAGGCGCGCCGGGGCAACTGGTCAAGAACGAGGTGGTCTTTATCCTGCCCACGCGCCCCGGCCCCGGTGGCCGTCAGGAGCGTTTGAAAGCCGAAGTGCTGCGCGTGCGCGGCGACACGGCGGATGTGCAGGTCTATGAAAGCACCGACGGCGTGGCCGTGGGCGACCCGGTGGAGCAATCTGGCCAGTTGTTATCGGTCGAACTGGGGCCGGGTCTGCTGGGTCAGGTGTTTGATGGGCTGCAATCGCCCTTGCCGAAGGTCGCCGCTGAGTTTGGTACTTTCCTGCCACGCGGCGCGGACGTGGCCCCGCTGGATACGCTGGCGAAATGGTCGTTTACGCCCTCGGTCAAGGTGGGCGACACGGTGACAGCGGGCGACAGCATCGGCACTGTGCCCGAGGGGCGGTTCGAGCATAAGATCATGCTGCCGTTCAACTGGGTGGGCGACTACAAGGTCGTCTGGGTGCAGAAAGGCGCGGCCACAATCCACGACATCGTGGCCCGGCTTGAGGATGAACAGGGCGGCGAACACACCCTGACCCTTTCGCAAAAATGGCCGGTCCGCCGCGCGCTGCCGGAAAGCATCCTGAAACGCGCTTTGTCGGAACGTCTTTACCCGACCGAGCCGGTACTGACCTCGCAACGCCTGATCGACACGTTCTTCCCTATCGCGCGCGGCGGGACGGCCTGTATTCCCGGCCCGTTCGGTGCAGGTAAGACGGTCTTGCAGAACCTGATCGCGCGGAACTCCAAGGTCGATATCGTGATCGTCGTAGCCTGCGGCGAGCGCGCGGGCGAGGTGGTGGAGACCATCGCGGAATTCCCCAAAATGACCGACCCGACCTCGGGCGGCAGCCTGATGGATCGGACGATCATCATCTGCAACACTTCGTCCATGCCGGTTGCTGCGCGCGAGGCATCGATCTTCACCGGCATCACGCTGGGAGAATATTATCGCCAGATGGGCTATGACGTGCTGCTGATTGCCGACAGTACCAGTCGCTGGGCGCAGGCCATGCGCGAGACCTCTGGCAAGTTGGAGGAAATTCCGGGTGAGGAGGGCTTCCCTGCATATCTGGAAAGCTCGATCAAGGGATTATACGAGCGCGCGGGTGCGATGAAGACCAATGACGGCGCGTTGGGCAGCCTGACGCTGATTGGCACGGTCTCACCCGCTGGTGGCAATTTTGACGAACCCGTCACGCAGTCGACCTTGTCCACGGTCAAGTGTTTCCTCGGTCTGTCATCCGAACGCGCCTACAAGCGGTTCTATCCTGCAGTGGACCCGATGCTCAGCTGGTCGCGCTATACCGATCAGCTGTCCGACTGGTATGACAAACACGCCGAGCCGGGCTGGACCGGCAAGGTCCGCGATCTGCTGGCGCTTATTGAGAAGGGCGAACAGGTCGACCAGATGATGCAGGTGACAGGCGAGGAAGGCGTCACCATCGAGGACTTTGTCACGCAGCAAAAGGGGCTGTTTGTGGATATGGTCTATCTGCAACAGGATGCCTTTGATAAAGTGGACGCAACCGTCCCGCTGGAGCGGCAGAAGATGACCTTCAAGCTGGTCTACGGCGTGACCCAATCCACCGCCGAGTTCAAAGATAAGGCCGAGGTGCGGCAGGTCTTCACGCAGCTGACGGGTTTGATGAAGAACTTCCACTATGCAGCGGAAAACACGCCCGAATTCAAATCCACATGGGGTCAGATCGAAGACCTGTGCCGCGAGAAATTCGGAGTGTAAGGAAATGGTAGCCCGTAGGGGAATCGAACCCCTCTTTCCAGGTTGAAAACCTGGCGTCCTAACCGATAGACGAACGGGCCATTTAGGCAAAACAAGCACAAGTGGTAGCCCGTAGGGGAATCGAACCCCTCTTTCCAGGTTGAAAACCTGGCGTCCTAACCGATAGACGAACGGGCCACGCTGGCTTGTGGAGGGCCTTTTACGGTTTACCTACCACCCCCGCAAGCCGAAAAATGCAGGGAGGGACAAGTTTTTTGCCGGGGCCTATGACAAGCTCAGTTTGCCTCGGCGGCATCTTCCAGCCGAAGCTGCACGGATTGCCGTCCGCCCCATGTATTGACCTCGAGTCGACCGGCGAAATGGAACCGCGCGCCGCCGTGATTGGACAGCTTTTCGCCCATTGGTCCGTCGAACGCACCGAAGGCGATGGCGTCCAGACCGCCGCCCACGCCATCGGACAGGGACAGTTTCAAATGAGATTCGCCCACACGCTTGGCAAAACGCACCTGTAGATCGGGCAGGGCATAGCGTGGGGCAGGGGCGCTGGCTCCGAAGGGACCTGCTTTTTCGATCTGTTCGATCAGGTCCACTGTGGCCGCACCCGGCATCAATGTGCCGTCAAGTTTCAGATCCGCCGGGCCGCCTTCGCCCGCGCCTTGTTTGGCCAACAACTCCGACAGGCGCGCCATCGCCGGTTCCAGTTGGTCGCGCATCACTGTCAGCCCGGCGGCCATCTTGTGCCCGCCACCTTTGACCAGCAGCCCCTCGGCGGCCAAACGTTGGATCGAAGCCCCAAGATCGACACCTGTCACTGACCGGCCCGAGCCCTTGCCCTCATCCCCGTCAAAGCCGATCACAATGGCGGGGCGGTTTGCGGCTTCTTTCAGGCGCGAGGCGACGATGCCGACTACGCCGGGATGCCAGCCTTCGCCCGCCGCCCAGACCAAGGGCGCGTCCAGTCCACGTTCCTCGGCTTGTTCCATGGCGGCTGCACGCACGGCGTTTTCGATATCGCGGCGCTCGGTGTTCAGTTCGTCCAGCCGTTGCGACAGGGCCTCGGCCTCGTGCATGGAATCGGTGCTTAGCAATCGCGCACCCAGATCGGCTTGACCGATCCGCCCCCCGGCATTCACGCGCGGGCCTAGCAGGAACCCGAGGTGATAGCTGTTGGGAGCCGAATCCATCCGCGCCACGTCTGACAGGGCCACCAGACCGGGTCGCTGCCGTTGAGCCATCACCTTCAACCCCTGACGCACCAGTGCGCGGTTCGCCCCGATCAAAGGGGCGACATCTGCCACGGTCGCCAGCGCCACCAGATCCAGCAGAGAGATCAGGTCTGGCCCCTTGACCCCGGCCTCACGCAGTTGCCGCCCGGCCTCGACCAGCATCAAGAACACGACGCCCGCAGCGCAGAGATAGCCCAGATCGCCGCTTTCATCCTGCCGGTTCGGGTTCACCACGGCCACGCATTCGGGCAGGGTTTCGCCGCCCAAATGGTGATCCAGCACGATCACATCCGCATCTTTGGCCGCTGCGATCGGTTCATGGCTCAGCGTGCCGCAATCGACGCAGATGATCAGGTCGTGACGGGCGGCCAGCTCCTGCATGGCGGGCACATTGGGGCCGTAGCCCTCATCAATCCGGTCGGGCACGTACAGCGTCGCCTGCAGCCCCATCTGCCGCAACCAGACAAGCAACAAAGCGGCTGAGCTACCGCCATCCACGTCATAGTCGGCAAAAACAGCAATCCGCTGCTTGTCCCGCACTGCCGTCAGAAACCGGGTGGTTGCGGTTTCCATATCCTTCATGTCTCGCGGATCGGGCAGCAGTTCTTTCAACTTGGGCTCCAGGAAACCGGGGGCCTCCATTGCGGGAACGCCACGGCGCGCCAGCACCTGGCAGACAGCACGCGGCAGGCCGGCCTGTTGCACCAGCATTTCGGTCGCGCGTTCTACATCCGCCGAGGGGCCGACCCAACGCCGCCCGGACAAAGACTGTTCAACCCCAAGAAAGCTCATGACCCGCCCCTGATATGCCAAGGCCGGATACCTTTCGGACCCGGCCTTTGTTTCTTTATGGTTTACGCCAGACACGTAATTACGCGTTGTCGTGCGACCACATCGGCGTGCGGTAGGACATGCGCCGGACTGATCCGGTTTTCGACCGCATCAGCAGGGTGGTGGTTTCCAGCCAACCCGGCTCGCGCTTGATGCGCGGCAACAGCGACCCGCCGGTCACGCCGGTTGCGGCGAAGATCACGTCGGCTGTCACCATCTCATCGCGCGCATAGACACGGTCCAGATCGGTGATGCCCGCCTTGGCGGCACGGCCACGCTCGTCATCGTTGCGGAACAGCAGGCGGCCAAAGATCTGACCACCCATGCATTTCAATGCAGCCGCCGCCAGCACACCCTCGGGTGCGCCGCCCTGGCCCATATACATGTCGATGCCGGTCTCTTCGCTTTCGGCACAGTGCATGACGCCGGCCACGTCACCGTCGGTGATCAGACGGATCGAGGCGCCGGTCTCGCGGACTTCGGCGATCATCGCCTCGTGCCGGGGGCGTTCCAGAATGCAGACGGTAATGTCAGCGGGTGCGCAACCCTTGGCTTTGGCCAGAGCTTCAACGCGTTCGCGCGGACTCATATCCAGGTTGACGACGCCTTCGGGATAGCCCGGACCCACGGCCAGCTTGTCCATGTAAACGTCGGGCGCGTGCAGCATCGAGCCGCGCGGGCCCATGGCGATCACGGTCAGGGCGTTGGGCATGTCCTTGGCGGTCAGGGTGGTGCCCTCCAGCGGGTCCAGCGCAATGTCCACGCCGGGGCCATTACCTGTACCGACCTCTTCGCCGATATAAAGCATCGGCGCTTCGTCCCGCTCACCTTCACCGATGACCACGACGCCTGCGATATCCAACAGGTTCAACTGTTCGCGCATCGCGTTGACCGCTGCCTGATCGGCCGCCTTCTCGTCACCGCGTCCAACCAGCGAGGCAGAGGCCAGCGCAGCCTGTTCCGCAACCCGCGCCAGGCCCAGCGACAGCAGTCGGTCGTTGAAATCAATCTTGGCAGCACTCATTTTCACTATCCTCAGGTCAGTATAGGCGTTTTCTTGGGCATAGCCTGCGGCCTAGGCAGGCCGCAAGGGTCAAACCTCTTCGATGCGCAGCGCGACCGGTTCGCCCGAGACCACATCGGTGTCGCGGAACCCATCCAATGCCACGTCCAAAGTGGCCCGTGTTGTCTTGTGCGTGACGATCAGAACCGGCGCGGTGCTTTCGGAATGGCCATATTGGCGCATCCGGTCGATTGACACACCGGCATCGCCCAAAATAGCGGCCACTTTCGCCAGCGCGCCGGGTTTATCGAACAGCGCAAGACGCAGGTAATAAGGGGCGGGCAGGCCGGTGATGGCCGGTGCCGCATCCTGCAACGAGGTCGCGGGGCGGCCAAAGGTCGGGATTTGCAACCCGCGTGCCAGATCGCAGACATCGCCCATCACAGCACTTGCCGTCGGGCCTTCGCCTGCGCCGGGGCCGCGCAGAACGACTTGGTCAACTGCGTCGCCCTCGATCACCACCATATTGGTGCCGCCTTCCAACTGTCCCAGCGCCGAGCCGCTTGGCACAAGGCAAGGCTGCATCCGTTGGACCAGCCCACGCGCGGTTTTCTGTGCGACGCCGAGCAGCTTGATGCGATAGCCCATGTCGTCGGCCTGATGGATGTCATCGAGGCTGATCTGCTGAATGCCCTCAATCTCGATCCCGTCAAAGTTCGGCTTGGTGCCGAAGGCAATCGACGACAGCAGCGCCAGTTTATGCGCCGCGTCAATACCGCCTACATCCAGATTGGGATCAGCTTCGAGATACCCCAGTTCGGCACATTCTTCGAACAGGGCGTTGTAGCCCAGCTCCTGCGATTGCATCCGGGTCAGGATATAGTTGCAGGTGCCGTTCATCACGCCCATGACGCGGGTGATTTCATTGCCCGCAAGACCTTCGGTCAGGGATTTGATCACCGGGATACCGCCTGCAACGGCGGCCTCGAACCGGATCACGCGCCCGGCGGCCTCGGCCTTTTCGGCCAGCTCTTGCCCGTGGATCGCCAGCAGGGCCTTGTTTGCGGTGACGACATCCTTGCCACTTGCCAGCGCCGCCTCGACCGACGCTTTGGCGGGGCCGTTCTCACCGCCCATCAGCTCGACATAGACGTCGATATCGTCCCGCTGAGCCAGGGCGACCGGGTCGGTTTCCCACGCATAGCCCGAAAGGTTCACGCCGCGATCCTTGGACGCGTCGCGCGCTGACACGGCGATTATTTCAATGGGACGACCAGTGCGCGCTTGCAGCAAATCCGCATGTTGCCGCACGATCTTGACGACACCCACGCCGACCGTTCCCAAGCCCGCAATTCCAAGCCGCAGCGCCTGTGTCATCCCGTGGGTTCCTTTCGCTCGAATTCATCGCCTTTTTGGGCCTTGCCCATTCCCGGGTGCCTTACCGGGTTCGGCGCATGGGCGCAATGCGTTGCAGGCCGGCCTGAACCGGGAAATGCAGACGGTCAGTTAATTTCTTCGCTTTGTAGCTTGTCCGCCTTTTTCTGCAGCGCTTCTCGTCGGGCAGACAGGTCTTCTTCGACCTCAGCGGCCTCGCTTACCGGGTCGATCGGGGGGCCAAGATTCTCTTGCAGAGGGATCAGTTTTGGAAACCGTGTGGTTTTCAGGCTTTCAGGCTCGCTGCCTTCAAGTTCAGGAAAGTCGACGCAGCTGGCGCAAAGACTCAAAACAATCAGCAATGGCAGGGGTTTCATGCCGAACCCTTTCGATGGCGGTCCTGCCTGTGATGCACCTTTTGAATAGCGCATTCAAGCGGGGTTCTATCTGAACGGACGTTCAGATACATTTGCAATATGGCAAGGACACAAGGTTCACATTCCGATATCACTGGCCCCCGTATTCGCAAGGCGGCCCTGTCGTTGTTTGCGCGCCACGGCTACGCGGCGGTTTCCATGCGCCAGATCGCGGCCGAGGTCGGGGTGCAGGCTGGCGCACTTTACAACTATACGCCGGACAAGCAGAGCTTGCTGTATCGCCTGATGAACGACCACATGCAGGAGCTGCTTTCTACATACGCTAAATTGACGCCTGCGGCCTCGCCAGTCGAAGCCTTGCGGCAGTTCGTGGGCTTTCACATTCGATTTCACATGGAGCGCCCGGACGAAGTCTTCATCGCCTATATGGAACTGCGCAATTTAAGCCCCGAGAATTTTACGGAAATTGAAGCGGTGCGGCGCACATATGAAGACTCGCTAGAGGCCATTTTGAAAGCCGGACAACAGCAAGGGCTGTTTACTGTTGCCGATACCAAAATCGCCACACTTGCGGTGATCGCCATGTTGAATGGCGTGATGACTTGGTATCGCGCAGGGGGGCGTTTATCGCTGGACGCCGTCGAGCAGATCTACTGGGACATGGTTCTGAGATCAGTGACAGCTTGATCAATGCGCGGGGCGAATAAAGGTGCCGTTCCGCAATTCTCGAAACGCCTGTTCCAGTTCAGCGCGGGTGTTCATCACAATAGGGCCGTGCCACGCGACGGGTTCATCAATCGGCGCGCCCGAGATCAACAGGAACCTGACGCCACCGGGACCGGCCTGAACAGTGACCTCATCGCCCGTTCCGAACCGAACCAGAGTTCGATCCCCCGACATGTCACGAATGTTGACCTCTTGCCCTGCAACCTCTTTCTCTAGCAGTACCCCCGTCGGTTGCGAGGCGTCTGCGAAGGCGGCCTGGCCCTGAAAAACATAGGCAAAGGCACGGCGATACGTGTCAATGCGGAATGTCTTTTTCACGCCGGCCGGGATCGAGATATCCAGATATTGCGGATCCGCAGCGATGCCGTCGACTGGGCCGGTCTTGCCCCAGAACTCGCCAACGATGACTCGGACAGTTGTGCCGTCGTCATCGGTTATTTCCGGAATGTCCCTGCTTTGAACATCCTGATAACGCGGTGCTGTCATCTTTTGACTGGACGGCAGGTTGCCCCAAAGCTGGAACCCGTGCATTTGACCGGTCGCGTTTCCTTTTGGCATCTCTTGATGCAAGATGCCGGACCCGGCCGTCATCCATTGGACGTCCCCGGCACCCAACGTGCCAGTATTGCCAAGCGAATCTGCATGTTCGACCGTGCCGGACAGCACATAAGTTATCGTCTCGATGCCTCGATGAGGGTGCCAAGGGAACCCCGCCATATAGTCTTGCGGGCGTTCGTTTCGGAAATCGTCAAACAGCAGGAACGGGTCCAGCTCGGACGGATCCTGAAATCCGAATGCACGATGCAGTTTGACCCCTGCGCCTTCCATTGTCGGGACAGCGTTCCGGGTTTCCAATGTGGGTCTAAGGGACATGAGGGCCTCCTGCTTGCTTGGGACATACTTAGCCGGTGGATGACATGCGTCAATTTGCGGAAAGGCACCGCCTATGTGCAAAAAATTGCAGGTCGCGCCCCTCTGTCTTTCAGCGGGGAAAGGCGCTAAACCCGGACCACATCGAACGGGGAGAGAAGATGCAGGAAGAAGTACTGGCTCGGGTCAAGGCTTCGACACCACGACGGTGGCTGGGTGTCGGAATGTTGACGGTTGTAGGAGCGATGGTTCTGTATGTGGCCATGGCAACGCCGCCCGAGCCTGCGTGGCTTGTGTTTTTGCTGGTCGTTGGCGCTGCGGCATTCTGGCTGGCGCATCGCATGTGGAATGCCACGAGCGACAGCATCGAATTGACCGATACAGTGGTTCGAACCGGGGCAGGGCGTGTGATCGCCCGGGTTCAGGATATCGAAGCCGTAGATCGCGGAGTGTTTGCGTTCAAACCGTCAAACGGTTTCTTGATCCGCACGCGGACCAAGGATGCAAATGCCTGGGCCCCGGGGCTATGGTGGCGCCTCGGTCATCGGGTGGGCATCGGCGGCATGACAGCCGCCGCCGAAACCAAGTTTATGTCGGAAATGCTTTCGGTTAAGCTTGCGAACAGGACTGAGGACCAAGGTTCTGAGCAATCTCATTCGTAAATCGTGGGCGAGTAAACACGAAATTACGGAATGTGTGATCTTCGGAAACCCACGATCCGACCACCCAGTTCGACCCGAAAATAGGCTGATACCTATTGGAGGTCTCGACAATGATCAGCGTGTCCTGATCGGGCATCGGGGGCAGGTTATCCCGCATGTTACCGATATTGTCGTTAGTCCAGGCCTCACAATAGCCGCGGATGGCTGACCATCTCACGTAGTGCCGATCATCTTCGGCATCGTAGACAATCAGCGAAATACGCAGTTGAATATCGTTTCGGCTGTTGACCATTCGATCCAAAAGCTCATGCATGGAGTCGACGTAGGTGTCGGTCACAGTCCCGGTTTCACGCGAGATGAGGTCGCCGACCGTGTAAGCAGCCTTTAGGTTAGCCGCGCTTTGCCGGAAACCATCGAAAAAGGCAAAGGCGCCCGTGATCGTCCAAACCAGCATTGGGAAAATCAGGATTGCTTCGACAGTTAGTATACCGCTTTCATCCCGTTTGACCGAGCGAAAGAGATTTCTGAGTCTATGGATAATAGTCATAGTCTTACGAAGGCTCCTGAACGAAGGCTGTGGTCGCCGTTAGTGCGATCTGTCCGGTGTCATCTACCAGCGCCCGCCCCATGGCCGAAGTCGGAAACAGAGGATCAACCCTGGCGCACGCGCGCAGAATCATGAGCTCATTCGACAGACCGTTCTGGAAGGTACGAACAGGGCGTACTTCTTCAGTGTTGTCGGTGCAGTCTACGGTTTCGGGCAGATTGACACCGGCGAACGCGCTCTGCTGGATCATTTCCAGTCGCAAATTTCGCGAGCAGTTACGGACTAGCAGCGTGTTCTCACAGATCGAGTCCTTGATTGTATCGTGGTCCGGGTTTGTTCCGGTTCCCAGTCGAATCTCGCGAACTGTTATGTCCACCGCGCGTTCCAGCATAGATTGCTGGACCGTAACCACCGCGTATTCCATTGCGCTGAGGATGAAGAACATGAAAACCGGGAAAATGAGGACAAATTCCACAACGACGTTGCCGTCCTCAGATGCCTTGAGTTTTCCTAGATATGTTCGAAGATTTTGGATCATTGGGTCAGCCTCAGCTTCTTGATCGACGATGCGATTGACGCAAATGCGTCTTGCAACGAGATGCCTTCGGGGTCATCGAACTCGTCCACTTCGTAGACGTGGCTGTCCGAACTTGCACAGTTCTTGATGGTCGTCAGGCCCGCATTGGGGGCTTCGAACGCAATTCCATAGATGATCACACCATTATTCTTTGCAGCGCCGCAAATGCTGGTTGTGCGTGAATTCTTTGTTGTTGGTCCGACACTTATTCGAGGGTTCTGAAACCAGTTGAACACGTGATTGTTCTGCCAGAAGTAGTTGTTGGTCGCGTTCCAGTACAACGAGGCCTGATTGAACAACTGAGGGAAAGTCATGCGCGTCGCAGTTCCCGGCTCATTGTTAAAAGAGCTCTCGTTCGGAGGGTTGCCGTAAGGATAGTCGGCAGTAATGAATCCTCTGCCAAACTGCGCGCCGTTTTCGATGCTTTGTTGCATCCACACGTAGCGGTCCGGGTTGCGCCGGAATCGAACGCTATATTCGCCTGTGGACCCATCGTCGCGGACGTATTCCGGGTTGAACCAAATATCCGAAAAGCCTGAGCGGTACTGGTCTTTCAGCATGTATTGAGTGGTGTTCTGTCCGTCGGTCATGACGATAGCGACCTTTAGCACCTCTGAGTCATAGGCTTCGGGTCGATCTTTAAACTTATCCGGAACAATGTTCTCTCTGGCCAGTTCTCCGACAACGTTCTGGAATTTGGGATCCAGCATGCCGACACCCCATTTCATGCCCACGTCGATCGAAGTGTTGCCGTTGGCCGTAAGCGCATCGATGCGGTTGTGCAGAACATCGATGTCGTCGGTCACAGCGGTAATGTCACTGCCTGCGCGGACAGGACAAACAGGGAAGCGGGGGAATTGCTCTGCGTTGTTGGTGTATTGGAAGGGGTCGAACGGAGCGGTGCGGTCATAGGAAATCGTGGGATCCAATGCCGAACTACCAAACTGGGCCGAAGTAAAGTTGATACAGTGAGAAAAATCATGCTCGGACGATACATTGCTGAAGTGCTTCAGTATGTCGTCACCCGCGCTGACCTGGGTTGCATAAGGAATGATGGACATCGAAATTTGACTTTCGCCCGGCTTGTCCAGCATCAGGGTCACGAACTCTTTGGCGGCAGAGCGCAAGACCTCAATTTTCGTTCTTCCTGCTTCCGCAGACGCGCGGTTCATCGATCCGGACATGTCGAGCACGAGCGAGATTTCGACTGATCCAATCGATTCCTCCGCTGTACTTGCCGCTTGTGCAGTCAAGGTCTTGTGACCCGAAAAGCGCATGAAGTTGGTGTTCACGATCGTTTCTGCAGTTGCAGACACGGTCCGGGATCCAAATCCTTCCTGCACGTTGACCGATTTCAGTTTGTCACTGAGGCCAGCTTTGTCCAAGTATGACTCGACCACCTGTCGCGGCGGGAGCGTTTGGTCAAGGTCGGCGGCGGCAAGAACAGCGCGGTCCAAGGTAGACTGCAACGTCGCACGGTCGCGTTCAAAGTTCATGACGTCGACCCCAATACCTGTGGTCGCAAAAATCACCAGCACGCCAAGCAGTACAAAAATGGTGAACGACCCGTCTTCTTCGCGCTGGAAGACCTGGGGTGTTGGTAGTTTTTTAAAGCGTTTAGTTATGCCGCTTTTGAAACCGCGGTTAATCATATTGCCGTCCTCGCTGAACAGTCATCCACTACTGCTAAGGAAAAGTTAACGTTGAGAAATTAACGCTCAAACGTGGCGGGAATTGGGCGAAACCGCCTTGGATCAGGCCCATTTCTTGTCAAACAGGGAATAATATGATCCACGCTTAGGTTCTGTTGTCTTCTTGTCGACAATGCACGCGCGCGTGATCGCGTTCGGCGACTCAGTTTTTCGAAATTTATTTTTGCTTAAATATTGATCGTTTATCCAATGGGTGCGACAAAACGACAGAACGCAAGTCGTTCGTTGGCACGGAGGTATAGATGACGGCCACAAAAGAACCCAGCTTTCGCGAAAGTGTTGACCTGATGTTCAACAGGGCGGCGTCCCTGATGGATCTGCCTCCGGGGTTGGAGGAGAAGATAAGGGTTTGCAACGCCACTTACACGGTGCGGTTCGGTGTTCGCCTGCGCGGTGATATTCATACGTTCACCGGCTACCGGTCGGTTCATTCCGAACACATGGAGCCGGTAAAAGGTGGCATCCGCTACGCTTTGGCCGTCAATCAGGATGAAGTTGAGGCGCTGGCAGCGCTGATGACCTATAAATGTGCGCTGGTTGAAACACCTTTTGGCGGCTCGAAAGGCGGGCTATGTATCGACCCGCGAAAGTATGAGGATCATGAACTGGAGCAGATCACGCGCCGGTTTGCGTATGAACTGGCCAAGCGGGATCTGATCAACCCGTCCCAGAACGTTCCCGCCCCCGACATGGGGACCGGCGAGCGTGAGATGGCGTGGATGGCCGACCAATATGCTCGGATGAACACGACGGACATCAATGCGCGGGCCTGTGTTACCGGCAAGCCGTTGAACGCGGGTGGTATCGCCGGGCGGGTCGAGGCAACCGGTCGTGGTGTTCAATACGCTCTGCGAGAATTCTTTCGCCATCCTGAAGACACTCAGAAAGCCGGGCTTACTGGAAAGTTGGACGGCAAACGCGTGATCGTCCAGGGCTTGGGCAATGTGGGTTATCATGCCGCAAAATTCCTCAGCGAAGAGGATGGCGCGATTGTCACCGGCATCATCGAATGGGATGGCGCGCTGTATAATCCCGAAGGGATCGACGTTGAATCTGTTCGGCAGTGGATCGTCAAGCATGGCGGGGTCAAGGATTACCCGGACGCGACCCATTCCGCCGAGGGGGCGGTGGTGTTGGAAGAGGACTGCGATATCCTCATCCCGGCGGCGCTGGAAGGCGTGATCAACCTGACCAACGCGGATCGCATCAAGGCCCCGCTGATCATCGAGGCTGCGAACGGTCCTGTGACGGCGGGTGCGGATGAAATATTGCGCAAAAAGGGTACCGTGATCATTCCTGACATGTATGCCAATGCCGGCGGTGTGACGGTGTCGTATTTCGAGTGGGTCAAAAACCTGAGCCATATCCGCTTTGGCCGGATGCAGCGCCGTCAGGAAGAAGCACGGCATGAGCTGATCGTCAGCGAGTTGGAGCGTCTGGATCGGTATTTGGGCGATGCATGGTCGATGTCACCGGATTTCAAGGCCAAGTACCTGAAAGGCGCGGATGAGTTGGAACTGGTGCGTTCGGGCCTCGATGACACGATGCGGATTGCATATCAGTCCATGCGTGAGGTTTGGCATAGCCGCGATGATGTCGAAGACCTGCGCACAGCCGCTTATATCGTGGCGATAGACCGGGTCTCGAAAAGCTATCGAGCCAAAGGACTTTGAGAAAAATGCAGGGGCGGAGATTGGTCGCCCCTGCGCAACACGAAGGCGCGAGGTTCAAAACGGCAATGGCCGGTCGGCTTTGCGGCGGATAAGCTGCCGCGACAGAAACGAATCCCGGAGACCCTCATGTTGCGTATCGCCATAGCGGCCATTGTTCTGGCCACTCCTCTGGCCGCTCAAGAAACCAAGGAACAGAGCTGCAAATTCCAGTCAGACGTCGTGGCTGCCGTCCAGCAGGCACGGCTGGACCGGGTAAAGGAACGGGACGTGGCGCAGGCAGTGGCAGAGTCAGGGCCGACATGGCCCGAGAATTACAACGCGGCGATTCCTCTGATCACTCCGTGGGTCTATGAGCAAAAGATGCGCGATGTGAGGAAAAAAGACCTCGGCGCTGCTTGGCTGGAGCTGTGCCTGCAGCAGTAATCCACATCCATTGCATTTCGCTGTGGATAAGCGCAGGCCATCCCCTTGGCCTGCGTTTTCATTTCTGGCAGGTTTGTCCCCATGTCTTTGCCCCCCGGATTTCTTGACGAATTGCGCACGCGCCTCAGCCTGTCTCAGGTCGTCGGCCGCAAGGTCATGTGGGACCCGCGCAAGTCCAATCAGGGCAAGGGTGACATGTGGGCACCGTGCCCGTTTCACCATGAAAAGACCGCCTCGTTCCATGTGGATGATCAAAAGGGGTTCTATTATTGCTTCGGCTGCCACGCCAAAGGCGACGCGATCAGTTTCGTGAAAGAGACCGAGAATGTCTCGTTTATCGAAGCGGTCGAGATTCTGGCGCGCGAAGCAGGGATGCCGATGCCGCAGCGCGATCCCAAGGCGCAGGAAAAGCAGGACCGCAGGGCGCAACTGGCCGAGGTGATGGAGCAGGCAGTGCAGTTCTTCCGCCTGCAGCTCAAAACCGGGGCAGGGGGCGCGGCGCGCGATTACCTTACCGGTCGAGGATTGGACGCGCAGGCGCTGGACCGATGGGAGATCGGATTTGCCCCCGATGGCTGGCAGGCCCTGTGGGATCATCTAACTGGCAAGAATGTGGCCGAGGATCTGATCCTTGGGGCGGGGCTGGCCAAGCCGTCGAACAAAGGCAAAAAGCCCTATGACACGTTTCGAAACCGGATCATGTTCCCGATCCGCGACCCGCGCGGGCGCTGTATTGCGTTTGGCGGGCGGGCGATGGATCCCAATGACAACGCGAAATACCTGAACTCGCCCGAGACCGAGCTTTTTGATAAGGGGCGCAGTCTCTATAACCACGGCCCCGCGCGGCAAGCGGCAGGGAAGGGGCAGCCGCTGATCGTGGCCGAAGGCTATATGGATGTGATCGCTCTGGCCGAGGCCGGGTTTGGCGCTTCGGTGGCGCCGCTGGGTACCGCGATTACCGAGCACCAGCTGCAACTGCTCTGGCGTATATCCGATGAGCCGATCATCGCGTTGGACGGCGACACGGCGGGCTTGCGCGCCGCGATGCGCGCGGTTGACTTGGCCTTGCCACTGCTTGAGGCCGGGAAATCCCTGCGGTTTGCCCTGATGCCCGAGGGCAAGGATCCCGACGACCTTTTGCGCGCCGAGGGGCCGGGGGCTGTGCAAGCCGTACTGGAAGGCGCGATCCCCATGGTCAAACTGCTGTGGAAGCGCGAGACCGAAGGCAAAGTCTTCGACAGTCCCGAGCGCAAAGCGGCGCTGGACAAGGCGCTGCGCGAGAAGATCAAGCTGATCCGTGACCCTTCGATCCGCTCGCATTATGGGCAAGAGATTAAGGATCTGCGCTGGCAGTTGTTCCGCCCGCAGCGCCGACCGCAGAACCGCCAATGGCAGCCGCGCGGCAAGTGGCAACCCCAGCCGACGGCGACGCCCGGCGCACGCGCGTCGTTTCTGGCCTCGTCCGAAGGTGCGGAAATCCAACTGCGCGAAGCTGCGATTCTGGCCATTGCAGCGCTGAACCCGCAGGTGGTTGTGCAATTCGAAATTCAGTTGGAAGAGATGGAGTGCCGTGACCCTGACCACGCTGCCCTGCGCCACGCCATCCTGCGCCATGCGATCGACGACCCCGGGAACCTGAAAGACCACATTGCTGAAACTTTGGGACCCGAAGCCCTTGAAAACCTGCTAGCCCTTCGCCATGTCGCAGTGATCCCTTGTGTGTATAAACCGGGCGATGTCGAAAAGGCCGAAATGACGCTGGCCGAGGAGCTCGCAAAGATCAAAGCTCTCAGGGGGTTGGACGCAGAGATTGCCGAAGCCGAGGAGGAACTGTCTGATCTGGCCGATGAGGCGCTGACATACCGGCTGGCCCAGGCCGCCGAAGAGCGCAATCGCACAAGCCGCAGCCAGAATGAAGACAGGGCGATATTCGACGTGGCCGACAACGGCGCGCGAATCAACCGCGACGAGAAAGACAAGTTCGAGGCAATCATGTCCGGGATCAATTTTGAGCGGAAACGCCGGTAAAGTGGTGTTTTCGTAAGGCACTGGAAAAGAAAAACGGGTAAACGGGTGGTCGAATCACTTCTACGCGCTAATGATTCGGTTCAATCGAATCACCCATCCCTGCAGGAGCATTGAATGGCCGCCAAGGATACCAACGAAGACCGCAAATCCGACGAGCAGGAACAGGAAATCTCGCTGGACATGAGCCAGGCCCAGGTCAAGAAGATGATCGCCGAGGCCCGCGAGAAAGGCTACATCACCTACGACCAGCTTAATCAGGTGCTGCCGCCGGATCAGGTCAGCTCGGAACAGATCGAAGACGTGATGTCGATGCTGTCCGAGATGGGCATCAACATCATCGAAGATGAAGAAGCCGAGGAAGAAGAAAACAAAGGCTCGACCGAACTGACCACGACAGAAAGCAACCGCGAGGTTGCGCTGGCCGGGGCGGGGACCGAAAAGCTGGATCGTACCGACGACCCTGTGCGCATGTATCTGCGCGAGATGGGCAGCGTTGAACTGCTGAGCCGCGAGGGCGAGATTGCCATCGCCAAGCGGATCGAGGCCGGTCGGAACACCATGATTGCCGGTCTGTGCGAAAGCCCGCTGACCTTCCAAGCGATCACCATCTGGCATGACGAATTGCTGTCCGAAGACATTCTGCTGCGCGACGTCATTGATCTGGAGGCCACCTTTGGCAACCAGATGGACGAAGACGGCGATGTCGAGGAACCGGTAGTCGATACCTCGAACGTGCAGGCCGCGAAGCCTGAGAAAGAGGATAAAGGCCCCGAGCTGGATGCTGACGGCAACCCGCTGAACAACGATGACGACGATGACGACGACGATCAGGCCAACATGTCGCTGGCCGCGATGGAAGCCGCGCTGAAGGATCAGGTTCTGACCACGCTTGAGCGGATCTCGACCGACTTCTCGATGCTGTCAGAAATGCAGGACAGCCGGATTTCGGCCACACTGAACGAAGATGGCACCTTCAGCGAAAAAGACGAAGAAACCTATCAGAAGCTGCGCGCCGAGATTGTTGAGCTGGTGAACGGACTGCACCTGCATAACAACCGGATCGAAGCGCTGATCGACCAGCTTTACGGTATCAACCGCCGCATCATGTCGCTGGACAGCTCAATGGTGAAGCTGGCGGATCAGGCGCGGATCAACCGCCGCGAGTTCATCGACGCCTATCGTGGCCGCGAACTTGATCCGAACTGGCTGGCCGATATGGCTGAAAAGCCGGGTCGTGGCTGGCAGATGTTCATTGAACGTTCGACCGCCAAGGTTGAGGAACTGCGCAACGATATGGCTCAGGTCGGTCAGTATGTCGGTCTGGATATCTCTGAATTCCGCCGCATCGTGCAGCAGGTTCAGAAGGGTGAGAAAGAGGCGCGTCAGGCCAAGAAGGAAATGGTCGAGGCCAACCTGCGTCTGGTGATCTCGATTGCCAAGAAATACACCAATCGTGGCCTGCAATTCCTTGATCTTATTCAGGAAGGCAACATCGGCCTGATGAAGGCGGTGGACAAGTTTGAATACCGCCGCGGCTATAAGTTTTCGACTTATGCGACCTGGTGGATCCGTCAGGCGATCACGCGGTCCATCGCGGATCAGGCGCGTACGATCCGTATCCCGGTTCACATGATCGAGACGATCAACAAGCTGGTGCGGACCGGCCGCCAGATGCTGCACGAGATCGGGCGCGAGCCGACGCCGGAAGAACTGGCCGAAAAGCTGCAAATGCCGCTGGAGAAGGTGCGCAAGGTGATGAAAATCGCCAAAGAGCCGATCAGCCTTGAAACGCCAATCGGCGACGAGGAAGACAGCCAGCTGGGCGATTTCATCGAGGACAAGAATGCGGTTCTGCCGCTGGACAGCGCTATTCAGGAAAACCTCAAGGAAACGACGACACGGGTTCTGGCCTCGCTCACCCCGCGTGAGGAACGGGTTCTGCGGATGCGGTTTGGCATCGGCATGAACACTGACCACACGCTGGAAGAGGTTGGCCAGCAGTTCAGCGTGACCCGCGAACGTATTCGCCAGATTGAGGCGAAGGCGCTAAGGAAGCTGAAACACCCAAGCCGGTCGCGCAAGTTGCGGTCGTTCTTGGATCAATAGACAAATAGGCGCCTCATCTGAGGCGCTTATTTTTTGCGCGGGTCGTGAAAGTGGCCGGTCCAAAATTCAAATTGGCAGAAAGTCACAAGTGTCATCTGGCTTGGTCGCCTATTTCCGTTTTGTCCACTCATGGGACGGGCCGGGGAGAGGCGACGGTGCCGATGACCCCCGGTCTCAGGCCCCGGAAGTAAAGTCCAGCCTGCTGCGGAATGTGCTGGGTGCCTGACCTGTCCAGCGTTTGAATGCTGTCGAGAACGCTGGTTGATCAGCGTAACCAAGTGAAAATGCGATCTCTGACAAGGGCATGCCGTTTGTGATAAATGTTTGCGCCAGATCGCAACGCAGGTCATCGACTATCTCGCGATAGCTGGTTCCTTCGTCTTTAAGACGACGTGCAAAGGTGCGCGCGCTGAGGCCAAGGTTGGCGGCAGCGTCATCCGCCTGAATGATCGCTCCGGGCAGAGAGCGGGTGATCAAGCCTTCAACCCGAGCACGTAGTTTTTGCTTGGGCTGTCGGTGTTCTGCGATGACTCGGTCTCCGTATTCCAACAAATGCGCGCGCAGCTTGGGGTCATAAGTTGGGACAGGTAGATCAAGCGATGATAGTGCCAGCACGATTTCAATTCGTTCCGCCCCAAAGAGGACTGGAAAACCCGCAAGCTTTTGGTACGCGGTTCGGTTGCCTCCTGTTTCATGTTGAAAACGTATTTCCATTGGGAAGAAATCAATCTGAGTCAGGTTTCGCATCCGTGCCAGACCTGCAAATACCAAAAACTCTGTGCGTCTGTGGTATCGAGCAAAGCTGGCATCTTTCCATTCAGCCTCGATCGATGCGAAATTCCCTGCGACGCGCAAACTGAACATCAGAGCCGGGTCAATGATCCCGTGAAAACGAGACGTATTTTCTAGAACTTGTTTCAAATCTCGCGAGTATTTGCTGATGTATGCGGTAAGGCTTGAGGAAGATCGGTATTCTAACCCGGCCGCTGCGGCAAAAGTCGGGTCCTCAAGAATATCGCAGGCATATCTGGCAAAGAGGGCTTCTGTGTGGGCGCTACAAGTCCCCGCAGAAACCGTGATGTCATCGCGCTGTATGTTACATTTTTCCAAAACCCGATCTGTGACAGCAGGATTCTGTGTCTTGTGATCAAGCATGCGCGTCAAAAGCTGAATACGTGAGATATCGACGTCCATGCTGTATCTTATCGCGATATCAGTTTATTTGCACCCTTGCTGAGAGGTGTGGAACGCATCCGCCGTGACTTAAATCCGTAAAACGTTGGCAAAAAGTCACATGCGTTTTGGGCGGCAAACCCGTATTTCTGTCACGTTGCCGGGTCAGCGCCTTTTTGGGGATGGGGCCAGAGCCCAGACGATAATTCGAGCAGGCATACTGTGGCTCCCCGGCACGCCCATTCCTGCTGTTGCCTGTGTCGCATTGTGGCGTCGTGTTTGCGGTGCCACTTTGGTGGAAATTACGGCAAAGGCGATTTTAAGATGCACGACATTGCATTGGACGAATTGGTTAAGAGCCAAGATTTTATTGTGTTTGACGGCGAATGCGTGCTGTGCACCGGCTTTTTTCGTTTCATGCTGAAACGGGATAGGGCGCAAAGGTTCAAGTTTGTAACTGCGCAATCCGAGCTTGGGCGAAATCTCTATTCAGATCTTAAATTACCGACACAGGATTTTGAAACGAACCTGGTCGTGTTGAACGGTCAAGTTTATCAACGGTTGGATGCATTTGCTGCAGCTATGCAGGCTCTGCCGGGGATGTGGCCCGTCGTGTCCCTGTGCAAATATCTGCCTGGGGTGGTTAAGGACCCGATATATCACGTTTTGGCGCGCAATAGATATGCCGTGTTTGGTCGGGCTGATACCTGCTTGGTTCCGGACCAAGATCTGATGTCGCGCTTTCTTCCCAAAGGGTACTAGATGCAACCTGATCCGTTTTGGCAGGCGTTGCCGGCGCAGTCAGTTTTGCCCGACGCCTTGCGGCAACTGCACGGCAGTCAGGGAATCTATTCGGGTTTCTGTGATATTGAGCGTGGCCGCGGCCTGTTGGTGCATATGGCTTTGTGGCTTGGAAGGTTCCCCACTGGTGGCCGCAATGTTCCTGTCTCTTTATACGTAACAAAACGGGACAGGGCATGGATATGGGTCAGGAATTTCAACGGCCAGACGACCAGGTCGCGGATCGACTACAGATCAGGCTACGTACTCGAGCGGATGGGCCCATTGACCTTGTGGCTGAAACCCGTGCTTTTCGATGGGCAGTTGTCCATTCATCTTCACCGGTTACGCTTGTGGGGAATCCCGTGCCCAAAGCTCATAGTACCAAGGTCCAATACGTTTGAGTGGCAGGATGACGAAGGGCGCTTTCGGTTTGATGTGTCCGCTCGGATGCCTGTTTTGGGATTGCTGATCCGATATCACGGATGGCTAACGGCTGATCACGCAAAACAGGACGTGGGCTGAATTGATCGTGAACCCGCTTTGTCGTTGGGCAGGTTATACTATTTCCAATCTTACCTCGAAACAGGAAAGAGTATGATTATGAAACAGGTTATGACTTACGCTGCGCTTGCCGCAGTTGTTCTGACTACACCGCTTTCGGCCGCTGGCTTTGCGCGATTTGGGTTTCAGACGGTCTCGGTCAATGCCAACGTCTACGAAGTGATCCCGCGTGGGCGCAACGATGTTGATGGGTATTGGTGTGCCGCTGCCGATTATGCCCGCAGAACTTTGGGCGCAGGTTGGAAACAGCCGATCTATGTAGTGCGCGGTTATGGACCCAGTGAAGCAACTGGACGCCGGACTGCTGTGCAGTTTTCCGTCAGTCCTCCGCCTGGTGTTGATTTGAACGTCAAGTCAATCAACGTCGGCTTTGTTGCTGGTCAAAGCAGATCGGTTCAGAGTGCGAACGCGCTGTGCTATCGTCGGCAAATCTTTGACGACTAAGCGAGAATGAGCACCTGTTGCAGACCGAGTTTATTATTTCGACACGCGGACCGGGGTTATATGAATTCACCCCGGACGTAGGTAACTGGCTAAACTCGGTCGAACGCGACGGGCTGCTGACGTTGTTTGTGCGCCATACGTCCTGTTCTCTGGTGATACAAGAGAACGCAGATCCCGAGGTGCAAACTGACCTGAGTGCTTTCTTTGAGAGGCTGGTTCCGCCCTCGGATCATCCATCGATGTCCTATTTACGGCACACTTATGAAGGCCCAGATGACATGCCAGCACACATAAAGGCTGCTTTGCTGCCGGTATCATTGACGATCCCAGTGGCAAGTGGCCGTCCGGCTCTGGGTACATGGCAAGGGATCTATTTGTTTGAACATCGTTCAGCGCCCCACCATCGAAAGGTCGCTGCGCATTTCGCGTGACCCCTTTATCTTGCGGTGAAAAATTCCGACTACCCAAATCCTAGCGGCTGCCCTATAGTTGTGGATAAGTAAGCCACAGCGCTTACAATTAGAGGCGGAATTAGGGACGAGGAGACGGCGGATGCGCTGCCCGTTTTGCGGAAATATTGACACTCAGGTGAAAGATTCACGCCCCGCAGAGGATCACGTCGCGATCCGCAGGCGCCGGTTCTGTCCTGCGTGTGGCGGACGTTTCACAACCTATGAACGGGTGCAGCTGCGCGATCTGGTTGTCATCAAAACCAATGGCAAACGGGAAGACTTTGACCGCGACAAACTGGAACGGTCTATCCGTATCTCAATGCAGAAACGTCCAATCGACCCCGAACGTATTGATCAGATGATCTCGGGGATTGTGCGCCGTCTGGAAAGCATGGGTGAGACCGATATCCCGTCGAACAAAATTGGCGAGATCGTCATGGAAGCGTTGGCGCGCATTGACACGGTTGCTTATGTGCGCTTTGCAAGCGTGTACAAGAATTTCCAGGCGGCCGATGATTTCGAGGAGTTTGTCCACGAACTGCGCCCGCCGCAGCCTTCGTCTGACGAGTGAAAGACACAGATAAACGATACATGGCGTTGGCCTTATCTTTGGGGCAACGCGGTCAAGGCACGTGCTGGCCAAACCCCTCGGTGGGTTGTGTTATCGTGCGCGATGGGCGGATTATTGGTCGAGGTTGGACACAACCCGGCGGACGACCGCATGCGGAAACCGTTGCGTTGGCACAGGCTGGTGAAACGGCCAAAGGCGCGACGGCCTATGTCTCGCTGGAGCCCTGCGCACATCATGGGAAAACCCCTCCTTGCACGGATGCGTTGATCGCAGCGGGGATTGCGCGCGTGGTTTCACCGGTCGAGGACAGTGATCCGCGTGTTGCAGGGCAGGGCTTCGCCAAATTGCGCGAAGCCGGCATCGAAGTCACGACAGGTGTTTTGGCCGCGCAGGCCGAACGTGACCACGCAGGGTTTTTCTTGCGGATGGAGCAGGGGCGCCCGTTCATAACTCTTAAATTGGCGAACAGTTTCGATGGCCGGATCGCGACGGCCAGTGGTCACAGCCAGTGGATCACCGGTCCGCAGGCGCGGCGAGAAGTCCACGCGATGCGCGCGCGTCACGACGCGGTTATGGTTGGCGCAGGTACTGCGCGGGCCGATGACCCTTCACTGACCGTCCGTGATCTTGGTGTGGCGCAGCAACCTGTCCGTATCGTTGTCTCGCGCCATCTTGATATCCCATTGATGAGCCAACTCGCCCGATCCGCCAAGCAAATCCCGGTTTGGCTGTGCCACGGCCATGCCCCCGATGCCGAGCGGGCCCGGGCATGGGAGGGGCTAGGGGCCACATTGATCCCTTGCGCATTGCAAGATCACCAGATTGATGCTGCGGATATGTTGCAACAACTGGGGCAGGCGGGGCTGACACGTGTTTTCTGCGAAGGCGGCTCGGCGTTGGCGGCGTCTTTGTTGGCGCAGGATCTGGTTGACGAACTGGTCGGATTTAGCGCGGGTCTGACCATAGGTGCAGAAGGTTTACCGGGGATCGGAGCATTGGGACTGGAGACGCTGGAAGCAGCCCCCCGGTTTGAATTGATGGAAACGCGCGCTGTTGGCCCCGACGTCATGCATCGCTGGCGGCGGTCACTGCGCTAGCGTCGCCATAGATGCGCATGTGTCGCAAAGGCGCCCTGCAGCTTAGATAGCAACCGTAACATCGGCGGCCCTTTGATTCCTTCACGATCGGTCAGGCGCTGCAGCGCGACCTCGACCGGGCAGGGGTTGCCTGTGATCGGGTCCAGATACCGCGGGTAGTCGATCAACGCGGCATGGACCAAACCCAACATTGTGGGACGTGCGCCACGCCGAGCCGGGACGGTGCCGAGGTCCTGCGTCAACCCCCAACCCGCATAGAAGGGGGCGCCGACAGTGGTCACAGGCACGTTACGGATCAGCGCCTCGAACCCCAGTAAAGACGTCATTGTCCAGACTTCATTGACCTGCGGCAATAGCTGGGCCGGATCCGTATCACGTATGATGGCATCAGCGAGGCCGTCGGCATCTATCGCACCGTCACGTAAACTGGCCTCGACATCCGGGTGGGGCTTATAGATCAGGACAGCATCCGGGTTCTTGTCCCGTACCATCTGTAACAGTTCAAGGTTGGTTCGGATCGTTCCGGTCCCTAACAGGATCGAGGCGTCGTCCTCCACTTGTCCGGGTACTAGAATGCGATGACCCTTGGGCAAGTCGGGTACTTGGCCGCCGATATTGTATTTGCTGATCTGCCCCGAGGTGATTTTCTCAACCAACCTGTCTGCGCGCAGCTCCTGATCCGGGCGCAGAGTTTCCCGTTGGGCGATCAGCTGTTCAAGCCGACTAGCTCGCGTCGGGTCGTAATATATTCCCAGATCATCGGCGACCAGCGAGACGGGCGGAACCAAGGCAGCGCCCAAACCACGGGACCGCAGGAAACCATCCTCGATCCTAACAACACTCTCTTGCCCTTCGGCTCGGCTGGCCCAAACCATATGTGGTTTTTCGGAAGACGCAGGAGCGCTTTTGGTAAAGCGAATTTTGGTCTCGTGCCCGAACATCCTTTGAAGATGACCACGTTTCCACAAACGCATCCCCGAGGCCGTCCAGCCCGCGTGATCCTGACGCCATGCGCGTGTCTGCGCCTCTAACGTATCCAGAACCATTTCCAATTCGCAAAGTTGATCCCGATAGGGGTCATACCAAGTGGGATAAAGGATCATGGC
This sequence comes from Ruegeria sp. R8_1, assembly GCF_017743815.1. Classification (NCBI taxonomy): domain Bacteria; kingdom Pseudomonadati; phylum Pseudomonadota; class Alphaproteobacteria; order Rhodobacterales; family Roseobacteraceae; genus Ruegeria; species Ruegeria sp. R8_1. The sequence continues at coordinate 290,526 of NZ_JAGHRL010000006.1, read as the reverse complement.
GACCGCAAACAGCTGGGCTGGCGTCAGGCTGCGCTGACGGCGGGGCAGGTATTCTTCGTCCTGCGTCAGGCCCCAGCCCGCATAGAAGGGTTGACCAAAGACGCGGGGCTTGTGGCCTGCCAAGATGGCCTCGAACCCGAATTGCGAAGACAGGGTGTATACGCCCACTGCACCTTCAAGCAAGTCCCACGGGCTGATCGGGTCTTCAAACAAGGTGACACGACCTGATTGGTCCAGGTCAGAGAAATACCCACTGCGATGGCCACTAATGGTTTCGGGGTGGGTTTTGATCAACACGCGCGCGCCTGGGTGCTCTTCTTGCGCCATGACCAACATTTCGCGGAACCGGGCCGCGTTGCCTTTGCTGGCAGTAACCGATGCATCGTCCTGGGCTTGATCGACAACCAACACATACCCCGGCGCCGGCAGAGACTTAGTGATTTCAAACCCCGAATACTTGCTAAGATGCAGTTCCTTCATCCGCGCAATCGCACCGCGCGCCCGGTTCAGCAGGGCCGTATCATCCAAAGGGTGCGTCGCCAGCAAAGTCTCAAGATCGGATGGGCGCGTAGGGTCGAAGTGTAGACCGGACCGGTCCAGCAATAGGCCTAGCGGCGGTTCGCCATCCCGGCCAGGATGCAAAGATCGCAGAAAAGCATCTTCGACACGCAAGACAGGGGATTTGTGTTTTTCTGCGATATTCAAGCCGCGGTGGGCAGTTGGACTGTTGCCCCATATGGCAACGGTGTCTCCGTCTTTGGGTAGACCCAGCCGAATGTCGTAGCCCGCTAAGTTCAGAATGCGGCGAATACGGCGATTGGTTAGGAAGCCGCCATTGTAGACACGCAGGCGGGTACGCTGTTCCTCGGCCATCGCCGCAGCCGACATCACCCGCCTGTCAGTGTCGTGACGTTGGCCAACGGTGTAAGCCCGCCCGCGATCAGCGATATCGACTTGCTCCACTGCGCATAGGGCGCTTCGGTAACGTAGATCGTGTCGTCGTCGCGGATGACGAAATCACGGGCTACGAACAGGCCGTTTGGTGCAGTAAGGTTAAGCAGGTAAATCACCCGCTGTTCGCCCTGCAAGTCCGAGCGCCCCATGACCGAACGGGCAATGTCCTGTCGTTCGTTCCGCAGCACGAAGATGCCGGTAGGGTCCGAGGACAGGGACTGTAGCCCTCCGACTTGGGCTAAAGCTTCGAGTGCAGTCAAATCTTGACTGTCGAACGCAACACGTGACTGTCCGGTAGCCCCCAAGGCAACATAAGACCGACTGTCGGCCTCAACCAATATGCGGTCACCGGCGCGCAGTGCGATATCCAGCTTTGGATTGGTGAACAGGTCATTGTACCAGACCGTTCCCCGTTGATTGCCCCGAATAACGGTAACAAGCGCGATGTCAGACCCGACTGAAACGCCTCCGGCTTGGGACAACATGCCAGCCAGAGTGCGGGTCGGGCTTTCGATGGGGTATATACCTGGCGAGCCAATCTCACCGTTCAGCGTAACGGTTGAACCGTTTCCGGCTGTCCGCCGGACCTCGACCTGTGGATCTGGTGTTTGGTCCTGCAGTTTGCTGGTGATCAGTTGGCGCAGCTGTTCGGGGGTATTCCCAGAGGCCCTGACACGACCGGCATAAGGAACAAAGATAAACCCTTCACTGTCCACTTGAATTTGATCCAGCGTCGTCGCGCCGCCGATATCTGAAGAAAGCAGCCCGTCATCGACGTTCTCCCAGACCGACAGGCTCAGAGAGTCACCGGGGCGCACTGTATCGGCGGTCAGGTTTGGCGCGCTGAGGAAAGACTGCGAAAACCCGAATTGGGGAACAGCGGACGTGACCTCGGTGATACGATCATCCACTTCGACTATGAACGCATTGCCACCATTCTGAACTGAGCCAGCCAAAATTTCATTCTTGCTTGGGCCAGATTTGGGAAGCTGACACCCGGCCAAAAAGCCAAAAACGGCAACAAGGAAAAATCCCCGTGCCCATTGGAGCGGAAAGCACTGCACTGCCGAATATCCTCAGTCTTCTTTTGTTTGTCTTAAGTTAGCTTGTCATTGCGTTGACTTCCAGCATCAAGCTGTTTGTTTCCTTCAACGATCTTCAACTGTGGCGTCTGCGCCGCGTTCCTCGACAGCAGTGTCTCATAGGGGTCGCATTGGGCAAGCAACATATCCGTTACACGCCGCAGCAACTGCCGCCGACCGCGTCTGGAGTAAAACCCTCCGGGCACCTGACAGGTTTTAAGCAAGAACTGGCGATAAGCCTGATACGCGGCCGTGTCAGGAGGGGTGGGGTTGCCAAAAAACTGGGCAAATGTCTGTCCCGAGATGAACTCGGGCTTGTTGTAGACGGACCGCCCGAAACTGCGCAACGGAATTCCACGCCACAAAACTTGCTGTCCGGCGGTCGAGTTGATGGTGACGGCGGAATTCGCCTCGTTCAACAGCCGCGCAAGTTTTCCACCCGGCACATAGTGGACACGGTCGCCGACACCGTGGGCGTTGGCGATTTGACGGGTTCTGCGGTTCAGGGGTTCTCGGTGGTTTTCAAGCGGATGTTCCTTGATGACAAGCTGGTGGTGACGCGGCGCCCCATCAGCAAAGCCTTTGATGGCCTGTTCCAGAAACTCTGACATGTTGGAATAGTCGGAATGCGATTGAACAGAACTGTCATGCCCCAATTGCAGCAGCACAAGATGATATGGCATACCACTGCCGCGCGCGCGAAACGTCGCCCAGCGTCGTTGCAAGCGATGAAAGGGCATCAGCATAAGCCGTTTGAAATACAGCGTAAATTCCTTGGAAACTGGCAGCTCTCTGTGCCGTTGGAAGTTGCGATACCTCTGATTGAGGAACAACAAAAACCAATGATAAAGCGCACCATAAAAGATGTGCTGTCGCATGTCGCCCCAATGCGAGGGCGGCGGGGGATCCTGAGTGTCCGAGCGTTCGAGAGCCTGTTCCATCTGCGGGATCGTCAGCGACATCAGGCGAGAGTTCCCGTTCGATCCCATGCGTTCATAAGTGACCCACCACGGACGCAGATAACCTTCTTCGAACACATGCACGGTTATGTTTCGTTCGCTGGCAATCTTGATTGCTTGGGCATGTATGGGACGTGCGTCGCCGTATAAGACGAGGTCGGTCACACCAAGCGTCTCAGTCAGCCCGCAGAAACTGTCAGGCCATTGCTCAGGCCGGTCGGTAAAGGGAATATAGCTTGCACGGTCGAACCAGAACGCGCGGTCACCGGCATTGAAACCCACACGCCGAACCTCGGCACCTGTTTTGCGCAGCACGCGTGCGAGTGCATTGAAAAAGGGTCCGTGCGGTCCCTGTAGAAACAGGAAAACACGGCGCTCAGAGCCTTTTGTGAGTGGTGGCATTGGGGCTGCTCTTGCTCGTTGGTGCGAAATTTATGCCTTTTTGTGCTGCGTCCGGCAAGGCGGGCCTTGCCCGGAACCGCCGATACGCTTACCTCGACAAGTAGACTGGATGGAATATTAGGAACCGAAGGGTAAAGGAAATGTTCACAGGTATCGTCACCGATGTTGGCACCATTGCCGAACTTGACCAACAGGGCGACCTGCGGGCGCGGATCAAGACCGCCTATAAGACATCCGGCATTGATATAGGTGCCTCAATCGCAAGCGATGGGGTGTGCCTGACCGTCATCGCCTTGGGGGACGACTGGTATGATGTTCAGATCAGTGCCGAGACGGTATCCAAGACGAACCTGTCTAACTGGTCGGTCGGCAAACATGTCAATCTGGAACGCGCCCTTAAAGTCGGGGATGAGTTGGGCGGTCATATCGTGTCTGGACACGTGGACGGTGTCGCCGAGGTCGTTGCTATCGAGGATGAAGGCGACAGTACCCGTGTGACCTTGCGCGCGCCCAAGGACCTTGCGCGCTTTATCGCCCCCAAGGGTTCGGTTGCGCTGAACGGGACGTCTCTGACCGTCAATGATGTGGACGGCAGTGACTTTGGTATCAACTTCATCCCTCATACCAAAGAGGTGACGACATGGGGCGAAGTTGGGATTGGAGACAAAGTCAACCTCGAGATCGACACCCTGGCCCGCTACGTTGCCCGCTTGGCCGAAATGTCCTGAGTTAAACGCCGCGTTCTAACCGGTTCGGGACGTTTGCAGACTGGTCTTTGCGCGCGGGGTGGTCTATCCACCCGTGCAAACATGCTCTGCGAAAGGCTGCCCAATGAGCTTTGAAACCCCCGGACCCGTCGAGGCGCAACTGCGCGACGCGATCAGCCCGATTGAAGAGATCATCGAAGAGGCGCGCAAAGGCCGGATGTATATTCTGGTCGATCACGAAGACCGTGAGAATGAAGGCGATCTGGTCATCGCCGCCGAGTTTGCGGATGCCGAGGCGATCAACTTCATGGCCACCCATGGGCGCGGCCTGATCTGCCTGCCGATGACCGCGGAACGGGTGGATGCGCTGGGCCTGCCGATGATGGCTGTTAACAATTCCTCGCGTCATGAAACCGCGTTCACCGTTTCGATCGAGGCGCGCGAAGGTGTGTCGACCGGGATTTCCACCGCTGACCGCGCCCTGACTGTTGCGACTGCCATCAATGAACAAAACACGATGGCCGCCATCGCAACCCCCGGCCATGTCTTCCCCTTACGCGCAAAGCGGGGCGGGGTGCTGGTGCGCGCGGGCCATACCGAGGCTGCGGTTGATATCTCGCGCCTGGCCGGGCTGAACCCTTCGGGCGTGATCTGCGAGATCATGAAGCCCGACGGCACAATGGCGCGTCTGCCCGATCTGGTGGAATTCGCACAAACCCATGACATGAAAATCGGTACGATCAGCGACCTGATCACCTACCGATCCCGCAATGACAATCTGGTGGTTGAGACGTCGCGTGAAACCGTCAATTCGGAATATGGTGGCGAATGGGAGATGCGGCTGTTCACTGACCAGCTTCATGGCATCGAACATGTGGTCATGATCAAAGGCGACATCACCACGCCCGAACCCGTTCTGACCCGCACCCATGCTTTGCACGAAGCGCCGGATATCTTGGGCCTCGGGCCTAAATCTTCGCGCGAACTGCCGCGTGCGATGGAGAAGATCGCCGAAGAGGGGCGCGGCGTCGTCTGTCTGTTCCGCCAACCACGCAACTCGCTTTATGCGGTCGAGGATGAAGGCCCTCGGACCATCAAACAAACAGGACTGGGGTCTCAGATCCTGTCCAAATTGGGAATCCACGAGCTGGTGCTGCTGACCGACTCGCCCGAAACCGTATATCTGGGGCTCGACGCGTTTGGCCTGTCCATCGTCGGCACCCGTTCCATCCTCAAGGAAGACTGATCGTGGCTGAACAAGACAAACACGGCGTCCTGCCGACCCCGACATTCGACAAGCCGGTGAAACTGCTGCTGGTGGTGGCCCCGTTCTATCGCGCCATTGCTGACAATATGGTTGCCGGTGCCACGGCCGAGATCGAGGCGGCGGGCGGCACTTGTGACGTGGTCGAGGTTCCCGGCGCGCTGGAAATCCCGACCGCCATCGCCATGGCCGACCGGCAGTGCAACTATGATGGCTATGTCGCGCTGGGTTGCGTTATTCGCGGCGAGACCACGCATTATGAAACGGTGTGCAACGATTCCAGTCGCGCCATTCAGTTGATGGGCTTGCAGGGCCTGCTGATCGGCAATGGCATCCTGACAGTCGAGAATGACGAACAGGCCGAGGTTCGCGCCAATCCCGAAAAGATGAATAAAGGGGGCGGGGCAGCCGCTGCGGCCTTGCATCTGATCGCGCTCAGCCGTAAGTGGGGCTCTTCCAAAAAGGGCGTGGGCTTCAAGCCGCCGTCCGAGTCCATCCTTGTGGCGGGCGACAGCAACGGATCCACGACAGCATGACCCAGACAGACGCGCCGAAACCGGCAAACCAGAAACGCCTGATGAAATCCGCCGCCCGGCTTTACGCCGTGCAGGCGCTGTTCCAGATGGAGCAGTCGGGCCAGACGACCGAAGCAGTCGTGACCGAGTTTCTGGATCACCGGTTCGGTGCCGTCTATGAGGGCGAAGAAATGTTGGACGGCGATATCCGCCTGTTCCGCAAACTGGTCGAGGACGCCGTAAACTATCAGGCCCCGATCGACCAGATGACCGACCGTGCGTTGGTGGCCAAATGGCCCATCGCGCGCATCGACCCGACCCTGCGCGCTGCGTTCCGCGCCGCAGGCGCCGAACTGACCCAAAGCGACACGCCGCCCAAGGTCGTCATAACAGAGTTCGTCGACGTGGCCCGCGCCTTCTTTCCCGAAGGCAAAGAGCCGAAATTCGTCAACGCGGTACTGGACCACATGGCGCGCGAGGCCCAGCCCGAGGCGTTCTGACGCCTTTACTCCGAGCCGTTGCAGGCTAACCTTGTGTCCAAACAAGGAGTGCCGCTATGCCCAAGCTCATCCGTCTTTATATCACTCAGGTTATCTGGGGATTCGTAATCTCGGCCGTGTTTGTCGGCGTGCTGTTGGCGGTGAACGTAGCCAATCTGCGCGGGCTGATCTGGGGTTCGGACGTTGGGCTGGTGGCGTTGGTCATGATCTGGTTCATGAACGGGATTGTCTTTGCAGGCGTCCAGTTCGCTTACAAGATCATGAGCATGGCAGAGAAACCCGGTGGTCCGCGTCGTGGAACGCCAGTTTTCCACGGTGTTCAGGCTGCCGTGGCCGTGCAGGAAATCAAGAATAAAAGCCAAACTCAGAGGACCTTCCAAGAGACTGTCAGAAAACGGAGCTGAACCTTTCAGGGATGACGAACGTACTCTGACCGCTGAATTTCGCGTGCTTCCAGATCTGGCGCTTTTCTTCGAATCTCCATTTTTTCTTTATTTGCTTGCGCAAGTGCTCGAACGAAAAGTCATTCGTTTCTGGAGGCCCATAGTCGGCGAAGCTCTGTAGTTCCGCGCTCACCTGCTCGACCGATTGCGCCCAACCGGCTCCGGCAACACCCTGCACAATATCCGAGTTATCATTCGTAATGTGGAGATAGCGTTGTTTCTGACGTTCTAACAAAGTGTCGCGATCAAAAAAACGAAGGTGAAACAGAAACAGATCAGAGGACAAATTCAGGCGTGGGTGGTTTGAATAGTGTTGCCCAAGGCTCCAACTTATTGGCGCGCGGGTGATGCAGGGCTTGCAATAAAACGCGTTGGTCCGGCCGTACCTGCGTTGTTCCAGAATGGGGCGTTGAGCGTCCAGAGCGGGTTCGAGGTCGACGCGTTGCACAACTTCTATCGCGAACGGGGAAATTACCTGTGCGTTTGTCTGCTGCAAAATGTACTGGACAGGATCGTTGCCCACCAAAGGGTCAAGGACGATCAACTCATCGACGTCGCCGCCTATCACCACATCAAATCGGTAAGTCAGGGAGCTTGCGAACTGAGATAAAAAGTTCCAACGTTTTCGGTCCCACCCTCGGCTGGGTTGGTTTTGGGGAAATGTAATAACCTGGCAGCCTTGCAGAGTATCGGGTAAGGCACTGTCATCGCCGTCGACCAAGATGTACAGGTTTTGGCGCGGCACGAAGCGCGCGTAGTAATCGACCCACAGCTTCAGAAAGAACTCGTCGTTTCGGACCATTGTCCAGATAGCTACGTTTTGGGACATGATAGTTCGTTCAACTTAAAAACCATTTCAAAACCGCGGTTTTAAACAGGATGGGTAACCACAGGTCTATTGGAGCCGACTTGTTCGGGCTAAAAGGCAATCTGAAATGTGGCGGGACCACCAGTCAACCGTGCGGTGTGATTCCCGAGGACCTGTATGTACAGGTGGGCGCCAGGTAATCAGGCCAGGACCTGAACAGAGCCAGCCCCCTCGGAATTGCTTAAGGCCACCAGAATGCTACCAGTCACAAGAAGGGCAGAACCCGCCAAGCGCTTAGTTAGGGGGTCTGACGGGCTGGCACAAGGGGTTAAGCGTCAACAGTTTCGTGCAGCGCCTTGCGCATCTTGCCGAAATGCTCGTCCCAACCGTTGTCCAGGGCCAGGATCAGGCCGAAAGCCTCTGCGCCTTGTGGCAGGCCTTCGTGCTCCAACGACAATCGCGTTCCGCCGTCTATGGGTTCTAACGTCCATTTGACCACGCTGACAGCGTCCCCCATCGGTTTCACCGTGAAGGTATATTCAAGATACTGTGGCTTGCGCGCCTCACGCACCTCTCCCCAGATCAACAGATCGCCGCTTGTGGTCCCGAACATCTCAAGCTTTTGTCCTGCGGCCAGTGGGCGTTCGGGCTTGTGAAACCATTCGGCAAGATGTTCCGGTTCGGTCAGATAGGCCCAGACAGTGCCCGGTTCGGCGCGCAGGAAGATGGTCTTTTGCAAAACTGCTTTGGTCATGTCTCTTTCCTCTCAATGGCTTCTTTCAAGTTACGCAGGCGCTCGTCCCAGAACTGATCAAAGAAGCTCAACCAATCCAGAACAGGGGCCATTCCCTCGGGTTCAAGACGGTTGATGCGTTCTCGCCCCCGAGCTTCGACCTGGATGAGGCCTCCGTCCGACAACACGGTCAGGTGTTTCTTGACCGCCGCTCGGGTCATGTCGAAGCAATCTGTCAGTTGCGCGATTGTCATATCCTGCGATGCAAGCATCTGAACGATGTCCCGGCGCGTGGGGTCCGCAAGCGCGCGAAACGCGTTTTGGATTTGGTCAGGCATCCGTTTCCTCATATACGATACCATTTGGTTTTATATTTATTCAATACCATATGGTATCATGTCAACGGTAATCTCACCCTTGCAATTTGTTCACGAATTGTTCACATTTTCCCAATGACATTGGATTTACAACCCGGCCAGAAGCTAGCACGCGGCGTGGCGCGCCATCTCAGCGCGCACGGTTTTGTTTCTGTTGAGGAATTCGTGCCGGCGCGCGGGTTGCGTGTGGACGTTATGGGGTTGGGCCCCAAGGGTGAATTGTGGGTAGTGGAATGCAAATCCAGTCGGGCCGATTACCAATCGGATTCCAAGTGGCAGGGCTATTTGGAGTGGTGTGATCGGTTTTTCTGGGCCGTGGATACAGATTTTCCGACCGAGCTGTTGCCGCCTGAGACGGGGCTGATTATCGCCGATGCCTACGATGCTGAAATAATTCGAATGGCACCCGAGGATAAACTGGTACCAGCACGTCGCAAAAAGATGATCCAGAAATTCGCCACAGATGCGGCCCGGAGACTACACGCGTTGCGCGATCCAAGGCTTTGATACTTCAGCCTTTAACAGCCTGAGCAGCCTGAGCAGCAGCACGGATTTCTTCTGCAATCTCTTCGGCTTCGTCCGGTTCAAAGTCCATCGGAATCTCGACGCCATCCGCCTCAATGAACAGGCGTACCATACCTTGATCGGTTGGGCCGATCTGCAGATTTGCCTGAATGTCACGTTCGGTGTTGATGCTCATTTGCGCCTCCGGGGATGAGGGTCTGTGCTAGCGCGCAAAGACTTGAGAATCAAGACAGAGATGCGCTCAGATACAGTATGAACGATGTAGAAATCAGACCCTTTCGCGCGTCAGATGTGCCTTGGTTGGTCGAGCAGCACGCAATCCTATACGAGCGCGATGAAGGGTTCGACAAAAGCTTTGCCCGGTTGGTGCACCAGATACTTGACGAGTTCGTGGCCAGTCATGATCCCAAATGCGAACGCGGTTGGGTGGCCGAGCAGGCAGGTGATCGCCTTGGGAGTATTTTTTGTGTCCGGCTAGATGAGGACACAGCAAAACTGCGGCTTTTTTTCCTGGTGCCAGAGGCGAGGGGGAAGGGGCTTGGCAAACGCTTGTTGCGCACCTGTATGAACCACGCGCGTGCTGTTGGTTTCACACAGATGTCGCTATGGACCCATGAAAGCCATAGGGCGGCTTGCGCGCTTTACAAAGCTGAAGGGTGGCATTTGACGGACAGCAAACCAGTGCATTCCTTTGGGGTCGATCTTGTCGAACAAAGCTGGAAAATTCGGCTTTAATCCTCTTGCATTCCCCCGGCGCGTTCGGTAAATCGCCCCTCACGAGTGCCGCCTTAGCTCAGTTGGTTAGAGCGCTGGATTGTGGATCCAGAGGTCCCCTGTTCAAGCCAGGGAGGCGGTACCATTTCCTCAAAAAAACGCGAAAAAAGAAACGCACAGGACAGAGCCGTGCGCATGTTGTGTTGCGAAAAGGTGCGCCGGGGTCAGCGCACCAGATTCAGCCTGAGCTTCATTTTACTGCGTTTGGCAACCGGCAGATGCCGGTTCAGACGCTTGTTGACCATTCCAAATCCCCAGATCACGGCCAGAGTCAGCAAGATGAAATAAAAGGCCAGAATCGGGTAGGGGACAAACGGGTTGAACGTCTTGTCCGCGAAATATCCGGCGTAGTACAGAGCGTCCCCGCGCTGCTGCCAGACCGGGAAGGCCGAGAAGAAGACCAGCGTGGTTGCGTGGAACAGAAAAATCGCCTCGTTGGTGTAGGCGGGCCAGGCCAGCCGCAGCATGGTGGGCCAGATGATGCGGCGGAACCGCGGCCAGCCGGTCATGCCATAGGCGTCTGCGGCCTCGATATCGCCCTTGGGGATCGAGCGCAGCGCGCCATAGAAGATCTCGCCCGAATAGGCTGCCGTGTTGAAGAACAGCACGATCAGCGCGCCCAACCAAGCGGATGTCAGGGCGTCAAGGAAGGGAAAATTCTGTTTGAGCGAGAGGAAGAAGAAATAGGCAAAGAAAAACTGGATAAACAGTGGCGAGCCTCGGAACAGGAAGATGAACCATTCCGAAGGTTTGCGCAGCCATTTCTTTGTCGACGCTTTTCCCACCGCCAATGCCGTGGCCAGAAAGAACCCGGTGATCAGCGCCATGATGCCGAAATAGATATTCCAGATCATGCCCGAGCCGATCAGGGTGAAGTGTTCGCATAGGGTGAAACCATCGCGTGGCAGCAACCGCTCACCAATCCCGATCGAACGCAGGCCGTAATCCTGAATAGTCTGAAGACAACTCATGCCGTCGTCTCCTTACGCAGCAACTCTCCGCCCGAGGTGGCCTGACCGTGCGACAGTCGGCGCATCAGGCGTTCCAGGCCAATCTCGGACACACGGGTCATTCCAAGGTAGAAAACCAGCAAAGCAAGGAAGTACCACATTCGCCAGTCACCATGGGGGTATTGGGTGAATTTCGGGTTCTTGATCGCGCCCAGCTCACGTGCCCAGTACACGATATCTTCGATGCCCAGCAGAAACAGAAGCGGCGTGGCCTTTATCAACACCATCCAAAGGTTGGATAAGCCGGGCAGGGCATAAACCCACATCTGAGGAACCAGAACGCGCCAAAAGGTCTGGCGATTTGTCATGCCATAAGCCGCGGCCGTCTCTAGTTGTGCATGGGGAACCGCGCGCATACCGCCAAACAAGACGTTCGCTGCAAAGGCACCAAAAACGATCGAAAAGGTAATAACGGCCAGAAAGAACCCATAGGTTTCGTGGACCCATTCAGGGGATGTGCCCAGCGGCAATTTCGCAGCCTGACAGACGATAAAATCATTGCCTTGCCTGATCGGGTCCGTCCATTCGGGGCACAGAACTTTGTGTCGCGTCCATTCGAACGCCTGATCCAAAGCAATTACGAAGAACATGAAAAAGGCAATGTCAGGGACACCGCGCACGACGGCGATGTAACCTTTGCCAAGCCATGCCAGCGGCAAAAAATGAGATCGGGCCGCCATCGCCCCAAGAAAGCCAAACCCCAATGCCACAGGCGCGGTGATCGCCAGCAGCAGCAGAACCTTGAAGAAGGACAGGTAGAACAGCCAATGGACACCGTTGGTCAGGTAGCAAGAGAACCAACGGACCGTGCCGAGCGTTTCGGGGTCAGTGCAGAACGAGAAAATGGCGGGCCTCTTTGACTTGCAAGGGCTCAGATGCGGCGCGCCCTGCGATGGGGCGCTCCGCCGAGGTTTGGATTAGAAGGTCGAAGACACTTCCCATTTGGTGATAAGAGCGTTCAGGCTGCCGTCATCCTTCATGGATTGGATCGCCGTGTTGAACTTTTCTTTCAGCTCACCGTCGGATTCGCGGATGCCCATACCGACACCGCCGCCCAGCGGTACTTCGTCACCAACGAAAACCATGCCCGAGCCGTCTTCGGTGAAGGGCGCCAGGAAGGATTTATCCGCCAGGACTGCATCCGCCTCACCGTTCTGAACGGCTGCGATTGTTTCTTCGGGGCTTGCGAACTCGACCAGAGTCGCGCCGGAATCGGCGACATAGCCCGCCTGAATGGTGCCGGTCTGCGCAGCGATCACGCCACCGGCAAGATCAACGCCATCGGACATCGCAACATAAGCAGACGGATCCGGCGGCGTGTAGTTTTGGGTGAAGTCGATGACTTCGTCACGTTCGTCGGTGATCGACATACCGGCGATGATGGCATCGTAGTTGCCCGACACCAGATTCGGAATGATCGAATCCCAATCGTTCTTGACCCATTCACATTCCAGGTTGGCGCGTTTGCACAGCTCGTCGCCCAGCTCACGCTCAAACCCGTCGATTTCGCCGGCATCGTTGACGAAGTTCCACGGAGCATAGGCGCCTTCCGTGCCAAGACGGACGGTGTCCGCCATTGCCATACCAGCGCCGAGCGCCAGGGCTGCTGTGGTCAGAATCAGTTTTTTCATTGGTTACTCCCCAGTTTGGTCCTGTCCGTTTATTAGGCCGCCTGTGTGGCGGATAGAAAGCCCTGAAGCCTCTTGGATTCAGGGGTGGTGAAGATGTCCTCCGGCAGACCTTCTTCTTCGATGAGGCCCTGATGCAGAAAGACGACATGGCTTGAGATATCAGCCGCCATCTTCATGTCGTGGGTCACAATGATCATAGTACGCCCCTCGGCGGCCAGATCCTTGATCACCTTGATCACTTCTTGTTCCAACTCGGGGTCCAGCGCCGATGTTGGTTCGTCAAACAACAGGGCTTCAGGCTCCATGCATAGCCCGCGCGCGATAGCAGCGCGCTGTTGTTGGCCGCCAGAAAGCTGGGCCGGGTAGACGTCGCACTTGTCGCCAATGCCCACTTTTTCCAGATATTTGCGGGCGCTGTCCTCAACCTCGGCCTTGTCACGTCCCAAAACGGTAACAGGGGCTTCCATCACGTTTTGCAGGATGGTCATGTGAGACCACAGGTTGAACTGCTGGAAAACCATCGACAGGTTCGTGCGGATACGCAGCACCTGCTTGGGGTCAGCGGGTCGGCGGTGATGGTCGCTACTTGTCCAGCGCACGGGCTCGCCCTTGAACAGAATCTCACCCTGCTGACTGTCTTCCAACAGGTTGCAGCAGCGCAGCAAGGTTGACTTCCCGGACCCAGACGAGCCGATCAGCGATACGACATCGCCCCGTCTTGCCGTAATATCCACCCCTTTCAGCACCTCAAGATTGCCGAAACTCTTGTGTAGGTTTTTGATCTCGATGACCGGAGTGGAATCTGTCACGGGCGACCTGAGTGTTGTTGGTGTTGGTGCGGTACTAGGGCTTAAATTTCAGCTCAATGCAATGCGCAAATGACACGATTGGGGGGCGAAACCGTCAAATTGACCAGACGTTCTGGTCAAATCGGTCAGGGAATAAGCTGCTTGACCATGTTCGGAGAGGGGTTTGGAGTAGCAAGATAGTCTTGCGCAGGTATGGTGATCAGGTCCAGCAGATGCAGAGCATTGCGGTCGCGGGGCGGCAGAGCGTTGATTGCGTGTCGGACAGCTTTGGCGACAGCGGTCGCGTCCTGTGTGCCCGAGGTGACATAGGGCAGGGCAGGGGTAGGTTCTGTCGCGTCGACATCACGCAGTTCCGTTCCCAATTTTGTATGTTCTTTCAGCATCAACCAAGTGAGCGCATCCAGTGCCGCAAAATCGGCATCGCCTTCAGCCACTGCGCGGGCCGACATGGCGTGAGATCCGGTTTCCAGACCGGACAGGGGACACAATCCCATTCTTTCAAGATGAACTAAGGGGCCTGCCCAACCGGACTGAGACGTCGCCTCGTTATAGGCGAAGGTGCCTCGGGAAAGGTCAGCAAGCCCGCGTGAATCCCGGGCGCGTGCCACAAATACCGATCGATAATGACCCGGCGGACAGCCAGACAGCCCATAATCGGGCGTACCAACCAACTGAACGTGACCATATAGCCGCGTGCGAAAAGGCATCCCGCAGGTCTGCGCGAACAACAAGTCAGGGTTTAGCCAGATATCCCATGGTTCCGCAACGCGTGTAAGTTCAACCGGGCCGTAACCCAAAGCTGAGCGAATCAACGACCAGTAGCGGTCGTTGGCAGGCCGCAAGCTGGGCAAGTCGTACATGCCCAGCGCAGCGATCACGACTTGGCGGCCTTCTGTCGGGCCAGTGCCGAGTCTACGTCACTGACGCCCAAAAGACTTACCACAAGCCGCAAGAGCGAATCTTCTTCACCCGTCCGGTGTCCATCCGCCAAAGCAACCGACCACAGGGCCTGAACGACCGCGAGCCGGTCATCATAGGCAACGGCTTCTTTAATGGCACGTGTAAAACGCACAGTGTCCGGTGCCTCGGCTTCAAGATCTTCGGCACGGGCGCGCAAACCGGCGGCCTCGAAAGGGGACAGGCCATAGCGTTCCATGGATATCCGGTCGATACGGGACATCTCGCTGTCGGCATAATCATTGTCAGAACGTGCGATCCGCACCAAAAGGGCCGTAAGCGCCAGGCGCGCGTCATGATCGGGCAGCGGATCGGGCTGCGGGTTTGTCAGGCGGGACAGAAAATCACTAAACATGCGCCAGATATAAAGCGCCGTCAGGTCTCTTCCAAGCGTCTTTGCACGCGGCCACGGGCGGCTTGGCTGTCATTATAACTTAGACCCATCGCAATTCGGGCCTCTTCGACGATTTTCATTTCGCCCTCATCCGAGCTGCCATCGGCCAACACGACTTCCCATAATGCGTCCAAGGCGGCGAGACGTTCATGCAGATCGGTGGTCTCACGGATCAGCTTGCCGAAAGTGTCCGTCTCAGGGGCGGCGGCGTGCAGTTTCTCGCAGGTTGCGCGAACCTTGGCGGCCTCGATCGCGTTGTGCTGATATAGCCGCGCCAGAATGCGGTCGATCAGGCTGATTTCTTCCAGCTTATAGTCCCTATCCGCCTGCGCCACGCGCACCATCAGCGCCCCGAGCGCAAGCTCTGCATCAGGGTCAGGCAGATTGTCGTGTTGTGGCGGTCGGAACGCCTGAAAAAACTTTTTCAACATATCGCGAGGTTATTCTATATTTGGTAGCCCGCCAAGCACGGACTACCTGTCATAGCCATCCGTGATCATCAAGCCACCATTGACGAAAACAATACGCGAAAAAGCGCCAACAAAGCTCGGTTTTCAACCGCCTTGCTGTAATGCCGCGCCTGCTTGTTCCTGCAACCAGCCCAGCATTTGGCGATAGGGTACGGGGCCATAGCTGATACGTGCCACACCCAGCGAGGCCAGAGTCGCCGTATCAGGCGTTCCGGGCAATGCGATAATGTTCACCGGCAGTTCGGTCGATTCGCAAAGTCGGGCGATCAATCCTTCGTCCTTAAGACCCGGTGCGAAGAACCCGTTTGCCCCTGCATCTGCAAAGGCACTGGCCCGTGCAATGGCTTCATCCAACATCGCATTATCGTGCGCCTCTGGCTTGGCCTTCAAAAACAAATCTGTGCGGGCGTTGATGAAAGCCGGAACGCCTGCCACGTCGCTTCCTTCACGCATTGCAGTCACCCGCGCGGCCTGGGTTTCAATGTCATAAAGATCATTGGTTCCAACAATTTGATCTTCGAAGTTAAAGCCGACGATCCCAGTCTCCAATGCACGCTGGACGTTGGCCGCAATTGCTACAGGGCTTTCGGCATAGGCACCTTCGAAGTCCAAGGTCACAGGCAAATCGACCGCTGAGACGATGCGACGGACGTTATCCAGCGCAAAGTCCATCGGGATATTCTGACCATCGCCGAACCCTTGAGCCATTGCGACCGGTGCACTTCCTGTCGCGATTGCCTTGGCACCGGCATCGCGCACGGCACCGGCGCTACCCGCGTCCCAGATATTGTAAAGGATCACCGGTGTGCCTTTTTGGTGCAGGGCAGCGAAACGTTCCGCTTGTTTGATCTGATCGGTCATGGCCGGTCTCCTGTCTCGTGGTTCACGGACAGTTAACCCTGTAAACAGGTGTTTCGAACAGAAAAATCCGAAACACCCGTCACGTTAAGGTGACTTAGACCAAGCGCGAAGTGTCCTTTGCGGCGCGGACGAAATCGCGAAACAAAGGGTGCGGATCAAACGGTTTTGACTTGAGTTCGGGGTGGTACTGAACGCCGATGAACCATGGGTGATCGGACCATTCGACAATCTCAGGCAGACGGCCATCGGGCGACATGCCCGAGAATTTCAGGCCCGCTTTTTCAAGCTTGTCGCGGTATTTGATGTCGACCTCATAGCGGTGACGGTGGCGTTCTTCGATATTTGAGCCGCCATAAACCTCGGCCACCTTGGACCCATCTGCCAGAACCGCATCATAAGCGCCCAGACGCATGGTGCCGCCCTTGTCATCGCCGACTTTGCGTTCGACCTTGTGGTTGCCCTGCACCCATTCTTTCAGGTGATAGACAACTGGCTCAAAACGCTTTTTCCCGGCCTCGTGGTCGAATTCTTCGGACCCTGCCTCGGTGATGCCTGCCGCGTTACGGGCGGCCTCGATTACCGCCATCTGCATGCCCAGACATATGCCCAGATAGGGCACCTTATGTTCACGCGCATATTGCGCCGCTTTGATCTTGCCCTCGGTCCCACGTTCGCCAAATCCACCGGGTACGAGGATCGCGTGGAAGCCCTCAAGATGCGGGGCGGCGTCTTCAGTATCGAAGACCTCGGCATCGACCCATTCGACCTTGACCTTGACGCGGTTGGCCATGCCGCCGTGGGTCAGCGCCTCGGCGATTGACTTATAGGCGTCTTCCAATTGGGTGTATTTGCCGACGATAGCCACCTTCACTTCACCCTCGGCGTTGTGGATGCGGTCGCTGACATCTTCCCATTTCGCCAGATCGGGCTTGGGGGCAGGGCTGATCTGGAACGCATCAAGAACCGCCTGATCCAAACCTTCGCGGTGATAGGCCAGCGGGGCGTCATAGATGGTGCTGAGGTCTTGCGCCGCGATCACGCTGTCAGGACGCACATTGCAGAACAGGGCCAGTTTCTCACGTTCTTTCTTCGGAATCGGCCCTTCCGAGCGGCAGACCAGAATATCCGGTGCCAGACCGATGGAGCGCAGTTCCTTGACCGAGTGCTGGGTCGGCTTGGTTTTCAACTCGCCCGACGCCTTGATATAGGGCAGCAGCGTCAGGTGCATGAACATGCACTGACCACGCGGCTTATCCTGACTGAACTGGCGGATGGCCTCGAAGAAGGGCAGGCCCTCGATATCGCCTACGGTGCCGCCGATCTCACACAGCATGAAATCGACCTCATCCTCGCCAATGGCGATGAAATCCTTGATCTCATTGGTGACGTGAGGGATCACCTGAATGGTCTTGCCCAGATAATCGCCACGGCGTTCTTTCTCGAGCACATTCGAATAAATCCGGCCCGAGCTGACCGAGTCGGTCTTGCGCGCCGCCACACCGGTAAAGCGTTCATAGTGGCCAAGGTCCAGATCGGTCTCGGCCCCATCATCGGTGACGAACACTTCGCCATGTTCAAACGGCGACATCGTGCCGGGATCGACGTTCAGATAAGGGTCCAGCTTACGCAGGCGAACCGAGTAGCCCCGTGCCTGCAACAAAGCGCCCAAAGCCGCCGAAGCCAGCCCTTTGCCCAAGGACGAAACCACACCACCGGTGATGAAAATAAAACGCGCCATGTTGTTCGGCTAGCTCCCGTGAGACGTCAAAATCAGCTGCCCGACGGTTTACGAAAAACCGCTGCATCACGGGACTTCACACATAAAGGATTCGCGCCCAAAGCGCAAGAGAACCGCAAGATGCTGTTGCAGTTCTCTTTCAGATTTCTAGGTTTTGTGGATCAGTTCGCTTGCGGGATCAGCGGCGCGTTGTCGCCCTGCGCCGGAGGCAGCAGATCATCCGCCGACGGAACTGCCGGTGTGCTTTCCTCGGCCGGAGCCGGGGCCGGAACGCCCAGACGGTCGATGACCGAGCTGCCCGAGGATTTTTGCGCGGCCAGAATGGTCAGCGTGATCGAGGTGACGATAAAGCACGCCGCCAGAATCCATGTGACCTTGCCCAACGCAGTCGCTGCCGCGCGGCCGGTCATGGCGCCGCCACCGCCGCCACCCATACCCAGGCCACCGCCTTCGGACCGCTGCATCAGAACAACGGCGATCAGGCCCAGAGCCAGAAGAAGATGGATGATGAGAACGACGTTTTCCATGGTAGTCCTGTACAGCGTGGCGTGTATCGCGTGGTACTTATGCAAGTTTGGTTCCGGGGGCAAGTCAGGACTTTGCATCACACCCCATGATGTGTCTTATCACAGCAAAGGGACTGGACAGATCGACGAAAGCTGGCGCACCCTGCCGCCATGCCTCATGACGATCACGACCACCCGCACGCCCTTTTGCCACCCGAACCCGCTCTGCGCGTCAAGGCGCTTGAGACGATTCTGACCCGCAAAGGGTTGATCGACCCGGCGTCGCTGGATGAGATCATTGATACCTACCAGAATAAGATTGGCCCTCAGAACGGGGCGCGGGTTGTTGCAAAGGCTTGGCTGGACCCGGATTTCAAACGTGCTTTGATTGAAGACGCCACGCCCGTTGTCGCCGATCTGGGGTTCTATGGCCGTCAGGGCGAGCATATCGTGGTGGTCGAAAACACGCCCGAACAGCACAACATGGTCGTTTGCACGCTTTGCAGTTGCTACCCTTGGCCGCTGCTGGGAATCCCTCCGGGCTGGTACAAGTCTGACGCATACCGTGCCCGCGCTGTGCGCGAACCGCGTAAGGTGCTGGCCGAGTTTGGCGTCACCCTGTCGGCTGAGACAGCAGTGCGGGTCTGGGATTCAACGGCCGAGATTCGCTATCTGGTCCTGCCGATGCGCCCCGACGGCACCGAGGGGCTGGACGAGGACGCCCTTGCCGCGCTCGTGACCCGTGACAGTATGATCGGCACCGGCTTGCCCAAGGTGTCCGCATGACCCGCGTACATGACATGGGGGGCCGCTTTGGAGATGGCCCGATCAACCCCGAGCCTAACGACGCCCCGGTTTTTGCCGAGGATTGGCACGGTCGCGCGTTGGCGGTGACGCTGGCCGCCGGGTTTCTGGGGCAGTGGAACATTGATACATCGCGGCACGCCCGAGAGAGGTTGTCGCCCAAGGATTATGCTCGGTTCTCCTACTATGAAAAGTGGGTCTCCGGCCTTGCCGATCTGTTGGTGGAAAAGGGCGTTCTGACTCGCGAGGATTTGTCAGAGGCGGGCTCAGACGATCCACATC
Source organism: Ruegeria sp. R8_1 (assembly GCF_017743815.1). Taxonomy (NCBI): domain Bacteria; kingdom Pseudomonadati; phylum Pseudomonadota; class Alphaproteobacteria; order Rhodobacterales; family Roseobacteraceae; genus Ruegeria; species Ruegeria sp. R8_1. The sequence continues at coordinate 271,021 of NZ_JAGHRL010000006.1, read as the reverse complement.
CGTTGGCCGCGCGGATGCTAAGGGCTGAGGCAGTGGCAGCCGCGCTTGCCAAAGGCGGTCCGGCAGATCGCCCATCGGACGTGCCGGTCGCGTTCGGGATCGGGCAACAGGTGCGCACCGCCCACCCTGCGGCCAATCGCAAGGTCGATGGCGGGCACACGCGCCTACCGATTTATGCCTCTGGCGCAACAGGGCGCATTCTGCGTCTGCACGGCACCCATGTGCTGCCCGATTCCAGCGCGCATGGTTTGGGCGAAGCGCCCGAGCCGCTTTATGCGGTGGTTTTCCCGGCATCAGAATTATGGGCGGACCCTGAGAACCCAAAGGACGAAGTCGTGCTGGACCTTTGGCAAAGCTATCTGGAGCCGGCATGACCGCTTGCCCAACCCTCAGCGCCCCTGAACCCGCTTTCTCAGCGCCATGGCACGCACAGGTTTTTGCCGTGACCGTGGCCCTGAACGAGGCCGGACGATTCGACTGGCCCGATTGGGCAGATCGGTTTTCGCGCACCCTCAAACAACATGGCCTCGATCGAGAGCTGGACGGGGGCGATGACTATTTCAACGCGTGGTTGGAGACTCTTGAGCACTTGCTCGCCGAACAGGGCGCGGCGGCGTCCGAAGAGGTGTCGAGCCTGCAGTCCGCATGGGAAGAGGCGTATCTGACGACGCCGCACGGGCAACCGGTGCATTTACGGCATCCCGGGTAGGGGGCTCTGCCCCCGCCGCCCGTTCCGGGCGACTCCCCCGGGATATTTTTCGGACAGGTGAAGCGGGGAGCCGCTCTTCATCTGTCTATAAATATCCCCGCCGGAGGCAGCGCGCGCAGCGCGGTTCAAAACTGCGGCGAATTATCGGTTTCCCTGCCGCGTTCTCCTCGCTATACGAGCGAGGTTTGATAATTCAGCGCAAAAGGACCGGGTATGGCCAATGTGGTTGTTGTCGGCGCCCAGTGGGGTGACGAAGGAAAAGGCAAGATCGTCGACTGGCTCAGCGAGCGGGCAGATGTGATCGCGCGTTTTCAGGGCGGGCACAATGCCGGGCATACTCTGGTCATCGAAAGCGAGGTTTATAAGCTGCACGCGCTGCCCTCGGGCGTTGTGCGGGGCGGCAAGCTGAGCGTGATCGGCAATGGCGTGGTGCTGGACCCGTGGCATCTGCTCAAGGAAATTGGCACCATTCGCGCGCAAGGTGTCGAGATTTCGCCCGACACTTTGATGATTGCCGAGAATACCCCGCTGATTCTGCCGATTCATGGCGAGCTGGACCGGGCGCGCGAAGAAGCCGCCAGCAAAGGTACCAAGATCGGCACCACCGGCCGTGGTATCGGCCCGGCCTATGAAGACAAGGTGGGTCGCCGCTCTGTCCGTGTTGCTGATCTGGCCGATGAGGCGACACTGGAGGCGCGGGTGGACCGCGCGCTTCAGCATCATGATCCGTTGCGCAAAGGACTGGGGATCGAACCTGTGGACCGTGACGCGCTGATTGCGCAGTTGAAAGAGATCGCGGCGGAAATCCTGCCCTTTGCGGCTCCGGTCTGGAAGGTACTGAATGAAAAGCGCAAAGCCGGTAAGCGCATTCTATTCGAAGGTGCGCAGGGAGCCCTGCTGGATATCGACTTTGGCACCTATCCGTTTGTGACCTCGTCCAACGTGATTGCAGGGCAGGCCGCCACGGGTGTTGGAATCGGGCCGGGCTCGATCGACTTTGTTCTGGGCATCGTCAAAGCCTATACGACCCGCGTGGGCGAAGGCCCGTTCCCGACCGAGTTGGACGACGCAGATGGGCAGCGTCTGGGTGAGCGTGGACATGAATTCGGCACCACCACCGGGCGTAAGCGCCGGTGCGGCTGGTTTGACGCCTGTCTGGTCCGCCAGACCTGCGCGACCAGCGGTGTGAACGGCATCTCGCTGACCAAGCTGGATGTTCTGGACGGGTTCGAGACGCTGAAAATCTGCGTCGGCTACGATCTGGATGGCGAACGTCTGGACTATCTACCCACCGCCGCGGATCAGCAGGCACGCTGCACACCGATTTACGAAGAAATGCCGGGTTGGAGCGAATCCACCGAGGGCGCGCGCAGCTGGGCTGATCTGCCGGCCAACGCGATCAAATATGTGCGTCGGGTCGAAGAACTGATCGAATGCCCGGTTGCCCTTTTGTCCACCAGCCCGGAGCGGGATGACACCATTCTGGTGACCGACCCGTTTGCCGACTGATGAGCGGTAACGAGAAAACCGGCCTTAGCTATAAAGCCCGGCGGCGGTGGTCGCTGGTGCTTTTGCTGGTTGGGCTGCCACTGTACATCGTCGCAGTTGTGACTGTGGTCAACTGGTTGGACCGCCCACCGATTTGGCTGGAATTCCTGATCTACGTGGTGCTCGGTATTCTTTGGGCGTTGCCATTCAAATTCGTATTTAAGGGCGTCGGAAAAGAGGATCCGGATAATCCGTCTGAATAGGGCGGTTCTAACGACCGCCCCTGACCTCAATTCTGGGCCAAGTCAGGATGGCCCGAGCGAGGGCGTGGTATTCGCCCGAGATTTCTTCGACCAGGCTGAAAGGCGTGGGCCATGGGGGGGTCAGGGTCGCCTCGACCTGACCCGTGACCAGTTTTAGATCGGCTTTGTGTTTAGACGCCAAGCGGCGCATTCTTTGGTTGGTCGCCAAACACATCATGTGAACTTCGCGAAACCCGCGATTTCGGGCGGCGGCAATGATCCGGGATAAAAGCGCGTCGCCGATGCCTCGGTCCTGCCAGGCGGTTTCTACGGTAAAGGCCAGCTCAGCCACCTGATTTTGGCGGTCTGGTACTGTTCGCAATTCCCCAACGCCGCGCAAACAGGAATCGGGAAACGCACCGTATACCAAAGCACCGTCATCAAAGATCCGGCTCAGGTAAGCGTCAAGGAAGGTGCGGCTAACCGGAGCACCAAATCGCGACGCCAGTGCATCGGTGTCCAGGCTGTTGAAATGGCTTGTAACTTTCGGCGTGTCGTAAATTCTTAGTCGTCGAATTGGTAGTTCATACATGGCTTAGCCTCTGCTTGAACAGTGTCTATAGGACTAGTTTCTACGGTTTCGATACTATCATTTTTCTGCACTGCAGCATAGCTGACGTTTCGTCATTCCCGCATTAATCCGCCGAGGATTGGAAAAGGCATAAAAAAGAGGCCCGAGAAAACTCGGACCTCTTTAACCTGGGTGTTTACTGGCCGTCAGCCGGCAGCGCGCTCGTCATCATCGGGACGGAACCCGATCTGAGTAGAGGCCGCGAACCGACCACCCCCGGCTTTTTCGATTTTGCCGTCGCGCAAAAGCTGCCCAAACGAGCGTAGGCTCTCTTCTCGATTGAACTCATCCTGCTTCAATGAGCGGATTTTGTTCATAAGCTGCGGACGCGAGAATTGTTCCTGACCTTCGACAAAGGACAAGTAGGACGCTGCGGCCTCTAGAAGGTCCGGCAGGGATTGGGCACCCTGTTCCTGAGCATAAAGAGCAAATCCGCCTTCTTCGGTCGCGTTGTCTTGTTCCTGCGCTCGGACGCGGCGCGGGGTTACAGGGTCGTCAGATGATTCTTGTGTATCAACGCGCTGTTCAGCCACCAGTTTCAGCGGGGCCAGTGCCTCGGGCTGCGGACGCGTGCTTGTTACCTCAACCTCAGGGCGGCGGGGGCTGATGGACGAGGTCATATCCCGGTACTCGTCCTCATCGGAGTCCGCCAGAGTTCTTTCAGGTGCTTTGCCACTGCGTTCGGCTTCAGTGGCCGCGACGGCAGCGCGCAAATGCGAATAGGTCTCGCGTTGGTCGCTGGCTGCGGGGTCGTCCATTTGGACGTCGGCTTTGTCCATCAACCGCGACACGTCCTGGTCCATGCCGGATACGCCTGCGCCAGTGTCTGCAGCGCGCCGGGCCAGGAACTCTTCAACGTTCGAAATTTCGCTCAGTAGGTCTTCTTCGTCGTTTGCCGTCAGGAAACCATCGGGAAGTACCTCTTCGTCTTCATCCTCGGTCGCGGCCTCGTCATCCATGGCGTAATCGCTGAGGATATTCACGATTTCTTCGTCTTCCTCAGGTGCATTGTCTTGAGAGGACGGTTCTTCGTCTTGAGAGGACGATTCGTCGCGAAGATCGGTTTGTTCGAATCCGACGGCTAGTTCGGCCTCTTCTTGTGCCTCCAGCGGTTCCTGCGCTACGGGCGGTTCGTTCACCCTAGCGGGTTCGTCCATCGCAGGTTTCTGGTCTGGTTCCGCATGGTCTCCGAAGCCCGGTTCTTGCTGGAAAGCGGTGGGGTCTTCCTGTTTGGGTTCCTCCACGATTTCCTCGAAATCGGCGCCTTGAAAATCAGGGGCTTCAGTATCAAGGTTCGGGGTGTCTTGAACCTCTTCTTCGAAATCCGAAGAGCTTAGGGTTCCAGCCGCAAACGCGGCCGCGACAGCGTCGCTGGGGCCGGCATCGGCATTCATCAGCGACGTTTCTTCGTCCTCGGCGTAGATGACTGTGTTTTCGTCGGTATGAGAAACCACGGCCCGAATGCGCTGAAGCTTGGCGGCAATACTGTCTGCTGCGAGTGGCTCTGCATTTGGTGACGGGTCAGTTTCGGGCACGGTTGGTTCTTCCGCCTGCGCCGTCGGCGTTGGGAGCGGGGCAGAAGCGACAGGTGCGGGCGCGGGTTGGTCAGTCGCCCGCAAAACAAGTCCGTGATCGTTTTCGCTGGCTTCGATCCGCCGCGCGGCATCACGCTGCGCAATGCGCGCTAGCATTTCCGCATCCGGCTGAGGGGGCTCCGATCCGAAATAGCGATCTTCCGCAGCCAGATCGCGGAAGTACTCTGCAATCGCCTTCATCGTCTCGAAAGAGTCGTCGAAGCCTTCCAATGTGCATGAGAAGGTGCCGTAGGAAACGGTCAATACCTTGTTATTCTGTACCATCAGACGCACGTCCTTTACAAACTACGAGAGCCAACCCACCCGACAGAAGGTATAGTTGTTGACCCAGAACTATGCCCATGAACCTATCATTTTGTGGTCTCAATGTGTCCAAATCCGGGAAAAATGATCAATCTAGGAAAAAATATACCGATTGTGCGTACAAACGAGCCAGTTTTGTTGGTCGGCGGTGGACAAATCGGGCCGGAGGATCTGAATCAGACGCTGATTCGCGCCAAATGCGTCGTCGCTGCTGACGGCGGGGCAAATCACTTGATGCGATCTGGGCTGGTTCCCGATGCCGTAGTCGGGGATTTTGATTCGCTTGAAGCCGTTGCAGAGGCTCGGATTCCACCAGATCGACTGTTTCGGATTTGTGAACAGGATAGCACGGATTTCGATAAGGCCCTTTGTAGCATAGATACGCCATTGGCGCTGGGCGTCGGCTTTCTGGGAGGGCGACTGGATCACCAGCTAGCAGTGCTCAACACTTTGTCTGTCAGACAAGATCGGCCTTGTATTTTGATCGGATCGCATGAAGTCGTATTTCATGCGCCGCCTCAGATCTCGCTCAATTTAGGATCGGGCGATGTGGTTTCATTGTTTCCATTTCGGCATGTAACCGGGCGGAGTCAGGGGTTGGAATGGCCCATAGACGGTTTGCAATTTGCCCCGGATGGGCAGATTGGGACGTCCAATCGTGTGGTGTCTGATGTGGAGCTGCAGATGGACGGGCCGGGTATGCTTGTGATGCTGCCGCGCGACGCTTTGGATCAGGTCATGCAGGCGTTTCTGTCGGGGCAGACCGGGCGCTGGCCCGCTCTCTTAGAATGACGTAAAGCCCCGAAGCGATCGTTATGGAGATGCCCACGGCGGCGATGCCGTTGGGCAGGTCACGGAAGATAAACCAGCCGAACAGGGTGGCGACCGGTATCTCAAGATATTGCATTGGGGCCAGTGTGGCCGAGGGCGCATAGCGCAGCGACCACGTCATGAACAGATGTGCCGCCGTACCCAGCAGTCCAATGGCCCAAAGCAACACATAGGTGTTGCCGGTCGGTGCGATCAAAGACAGTTCCCATGCACCCGCGGCGGTTCCGATCAGAAGAAACGGTAACATGATCACCGAGGCCATTACGCCAGACACCGCTTGCAGGGAAATCGGATCGGACTGTTTGACGATTTGCCGGGTGACCAGCATGAACAAGGCGAAGACAACGGCAACCACAAGCGGTAGCAAAGCCGCTGCACCGACTTGTGCAAAGCTTGGCTGGATGACCAGCAAAGTACCAATGAAACCTACGATACACGCGATCAGGCGGCGCAGGCCCACTTCCTCTCCCAGCACGTATTTACCCAGCAAAAGCATGATGAAAGGCATAACAAAGACAATGGCGACCGCGTCCGCCAAAGGCAGGTATTGCAGAGATGTAAACATCGCGCTGATGCCGATGATGTGCAGAATTGTCCGCACAACCGTCAGCCGCAGCGCGCGGCCTTGCATCTTCCAAGTACGTCCAGTCAACGCAACCAGAGGTGCCAGTACCAGCGCCTGAACGGCAAACCGGACGAAGACCAACATGGCGACCGGTGTTGTCTCGCCCAGCAGTTTGGCCATCGCGTCGCCTGCGGGGGCGAGGATGCAAAAGCCAAGCATCAGCATTATGCCAAGAACGGGGCGATCGACTGTCATATCGATTACGCTAAGCCGTTTAAACGGCCGATGAAAGCCGAAGCGTCAGCAGTTCGGTACGTTCACGGCAAGACCGCCCAACGAGGTCTCTTTGTATTTCTCGTGCATGTCATGGCCGGTTTGGCGCATGGTCTCGATCACCGCATCCAAGGGCACAAAGTGATGACCATCCCCGCGCAGCGCCAGTGAAGCTGCCGAGACGGCCTTGATCGCCCCAAGCCCGTTACGTTCGATGCACGGCACCTGCACCAATCCTGCAACCGGGTCACAGGTCATGCCCAAATGGTGCTCCAGTGCGATCTCGGCGGCGTTTTCTACCTGTTCGGGCGTTCCGCCCATGACCGCGCACAACCCTGCAGCGGCCATGGCAGACGCACTGCCCACCTCGGCTTGGCATCCGGCTTCAGCCCCAGAAATCGAAGCGTTGAACTTGACCAGCCCTCCGATGGCCGCAGCAGTCAGAAGAAAGTCTTCGATGCGGCTTTCCGAGGCGCCCGGCACGTGGTCCAGGTAATACCGCAACACGGCAGGCAGAACTCCGGCAGCGCCGTTGGTTGGGGCGGTGACCACCTGACCTCCGGCGGCGTTTTCCTCATTCACGGCCATGGCGTAAACGCTCATCCAATCGTTGATTGTATGAGGCGCGTTCAGGTTCATACCGCGTTCGGCCTGCAGCGCATCGTGGATACCCTTGGCCCGGCGACGCACATGAAGACCGCCGGGCAGAATGCCGTCGGTGGTCAGGCCGCGCTCGATGCAGTCATTCATCACTTGCCACAACCGCGCAGTGCCTTTGGCAAAACTGTCTGCACAGCCGCGCGAGATTTCGTTGGCACGCTTCATTTCGGCGATGCTTTTGCCGCTGGCCTTGGCCATGTCCAGCATCTCGACCGCCGACTTGAACGGGAAGGGCACAGGAGCACCTTCGTCTGTCGCTTTGCCCTCGGCCAGTTCTTCTTCGGTCAGAACAAAGCCGCCACCGATCGAGTAGAAAACCTGGCGCAGGATGACGTCGCCCTGTGCATCGGTGGCCATCAGGATCATGCCGTTTGCATGGCCCGAAAGGTGGTGTTCATAGTCAAAGACCAAGTCAGTCTTGGGATTGAACTCAAGCGTGGGCAGACCCTCGGGAGAAACGCTGTGCGTCGCATGGATCTCGGTCAGCGCGGCCTCGGCCATGTCTTGGTCGTAGGTATCGGGCACAAATCCAGCGAGGCCCAGAATGGTTGCCCGGTCAGTTGCGTGTCCGACGCCGGTGAACGCCAACGAACCATGCAAAGACCCACGCAGCCCCGTAAATTCGAAGGGCGACGCCCGCATCTGGTCTAGAAACCGCGCAGCGGCGACCATCGGCCCCATTGTGTGCGACGAAGACGGGCCGATGCCCACTTTGAACATATCGAAGACTGACAGGAACATATCAGATAGCAGAGCCTTCCGGAGGGTTAGCGTATGTGGGTGAGGTAAAGGGTGTGACCCCCAACCCCTCGGCCGCGATTGCGGCGCGCGTTGCAGGGCGGGTTTCCAAATTCATCAGGATGTGTTGCAGGTGCGGTGTATCTGCCAGTTGGTACCAACTGTGATCCGAGCCCGTAGGATACAGCGCCATCCATCTCATCATACACGCAATGTAATAGGTCAGGGCAGATGGTGCGTCTGCCCGAAACCACTCGGGCGCGCCTGCGGCCACGGATTCAAGCAATTTCAGGTGGTGGCGCAGGCGAGGACGGATGCCTTCGCGCAGTGTTTCGGCCTGATCGGCATCAATGTACTTGTCCGCGTAGAACAGAATCCGCATGTCGGCATGCAAGGTGTTCGAAGCGAAGAATAGCCATTTCAGAAACGCGGTGCGGTCCGGACTGTCGGGGGCGGGGGCCATCTGTTTGTGCGTGTCAGTTAACCAAAGCAGAATGGCGGCGGTTTCAAAAACCGGCCCTTGGGGCGTTTCAAGAACAGGGATCAACCCGTTGGGATTAAGCGCAAGATATGCGCTGCTGGCTTGCTGATTTCGGGCGCGGTCAACCAATACGGTATCGTAGGGCAAGCGCATCTCCTCCAGCACCAGCCGGATCACCAGCGAGGCGTTGTCAGGGGCGTAGTGAAGGCGATATCGCGTGTCCATGAAACCTATCTATACCGTACATCAATTCCCGAAAGTCTCGATTGCGACGTTTCCCATAGGAAACGCGTATTTTGGCATTGGATAACTGAGGAATTGGCGGATTCGGTCTCGCAGTTGGCGCAGTCCTTCCGTATAAGTTTCGGCAGCAAAACAGGGGGATGCTGCAATGACCGTAGGGATGTCACCCATCGACACGGCAAAATACGTCGCCGCGCGCCGTGCAGCCGACATGGTTCAGGACGGCATGCGGGTTGGGTTGGGCACCGGGTCGACAGCTGAATGGATGGTCCGCCGGTTGGGCGACAGGGTGCAGAAAGTGGGGTTGAAGATCAAAGGAGTTCCAACTTCGACCCGGACAGCCCAACTGGCGCGCGAGGTCGGGATCGAGGTTGTCTCGCTGGATCAGGCTGGATGGCTGGATATGACGATCGACGGTGCCGATGAGTTTGATCGGGAATTAAACCTCATAAAAGGCGGCGGTGGCGCGCATTTGCAGGAAAAGATCGTGGCGACCGCCAGCGACCAGATGGTGGTTATTGCGGATGCGGGCAAAGAGGTTGAAACGCTGGGCGCTTTTCCTTTGCCCTTGGAAGTTATCCCCTTCGGCTGGCAAACGACCCGAACTTTGGTGGAGGAGGTTTTGGACACGATGGACGTCCTTGGAACCTCGACGACCCTGCGTCTCAATGGTGAAGCTCCGTTTGTTACAGATGAAGGCAACCATATTCTTGATCTGCACCTGCAACGTATCGGAAACGCCCGACAGTTGGCGTTGGTTCTGAACCAGGTGCCGGGCGTCGTCGAGAACGGGTTGTTTATTGATATCTGCGACAAGGTTGTAGTCGGGCATGGAAATGGCCGAGTGGAAATCCGGGATATCAATGAAGGAACGGTCGAGACCGAGCATTCGCCAGACAACAGCGAGAACCTGTTTCTGGATATAGCGGACTAAACTTGGCCCGATGATGGATTTTTTGGGCGACCAAGGGTTGGCAGTGCGGTATTCGACCCCAGATACTCAACGAATTTTGGCCTGACAAAAAGGAACTCAGGATGAGCTTTGACTATGATCTTTTCGTCATCGGAGGCGGCTCGGGCGGGGTACGCGCAGCGCGTGTGGCGGCGGGCGAAAACGGGGCCAAAGTGGCCTTGGCTGAAGAAGATCGCTATGGCGGCACCTGTGTCATTCGGGGCTGTGTGCCAAAAAAGCTGATGGTCTTCGCCAGCGAGTTTTCAAGCATGGTCGGTGACGCGCAGGCCTATGGTTGGGATATCCAGCCCGGCGGGTTTGACTGGGATACGTTCCACGGCAAGCTGGTGACGGAACTGGACCGGCTGGAAGGTATCTACCGCAATATCCTGAAAAACAACGGCGTCGAAAGCTTTGACCAGCGCGCACATATCGTTGATGCGCATACGGTCGAACTGGCCGACGGTACCCGCAAGACCGCCAAGCACATCCTGATCGCCACCGGCGGTCGCCCGGTTGTGCCGGACTTCCCTGGGTCGGAATTGGCGATCACCTCGAACGAGATTTTCCACCTTCCGAAACTACCCGAAAGCATCCTGATCGTAGGCGGGGGGTATATCGCCAGCGAATTTGCCGGGATCATGAACGGGCTGGGCGTAAAGACCACGCAGTTCTATCGCGGCGCGCAAATCCTGCGCGGTTTCGACGAAGAGGCGCGCGGTCTGATCTGTGAAGAGATGCGCCAGAACGGCATCGACGTGCGTCTGGGCACCAACGTGCTTGAGATGACGAAAGAGGGCGACAAGATCCGCGTTAAGGCCACTGACGGCACCGAGGATCAATTTGACGTGGTTATGTACGCCACTGGTCGTGCGCCCAATGCGGATAACCTGGGGCTTGAGGCCGTGGGTGTTGAGCGTGGCCGTAAGGGTGAGATCATCGTTGATGAATACAGCCAGACCGGCGTGCCCTCGATTTATGCCATCGGGGATGTGACTGATCGTGTAAACCTGACCCCGGTTGCGATCCGCGAAGGCATGGCTTTTGTGGAAACCGTGTTCAAGGGCAACCCGACGCCCGTGGATCATGACCTCATCCCCACCGCCATTTTCACCCAGCCTGAAATGGGCACAGTGGGCCTGAGCGAGGAAGAGGCCGCCGCGCAGGAGCCGATCGAGGTCTATGCGACTTCGTTCAAACCGATGCAAAAGGCGTTTGCGGGGGGCACTCAGCGTGTACTGATGAAGCTGATCGTGTCTCAGGCCACGCGCAAGGTTCTGGGCTGTCACATCGTCGCGCCCGGCGCGGGTGAGATGATCCAGCTGGCGGGCATTGCCGTAAAAATGGGCGCAACCAAAGAAGATTTCGACCGCACGGTCGCCGTTCACCCGGTCATGGCCGAAGAGCTGGTGACAATGCGGCAACCTGTGCGCACTGCTTGATTTGCAACCGCGCGCACACAAGTTACAAGGGAACCCGTGATCACACGGTCCAACACAAGGGAATAGATACACATGGCGGGCAACAGCGGTGGCCCCTGGGGGGGCGGAGGCTCTTCTGGCGGCGGAGGAAATCGGGGTAACAACGGGAACGGGCAACGCCCGCCCGAAGGCGATGGCCCGCAGATCCCCGAGATCGACGAGCTGATGAAAAAAGGGCAAGAGCAACTGCGCGTTCTGATGGGCGGTCGTGGTGGCTCGGGCCGTGGCGGCAATGGTCAGGGCAGCGGGGGCGGCGGTCCCATCTTTACCAAAGGGACCATAGCAATTGGCGCGCTGGTCGCGGCCGGACTATGGGCGGCTGCTAGTTTGTACACAGTGAAACCAGAAGAGCAGTCGGTAGAGCTTTTCCTGGGCGAGTTCTCCTCTGTCGGGAACCCCGGTCTTAACTTTGCCCCGTGGCCCTTTGTAACTGCCGAAGTCATCCCGGTTACGCGAGAACAGACCGAGGTTATGGGCGGTGCACGCGGTAGCGATGATGGTCTTATGCTGACCGGCGACGAAAACGTTGTAGACATCGACTATCAGGTTGTCTGGAACATCAACGATCCGGCGAAATACCTGTTCAACCTGCGTGATCCCCGCCAAACCATCCAGGCTGTGTCGGAATCGGCGATGCGTGAGATTATTGCTCAAAGCGAGCTGGCGCCGATCCTGAACCGGGATCGTGGTATCATCGGTGAACGCCTGCAAGAGTTGATCCAGTCGACGATGGACAGCTACGATTCGGGCGTAAACATCATCCGTGTGAACTTTGACAAAGCCGACCCGCCGCAAGACGTGATCGCCGCCTTCCGTGACGTTCAGGCCGCCGCGCAAGAGCGGGATCGATTGCAGAACGTTGCTGACGCCTATGCCAACCAAGTTTTGGCGGAAGCCCGTGGTGAGGCTGCGCAGGTTCTGGAACAGGCCGAGGCGTATCGCGCTCAACAGATCAACAGCGCACAGGGTGAGGCCAGCCGTTTCAGCGCAGTTCTGGAAGAATACAGCAAGGCGCCTGAAGTGACGCGCAAGCGCCTGTATCTGGAACGGATGGAGCAGGTTTTGGGAGATGTCGACAAGATCATCCTTGATGAGAACTCGACCGGTTCGGGGCAGGGGGTTGTACCTTACCTGCCGTTGAACGAACTGCGCCGCAATTCTGGGCAGGAGAGCAACTGATGCGTAAATCACCCATTATCCTCATCATCCTTGTAATTATCGGCGTCCTTGGACTGTCTTCGATCTTTATCGTCGATGAGCGCGAACGTGCTCTGGTTCTGCGGTTCGGCCGAGTTGTCGATGTCAAGGAAACGCCGGGCCTTGCCTTTAAACTGCCGATCTTTGATGAGGTCGTGCGCTATGATGACCGCATTCTGTCGATCGACGTACAACCGCTTGAGGTCACGCCTCTGGATGATCGACGTCTGGTGGTCGATGCCTTTGCCCGGTACCGGATCGCGGACCTGAACCAGTTCCGTCAGGCTGTTGGTACCGGTGGCATCCCGGTTGCCGAAAATCGTCTGGATAGCATCCTTCGTGCCGAGACCCGTGAGGTTCTGGGTTCGGTGTCGTCCCGCGATATTCTTAGTTCGGACCGGGCCGCACTGATGCTGCGCATTCGCAACAGCGCGATTGCCGAAGCACGCGCGCTGGGTGTGACTGTTATCGACGTACGTCTGAAAGCAACAGATCTGCCGCAGGCCAACCTTCAGGCGACCTTTGACCGGATGAAAGCCGAGCGGGAGCGTGAGGCCACCGATGAGCGCGCCCGTGGTAACGAGGCGGCGCAGCGTGTGCGGGCGCAGGCTGATCGTACTGTGGTTGAACTGGTCTCGGATGCAAACCGCGAGGCCGAGATCATTCGTGGTGAAGCCGACGCCGAACGCAACGCGATCTTTGCCGAAGCCTATGGCGCGGATCCTGAGTTCTTTGAGTTTTACCGTTCCCTGTCGGCCTATGAACAGGCGCTGCAGGGGGGCAACAGCTCGCTAGTTCTGAGTCCGGACTCTGAGTTCTTTAACTATCTGAAATCGCCTTCCGGCCAAGGCGGTCGGTAATGGGCATGATCCTTCTGGCCTTCGGGCTGGTGTTGATTGTCGAGGGGCTGGCCTATGCGCTGGCCCCTTCGCTTATTGAGCGTATGCTCGAGGCGCTGCGTGCGCTGCCCGAACAAGCACGGCGACTGGCGGGGCTGCTCTGTGTGGTCAGTGGATTGGTGCTGCTGTGGGGCGCGTATCAGGTCGGGTTTTAACACAGGGTTTTCACTTGCCGGTGATTTCTCCGCGATCCTCAGTTGCGGGCTTGGCCAAACCGACTACATTGGTTGCCAAGGAGGAACGCCCAAGGGCGATCCAGTTAGAGTTGACGACAAGGAGTTCCCAAGTGCAGGCACAAGCGCGCAGTATTTCCGTCCGGCGGGACGAAGTTGTTGGTTTCACGCGGCTGATGTGGTTGGCCTTTGTCGGGATGCTGTTGGTGCTGGCGCAGGCCGTCGCAGCGCAGGCGCGGGGCGAAAGCCTTGCTCCTCTGGCCGAAAAGATCAGCCCGGCGGTGGTCAACATCACAACGTCAACTCTGATCGAAGGCCAATCCGGTCCTCAGGGGATCGTACCCGAAGGGTCTCCGTTTGAGGATTTTTTCCGCGAATTTCAGGACCGCGGGAACAATGGTCAGAACGCCCCGCGCCGCAGTAATGCGCTGGGCTCGGGATTTGTGATTTCTGAAGATGGGTTCATCGTAACCAACAATCACGTCATCGCAGAAGCCGATGAAATCCTGATCGAGTTTTTCCCCGGCGATGGTCAGCCCGTAAAAGAGCTACCTGCTAAGGTGATTGGCACCGATGAGAAAACCGATATCGCGCTTCTTAAGGTCGAGGCGTCGGGGCCGCTGCAATATGTGCAGTTCGGTGACAGCGATGTGGCCCGCGTGGGCGATTGGGTGATTGCAATGGGTAACCCGTTGGGTCAGGGATTCTCGGTCTCGGCCGGTATCGTATCTGCGCGCAACCGGGCGCTCAGCGGATCGTATGATGACTACATTCAGACGGATGCCGCAATCAACCGGGGTAACTCGGGCGGTCCGCTTTTCAACATGGAGGGCGAGGTCATCGGAGTGAACACCGCGATCCTGTCCCCCAATGGCGGCTCGATCGGGATTGGGTTTTCGATGGCGTCAAACGTCGTGATCAAGGTCGTGGACCAGCTGCGCGAGTTCGGTGAAACGCGCCGTGGTTGGCTGGGTGTGCGCATTCAGGACGTGACCGAGGATATGGCCGAGGCAATGGGTCTGGACAAACCGGGCGGTGCGCTGATCAGTGACGTGCCGGATGGTCCGGCCAAGGACGCCGGGCTGCTGGCAGGCGACGTGATCCTCAGCTTTGATGGGGTCGAGGTCGAAGATACCCGTGGTCTGGTCCGTCAGGTTGGAGAGACCACAGTTGGCAAAGCAGTCCGTGTTGTGGTGCATCGCGACGGCGGAACGCAGACCGTTCTGGTGACGTTGGGCCGCCGCGAAGACGCTGAGCGGTCTGAGAGCAGTGAAGAAGATGCGCCTGAAGCGCCGGTTGAAGAAAACGCCGATATTCTGGGCCTGACCATCTCACCACTGACGGATGAGCTGCGGTCAGATTTGGCCTTGGATGCAGAGGCCGAAGGTCTTGTGGTGACCGAAGTTGATGAAGCCTCGGAAGCCTATGCCAAAGGTTTGCGCGCTGGTGACCTGATCACTGAGGCCGGGCAGCAAAAAGTGACATCGATCGAAGATTTCGAAACGCGCATGGTGGAAGCAGGCGAAGCAGGGCGCAAATCGTTGCTTCTGCTGGTACGTCGGGGCGGTGACCCTCGCTTTGTCGCGCTGAGTCTGGAACAGTAATCAACTTGCAAAAAACAGTGGAAGGCCAGAGTAAACGCTCTGGCCTTTTGTTTTCCGCACTTTTTTGGGACTGGCCAATAGAAAGAGCCACGCACCGGGGAAGGCACGTGGCTCTGATACAGGGAGAGGTCAGTGGACAGATATCGGGGATGATTCTCTGACCTCCTACGGTAACAGTTATTAACATAGTCTTAACGACTGGGAGAGTATGTGAAGCAGGTCACAGCCCGTCAGATCAAATCAGAATCTGCAAGTTCCCGTAGCGCGTCAAAGTCGTGGATCTTAAGGCCGCCGCGCGATGCCTCGACCACTTTGTCCCGCTTCCAGGTCGAGATCGTCTTTGACACCGCCTCTCGCGTTGCGCCAACGAATTCAGCCAGTTCGCTTTGCGACAGGGTGATGCGATTGCTTGCGTCGCCTTGCAGGTCAGACAGGTGCAGCAATTTACGTGCCAGACGGATCGGCATCGGCAAAAAGACTTGTTCGTTCAACTGAGAGCCCATCCAACGCATCCGCAATCCGGCCAGCCTGATCATATCAACGGCAAGGTCGGGGTGCTGACGAATCTGGTTCATGACGTCCTTGCGTCGGACGCGAAGAACCCGAGACGGTTCGGCGGCGGCAATGGTGGCGGTGCGTGGGCCGTTGTCGAATAGACCGATCTCACCAAACACTTCTCCGGGTTTCATAAGGGTCAGAGACAGCTTGCGGCCGCTCATCGCCAGAAAGGAGACTTCAAGCGTTCCTTCAAGGATCGCATAGAGAGCGTCGCCCTCGTCCCCCTGTTCAAAAAGTACATCTCCTTGGGTCAAGGAGATCTCGGTCGCCTGAGCCGATAGCATGGTTCTCAGCCGGTCAGATGCCTCGGCCAGAAAGCCGGTGTTTGGAAAGGGCGTCATATTGGTGGTTTAACCCGAGGGATTGTGAGTGGTCCCACAACTTTTCACAGCAAACGCCTTTAGCCAAGGTTTTTGTGCATTTATTTTGTATCAGAGCGACGTCCGTGACCTTCTGAACCTTCAGCCGTCCTGATTTTCATTTTGGTCGGGTTCTTCCATGTAAGACTGCAACATGCTGAATTGCAGCATTAAAAACGCCATCAGCGCGATTGGAAACGCGAAGGTTTCGATTTTCACCCATAGATCAGTCGATAGGGTCCGCCACACCAGTTCATTCGCCACAGCAAGAACTGCGAAGCACCCGCACAGCCGGCGGGTCAGTATCATCCACCCTTCGTGCCGCATCGGCAGCATCTCGTCCAGCACATAGGCCAAGTAGGATTTGCCCTGAAGCAGGCCTATGCCAAGGATCGCGGAGAAGAACCCATAGACCAGCGTGGTTTTCATTTTGAAAAACCGCTCGTCGTTGAACCATGCTGTCAAACCACCGAAGAAGATCACCATGAACGCGGTGAATATTTGCATTCGGCTGAGTTTCCCGGTCAGCGCCCACAGAACAGCCATTGCCCCTAACATAAGCGGGACGAAGATAATGGTGGCCACGATGAACCCCGAGTATTCGGTTCCCGCGAATTCAAAGCTGTCGTCGCGCAGACGCAGGTAGATGAAAAAAAAGGCCAGCGGGGGCCCAAGCTCCAGCGCCTGTTTCAGGAAAGGGTTGATCTCTTTTTTGCCTGTCATCACGGATTCCTGCTGCTTACCCGCCCATTTCAACTATTACGGCGCCAAGTGCAATCAATGCCATCAACGCAATCCGTCTGGGGCCGACGGTTTCCTTGAGGATCAACCAACCGATCAGTGCAGCGAATACTGTTGAGGTTTCACGCAGCACAGCTGCTTCGCCAACCTTGTCCAGTCGGGTGGCCAGCATGATCGAGCCAAAAGACAACGGCGCGATGATACCTCCGGCGAGTCCGCGCAGCATCAAAGGTCCAAGAGCCGGACGATGGATCATGGCCCGCCATCTGAGAAATGCGTAGAAGGGCATCGCAGCCCCGTCGATCATGAAGAACCACGCCAGAAACGTGAAAGGATCCGCCGTGGCGCGGATGCCGTAGGCGTCATAGGTTGTATAGAGCGCCACGAACAGTCCCGTCGCGATGGCCAGCGCAAGGGCAATGCCCAACGTCTCACGATTTGTTTCGAGAAATCTGAAGTTGTAGGCGGCCAGACCGAAGATACCGGCAAGAAGGACGGCGACTCCGAACCATTGGGTTCCGGTGAAGGTTTCACCGAACAAAAGATAAGCGCCGATGACGGTGAACAGTGGGCCGGTGCCACGGACTACGGGGTAGACGACCGTGTACGATCCCTTGGTATAGGCCAACGCCTGCAGCGTTTTGTACAAGATGTGGATCACCCACACGACGGCAAAGATGGGCCACATGTAGGGTTCAGGCCAGGGCACCACAAAAAGCGCAAAGGGGGCAGCCATCAGGCAATAGCAGGCGTCGATAGCCCCGCGCGACATCCAGGGGTCGTGGCGCCCCTTTTGTAACGCCCCGAACGCCGCATGCAGGAAGGCCGCCGTAAGCGCCAGGGCGAGTGCCAACTGGTGACCTGCTTCGGTGCCTTCCAGTGATATCAGCCAGTCGCTCAATACAAGTGCTCTTTCACGGGTGGTGAAGCCGGGGGTTTTCCACCCCCGGACCCCCGAAGGATATTTTTAGCCAGATGAAGGGGCGGATCAGATTTCCAGCCCAGTCAGGGCTGCGGCAAACTCTTCGGGATCGAAAGGCGCGAGGTCGTCGATCTGTTCACCAACTCCGATTGCGTGGATGGGAAGACCGAACTTGTCGGCCAGCGCGACCAAAACCCCGCCCTTGGCCGTTCCGTCGAGTTTCGTCATCACAAGCCCCGACACATCCGCCAGCTTGCGGAAGGTCTCAACTTGGCTGAGTGCGTTTTGCCCGGTGGTGGCATCCAGTACCAGAAGGGTGTTATGCGGAGCGGTTTCGTCGACCTTGCGGATGACACGGACGATTTTGGCGAGTTCTTCCATCAGGTCTGTGCGGTTTTGCAAGCGACCCGCCGTGTCGATCATAAGAAGATCCGCGCCTTCCTCTTGTGCTTTGGTGAGTGCGTCAAAGGCAAGAGAAGCAGGGTCCGAGCCTTCCGGAGCAGTCAGGACCGGCACTCCGGCGCGATCCCCCCAGACCTGCAGCTGTTCAACTGCGGCAGCGCGGAAGGTGTCTCCGGCGGCAATGACGACCTTTTTCCCGGCGGTTTTGAACTGGCTTGCGAGCTTGCCGATGGTGGTGGTCTTGCCGGATCCGTTAACGCCCACGACCAGCACCACCTGCGGGCGTTTTGGGTAAATAGGAAGGGGTTTCGCCACCGGCTCCATGACGCGGGCGACTTCCTGCGCCAGAAGCTGTTTGATTTCTTGCGTCGAGAGTTTGCGACCGTACCGCCCCTCGGCCATGTTCGAGGTCACGCGCAGGGCAGTGTCGACACCCATATCTGAGGCGATCAGCAGTTCCTCGAGCTGTTCCAGCATGTCGTCATCCAGCGCACGGCGGACAACGGTCTTTGGCTCACTTCGGCCGAACAGACGCCCCAGCACGCCTTTGGAAGACGTAGCTTCGGGAGGGGGTGGCGCGGGTTGTGGATCGGCAGGCGACGGGTCGGGCGTTTCGACCGGCTGCGGCGTGGGTACAGGGGTGGGTGTTGGTTGTGGCGCGGTTACTGGTTCCGGCGTTGGTTGAGGTACTTCCGGAACAGGTTCAGGCTGCGGTTCGGGCTCTGGTATGATCGGGTCCGGGGTTGTTGTTTCCTCGCCGCCATCCTCGACGATTGCGTCCAGCCCCTGTTCAAGGCGGGACGAGGATTTGAAAAGCTTGTTCTTTAGCTTTGAGAAAAACGCCATTTTTGGTCTCCGCAGGTGTTCCCCTCACCTAATGCGGATTCGCAGCGGTTGCAAAGGGTCAGGCAAACGCCAGAAGTAACCCCACCTGCGCCCCCCAGTACAATATCCAAATCTGATAGGGTGTAAGTTTCCGAGATGGATGATTAGGGGGCAAAAGGAATTTCTCGGTGGCCAGGATCAGGTCTGAGGCGATGAAGGCAAGGGCAGCGGGCAGGGCCAACCACAGCGCGTCTGTATCCGGTAGGGACAAAACCGCGATCCCCATTCCCAAAATGATCGGGATATAGGCAAGCACCGGGCCTTTCAGGTCGCCTGCGCGCGGGGTCAGCAATGTGGCGGCAACAATACCCAAAACGATCAACGACCAGAACATGGCAGGTCGGTCCCAAATCAGGGCCGGGTCGCTGGACGGATGCGTGAGAAACAACGCAATATAGGCCAGATGCCCGGCGGCAAACGCTCCGATACCGGCCATGAAGGTCTGGTCCGTTTCGCGTGACAGTAACGCATCCCCGATTGCGCAAAGGGCAAGTGCCGTCGACAAGAGCAATGGCGCACCGCTGAAAACCGCAATGACGGCCAGTGTGCCAACTGAAGCGGTCTTAAAAAACGTTCTCGCCGTGCTGACAGGTTTTGGGGCCATTGGCATGTAAGCCAGCGCACAGGCGGATGCGAAAATCAGCAGAACAGTGGTCACGCGTTGGTCTCCGGGTTGGTGATGAAACCAGAACGCCATGATCATGCGGTCAATTCAACGGGTTACGTCAGGGCAGGGTGGTCTGACGCAATGGTAATTGGCCTTGTCTTCCGGCTTCTGACAGAATGAGTGCATGCTGAGACACTTCGCGATTCTTTTAGCCCTTTCCGCTCAGGCGGTGGTTGCCCAAACGGCCCTGTCCGGGTCCGAGTTCGATGACTATACGCGCGGTAAAACCCTGTTTTACGGGTTTCAGGGCGAGGTTTATGGTGTCGAACGGTACCTGCCGAACCGTCGGGTGATTTGGTCCTTTTTGGATGGCGACTGCAAAGAGGGCGTCTGGTATGAGCAGGAGGATCAGATCTGTTTCCTCTATGAAGACAGGCTTGATCCACAATGTTGGCGCTTTACCCGGTCTGGCGCTGGGTTGATTGCTCAATTTGAAGGAAATCCCGACCAGACCGAATTGTATGAGGCCGAGGACATCGACGAAGAGATGATATGCCTCGGGCCAGAGGTCGGAGTTTAACTGCCACTTAGAACAATGAGCCTTGATCCGGTGCGTCTTTTTTAGGCGATTTTTTTGGCGCAGGTCGCGGCACCTTAGACTGCCCTGTGTTGAGCATGCCATCGGCAAATTCAATCTCTAGCGCGTCGTGTTTTGCAGCCTGTTTCTTCGTGGTTATCACTTGATCGTCGGCTCGTACCACGGCGTAACCACGTTGCAACGTCGCCTTGTAGCTGAGCGTTTCGCGCAGGCGGTCCGTTGCCTCAAGCTGTTGCCGCATTCGGTCTAGACGCAAGGTGTGGGCCGCACTCATCCGTTCGCTTAACCTCGAGAGAGTTTGGCGCTGCACCTCGATCTCACGCTGGATGGGGCGCAGTGACAGGCGCGAGGACAGGTTGCGCACCGCCTCTTGTCGGCTGCTTACAAGATTGCGCAGGGTTGAGGGCCGCAGATGGGCAGAGAGCCGCACCACTTGCAACTGGCGGTTTTGCACGCCGCGCTCCAGCGCTGGGGTAAGGCGATCTGCAATCAAATCAAGTCGTTGGCGTGGAGAGTTCAACAAACTGTCCGGGCGCGGCAGGGCGCGGGACAAGTCGCGCAGTCGTTGGCTGCGGCGTTGCACGGCATCGGTCGCGGCGCGGGACAGGCGCGCGCCTTGCTCGCCGGTCCAGGCCAGTAGCTCCATTCGAACGGGCACGGCCAGTTCGGCGGCTGCAGTGGGTGTGGGGGCACGACGGTCCGAGACGAAGTCGATCAGCGTTGTATCAGTTTCATGCCCCACAGCCGAGATTAGCGGGATCTCCGAGGCCGCAACCGCCCGCGCGACCGCTTCTTCGTTGAAACCCCACAGGTCTTCGATCGACCCGCCGCCCCGTGCGACGATGATCAGATCGGGGCGGGGCAGCGCACCTCCGGGTGTCAGTTGATTGAAACCGTTGATCGCATTGGCAACCTCGGGGGCGCAGTTCGATCCTTGCACGGCCACTGGCCAGATCAGCACCTTGCGCGGAAACCGGTCGCGCAGGCGGTGCAGGATATCGCGGATCACTGCGCCAGACGGGGATGTCACCACGCCGATGATCTGCGGCAGATAGGGCAGGGGTTTCTTACGCTCGGGCGCGAACAGCCCTTCGGCCTCAAGCTGTTTCTTGCGCTTTTCCAGCAGCGCCATCAGTGCGCCTTGGCCTGCGACGGCGACCTCATCGACATTCAGGTTGTATTTCGATTGCGCGCCAAAAGCGGTGAGACGTCCGGTGACGACGACCTCCAACCCTTCCTCGGGGACCACGGACAGGCCCGAAATCTGACCCTTCCACGTGGTGCAGGCGAGTACGTTCTTGTCGTCTTTGATGTCGTAATACAGATGACCCGAGCGTGCTTTGAATACGCGCCCAACCTCGCCACGCACACGGATTCGGCCAAACGTGCCTTCAAGCGTGCGCTTCACCTCGCCCGAGATGTCAGAAACGGTATATTCCGGGGTGTTTTGGCCGGGAATGGGGTCGTCAAGCAGGTCGGACATTTCAGCGCCTTGTGTCAAATGCCTGCCCAGCTTAGAACGCGCGGAAGGCGAGGCCAAGCAGATCGGAGAGCAGTCATGAATATCCTCATTCTCGGAAGTGGTGGACGCGAACACAGCCTGGCCTGGGCGGTGATGCAGAACCCCAAATGTGACCGTCTGATCGTGGCGCCGGGCAATGCCGGGATCGCGCAGATCGCCGAGTGCGCGGCGCTGGATATCGAAAATGGCGGCGCGGTTGTCAGCTTTGCCGAGGAAAACGCGATTGATTTCGTGATTGTCGGCCCCGAGGCCCCTTTGGCCGCCGGTGTCGCGGACCGTCTCCGCGAAGCGGGTGTGCTGGTCTTTGGCCCCTCGGCAGATGCGGCGCAGCTGGAAGCGTCGAAAAGCTTTACCAAGGAAATCTGTGACGCCTCGGGCGCGCCGACCGCCGCCTATGGGCACTTTACCGAGGCCGAGCCCGCCAAGGCCTATATCCGCGAACAGGGCGCGCCGATTGTGGTCAAGGCAGATGGTCTGGCCGCCGGCAAGGGCGTGATCGTGGCGATGGACGAGGCGACCGCGCTGGAGGCCATTGACGACATGTTCGGCGGCGCTTTTGGCGGGGC
Organism: Ruegeria sp. R8_1; assembly: GCF_017743815.1. Taxonomy (NCBI): domain Bacteria; kingdom Pseudomonadati; phylum Pseudomonadota; class Alphaproteobacteria; order Rhodobacterales; family Roseobacteraceae; genus Ruegeria; species Ruegeria sp. R8_1. The sequence goes on along the minus strand of NZ_JAGHRL010000006.1, from coordinate 248,796 downwards.
CGGGGCCGAGGTGGTGATCGAAGAATTCATGGAGGGTGAAGAAGCCTCGCTGTTTGTTCTGTGTGATGGTGAGGATATCCTGTCCGTCGGCACCGCGCAGGATCACAAGCGTGTAGGCGAGGGGGATACCGGGCTGAACACGGGCGGGATGGGGGCCTATTCTCCGGCCCCGGTCCTGAGCGCCGAGGTCGAGGCCCGTGCGATGGAAGAGATCATCAAGCCGACCGTGGCCGAGATGAACAAGCGCGGGATGCCGTTTCAGGGGGTTCTCTATGCGGGATTGATGATCAAGGACGGGCAGCCGCGACTGGTGGAATATAATGTGCGCTTCGGTGATCCCGAATGTCAGGTGCTGATGATGCGCCTGGGCGCGCAGGCGATGGATCTGATGCACGCCGCAGCCGAGGGCCGTTTGGGCGAGGCGCAGGTGAACTGGGCCGATGATCACGCGTTGACGGTTGTGATGGCGGCCAACGGCTATCCCGGTTCTTATGAGAAGGGCAGTGTGATTGGCGGCCTGGACGCGTTGCCCGAGGACAGCAAGAACATGGTCTTTCATGCCGGGACCAAGGTCGAAGACGGGCGGGTATTGGCCACGGGTGGCCGGGTTCTGAACGTCACGGCCCGGGGCGAGACATTGCAGGACGCGCGCGACCGGGCATATGCGATGGTGGACGGGGTCGACTGGCCCGGCGGGTTCTTTCGCCGCGATATCGGCTGGCGCGCTTTGTGATCTGATCGCCGGGCTGCGCCCGTCTCTATTTTTCACGGAAGGGGGCTTTGCCCCCTCGGCCTTGCGGCCTCACCCCCAAGATATTTATGGCCAGATGAAGGGCGGATCAGCAGTTTAACGCGTCGGTCAGGTCGCTGCGTCCTCTGAGCGGGCCAAGGTCGGTGGTTTTCCAACCATCTTGGAAATAGACGCCTTTGACGCGAGACCAGTCTGCACTGGCCACAACGAGTGCCGAGCGGGAACCGCAGCTGCGGATGCCGCCTGAGATGAAGTCTTCTCCGATTTTGTGGTTTGTCAGGCCGGGAAGCGCGGCAATTTCAGTAAGAGCACCATCCTTGAATCGCCAGATGCGCAGGGTTTTGGCCAGATGAGGGCGGTCGATATAGGCGATTTCGACATGGCCGTCGCCGTCCAGATCAGCTGCGCCGATTGGTGCGAGCCAGCGGAAACGGGTGCCTATATGCGGGGTGGCGGCTACCTTTTCTCCGCGCGCGTTATAGATGGCGAGTTGTGCGCCTTCGTGAACGCTGGATTCGACAACGATCACCTCGTTCGTACCGTCAAGATCAACATCGGCAAGTCGAGGCTCGAGGTCTTCGAATACGCGGTCCGGGGGAAGCTTGATGGAGTGTGTTGTCCATTCGTATATCGGTTGCAAGCGGAGTGGGGCTTGCGATGAGGCGTCTTCGATCCGCATCTCCAATCCGCCATATTCGACGAAATCGCCCAGGACACCATGGGCATAGCGAGTGGTTGGATCGGTGAAATGGGCCCTTGTAACCGTGTCTGCTGCTGTAAGAGGCATTGTCCCTGCCAGCCACAAGCACACCGTCAGCAGCGCGCCGCGAGACCTGCCTTGCCAGAGGCGAGAGGGCCGGCGCGGCGCTTTGGAGATCATCAGATTTGTTTCTCAGGCATCTGAACGACCAGACCGTCCAATGCGTCGGTGACTTTGATCTGGCAGGTCAGGCGGGACCGCGCTGGGTCGGGCTCAAACGCAAAGTCCAGCATGTCCTCTTCCATGTCGTCCTTGGCAGGCACTTTCTCGACCCAGTCGGGGTGGATGTAGACATGGCAGGTCGAGCAGGCGCAGGCGCCGCCACAATCGGCCTCGATGCCGGGGATGTTGTTGTCACGGGCCCCTTCCATGACGGTCAGTCCGTTGGCGACCTCGACGGTGTGCTCGGTACCGCCATGCTCGACATAGGTGATCTTTGCCATTGCGTGCGTCTTCCTTTTACGATGTTCGAAACCTTCCTTAGTCAAGCCATTTAGGTCTTTCCACCCTCATTTGCGACTCGGGATGCCGCGACTGGACATTCCTGTTATGTGTTCTATTTTTGTTCTCATGCTTGTTGCCCCTGTTCGCCGTGCAGTTCCAAACCGAGACTGGCCGCGCCCTCCGGCCTGCCTGCCAGCCAATCGGCTGGACGATCCCCCCGATAACGCCCGTGTGACCGTGGCCGGGCTGGTGATCTTGCGGCAGAGACCAGGAACTGCCAAGGGCGTGATCTTTCTGACGCTTGAGGACGAGACCGGCATCGTGAACGTGGTGGTCTGGCGCGCGATGTACGAGGCGTTCCGTCGCGCGGTGATCTCGGGGCGGTTGTTGCGGGTTACAGGGCGGATGCAACGGGCGCATTCCGTGACCCATGTGATCGCGGAAGAGATCGAGGATATCTCGGGGATGTTGGACGTGTTGGTACGGGGGGAGGGAGCCTAGGCGCTGCCATACACTCCTGCCTTGTCCAAACGCCAGCGCTGATGCACAATTTCATCATTAGATGTTGGGCGCGCCGACAGACCACCACGCCACGCTTTGGGAGGAACGTGTCATGCCATCCAAAACCGCAGATTCCACACCGCCAGAGGACCTGACGCCCCAGCAGCAGGACAGGGCCGACGTCAACACAATCACTGTCGACGATATAACCGCCTCGTTAAAAGCCGGCTTCTCTGACTTTCTGGCGCGCCCTGTCATGAGCGGTTTTTTCGGTCTGTTCTATGCGGTGTTCGGAATTCTTCTGGTTTGGGTCATGGTCTGGCTGGGCAAGATCTGGATGATCATTCCGGCCATTGTCGGCTTTCCGTTGATTGCACCATTTGCAGCCGCTGGGCTGTACGAAATGTCACGCCGGTTGCAAAACAGAGAGGACTTCGGATGGTCTGAAATCCTGACCGTCATGGCCAATCAGCGAAAGCGTGAGATGGGCTGGATGGCCTTTGTTACCCTTTTCATATTCTGGGTGTGGGTTTACCAGATTCGGCTATGGCTGGCGATTATCCTACAGGACGCCTCTTTTTCGGACTTGGACGGGTTTCTGAACACCGTATTTTTCACTCCGCAGGGCTGGACGTTTCTTGCTGTCGGCACGGCCATAGGGGCATTTCTGTCAGCGGTCCTGTTCTCGACAACTGTCGTTGCCATGCCCATGCTGCTGGATCGCGAGACCAATTTCGTCTCTGCCATGCTCACATCAATCCGGGTTGTCACCGAGAACCCCGTGGTGATGCTGAGCTGGGCTGCGATCATCTCGGTCACGATGCTGCTGTCGCTGGTTCCGGCGTTTTTGGGCCTGATTTTTACACTACCGATTCTGGGGCACACGACGTGGCATCTGTACCAGCGGGCTGTCCCGCCGGTGGCGGATAATTCGCCTGCTGTCAGTACAAACCACGCATCATCCGCAGGTTAGCAAGGCTTTTGACCTAATTTACCGCTTGAACAAATTGCTCTGCGACTGCTTGTCTCGATGGTCCCCGCGCAATTCGGCATGTAGCGCCCGACCGGCCTGAACACCGGGGCGGGCACCGACGGTTTCCAGCCAGCGGGTGAAATGTGGCTTGTCCTCCAGCACCTGTTGCTGGCCTTCCCACAGGCTGGCCCAGCCCCAGATCGACATGTCTGCAATGGAGTAGAAATCGCCCGCGACATATTCGTTCTCGGCCAGCCGCCGGTCGAGCACGCCGTAAAGCCGGCCAACCTCGGTGCGATAACGATCCTTGGCATAGGGCAGGTCTTGAGGCGGGTCCAGTTGCGGGGCGTATTTCAAAAAGTGGTGCGCCTGACCGGCCATGGGTCCGACCCCGCCCATTTGCCACATCAGCCATTCCTCAACAGCGATCCGTTCACGCTCGGTCTTGCCGTAGAACCGCCCTGTCTTGCGTGCCAGATACATCAGGATGGCACCGCTTTCGAAAACCGAGATCGGCCTTCCATCCGGGCCGTCGGGGTCAACGATGGCGGGCATCCGGTTGTTGGGCGCGATTTTCAGGAATTCTGGGTCGAACTGGTCACCTTTGCCGATATTGATCAGGTGGGTGGTGTAGGGCAGGTCCATTTCTTCCAGCGCTATGGACGCCTTCCAGCCATTCGGCGTCGGCCAGAAATACAGATCGATCATAATGTCTCCTCAGCTTGAGGGGATCATGAGGCTTTCTGCGCAAAGGGCAAGAGGGCGTGTGGCCGGGGGAGCGCAAACAACCGTGACCAGCGTGGCGCTGGCAGGTCGGGCAGGCCAGTTCGCAGACTATTGAGGCACAAGCGATCATGGTTGCGCAGCAACGCGTTATACAACCGCAAAACGCCCGGTCGAGTATAGCTTGACCAATGACAGATGCGACGCTGGGGCATGCCGACTGGCTGTACGACGCGGGACAGATGGGCCAAAGTTTGCGGACAATCCAGTTGTAGCGTGACTGCGTTTGGGGCTTGCAGCCCTGTTCCTATGCTACGGTCTCCACCTCGGGGTGGCTGGATCAGCCATTCATAAGCCATGTCAAACAGATCGTTTTCCCGGCTGGTCACATTGACGAATTCCGCGGATCGACCGGCCGGTGTGTCCAACGCACAAAGCGCTCGGCTTTGGTAGGCTGCCCCCGTCAACGAGATAATGCGGTTCAACGCCCCGGATCCAGAGTGGTGCAAAGCCTCAAGCGCCAGTTCGACACCCATGGAATGGCCGATGAAATGTATCGGTCTTCCCGGGTTCAACCGACGCAAATCGCGGATCAGCCCGGCCAATGCGCGACCGGCCTCGACGGCGCGACGACGCGCTGCCCATACTGGCCCCTGGGCGTTCCAGCCAAATGCGATCCCCAGCCCTTCATCAGCGAACCCCGCGCCGAACCCAAGCTGCTGTGGCCAGCTTGGACAACCAAAGGACGTACCATCCGGATTCAGGGCCAAAATATGTCGATGTGGGCAGGCTTTGGCGTCGTTGGGACTGTATTTATACCCGTGGGTCATGATGACGACAGGGCCCGATACATCCCTTGTACGCCGCAGCACACTATAGACGGGACGGGGGCTGCGATGGAGGGAAATCTGGTCGTCTTCGACGTTGATCCTGACTATTGGCATCTGCTCAGCCTCACACAAGATGTAGTGGTGCTCGTCTGTCATGACGCTATGACGATTGGGTGAAAGACAAGTTACAGAACCGTGACGTTGCACCGGTCAGGGTTGACGCCTTTGCAACTGCGGCGTAATGGCATCAAGACCACGTGGCGATTTGATACCGGATTGCGGGCCACGCTAAACAACACCGCTAAAAGGTCAGGATGAAGGGCCCCTTTCGCTTGACCGCGTCTGGGGTTTTTTATTTGCGCGCCCAAACCGGGCCGGAAGGAATGACATGAGCGAGAACTGGAACAAACGCACCCAAGCCGTACATGGTGGCATCCGCCGAAGTCAGTATAACGAGGTGTCCGAGGCGATCTTTCTGACGCAGGGCTTTGTCTATGATACCGCCGAGCAGGCCGAGGCCCGTTTTATCGAGACCGGGCCGGATGAGTTCATCTATGCCCGCTACGGCAACCCGACCGTGTCCATGTTTGAACAGCGTATTGCCGCTCTGGAAGGGGGCGAGGACGCCTTTGCCACCGCATCGGGCATGGCGGCTGTGAATGCGGCGCTGACCTCGATGCTGAAGGCGGGCGATCATGTGGTGTCGGCCAAGGCGCTGTTCGGCTCATGCCTTTATATTCTGGAAAACATCCTGACCCGTTTCGGAGTCGAGGTGAGTTTTGTAGACGGCACCGATCTGGACGCGTGGCAGGCTGCGATCCGTCCCGATACCAAGGCGGTGTTTTTCGAATCTATGTCGAACCCGACGCTTGAGGTGATCGACATCGAGGCCGTCGCCAAGCTGGCACATGCGGTTGGCGCAACAGTCATCGTGGACAATGTGTTCTCGACACCCGTGTTCTCGCGCGCGATCCAACAGGGTGCGGATGTGGTGGTCTATTCCGCGACCAAACATATCGACGGGCAAGGCCGGGCGCTGGGCGGCGTTATCATCGGCACCAAGGACTTCATCCGCGGCACCGTTGAACCTTATTTAAAACACACTGGCGGGGCGCTTAGCCCGTTTAACGCTTGGGTGATGCTGAAAGGGCTTGAGACGATGGCGCTGCGCGTCAACGCGCAGGCTGAATCCGCTCAGATCATCGCCGAGGCGCTTGAGGGGCATCCGGCGCTGGAACGCACTTTGTACCCTGGTTTGAAAACCCACGCGCAGAATGCGCTGGTGCAGACGCAACTGGGGGGCAAGGGCGGCACGGTTCTGTCGCTGGATATCAAGGGCGGCAAGGACGCGGCTTTCAAGTTCCTGAACGCGCTGACGATCCCGGTGATCTCGAACAATCTGGGTGATGCAAAATCAATTGCCACGCACCCGGCGACGACCACGCATCAGCGTCTGAGCGATACGCAAAAGGACGAGTTGGGCATCACACCGGGTCTGATCCGTTTTTCGGTCGGGCTTGAGGATGCAGATGACCTGCTTGCCGATATCGGGCGCGCATTGGACGTTTCTCAACAATAGCGGTGCGTCAAATCAGGTATTCCCGGGTCAAAGAAATGTGTGCGGGGTAGTAAATCGCTCATTCCGCACCAAAATTCGATCCGGGCTGTGTTTTCCGGCGTATACGGATAAACTGGAAAACGCGCCGAGCCCGTATATACTCCGGCGACCAACCCCGAGGAACTCTGATCGATGAACGTGCATCCCCGTGACATTGACGACGCCCCAAACCATGATCAGGCCGAAGCCGCGCTGAAAGTGCTGCGCAAGTGGGCCGAAAGCGCGACAGAGGCCGAAATCAGCCAGCTTGATCCGGCAATCGCACGTCTGGTGCCGGGCCTGGTGCCTGTGAATTACCCGTCGCTGTCACGTGAGTATCCCGAAGGGTTCGAGGTGGATGCTGCATATCGCGCCACGCTGCCCGACCTGCAAAACGGCCCCTCTAGTCTGATCCGGGGGGCAAAGCAGCAAATTCAGCATGTGGGCATTTCCAATTTCCGCCTGCCGATCCGCTTTCATCGCAAAGAGGGCGAGGATCTGACCCTTGAGACCTCGGTCACCGGGTCAGTCAGCCTCGAGGCGGAAAAGAAGGGCATCAACATGTCCCGCATCATGCGGTCCTTCTACAAACACGCCGAGCGCACCTTCAGCTTTGAGGTGATGGAAGCCGCGCTGGATGATTACATGACCGATCTGGACAGCTTTGATGCACGTATCCAGATGCGGTTTTCCTTCCCTGATAAGGTGCAAAGCCTGCGCTCGGGTTTGGAAGGTTATCAATACTACGACATCGCGCTGGAACTGGTCGAACAGAACGGCGTTCGCCAGAAGATCATGCATCTGGACTATGTCTATTCCTCGACCTGCCCGTGTTCGCTGGAGCTCAGCGAACATGCGCGTGCGACGCGGGGGCAGTTGGCGACACCTCATTCACAGCGTTCGGTCGCGCGAATTTCGGTCGTGGTGGACTGCGACGCCGATTGTCTTTGGTTCGAGGACCTGATCGCTCTGTGCCGTCGCGCAGTGCCCACGGAAACGCAGGTCATGGTCAAGCGCGAGGATGAACAGGCTTTTGCCGAGCTGAACGCCGCCAACCCGATCTTTGTCGAGGACGCCGCGCGTTTGTTCTGTGCCGAATTGCTGGCCGATCATCACGTCGGTGATTTCCGCGTGGTCGCCAGCCATCAGGAAAGCCTTCACAGCCACGATGCGGTTTCGGTCCTGACTGAAGGCCCGACCTTCGTATCCGCCAGCATTGACCCGAAATTGTTTGCGACCCTTTTCCACGTAGGGTGAGGTCAAAAAGTCTCAACTTCAAACTTACGGCACGTTTTTGCCGCAGCGCAGCAAAAAATGCTGCAAGCGCACGGTCTTTCAAGTAGACTGAGGCCGAATGCAGCCGTGACTGCGCCGTTTGATTGCGGCAAGGGTCACTTCTGAAGGAAGCCGACACGTGCAACGCCTGAAACAGAGCGACACCGAAGGGTGCCCGAAACATCGCGGCGTCTCTGGCTTCTTACCGTCATGCAGGCTGCGTCGTTTTCAGAGGAGTAACTACGTATGAATCCGATTACCCAGCCGCTGGAATTTCAGGCTGCCGCCATTCGAATGGCGGGCTATGCGGTCAGCAACCAGATGAAAATCATGCACATTCTGGCGTGCTCGGCGATGGAGCTGCCTTTCGTTCCCGTTCAAGCTTTGCATGCGTCTTCATCATTGCCCGCACCTGTTGCGCCGAAACCTGCGACCAAGACCACAGCACCAGCTTCCAAGGCAACTGCAGCTCCGGTTACTAAGCCGAAACCGGCTGCAAAGGCCAAACCCGCAGCGAAGGCAGCGACCGAATCACCGAAACGTGTTGTCACAAAACCGGCCCCGGCCAAGGCGGTGAAACCCGCTCAAACACCGGCTAAGCCTGCGGTGGCGAAAACAGCTGCAGCTAAGGCTCCTTCCGCCGCCAGACCTGTGACGAAATCTGTTGCGCCGAAACCTGCGACAGCGAAACCGGCACCGAAACCGGCGGCTACCAAGCCTGCGGCATCCAAGCCGACCGCGCCGAAAACAACAGCCAAAGCAGCACCGGCCAAATCGACTCCGGTTAAAGCCCCGGCGCCCAAAACGGCCCCGACCAAAGCGACGTCAGGCAAGCCGACTCCGGCCAAAGTGGGCCCCAAAGCTGCGGCGCCGAAATCCACGGCCGCAAAACCGGCTGCAGAGAAACCGGCGTCTGCGCCTGCTGCACGCCGTCGTGCCCCTTCGAAGCCGCCTGCGATGCCGGCTGCTGCCAATAAATCCGATAAGTAAATCGGGGCATCCGCTTGACACAGTCGTGCAGGCGCGCCAACGCTGCGCCTCATGACGGATATACGCCCGGTTGGATATGTGATTGGCCTATTAGTCGCCATTCTTGGGGCGACCATGGTGCTGCCTTTGATCGCGGACCTGATTGAAGGGCGCGACGAATGGCATGTTTTCCTTGAAAGTGGGATCATTACGGTCCTGACCGGCGTTATTCTGGCGATGAGTTGCTCGAACGGTGTGGGCGAAGGTCTGACGATCCGTCAGACCTTTTTGCTGACAACAGGGGTTTGGGTCGCGCTGCCGTTCTTTGGTGCCATCCCATTTTTGTTTGGGGCGACCGAGCTTCGTTTCGTCGATGCTTATTTTGAGGCGATGTCGGGGCTGACGACCACCGGCTCGACCGTGATCACGGGGTTGGATGATCTGCCGCAGGGATTGCTTTTGTGGCGCGGCGTCCTGCAATGGCTGGGTGGCATCGGGATTATCGTTGTGGCCATGGTGTTTTTGCCCGAACTCCGGGTGGGCGGGATGCAGATTTTCCGCTCGGAAGGATTTGAAACCATGGGGAAAATCCTGCCTCGCGCGCAAGAAATCGCAGGGCAGATATCACTGATTTATGTGTTTCTGACCTTTGTCTGCGTTTTGGTCTACGCCGGTTTTGGAATGAGTTTTTTTGACGCCGTTGTGCATTCGATGACAACGATCGCAACCGGCGGGTTCTCGAACTATGATGCGTCCTTTGCAACGTTTTCCGGGCCTACCGAATACGCAGCATCGGTATTCATGATTTTGGCAGCACTGCCGTTTGTGCGCTATGTCCAGCTGGCGAACGGCAATACAAGCTCATTGTGGAAAGACAGCCAGATCCGCACGTTTCTGGCGACCATTCTGGTGCTGGTCGCCGTGATGACGGTCTTTCTGCTTTTGGTCTTTCCGCATCATTGGGAACAGGCATTTCGCGAGTCCTTGTTCAACATCACCTCCATTATCTCGGGAACCGGATACGCCAGCGTCAACTACATGACATGGGGCAGCTTTCCGGTGATGGTGTTCTTTCTGATCGGTCTGATCGGGGGCTGCGCGGGCTCGACAGCCTGTTCGATCAAAGTCTTCCGCTATCAGTTGCTATTTGCATCCATCAAAACGCAGATTCGTCGGATCCGGTCTCCGCACGGGGTCTTTATGCCTTTATATGATGGGCGCCCCATCAGTACCGATGTTCTGACCTCGGTCATGAGCTTTTTCATGTTTTTTGTGCTGTCGATGGGCGTTCTGGCTTGGGCCCTTGCATTGACCGGGTTGGACTTTATCACCTCGGTTTCAGGAGCTGCGACCGCATTGGCGAATGTTGGACCGGGTTTGGGGGATCAAATCGGCCCGGCGGGTAATTTTGCTGGGCTCAGCGATACGGCCAAGTGGCTGCTGTCCATCGGGATGTTGGTTGGGCGGCTTGAGCTGCTGGCTGTTTACGCCCTGTTCACCGTTCAATTCTGGAGAAGCTGATGAAAAGACCCCTCGGCGCACAAATCTCGCATATGCTTCGGGATCGCGGTGTGGATGTGATTTTCGGCATCCCCGGCGTGCATAATCAGGAGATGTACCGCGGGATCGAAGAGGCGGGCATAACTCATATTCTGGCCCGGCACGAGCAAGGCGCGGGCTTTATGGCTGACGGATATGCCCGTGCAACAGGCAAACCGGGGGTGGCTTATGTGATTACCGGGCCGGGCCTGTGCAACATCATGACACCGATGGGGCAGGGATATTCGGATTCGGTACCGATGCTGGTTCTGTCCTCATGTCTGGACGAGACCGAGGCGTCAAAGGGCCAGTTGCATCAGATGAAGGACCAGCGCGGGGCCGCTGAAACGGTTGCGGATTGGTCGGTGCAGGCAAATTCGGCCCAAGCCGCCTACGGGCTGGTCGAGCGCGCCTTTGAGGAATTCGAACTGTCGCGCCCGCGTCCCAAGCATATTCAGGTGCCGATCAAGCAGCTTGAGGCCGAAGCAGATCCGGCCCCGTTTCCCAACCAACCGGGGCTGCGCACCAAAGCCGCGCCGCCGGACGTCGCGTCGGTTATGTCGATGCTGAATATCGCCCGCAGGCCCTTGTTCATCCTTGGGGGCGGGACGCGGTCCAACCTGTGGCGGCAGATCCTGACCCAACTGGGGGCAGCCTGTTTCACCACCTATGCGGGGCGTGGCATGGCCGGGTTGAACTATGCGCTTGATTTTGGTGCCTATCTGCCCCGACCCAGCAGCGCCGAGGTCATTGCCTCGGCCGATCTGGTTGTCGTGGTTGGGGCCGAACTGGGCGAGGTTGATCTGTGGCGCGACGATCTGGGGCATTCCGGCAACCTAATCCGGGTCGATCTGGATCCGGCTGTACTGTCGGACCGCCACCGTGCAGCGGTCAAACTGCAGGTGGATGGGGAAAGTTTTGCCCATGCGCTTTGGGCGGCGATCGACCATGTGAAACCGGCAACTGGCTGGACCGAGGATGAAGTGGCGCAAGCCCGCGCGAAATGGCGGATTGAAGTGGACGCCGAACGCCCCGGCATTGTCCCCGTGCTGGACGCGCTGCGCGAGGCGATGCCGGCCGAGACAATGGTCTATTCGGACATGACCCAGCTTGCCTATGTGGGCAAAGAGGTCTGGGACATGACCTTCCCTTACCATTGGCATCATCCCACCGGGTTTGGGACGCTAGGCTATGCCCTTCCCGCCGGGATCGGAGGCGCAGTGGCACGGCGCGGCAAACCTACGGCTGTATTCGCAGGAGACTACGGGTTCCATTACACGATGATGGAGCTGGGCGTTGCAGTCGAACTTGGCCTGTCTCTTCCCATTATCCTTTGGGACAATGGCAAGCTGAGAGAGATCGAAGACAGCATGGTCCGCAGCCAGATCGCGCCGAACGCGGTTGTGGCGCGGAACCCCGACTTTTGCAAGCTGGCCGAAGCCTTCGGTGCCCGGTCCGCAGAGCCAGTCAGTCTTGAAGACATGCAGGTTGCCGTCCGCGCCGCTTTTGATGCGCAAGGCCCTACGCTCATCCGGATCACGCCAGATATTTTGTAACTAAAAACGCCGCCTCTGAAGGCGGCGTTGAATTGATTGAGGCGGGATCAGTCCCAACAGTGGACCAGCACCGTCATTCCGGTTGCCCGACGGTTCAGCTCGTTAGGTGAGATCTGAGAGGACGGTTGACCGGATACGCCGGATACGCCCGCTTTGTCCAAAATCTGGTTCAGGCTGGATACCGTCGCCGCCAGACTGACCGAAGCGGGCAGGGTGCGACCGTCGGATGGGGTCGGCAACAACATACCAACCACTTGACCGTTCCCGTCGAATACAGGGCCTCCGGCGTCACCGGGCTGAGCCGCGAGGGCTAGGCGCTTCACGCCTTCTTCCCCGTTCAGCCCGCGCACATCGGCGATCTGGCCGAAAGTCAGCGTGGGCGCGCCCAATGCGCCTTGGTACGAAAAGCCAGACACTGCTACTTCAGCCTGAATACGGGGGGCGTCTGCGCTGAATTCAGCAACGCCTAGCGGGGCCAATGCGCTGCGCGGTTGCAGAACTGCGATACCTAGGTCGGAATCCCGCCAGGCGACCTGAAGTTCCTGATCTCCGTCCAGAGTCACACGGGCGCAGCTGTCTGCCGCCTCGGCCACAGTAAGTACGGTGCCGTTGGTGTCGGCAAAGAACCCGGACCGTGACAGGCGAGGCTTGCGTATCTGAAGGCCAGACACAAGATCGATCCGCTGTTCAGCATCTTCGCCAGCCGCGGCGTCGAGAACGGCGTTGTTCGTTGCAAAGCTGGCTTTCATCGCGGCCAGTACCCGCATCCGCCGGGCGTCATCTCCATCAGGCCAAATCAGCGTGAAGCCCTTGATCTGCCCATTGTCCAGACGCGCCTCGGTATAGGAAACGATATCGTTTCCACGTCCTTCAAGGGTAAAGCTATTGCCACTTAGTTGACGCGGCCCTTCCAATGGGACGATCTCTAGCGACTGCATGACTTCGTACAAAGCGCGCAGCGTGTTCTTGTCACCGGTCTGGCTGATCAGCAGCGCCTTTGCGCCCAGATCGGTACTGTTCGTGAAGTGCACGAATGGCGCCTCGTAACGGTCAAACGAGACCACGCCCAACGGCAGATCCAAATCAATCCCCGCCTTCATATCCGAATGGCGCGCCATCCCGACGTTGATCAAAGGTGCGTTATAGGCGTCCATCAGGGCTGCGCGCTGTGCCGTGGTCAGAACGCCCGTCGCCTCGAAACCATTGAAACGCTGCCAATCGGCCATCGAACGCCGGGTGCCTTGCCCGAATGCGCCGTCGATTGTTGCGTTGTAGAAACCGGCGGCTTGCAAAGCGGTCTGCAGATTCCTGCGTTCCTGAGCCGTCAGACGGCGCTCTGATTGCAATGCCTGTGACCGGGTTTCGTCCGAGGCTTGCGGTGTCAGCCCGGCCACGGGCTGATCGGGCTGTTGTTCGACCGGTGGCGCTACAGCTTCCGGTTCTGACAGGGCCGCATCGGTGGGCCAGAACTGCTGCCCCAGAACGTTCGAGAACGTGATGTAGCTGTCCGCGGGGATTTGCCCTTCGGAGCGGTAAACACTCAGAACTTGCTCGGCGTCGCCGCGTAAATAAGGTCCAATAACAATGGCATACCATCCAGAATTCAAGCGAAAGCCGTTCACATCAGGCAATACTTCTGCGTACGCCCGCGCGCGCTCTTGTGCTGCGGCCAAAGTCGGGCGGGCTTCAACCTGAACCCAGACCCCTGTGTCTTGTTGCGCATACGAGGCGCGAAGGCCGAAGAGAATTAGAAACAGAATTGCCGTAAATATGCGTGTCATTGTCTGCCCATGTCCGCAGTGTTTTTCTGCGGCGCAGACTACGCGATCCGGGGTGTGGATTGCCATGCCCCGAATACGGGGAATTTACAGTGTGGCCGCTCAGTGACAGGCGAGACCACTTGTGCCGTTGACGCCCCTTGGCCCCTTGCTTAGGAAAGGAAAAACCCACCGGAACCGGCGCCCAAGCGTCCAAAGGGAATGTCATGACCGATCAGTCCAGTACACCTCGTTCTTTTCAAGAGATTATTCTGCGGCTTCAGACCTATTGGGCCTCGAAAGGCTGCGCGATCCTGCAGCCCTACGACATGGAGGTCGGTGCGGGCACCTTCCATCCGGCGACGACTTTGCGCGCCCTTGGGTCTAAGGCATGGGCTGCGGCCTATGTTCAACCTTCGCGCCGCCCGACCGACGGGCGATATGGCGAGAACCCGAACCGATTGCAGCACTACTATCAGTATCAGGTGTTGATCAAACCTAGCCCACCGGACCTGCAAGAGCTGTATCTGGGTTCGCTTGAGGCGATCGGTATCGACATGGAGCTGCACGACATCCGTTTTGTCGAGGATGACTGGGAAAGTCCCACCCTTGGGGCCTGGGGTCTGGGCTGGGAGGTTTGGTGCGACGGTATGGAAGTCAGCCAGTTCACCTATTTCCAACAGGTCGGCGGCCATGATTGCGCGCCTGTCTCGGGTGAGCTGACCTATGGGTTGGAGCGTCTGGCAATGTACGTGTTAGGCATCGACCATGTAATGGACATGCCGTTCAACGATCCGCAGTCGCCCAGTCCGTTGAAATATGGCGATATCTTCAAACAGACCGAAGAAGAATACGCCCGCTGGAATTTTGACGTGGCCAATACCGAGGTCCTGCTGCGCCACTTTGAAGAGGCCGAGGCAGAATGCGCCACTATTCTGGCGCAAGAGCATGATGATCCAAAGACCGGCAAGCGCATCGTGATGGCGCACCCAGCCTACGATCAGTGCATCAAGGCCAGCCATATCTTCAACCTGCTGGACGCGCGCGGGGTGATTTCGGTCACGGAGCGGCAGGCCTATATCGGGCGCGTCCGGGCACTGGCCAAGCAATGCGCCGATGCGTTTGTCATGACCGAGGCTGCTGGGTTCGAGGCCTGATGCCGGGCTCAGGCCAGCCCGGGCAGCAACACCTTCAAGCCATCTGCGATCATGCTGATGGCGATGGCCGACAGGATCATACCCATAAAGCGGCTCATGATGACGCGCGCATTTGCGGACAAGCGTTTGGCCAGCGCCGATGCGTTCCAGAAGGTGACGAACAACAGAAACACCACCACCAGAAAGACACCCGAATAGATCATTGCATCCACGGGTTTCGCGATGTGATGGGCATAGAGGATAAGCGTGGTGATCGTGCCCGGCCCGACCAGAATGGGGAAGGCCAGCGGGTAGAACGCCACGGTGTCGGGTTCGGGATAGGATTGTTGTTCATCATCGGTTCCGTGATGGGTGGTGCTTTGATTGCCGCTCAGCATGTTGAGGCCGATCATCAGAACGACCAGCCCGCCCGCGACGCGCAGGTCATCGACCGAAATGCCAAACAATCCCAACGCCTGATTGCCGATGGCAGCAAAAGCCCCGCCCAGGATCAGGCAATAGACCGCGACCTTCGCGGCCACTTTGCGTTGGTCAGAGGGCGTCAACCCTTCGGTCACACTCAGAAAAACGGGCAGGTTGGTGATCGGGTTCATAATTGCGAACAATGCGCCGAAGAATCCGACGGCAAGGGTGGAGTCCATGCGATAAGCCTCGTATCAACCTGTTGTGGTTCGGACCCTGTCCGATTTCCTGAGCGTTTGAAAGAGGCTGCGTAAGCGATGACCGGAAAACTGCTTGCTCTTCTGTTGCTTGGCTCGGCCGTTTTGGCCGGGGCGGGGATGTACTACCTTCAGGTTTACGGGTTTTATTACTCGGTCGAGCCCAAGCCCGGCCAGGATGTCAGTCTGGTAGCTGAGGGCTCTGATCAGGCCGAACCCATCGCGTATTCTGCGTTTCAGGCGATTGATGCCGATAGCTCACCAATCCGGTATCGCGCCTGCTTTGAAACCAGCCTGACCTTCGCGGACTTGGCGGCATTTGCGCCAGTGGACAACGCAGAGCCCTTGACCGCGCCGGGTTGGTTCGACTGCTATGACGCCGTCGCCATCGCCGAGGCGCTGGAGGCCGGGCAGGCGCAGGCATTTATGGGGCAGAAGAACATTCATTATGGCGTGGACCGGATCGTCGCTGTCACGCAGGACGGTAAGGGGTATGTCTGGCACGCGCTGAACAATTGTGGCGAAAAAGCTTATGACGGGACGGTTGTGGGTGAGGAATGCCCACCGCGCCCGCAGGAGTAAGCCATGGTTGAGGAGATGCTGCAAATCCCCGACTTCCTGACCGCGACCATGGGGTTTGCCGTCTACCTGATCGGCGCCGAGATCAATGCGCGTATCGCAGTGCTACGGCAGTTTAACATCCCGGAACCTGTCACAGGTGGTTTGCTGGCCTCGGTTTTTTTCCTGGTGCTGTATCTGTTCTTCGGCCTCGAAATGAGTTTTGGACTGGCCGCACGGGATTTCCTGTTGGTGGTGTTTTTTGCCGGGATCGGTCTGAATGCCCGCCTGTCTGATTTAATCTCCGGTGGTAAGCCGTTGTTCTTGCTTTTGGTTCTCACCCTGGCGACGATCATCTTGCAAAACGGCATTGGTGCATTCGGCGCTGTGTTGTTTGGCTATCCGGCCCAGTCGGGTGTGCTTTTTGGCTCGGCCGCACTGATCGGGGGACACGGAACCGCGATTGCCTGGGCTCCGGAAGTGGGCGCTGTGACCGGGTTGCAGGGCGCGACTGAGCTGGGCGTTGCCGTTGCAACCTTGGGCTTGGTTTTGGCTGCGTTGGTTGGCGGCCCAATCGCGCGCTTCCTGATCGAAGGAAAAAACCTGACACCTGAGCGGCCGGAAGAAGAACATACGGTCGGATTGCCTGAAAACCCCTCCGAGGGTGCCGCGAAGGTAGATCACCTGACGATTATGCGGGTGATGCTTTATCTGAATATCGCAATCGTTGCCGGATATTTCCTGCATCAAGCCATCAGC
The DNA here is from genome assembly GCF_017743815.1 of Ruegeria sp. R8_1. Classification (NCBI taxonomy): domain Bacteria; kingdom Pseudomonadati; phylum Pseudomonadota; class Alphaproteobacteria; order Rhodobacterales; family Roseobacteraceae; genus Ruegeria; species Ruegeria sp. R8_1. Next base: position 231,988 of record NZ_JAGHRL010000006.1, on the reverse strand, counting down.
GCAGCAGGGTTGAAGCTGCCCTTGTTCGTGCCCTGCCTGATCATGGGTATCGTGATCGCCAACGTCCGCTCAGCTTTGTTTCCCAAGGCGCCGCCTGTTGCCCGCACGCCATCATTGGCGTTGATCTCGGAATTTTCGTTGGGTGCATTTCTGGCTATGTCTCTGATGAGCTTGCAGCTTTGGACCATTGCCGAGTTGGGAATGGCGATTGTCGTCATCATGGCCGCACAAACTCTGCTGGCCGTAGCTTTCGTGATCTGGGTTCTGTTCCCAGTGATGGGGGCGAATTACCGGGCCGCTGTTCTGGCCGCCGGGTTCGGCGGGTTTGCCCTGGGTGCGACCCCCACCGCTATCGCGAATATGACCGCTGTCACCAAGCGATATGGCCCTTCGCCTATTGCCTTTATCGTGCTGCCCCTTGTATCCGCCTTCTTTGTGGATATTGCCAATGCCATCGTCATCCAGACGATCGTGAACTTCTAAGGACCGACCATGCCTGACCTGCTGATCGAACTGTTTTCCGAGGAAATCCCCGCCCGCATGCAAACCCGTGCCGGCGAAGACCTGAAAAAGCGGATCACCGATGGTCTGGTCGAGGCCGGTCTGACCTATGCCGGGGCTGCCGCTCTGACCACGCCGCGCCGCTTGACGCTGGCGATCGAGGGCTTGCTGGCGGAAAGCCCCACCATCCGCGAAGAACGCAAAGGTCCCAAGGTCGGCGCGCCCGACAAGGCCATCGAAGGTTTCCTGCGCGGTGCGGGTCTGACCCGCGATCAGTTAGAAGAGCGCGAAACGCCAAAAGGCTCGGTTTATTTCGCCACCATCGAAAAAGCGGGCCGTCCAGCGTCCGAGATCGTGGCCGACGTGCTGGAGGCCACCATCCGCAATTTCCCATGGCCCAAGTCGATGCGTTGGGGCAGCGGTCCGCTGCGCTGGGTGCGCCCTTTGCATTCAATCCTGTGCATCCTGTCGGATGAGGCGGGCGCTCAGGTCGTACCGCTTGAGGTCGAGGGGATCAAATCCGGGGATACCACGGGGGGGCACCGTTTCATGGCCCCGGATCGCTTTTCGGTCACGTCTTTCGAAGACTACGCTGCCAAGCTGAAAGCAGCTTTTGTAGACCTGAACCCTGTGGACCGGGCCGAGCATATCTGGAACGACGCGCAGAACATGGCGTTTGCCGCTGGTCTGGAAGTGGTCGAGGACAAAGGCCTGCTGGCTGAGGTTGCCGGTCTGGTCGAATGGCCGGTGGTGCTAATGGGCAAGATCGACGACGAATTCCTGGACCTGCCGCCCGAGGTGCTTCAAACCTCGATGAAAGAACATCAGAAGTTTTTTTCGGTGAAGAACCCCAAGACCGGTCGGATCGAACAATTCGTAACCGTCGCCAACCGCGAAACCGCCGACAACGGCGCGACCATTCTGGCAGGGAACCAAAAGGTGCTGTCCGCCCGGCTGGCGGATGCGAAGTTCTTCTGGGAGAACGACCTGCGCATTGTCAAATCCGACGGGTTCGAGCCGTGGGTCGAGAAACTGAACTCGGTGACCTTCCACGCTGAACTGGGCTCGCAGGGCGAGCGGGTTCTGCGCATCGCCGCGCTGGCGCATGAACTTGCTGCAGCAACGGGTGCGACACCGGCGCTGGCGATGATGGCGGCACAAGCGTGCAAGGCCGATCTGTCGTCCGAGATGGTGTTCGAATTCCCCGAGCTGCAGGGCCTGATGGGCCGCTACTATGCCGATGCCGCCGAACTGCCTGCGGAAGTAGGGCAGGCAAGTCAGGAACATTACTCGCCGCTGGGCCCGTCGGATGATGTGCCGACCGCGCCGGTTTCCGTGGCTGTGGCGCTGGCCGACAAGCTGGACACCCTGACCGGTTTCTGGGCGATTGACGAAAAGCCCACTGGCTCGAAAGACCCGTTTGCGCTGCGCCGTGCGGCGCTTGGGGTGATCCGGTTGATCCTGACCAACAATCTGCGCCTGTCGCTGAATGACACCTTCGCGTCGGCGTTGGGAAGCTTGCTGAAACTGCCCGAATGGCAGGCGGCCTTGCTAGAGGCCAAGGCGAAACAAGCCAAGGCCGAGGATGCCGAGGCCGCCGCGCAAGAGGTTCACGGGCTGGCACATCAGGTCGAAGCCGCGACTGCGATTGTCACAAACGCCCCGGCGGACCTGCTGTCCTTCTTCCATGACCGCCTTAAGGTGTTCCTGCGTGATGAAGGCATCCGCCACGACATCATCGACGCCTGTATCGTGATGGACGGCAATGATGACCTCAACCTGCTGGTTAAACGCGCCCGTGCTCTGAACGCAGTGATCGCGACCGAGGATGGTGAGAACCTTGTTCAGGGCTTCAAGCGCGCCAACAACATTCTGACTCAGGCCGAGGAAAAAGATGGGGTAGAATATTCCTACGGTGCGGATGTGAAGTTTGCCGAGACCGACAGCGAAAAGGCGCTGTTTGCGGCGCTGGAAAACGCGCAGGGCCAGATCGAAGCCGCGCAGAAGGCCGAGGATTTCCCCGCTGCCATGACCGCCATGGCCGCACTGCGCGGTCCGGTGGATGCGTTCTTCGAAGATGTTCAGGTCAATACCGACAACGACATCCTGCGGCGCAACCGCCTGAACCTGCTCAGCCAGATCCGTCAGGTTTGCGCGCGCGTGGCGGACCTCAGCAAGATCGAAGGTTAAGCCAGATCGCCCTTGCGCCATTGGTGCAGGGGCTTATGCTGCGGTCAAACCAAAAGGTGCCGCAGTGCAGAATAACCCGCATACCACGCTGATCACATCCACCGCGCCTGTCACCACGGCGTCGCATGGTGGCCGCGCGAAATGTCTCCAACGGCTTGTCCGTCTGGATTTACCGGTGCCGCGAACAGTGGCGTTATCCTTTGATGCTGTTCAGGCAATCGCCAAGGGACAGGTCCCTGACATCGACGCTATTCTTGAGCAGTTCGACCAATCGACGCTGTTGTGCGTGCGACCCAGCTCCGAGGACCCTGATTGGGGTGGTCCAGGTGCGATCCTGAATATCGGAATGAATGATGCGCGATATGTGGACCTGTCGGATTCGATGGGCGTCGAGGCTGCGGCCGCCCTGTATCTGCGTTTCGTGCAAAGCTACGCGGTTCACGTCGCGCGGTTGGATGCAGACGTGTTCGACGATATCGACGCCGATGGGCGCGAAGGTCTGCAACAATCGCTGCGTGCCTACGAAGATGAAACGGACGAAACCTTTCCGCAGGATCGCGGCGAGCAACTTGTCGCCGTTTTGCGATCGATGGCTCGGGCATGGGATGGGACTTCGGCGCGCCTTTTGCGACAGGCCAAGGGCGCGCCGGTGGATGCCGGATTGGGCCTCGTCATTCAGGAGATGATACCGGGTGTCGGTCAGGGCGAGTGTGGCTCGGGTGTTTTGCAATTGGTGGAGCCTACGACCGGGATGCCTCAGCTGACCGGGCGATACCTGAGCCAGAGCCAGGGCCGTGATGCGTTGGGCGAGGGTGTTGCTGCGCTCTATCTGGAAAAGGATCCGCGCGGTAAGTCGCTCGAGGAAGTGGCACCCGAAGCCTTTGCGGAGCTCAAGGCGCATGCCGCGCTGATGCGGATCAAGCTGCGCGAGGAAATGCAGGTCGAATTCGTGATCGAAAACGGCCATGTCCACATTTTGGACGGTGTTCGCGTGCAACGCAGCGCGCGGGCCGCGATGCGGATTGCGGTGCGACTGGCGGAAGACGGTATCATTCCACCGCAAGAGGCGGTGATGCGGGTTGATCCGCATTCGCTGAATGAATTACTGCACCGTCAGGTCCACCCCGAGGCGAGGCGAGATGTTCTGACGACCGGAATCGCCGCCAGCCCCGGTGCCGCAACTGGCAAGATAGTGTTTACCGCCGCCGAAGCGCAGGCCAGCGCTGCTCGTGGAGAGCCGTGTATTCTGGTGCGACGTGAAACCGCGCCCGAGGATGTGCGCGGGATGCACGCGGCCGTCGCGGTTCTGACTGAAAAAGGCGGGATGACCAGCCACGCCGCCGTAATTGGTCGGGGTCTCGGTCTGCCTTGTATTGTCGGTGCGTCCGAGATGCGCTTTCAAACCAAGAAACGGATGCTGACCGCACCTGACGGACGTGTGTTCAAAACCGGAGACACGCTGACTATCGATGGCAGTTCGGGGCAAGTCCTTGCCGGGAAACCTGCGATGCTGGAAGCCGCGTTGGATGATTGTTTTCAGACACTTATGGCCTGGGCTGATGCTGAACGCGACATTGCCATTCGCGCGAACGCCGATACGCCTGCCGACGCGCAGACAGCGCGGAACTTTTTGGCGCAGGGCATTGGGCTGTGCCGGACCGAGCATATGTTCTTTGATCCCGGCCGCCTGATTGTCATGCGCGAGATGATCTTTGCGCAAACCTCATCGGGTCGCGAGGCGGTTTTGGAACGTCTGCTGCCGATGCAGCGCGAGGATTTTGTCGAACTGTTCCGCATTATGGAAGGGCAGCCCGTCTGTATCCGCCTGTTCGACCCGCCTTTGCATGAATTCCTGCCCACCACACGCAGCGGTCAACGCGAATTGGCCGAAGCGCTGGACCTCCCGGTCTCGGACGTTGAACGTCGCGTGGCGGCGATGACGGAATACAACCCCATGTTGGGGCTGCGCGGTGTGCGCTTGGGTGTCACTGTGCCCGAGATTTACGACATGCAGGCCCGCGCGATCTTTGAAGCGACGATCGAAGCCAGCAAAAACGGCGAACCTGTCGTTCCCGAGGTGATGATCCCGCTGGTTTCCGCGAAACGCGAAGTCGAGCTGGTCAAATCGCGGATCGACTCTGTTGCGGCTTCGGTTGCGGCCGAGCGGGGGCAGGAATTCGAATACAGGTTGGGTGTGATGGTTGAAACACCGCGCGCCTGCCTGCGCGCAGATGAAATCGCGCCACAGACCTCGTTTCTAAGTTTCGGAACCAACGATCTGACCCAGATGACCTACGGGCTGTCGCGCGATGACGCGGGACGGTTTATGTCCGCCTATGTCCGGCAAGGTGTCTTTGCCGAAGATCCGTTCCATGTATTGGATGCAGACGGTGTTGGGGAACTGCTCAAGCTCGGAGCCGAGAGGGGGCGGCAATCGCAACCTGACGTGACCTTGTCTGTGTGCGGTGAACACGGTGGAAACCCCGAATCAATCGCCGTTTGTCGAGATCTGGGATTCGACTATGTCTCGTGTTCACCCTTCCGGGTACCGGTCGCTCGGCTGGCTGCCGCTCAACTGGCGATTTCGTCCAGACTTGGGGGTTGACAGCCCTATGAAACCCTAAGAATAGTAGGAAACAACAAGCATCGCCGTGGGTTATTTTTGACGTAACGGCGATTTTCCACTTGCTTTTTCGACAAAACTGGACGTTTCCGATTCAATTCGGTAAGAGCCTCGTCGCGCCCGCCGGGGGAGGGTTTGGCGCATCATGTGCCTATGCGAGGTTATCTGAATGCTACGTTACATAATGGCTGTTGCCACGATGGCAGCAACCGTGCTGCCAAGTGTTTCCGTCGCTGAGAGGGAAGCCACCGATACTGCCAAGCGTGAACTTGTGGCCCGGACCGAACTGCCCGGTCAAAACTTCCGCGATTACCTGAATTTGTTCAAGCCCCGAAAGGCGGCTGAACCACAAAAAATATCTTACTCGAAGGACTGGCTGGACCAACAGCCCAAGGCCACTGGGGACGAGCACTTCAAGTGCCTGGCCGAAGCACTGTACTTCGAAGCGCGTGGCGAAAGTGTGCGCGGACAGTTCGCGGTGGCCGAGGTCATCCTGAACCGCGTGGACAGCGGACGTTTTCCCGATACTCTGTGCGGAGTGATCAAGCAGGGGACAGGTAAGAAATACCAGTGCCAGTTCACCTATACCTGTGATGGCCGCAAGGAGGTAATCCGCGAGAAAAGAGCCTATGAACGTGTTTCGAAAGTCGCACGTGCGGCCATCGACGGTGACGTGCCTGCGTTGACCGAGGGTGCCACTCACTACCACACAACAGCCGTTCGGCCTTCTTGGGCGCGTGTCTATACGGAAACCGCACGGATCGGCGTGCACATTTTCTACCGGCACAAACATCGCACGGCGAGTAACTAACTGACGCACCCGCGCTGGAAGCTGAATGGCGCGGGGCGTTTTTTGATCTATGTTGCGCGCCAGGAGGCCCGCAATGCTGTTAAATCGTCGACAATTCCTGGGCGCGTCTGCCGCGCTATCTGTGTTTCCCAAAGTGGGTCTGGCCGCTTATCCCGAGCTGGTGGCGCGCGAGGCGGTGCAGCAGATCGCACCGGCTGAGTATCCTGAAACGCCGGTTTGGAGCTTTGGCGGGACTGTACCGGGTACAGAAATCCGTGTGCCGCAGGGTGGGCGTGTGCAGCGCCAGCTCTCGAATGCTCTGCCTCAGGCCACGTCGGTTCACTGGCACGGCATTCGGATTGACAATGCGATGGACGGTGTTCCGGGCCTGACGCAGGACGTCATCGAGCCCGGATCCACGTTCGACTATGATTTCGCCGTGCCTGACGCCGGGACGTATTGGTATCATTCCCATAACCGCACAATCGAACAGGTGGCGCGTGGACTTTATGGCCCGCTGATCATCGAGGAATCCGATAAACCCGACGTGGATCGTGAACTGACGCTGATGCTGGATGACTGGCGGCTGGACGCTGAAACAGCCCAGATCACCAATGATTTCGACAACGGGCATGATCTCAGCCATGCTGGACGATTGGGCAATATTGTTACGGTCAACGGTCAGTTCGACCCTTCGTATAAAGTCAGAGCTTCCGAGCGTCTGCGTCTGCGCCTGATCAATGCATCCAACGCCCGAATATTTGATCTGGGCATAGATGGGCTGACCGGTTGGATCGTTGCGCTGGACGGTATGCCGCTGGAGACTCCGCTGGAGATAACCGATCGTTTCCCACTGGGGCCGGCGCAACGGGCAGACATGATCGTGGACGTGCGTGCCTCTGCGTCCGAGACGGCCAGCCTTGTGAGTTTTGAGCGGGACGGGGGCTTTGGCCTTGTGCGCTTTGATGTATCTGGCCCGGGTGGGGCAGTGCGAACCGGTATCGCGGCGCTACCGCCAAATCCACTGCCGGAACTCTCGGTCGAGGGTACGCCTATGCATCGGATGTCGATGCAAGGCGGCGCGATGCGTTGGTTAAGTTCGGCCAAACTAGGCGAGACCGAGTTGTCAGGACAGGAACTGGCGCAGCTGGGTCGTTTCTGGGCGCTGAACGGGTATGCCGAGCGCCCCAAGGATCCGTTTTTGGACGCGCGATTAGGCGAAACGCATCGGATTGAGTTTGCCAACGAAACAGCCTTTCCCCATGCGATGCACATGCACGGTCATCATTTTCGCATCGTTCTGTCGGATGGCAGCCTTGGTCCGTGGCGCGATACGGTTCTTTTGGGGCGCGGGCAATCGCGCCAGGTTGTTCTGGTTGCAGACAATCCGGGCAGCTGGCTGTTGCATTGCCACATGCTGGGTCATGCCGCGTCGGGGATGATGAGTTGGTTTCGCGTGACCTAACGACGCATTCGATGGCTGGAAAGGCGTTTGTTGCGGTGCTATACGCGCCCGCAACGTCTAATTTGGGCAGATCAGTCCCAAAGCCCGAAAAGGTCCGACCTATGAGTTCTGAAATCCGCCTTGCCTTCGCGCATCCTTCGGAGCGTTCCGAGGCTACCGCGACCCGAGGTCCCTTGGATCGCATTTCGTTGCGGGATCATATTGTCGAAGTCGAGATCGGTGCCTTTCAGGCTGAACGCGGCACAACGCAGCGGGTTTGTTTTAACATTGTGGTTGAGGTGCGGCCACTGACCGACCCGATTGACGATGATGTCGACCGCATCTTGTCTTACGATCGAGTGACCGAGGCGATCGCCTTTGAACTGGCTGCTGAAAGGTTGAACCTTCTCGAAACACTGGCCGACCGGGTGGCAGAACGTATTTTGCTTGAACCACAGGCTGTAAGGGCTTTTGTTCGCATTGAAAAACTGGATCGGGGTCCCGGTGCTCTGGGGGTCGAGATTGTGCGCGGCAAGGATGCAGTTCACCATGATGTGGTCGAAGAAGAACGCCCGCATCCTCGTTTGGTCTTTCTATCGAATGAGGCGATTGCGTCGGGCAACCTGACTGGATGGATCAATCAGCTGGAAAATCGTCAACGCCCGCTGATCCTGTGTGTGGGTGCAGCTGACATGGCTGTTTCGCAAACGGGACATGCGATGACACAACGCCGGATCGACTTGTTGGCGATCGAGCAAAACGCCTGGGTTCTGGCCGCACGGGATCACCGCTGCGTCGTCGTCTCGACGCGGACGGAATTGGACTGGGCGATGAAAAACGGTCAGATTTGCGTCTGGGCGCCGTCCAAGATCGTTCTGGATGCGGTTGATGGCCCTTCGGCTGCGCCATCGGACGCCGTGGCGCTGGCGGCTTGGTTTGCAGCGACGTTCGAAGCCAGCGAGATGATGGTCATCGGTGGTGCGTTGCCGGGCGATCCTGAAACACCACTGCGAGCAATCTCTGTGGAGCAGGCGCAACTGTGACAACCTATTACCGTCCGCTGGTCCAGAACGGCGCGCGGCGTCCCGATGGTGCCGTGTCTTTGGCGGGGCAAGCGCTTTGGTTTACCCATGCGGAACGGCTGAGTCGCTCGGAACGCTCTTCCATTGTCGCAGCACAAGACATGCCCGACGATATCCTCGAATCTCTGTCCCATCCTCGCGCGCCGATAGCGGGGTTGGACATGAATCGGGCTCAGATCATGGGTATCCTCAATGCGACACCGGACAGTTTCTCGGACGGTGGGATGCATAACTCAGTCCAGTCTGCATGCCATGCGGCCGAACAGATGGTCACGCAGGATGCGACGATCCTGGATATTGGTGGCGAATCTACCCGGCCCGGGGCTGCTTTTGTCCCGGAAGATGAAGAGATCGCCCGGACGGAGCCTCTGATCCAAGCGATCCGAGAACAAACGCAAGCGCTGATTTCGATAGACACGCGCAAAGCAAGCGTTGCCAAAGCGGCGTGGCGGGCTGGGGCGGGGCTGATCAACGATGTCTCGGGCTTTACCTTCGATCCTGACTTGGCTCCGTTCTGCGCTGAAGTTGGGGCACCGGTCTGCGTCATGCATATGCAAGGCGACCCGACCACCATGCAGGACGATCCCAGATATGATGACGTGCTGCTGGACGTGTATGACTTCTTGAACGATCAGGTGCAGCAACTAGAAACCCTTGGCCTGAGCCGTAACCAGATCATCGTGGATCCGGGCATCGGGTTTGGCAAATCGGTGGCCCATAACACAACCCTGCTGCGCAATCTCAGCCTGTTTCACGGGTTGGGCTGTCCGATACTGCTGGGCGTATCGCGCAAGGGGTTCATCGGACAGATCGGCAAAGAGACGCGCAAGGACGCCCGTGCGCCGGGTTCGATTGCAGTCGGGTTGGCCGGTCTGGCACAAGGGGTGCAGATCCTGCGGGTTCACGACGTGGCCGAGACCGCTCAGGCCTTGCGTCTGTGGGCTGCCGTCCGTTAATCCGGTCGCAGGCAAGAAACGACGGAGACATATCAATGCGCAAGCTGTTCGGAACCGATGGGGTGCGGGGCACTGCCAATACTCATCCGATCACGGCCGAAATGGCCCTGCGCATTGGCGCAGCCGTAGGTCGGTATTTCCGTCGTGACCAGTCTGGCGCACATCGCGTCGTGATCGGCAAGGACACGCGCCTGTCGGGCTATATGCTGGAAAACGCGCTAACGGCGGGGCTGACTTCGACCGGTATGAACGTTTTGCTGCTGGGGCCGGTTCCGACCCCTGCGGTTGGGTTGATGACCCGGTCGATGCGGGCGGATCTGGGCGTGATGATCTCGGCCAGCCACAACCCGGCCGAAGACAACGGGATCAAGTTTTTTGGCCCCGATGGGTTCAAGCTGTCGGATCAGGCCGAGATCGAGATCGAGCGTCTGATTGAAGAAGGTGTCAAACCCGCGCAAGCCCGGAATATTGGCCGCGCGCGCCGCGTAGATGATGCCCGCTTTCGGTATGGCGAGCGGGTAAAGTCCTCTCTGTCCCGCGATCTGCGGTTGGACGGCCTCAAAGTGGTGGTCGATTGCGCCAACGGTGCGGCACACCGAACCGCCCCCGAAGTGTTGTGGGAATTGGGGGCAGACGTCATCCCTGTCGGGATTGCGCCAAACGGAAAGAATATCAACCTGAATTGCGGCTCGACCAAACCCCAGTTGGCGGCCGAGACTGTGGTGGCCCATGGCGCGGATGTTGGCATCTGTCTGGATGGCGACGCGGACCGTGTGGTGATGGTCGACGAACATGGCAAGGTGGCCGACGGCGATCAGTTGATGGCGCTGCTTGCTGGCAGTTGGTCAAAGGCGGGGCGCCTGCAGGGCGGCGCGCTGGTTGCGACGGTTATGTCCAATCTGGGGCTGGAACGGCACTTGACCGCGTTGGGTCTGCGCCTTGAACGGACGGCGGTCGGCGACCGCTATGTTGTTGAGAGGATGCGAGAAGGCGGTTTCAACTTGGGCGGAGAACAATCAGGCCACATCGTCATGAGCGACTATGCCACCACGGGCGACGGGCTGATGGCCGGGCTGCATTTCCTGGCCGAGATGGTGCATTCGGGCCGTAAAGCTTCGGAATTGGCTGTACAGTTCGAAACGGTTCCGCAGCTGCTGAAAAATGTGCGCTATGGTGAAGGTCAAACTCCGCTGGAAGTCGCCAGCGTGCAGGCCGCCATTGCCGATGCCGAGGCGCGGCTCAACGGGCAGGGCCGTTTGCTGATCCGCAAATCGGGGACGGAACCCTTGATCCGTGTGATGGCCGAGTGCGAGGATGACACGCTGCTGGCGCAGGTCGTCGACGGCATCGTCGCTGAGGTAGAGGCTGTGGCTGGTTAACGCCCGATCAGCATCCGGCGCAGGCTGAACCATTGGCTGATGGCCAACCCGGTGAGGATCATGGCCAGCGCTATGAAGAATCTCAATGGCAACGCCTCGGACAGAATCCATGCGCCAAAGACCATCGACCAGATGGGCACCTGATAGTTAACCAGCGTTAGGAATACCGACCCCGCGCTGCGGATGATGGACACGCGCAGTAGGGTGGCGAATGCGGTGGGGAGGAGACCAAGCGCGATGATTGCCAGGCCAGGGCGCGTGCCCTGCCATTGTGGGACGCCCTCGGTCAGTAGCATGACGGGCAACAATAAAACCGCCCCGACCATCAGCGACAACGCCGCCAACGCGACCGGATCAATCGGTGGACAACGTCGGGTGAAGATCGACGCGCAGGAATAGCAGAGCGCCGCCCCGATACAGGCCAGTTGCGCCAGTGGTTCAGCCCCTTGTCCGATCTGCGCCAGACCGGGGCCGATCAGCACCAAAGCCCCGGAAAAACCCAGCGATACGCCCAGAAATCTGCGCAGATTTAATGGCTCGTCCGAGAAGAAATGCGCTAGTGGCAGTACCATTAGCGGAATCGCTGCCATCGACAGCCCTGCAAAGGCCGAAGGTACATATTGCTGCCCCCAACTCAGTAGCAGAAAGGGCAACGCGGTCGATAACAGGCCGATGATGGCAATAAAGAACCACAGCTTGGCATCGCCCGCAGGCAATTTGCGACCAGTCACAGCCATCATTGCCAACAAAGTGACTGCCCCCAACGTGGTCCGCGCGGTTGCAACCGTGACGGGGCCGTACCCTTCCAACGCCATGGCCACGACCATGAAGGTGCCGCCCCAGATAAGGCCCAGGGCGATAACGCCGCTCCAGTCGCGGGATGTGGGTTGATCAACCATGCGCGGCCTCCGATTGGGACAAAAAAGGCGACCCGAAGGCCGCCCTTTCGCGTGATCCCGTGGGGATCAGTTCTTTTCTTTGTCGACCATTTTGCCGGCCGAGATCCAGGGCATCATGGCGCGCAGTTTTGCACCGGTTTCCTCGATCATGTGCTCGTCATTGGCGCGGCGCGACGCTTTGATGGTCGGCTGGCCAACGGCGTTTTCCAGCATGAAGTCGCGAACGAACTTACCCTGTTGGATGTCGTTCAGAACTTCTTTCATACGCGCTTTGGTCTCGTCGTATTTCAGGATACGCGGGCCGGTGACGTACTGGCCGTACTCAGCCGTGTTCGAGATCGAGTAATCCATGTTCGCGATGCCGCCTTCATAGATCAGGTCGACGATCAGCTTCACTTCGTGCAGACACTCGAAATAGGCCATCTCGGGCGCGTAGCCTGCTTCGACCAGCGTTTCAAAGCCGCAGCGGATCAGCTCAACCAGACCACCGCACAGAACGGCCTGCTCGCCGAACAGGTCGGTTTCGCATTCTTCGCGGAAGTTGGTCTCGATGATGCCGGAGCGACCGCCACCGATGGCCGAGCAATAGGACAGGCCGATTTCCAGCGCCTTGCCGGTTTCGTCCTTGTCGACGGCCACCAGACAGGGCACGCCGCCGCCTTTGACGTATTCGCCGCGCACGGTATGGCCGGGGCCTTTGGGGGCCATCATGATGACGTCGACGCCTTCTTTCGGCTCAATCAGGCCAAAGTGGACGTTCAGGCCGTGGGCGAACGCGATGGCCGCGCCGGGCTTGATGTTGTCATGCACATATTTCTTGTAGGTTTCGGCCTGCAGTTCATCGGGCATGGTGAACATGATCAGGTCACACCAGGCGGCGGCTTCGGCGATACCCATTACGGTCAGACCTTCGGCTTCGGCTTTCTTGGCCGAGGCCGAGCCTTCGCGCAGCGCCACAACAAGGTTCTTCGCACCCGAGTCGCGCAAGTTCAGCGCATGGGCGTGACCTTGCGAGCCATAGCCCAGGATTGCCACTTTCTTGTCTTTGATCAGGTTGATGTCGCAATCGCGATCGTAATAGACGCGCATGTCGCTGGTCCTTTCTGTTTCGATTGCGGATGGTTCTACTGGCTTGAGATGGGGAATGCGATGGTATTTTTCTTGAAATTCGTATGCTGAGGTGAGAATTTATTCGTAGTTAGCTAGATAATGGAAAAAATCATGCTCGATGACATCGACCGGCGTCTTCTGCGTCACTTGCAGGCGGACCCCAGTCTGGCGACTTCGGAATTGGCCGAGCGAAGCAGGATTAGCGCCAGCCTCTGCTGGCGACGTCTGGAAAAAATGCACGAGGCCGGGATAATACAAGGGCAAGAGGCCGTGATCGACTGGGCCGCGCTTGGATATGCTGTTGAAGTGTCTTTGCGGGTTACTCTGGACAAGACACAATCCCGCGCCTTTGATGAATTCACTGCGGCAGCTCGAGGTGTGGCGGAGGTCATCGAGATACAGACCTTTCTGGGGCGCGTCGATGTACGGCTCTCTGTTCTGGCGCGGGATATGTCGCATTACCAGCAGGTCTATCGGGAACAGATTCTGACGCTGCCGCATATCGCGGATATCGAAGCGCTGATGCATATAGCGCGTGTCAAAAGTGATCTGGTGTTGCCGGTATGATTGAACTGGACGAACTTGACCGCAAAATCCTGCGGGCACTGATACAGGATGCGGGGCAGAGCGCCGGAGCCCTTGGGCGAAAGCTGGGCCTGTCTCAGCCAGCGACGTGGCGCCGCATTAGACGACTGGAGCAGGCCGGTGTGATCAAGGGGCGCCGGCTACGCCTGAACGCCGAAGCCCTTGGGTTCGGGGTTACGGTTTTTCTTGGGGTAAAGCTGGCTCGAAAAGGTCAAATCAGCTTGGAAGACTTCGAACGTGCCGTCAGTGCCATCCCCGAAGTGCAAACGGTCGAGCACGTGCTGGGGCTTTACGACTATCGCCTTCGAGTTGTCGCGCGCGATCTTGCCGATTTCGAACGCGTGCTGCGTCGCCGTATCATGACTCTGCCGGGCGCAGGGGATGTCGAGGCCAACGTTCTGCTCAGCGAAGAAAGGTTGCCGGGTCCGATTGGCTGATCAGTACTTGGTACGGATGCAATAGCCGGGATGATGCGTCATGCGCGCAAAAGTCATCGGTTGACCATCCCGCCATGTCGTACGCTCAAGCTGTATCATTGACGCCCCGGTCGTGGTCCCCATGAATTCGGCAAGGCGACCATCCGCCGAGACGGCGCAAAAGGCGACCTCGGCCTCGGTAAACGGGGCGGCCTTCAACAGCCATTCATGCGGGCCATGCTCATTCAGGTCTGCAAACTCGACCTCTGGTACAGCGGCGATATTGATCCAGCGTTCCTCTAGCTGAAAGGGACGGTTGTCGGCGTAATGCATACAGATCACGTGCAGAACGCGTGCATCGTGAGCCACGCTCATTTGCGATGCCAGCCAACCCGGGCTATCGACCACGTTTCGTTCTACAAGCGAATACCTGTAAGTGGAGTTTTGTCTTTCGACCGTTTGGCGGGCCAGTGAAAACTCCAGTTTGGCATGTTTGCTGGGTTCTTTCTTAACCCGCGTTCCGCTTTTGCGCTTGCGTTCCACAAAGCCTTGATCGGCCAGTTCTCGCAACGCGCGGTTAACGGTCGCGCGCGCGCAGTTGAATTCCTCGGCAAGCTGCGTTTCGGTGGGCAGCAACGCTCCCTGCGGCCAGATGCGGGTTTCTATCCTCCGCTTCACCTCGTCCCGAACAACTTGAAAACTGATCCGCTTAGGCGCCGTCACGTTAGGAAATACCTTTCTTCCGTAAAGTGAATGTATCTGGTCAGAAACACGTATGAGTGTAAAGAGCTGGTGACACTAATTGGCGTCATTTATTGATCTATTGCCACCCGAAAAAGTAAATTTTTTGTTGAAGTTACTGGGTTCCCTTGGGTCAATTTTGAAGGTTACAGTGCCGCTGATCCGAACTGGCCCAACTGGTTGGTCAGCTGGTTTATTTGAAAGGAACACTCATGGCAGCGCTTTTGGACACAGTTGACCCAGATGGGTTTGAAGAGTTTTCAGTGGTATTCACCGATCGTTCGCTGAACCATATGTCGGTTAAATTTCAACGGGTCATGCTGGATATTTCTGACATGCTGAGGCAAGTCTACAATGCAGATGGTGTGGCTGTGATACCCGGCGGCGGCACCTATGGGATGGAGGCTGTTGCGCGGCAGTTTGCCCGCAACGCCAATGTGGTTGTCGTACGTAACGGCTGGTTCTCGTATCGCTGGAGCCAGATCATCGAGACCGGAGGGTTGACGGCCTCGGCCACCGTGCTCAAGGCGCGGCAAACCGGGAATTCCAGCCCATCCCCTTTCGCACCTGCACCGATAGACGAGGTTGTGGCGACTATTCGCGATCAGCGTCCGGATGTGGTTTTTGCCCCGCATGTGGAAACGTCGGCTGGGGTTATTCTACCGGACGATTACGTGACCGCCATGGCTGCGGCGGCGCATGAGGTCGGCGCGCTGATGGTGCTTGATTGCATCGCGTCGGGCTGTGCCTGGGTCGATATGAAAGCAACGGGCGTGGATGTGTTGATCTCGGCTCCGCAAAAAGGGTGGAGCGCCTCGCCCTGTGCCGGTCTGGTCATGCTGTCCGAGCGCGCCGAGGCGCGACTGGAGGAAACAAGTTCTGACAGTTTTGCCGTGGACCTCAAGAAATGGCGGCAGATCATGCAAGCATACGAGGCGGGCGGGCACGCCTATCACGCCACCATGCCCACCGATGCGCTGAAGGAATTTCGCGACACGATGGTCGAGACCCGCGACTATGGGTTTGAAAAACTGCGCGAGGCTCAATGGGCACTAGGAAATGGTGTTCGGGCAATGTTGAAGGACAAGGGCATTGTCTCGGTCGCGGCTGATGGGTTCGGAGCGCCCGGCGTTGTTGTCAGCTACACTGACGATGCCGAAGTGCAGAACGGCAAGAAATTTGCGGCCTTGGGCATGCAGATTGCGGCAGGCGTGCCCCTGCAGTGTGATGAGCCTGAGGGGTTCAGTACTTTCCGTCTGGGCTTGTTCGGGCTGGACAAGCTCTATGATGTGGATGGCACGATCGCGCGTTTGAAGCGGGTGCTGGATCAGGTGATATAGGTGCGGGTCAGCGCACACCCAGGCCCATCTGCATAAGCGTCTTGCGCACCGGTGGTAGGGAATAAAGCGCATTCAACCCCATCGCCCGCGCATCACGCAGCGGCCGTGCCTCGATCATCGAGGCGCGGTTCAGCAGGTCGATTCCTTTCACGCGCATCTCGATCTCGGCGTGGCGGGACTTGTGATAGGCGTCCAGCATCTGCGCGTCGCCCAGCCCCTCGGGGCGGGCTGTCGCGAGATCCAACAGGCTGCGCAGATCACCCAGTGACATGTTCAATCCTTGCGCGCCGATGGGTGGCACGACATGGGCAGCCTCGGCCATCAGGGCGATGCGTTCGCCGGACAGACGCTCGGCCGATTGGCTGATGATCGGCCAGATCGTCCGGCGCGACGCCAGTTTCAGTGGCCCGAACAATCCGCACGAACGCTCGGTCATCTGCGCCTCGAACGCGTCGGGATCAGAGTTCAGCAATTCGACCGCGCGCGGCCCACGCTCCATCCACACAATCGCCGAGGAAGGCTGACCCTGCCAGTCGGGGAGGGGGACCAGCGTGAACGGCCCGCCTGAGCGGTGAATCTCGGTCGAGACGTTTTCGTGCGGGATTGGATGCGTGACGGCAAAGGCCAGCGCCTTTTGGCCATAACGGGTTGTGTGGGTTTGGATGCCCGTTGCCTCGCGCATGGGGGAGTTGCGCCCGTCCGCAGCCACAACCAGTTTGCAGCGGATACGGCTGCCGTCGCTGAGGCCCACGCGCGCCTCATTGGTGCGGGTGAACAGGCTGACCGTGCCGGTACCGGGGCGAAAGTCCACATTGGGCAGTTCGGCCAGACGCGCCACCATCTCGCGCCGCAGCAGCCAGTTGGGCAGGTTCCAGCCAAAGGGTTGGTCCGAGATATCGGCGGCATTGAAATCACGCACGACTCGGGGTTCAGGAACGTCCCCGCCCGCGTCCACGATCCGCATGATTTGCAGCGGGGCCGCATGGGCATCCAGCCGCGCCCACAGCCCGCATTGGTCCAAGAGCCCGTGCGCCGGTTGCAGGAAGGCCGTGGTCCGCATGTCGGACCCGTCCACGTCGCGTTCCACCACCGGAGGGGTGGGGTCGACACAGATCACGTCGAACCCGGCTGTTCCGAAAGCCGCCGCAGCGGTCAACCCGGCGATTCCGCCGCCGGAAATCAGGATGTCACAGCTATCTGTCATGGGCTTGGCCTCCGTTTGGGCAGAACCTAGTGCGGTTCCGTGCGGGGTGCCAAGTGACATCCTGTCCCGTGTCTTACCCGCGTGAAATCAGGATGAGGATCAGGAACATCACTGGCACCATCATCACGGCAGGGATGTAGAGACCCGGCAGGCCAAACAACAGGATGGAACACCCCCACATGCTGAAGATCGCCAGGGCGGTATAGCCCCAATCCTCGGCCTCACCATGGGCGGCGTCCTTGGCCATCCAGCCAAACAGGGGAATTGCAAACAACAGGCGCTGCCAGATAGGCAGGCGCCGAGGGGCCTCGATCGCGCTCATGGGTTTCTCCAATTCTGTTCGTCGCTGAGGTGCATATAGGGCCGATGCTGCACCTGCAAAACGAACAGAAGGTCGCAGTGTGACAGCCTATCGCAGGCGGGCCAGAAACGCGGTCAGATCATCGGTGTGGTGGTGGATGTGATCGGCCTTGTGCGGCTCGGGCGCGACGTGGACAGTGCGCATTCCCATCGCGTGTGGCGCGGCCAGATTGCGCGGGTCATCCTCGAACATGGCAGCCTTTTGGGCGTCGATTCCGTCTTGGGCAAAGATCGCCTCGAACGCGGCCTGTTCGGGCTTGGGGCGATAGCCCGCATGTTCGACACCGTAGATCGCATCGAACAATCCGCTGAGGCCACGCGCGGCCAAAACACGCTCGGCATAGGGTGCGCTGCCATTGGTATAGACGATACGTCGGCCGGGCAGGGACCGGATGTGGTCGGCCAGTTCCGCGTCGGGGTCCATATGGCTCATGTCGACCTGATGAACCGCGTGCAGATAAGGGTCGGGGTCCAGATCATGCTCGGCCATCAACCCGGCCAGCGTGGTGCCATATGCGCGCCAGTAGTGCGACCGCAGCCGATCCGCCTCGGCCCGGTCCACGCCGATGGCCTGCACCACATAGTCGGTCATCAGCACCTCGATCTGATCGAACAGGCGCATGTGAGGCGGGTAGAGCGTGTTGTCCAGATCGAACACCCATTGGGTGACGTGGGAAAAGGCGGGTTTGACCATGGGGTTGGGTTTAGGGCGTGGCGAGTTGGTTTTCAATGCCGCACTTGATCCGAAGGGCCGGACGCGGATAGACATGTCCGAACCAGGAGATGAACCCCCCGATGCCCCAATCCAGACAGCCGTCCAAAGACGCTTATAGCCTGATACTCGAAGCGATTGATGTGGGCGTTTACAAGCCTGGCGACCGGCTGGTCGAAAGCGAGCTTGCCGAACGGTTTGGCGTGTCGCGCACCCCCATCCGTGAGGCATTGCAACGGCTAGAGACGCAATCGCTGTTGGAACGGGACGGGCGTTCGCTGATCGTGGCTTCGCTGGACCATAACCAGATGGCTGAACTTTATGTGGTGCGACGCGAGTTGGAAGGGCTGGCCGCAAGCCTGGCCGCCAAGCATGCGACCGAAGAGGAAATCCGGGTACTACAGGACATGGTCGCCGCCGATGATGCGCTGGTCGATGATCCCACAGCGCTGTCGCGCGCCAACCGCCGGTTTCACGAGCAGATTCATCTGGCCTCGCATAACCGCTATCTGGTGCAGCAGTTGGACCTGGTGCATCGCACCATGGCGTTGATGGCAACGACCTCGCTGGCTGTTCGCGGACGCGGAGAGATTGCCCAAAGTGAACACAAGGCAATTGTCGAGGCTATCGCTGCACGCGACGAAGAGGCCGCCGCACGCGCGCTGAAGGAACATATCTCGGTCGCCTTCATGACTCGTCTGAAACAGGATGCCGTTCGGCGTGAAGCCTAAGCGTCAGGGCAGTTTCACGTCTTCTCCGGCCTGTC
The DNA here is from genome assembly GCF_017743815.1 of Ruegeria sp. R8_1. Taxonomy (NCBI): domain Bacteria; kingdom Pseudomonadati; phylum Pseudomonadota; class Alphaproteobacteria; order Rhodobacterales; family Roseobacteraceae; genus Ruegeria; species Ruegeria sp. R8_1. The sequence continues at coordinate 212,890 of NZ_JAGHRL010000006.1, read as the reverse complement.
CGTGCTGTGTTTTGTCCCAGAAGAAAGGATTGCTGACCAACTCCCACAGGGCTTTGTAGGCCGCCAGAACGCCCAGCGGAAAATACAGGGGCATGGTGGGAACCCAGGGCAGCAGAAAACGTCTTTCCTTGGCTGCTACAGCCAGAATTCCGACGACCAGATTGGTGATCTCGGCGGCGACGAAAAGACAAATAAGACCGAAAATGATGTTGTTTGACAGGATCTGATCCAGCGGGCCGGGCTGACCCAGGGTTGTCAGCCAGAACAACCACAGGACCGGGGCCAGTAGAAACTGTCCGACTGTACCCAGAAAGAACGCCTGCACGCCCAGAAACCGTTTTAACCCCAGATCATTAAGCAGGCGCAACGGCGCGCGCATGTGCACAAGATAAGTGACCATGAACCCCTTAAGCCAGCGTGACCTTTGCTTGACCCAGGGCCAGGCGCGGAAATTCGCTTCTTCAAACGTGGTGGTGTCGACCATCTCGGTCCGGTATCCAGCGCGGCTGAGCCTTACCCCAAGGTCGGCATCCTCGGTGACGTTATGCGCGTCCCACCCACCCAGTTCGACCAGCTTGTCGCGTCGAAAGAAAAAGGTTGTGCCCCCCAACGGAACGACCAGACCCATGCGGGCAATCCCTTGCAATATGACACGGAACCAACTGCTGTATTCGATCGTAAAACAGCGCGAGCGCCAGTTTGTTCTGGGATTGTAATAATCCAGGACGCCCTGAAGGCAGACTACGTCCTCGTCCATGCGCGCAAATGTGGAAACGACGCGTTCAAGTTGATCGGGCTGCGGCGCATCTTCGGCGTCCCAAACCCCCAAGATATCACCTCTGCAAAAATCCAGCGCGTAGTTCATGGCGCGAGGCTTTGTCGTCAGCCCGTTCAAGGCGGGGACTTCAACTATCCGGATCCAACTGGGCAGGTCGACACTGGAAAGCGCAGAACGTGTGACCTCGTCGGATTCCTCTAGCACAAGAATGACGTCCAGCAGCGCTTTGGGATAGGTCAGACGATGCAACCGCCTGATCAGAGCGTTCGCGATTTCACGCTCCTTGTACAGAGGGACTAGGATCGATACACAAGGCCGTTTGCCAACTGACGTATGTTTGTCGGCCGTGTCGTGGTCGTTTTGAGGTTTTGTTAGAAAGGCTATCAATCCCGCGACGCGAAGCACCATGAACATAATAAGCGAGAGCGTCGCTAAGGTGACTAGAAGTGCTAATCCATTAGCGGGGAAGACTGTGAAAAGGAACGCAATGGTGATCACGCCGACAACAGGCCTCATCCGCGCGTTTAACGTCCATGAACGGCAGCTTTGTTCAGCGGGGACACGAACCTCTGCGGCTTGTGCAAGGTGGCTTGAATGTACACGAGCGATTTCCCGGTCAATATGTTCGGCCGGCGCTAGGACAGGTATTGCGGTGTAATCTGTATTCTTGAATGCGGCGCGTACCGTATCAAACTGGTCGGGCCGAGATGTCGCTATCAAAAGGATTGGACCAATGCGTTTCCAAGGGACGACATTGTTCTGTAGCCAGAAATCCACGGGCTTCAGGCGACACGCGTCACTTTCCGCGGGAAAAAGATCCAAATCCGCGATTTGCAGCCCGGACTGTTCCGCCAGTGCATGTAGGACGTCCTGCCTGTCCACCCAACCTTCGCCAACCAGTATTTCGCCCAGCGGAGCGTTCTGCCGGGTCCGAAGGTGCAACGCTTTTTCCAACTGATTGTGGGTAATCAACCCACGATCCAACAGGCAGGCGCCCAAGGGTTTCCTGACCTTTGGCGGTATCGGTCTTGCCCGCGCAAAATGCTGCCGGTTCAGTACGACCATGAAAAAACCCTGACACGTTTGACCGCTGTCAGGGTTTATCTATTAAGGTTAACAACCGGTTAACCTTGTTCAATGCAGGTTTATGCCTGTGCTTTTTTGTCCGCCATTGCCGTGGCGAAGCGCTCGAACAGGTAAAAGCTGTCCTGCGGCCCAGGCGAGGCTTCGGGGTGGTATTGCACCGAATAGACAGGCCGGTTGGTCATGCGGATACCACAGTTGGAACCGTCGAACAGCGAGCGATGCGTTTCAACCACGCCCTCTGGCAGTGTTTGCGCGTCGACAGCAAAGCCGTGGTTCATCGAGGTAATCTCGACCTTGCCGGTCTCTAAATCCTTGACCGGGTGGTTTGCGCCGTGGTGGCCGTGGTTCATTTTGACCGTTTCTCCACCCAGTGCGAGGGCCAGCATCTGGTGACCCAGGCAAATGCCGAAAACGGGTAGATCGGTGGTGTCCAGAACCTCTTTGATCATTGGTACAGCGTATTCTCCCGTCGCCGCCGGGTCACCGGGGCCGTTGGACAGGAACACACCGTCAGGATTGTGGGCCAGAACTTCGGCAGCAGTGGCTGTAGCGGGCAAAACAGTCACGTCGCACCCGGCCGAGGCCAGACACCGCAGGATGTTGCGCTTGGCGCCAAAATCCAGCGCCACGACCTTATGCGCAGGCGCTTCTTGCCGTGTGTAGCCATCGGGCCAAGCCCAACGCATTTCGTCCCAACGATAGCTTTGGGCGCAGGTGACATCTTTGGCCAGGTCCATGCCTTCCAGCCCGGCAAAGCCACGGGCGGCAGAGACGAGTGCTTCAATATCGAAATTGCCGTCGGGATCATGCGCCAACGCAACATGAGGGGCGCCTTGCTGCCTGATTGCGCGGGTCAGGCGGCGGGTATCCACGCCACCGATTGCGATGCGTCCACGGCGGGCCAACCATGTCTTCAACTCTTCAGCCGAACGCCAGTTCGATGGCTCGGTCGGATCCCATTTTACCACCATGCCCGCCGCGACAGGATCGCCGGTTTCGTCATCCTCGGGGTTCACGCCGACATTGCCGATATGCGGGAAGGTGAAGGTAACGACCTGACCTGCGTAAGATGGGTCGGTCATGATCTCCTGATACCCGGTCATCGCGGTGTTAAAGCACAGTTCAGCCACGGTTTGACCTGTGGCACCGAAACCCGTCCCGTAGAACAGTGTGCCGTCGGCCAAAGCCAGACATGCGGTGGGCTTGGACGGGGCGTTCTGGGCCATGGCGCGACTCTCCTGCAAGGTAAACCGGCGCATACCTAAGAGGGTTAAGCGCTTGGGTCAAGCCTGTTCAAATTTTGGGCTATATATAAAAATCAATAACTTAGCGATATTCACCCCCTGTTGTATCACGCTTTTTGTTTCGATATGGTCGGGGTTCCTTTTCCATGGGGATGGACAGATCATATGGATATGCGATCACGGGTGAACTCTGCCCTGAAGCAAGCGATGAAAGACAAGGAGGCCGAGCGTCTGTCGACGCTGCGGTTGATCAATGCTGCAATCAAGGACCGCGATATCGCATCGCGCGCCTCGGACAACGAAGAGGTCAAGGGCTGCGGTGATGCCGAGGTTCTTGAAATCCTTGGTAAAATGACCAAGCAGCGCAAGGAAAGCGCCCGAGCCTATGAAGAGGGTGGGCGGCTGGACCTGGCTGAACGTGAACTGCGTGAGGTTGAAGTCATCGAAGAATTCCTGCCCAAGCAGTTGGATGATGATGAGGTCTCTCAGGCGATTCAGACGGCGATCACGACCACAGGTGCTGGCTCGATCCGGGACATGGGTAAGGTGATGGGCGAGCTCAAGACGCGTTACACCGGCCAGATGGATTTCGGAAAGGTCGGACCGATGGTCAAAGACCATCTTTGTGCGGCATCAAGCAACGGCTGCTGATCTTTTTCTGCTAGACAGCAACACTTACTGCGCGACAGGTTCGCGCAGTTTTTGCGTCAGATCACCGTACAACGCTATGCGCTCTTCCTCTGAGAGAAACGCGCCGATTTCCACTTCTCTACCGTCACCTGTCAGGGTTACGTAGTTCGGAACCGGGCCGCCGTGTTTGTGCATCTCTGGCCGGGCCCAATACCGGTTGCAAACCCATTCCTGCTGGCCGGTGCGGGGGTTATGGTGCACAAGACGCGCCTGAGTTCCCGTCAGAGTGAACACTTCGAACACACTGCGAGATCTGTAGTTCGCCTGAATAGCCAGCCAAAGCCCCAAAACTGTCACCAATAGGAACGGTAACAAGCCCCACAGCACCGCTGAGCCAAGCACAGCCATTAGCGGAAGCAGTACGAATATAAAAAGCGAAAACACAACTCGGATCGCCCAGCGAGGCGGCAGAGAGTTATGCGGCCAAAGTCGCAGCTCTTGTTCGGTATTTGAGGTTTGATTCCACTGGTACGGCATAGATCAAAAATAGCGCGGCAGCTTTTGGTGTCGACGGAAAATGCTCAGGCTACGTGCCCGACGCGGGCCCATGACAAAGCGTCTTCCAGGCGATCATCACCCCAGAAAACCTCACCGCGGACAACGAGGTTTGGGGCACCGAAAATGCCGAGCCGAAGGGCCTGATCCGTTTCAACTTCTAGCGCGGACACTATGTCCGGACTGCGCGCACGGGCAAGAACGATGCGAGGATCCTGCTGGCATCTGTGCAGGGCTTCGGTCATTGCGGCTTCGCTGCCAGCTTCGATGCCGTCCTCGAACCAGATACGGTAGATGTTCTGTGCAAAGGACTTACCCCAACCATCACGCATTCCCAGCAACGTAACCTGATTGGCCAGCGCCAGATCGGACACGGGATAGGGCGCGGGCAGGTTGGCATGCAAACGATACTTGGCTGCACGACGCTCGATATCGCGCCACATATAGGCGGATTTTGCAGGGTTCCCGGCGAAGGGGATGTTCTTCTGTTCGGACATAATGGCGCGTACATTGAATGGACGCCAATTGACTGTCGTGTTGTTTTCAACGCACCAGTCGTCCATCCGCATGATGGTTAGAAAGCTATATGTACTGCCAATCGAAAACCAGAAATCAATCTTGGACATTGGATTCCTCCGGACCTGTTGGATAAGGAGTTGCCCCTAGAATAGCCTGTCCTGCAGGTTCTGGCGAATATTCTGAAAACAAGGGAATGCAAAATGAAAAGCCCCGCCAATTTGGCGGGGCTTTCTTTAGATCTTATGGGGTCAGTGGGCGTGGCCCTTGTCCCAGTCTTCCTGCTTGGGCAGCTGCTCGAACGTGTGTTCGGGCGGCGGGGTGGGCAGGGTCCATTCCAGCGTATCTGCATATTCGTTCCACGGGTTGTTCCGCGTTTCCTTAGCACCACGGAACAGGGCGTAGAACACGATGCCGAAGAACAGCAGGAACGAGGCGAACGAGATGAACGCACCAATCGACGATACAAAGTTCCACTGGGCGAATGCCTCGGGATAGTCGATATAGCGACGCGGCATGCCCTGACGACCCAGGAAGTGCTGCGGGAAGAACGTCAGGTTGGCGCCGATGAAGAACATCCAGAAGTGGATCTTGCCCCAAAACTCGGAATACTGACGACCGGTCATCTTGCTGAAGTAGAAGTACACGCCTGCAAAGATCGCGAACACGGCCCCCAGCGACATCACGTAGTGGAAGTGAGCAACCACGTAGTAGGTGTCGTGATAGGCGCGGTCGATACCGGCCTGCGACAGAACCACACCGGTCACACCGCCGACGGTGAACAGGAACAGGAAGCCGAAGGCAAACAGCATCGGTGTCTTGAACTCGATGGAACCGCCCCACATGGTCGCAATCCACGAGAAGACCTTAACGCCTGTCGGAACCGCGATGACCATCGTGGCCAGCATGAAGTAGGCCTGCTGACGCAGCGACATGCCGACGGTGTACATGTGGTGCGCCCACACGACAAAGCCCAGAACACCGATCGCGATAATCGCCCAGACCATAGGCAGATAGCCGAAGATCGGCTTGCGCGCGAAGGTCGCAATCACGTGGCTGATGATGCCGAACCCGGGCAGGATCACGATATACACTTCCGGGTGGCCGAAGAACCACAGAATGTGCTGATACAGGATCGGATCGCCGCCACCGGCCGGATCAAAGAACGTGAAACCAAAGTTGCGGTCCATCAGCAGCATGGTGATCGCGCCTGCCAGAACCGGCAGCGACAGCAGAATCAGCCACGATGTGACGAAGATCGACCAGCTGAACAGCGGCACCTTGAACAGGGTCATGCCCGGAGCACGCATGTTCAGGAAGGTGGTGATCATGTTGATCGCGCCGAGGATCGAGGAGGCGCCCGATACGTGTACGGCAAAGATCGCAAGGTCCATGGACATGCCGCCCTCGGTCGTGGACAGCGGCGGATACAGAACCCAGCCAACACCTGAACCGAGCTGATCGTTACCACCGGGGCTGAGCAGCGAAGCCACACCCAGCGACGTACCAGCGACGTACAGCCAGAAGGACAGGTTGTTCATCCGCGGGAACGCCATATCCGGCGCACCGATCTGCAACGGCATGAAATAGTTGCCAAATCCGCCGAACAGGGCAGGGATGACTACGAAGAACATCATCAGAACACCATGGTAGGTGATCATCACGTTCCACAGGTGACCATTCGGGGTACACGGATCAGCCATGAACCCTTCGAGGCACATGTACTGCACACCGGGGTGCATCAGCTCGAGCCGCATATAGACAGTCATCAAAACCGAAATCAAACCGGCCAAAGCCGAGAAGATCAGGTAAAGAATCCCGATATCCTTGTGGTTGGTCGACATGAACCAGCGCTGGAAAAAGCTGCGCTCGTCTTCATGTCCGTGACCATGAATGGCTGCGTCTGCCATTAGGTGCCTCCTGTTACAATTCTACCGCGCAGCCGAAAGTCTCCGACGCGCGGGATTCCTGCTGGTTTTAGATTGCGAATGGGGCGCCTTCAATGGTCGAGTTTGATCTGGATCAAGAATAATTGTCGCGGGTCGCGGGGCCACTCGCTTATTTTCGACCAAAATCAGCTGTTAGCTGGGTATCACGTCAGGATTTTCAAGGGCTCGGCCTTGGGTTTCAATTCGTCGCTTGACCCCGGCTGGGGGGCACAGCAGAACTGGTGTCGATATCGCGCTTGGAGAACAAACATGACCGCTTACGATACCGACAACATCTTCGCCAAGATCTTGCGTGGGGAAATCCCTTCGACACGTGTGTACGAGGATGACGAGAGTTTGGCGTTCATGGATATCATGCCTCGGTCTGACGGGCATTTGCTGGTGATCCCAAAAACTCCGTGCCGCAATCTTCTGGACGCGACGCCTCAGCAACTGGCGGCAGTCATCGCAACAGTTCAAAAGCTATCGAACGCTGTGGTGAACGCATTTGAGGCTGATGGCGTCACCGTACAGCAATTCAACGAAGCCGCCGGAGGGCAGGAAGTCTTTCACCTGCATTTCCACGTTCTGCCACGTCACGAAGCCGTGCCGTTGCGTGCGCCGGGAAAAATGGGGGATTTCGATCTGATCGCGCAGCATGCCGAAAAGATCAAAGCCGCATTGGGTCAATAAATCGACCGAGCAACTGCAAGCGTCTGACCGTAGAACGAAACCGTCTCTGAAATAGAATTGCCGTTCCGATTTGGGGTCGGAACGGCAGACTCGTTACCAAGAACTTTTCCGATGCACTGGGGGCTTCCGGTGCTGACCGGTTAACACACCACTCACTCTAGAACGGTGAATACATCTTACTCTTGAAACGGTCTCGTGTATTCATTTGAGTGGTTTTTGGGTAAATTTTAGCTTTTGCACCGGGCTACGCCCTAAAGATCAAACCTCTTTTGGAAACAGAGGTGCTGCCACGATACAGATTGTTCGCGATCTTCCCAAGTCTTGCGCGATTCGCGTCTCTATGGGATTGGCGCGATCGGCTCGAACACGCGAGCAAAGGTTTTTCGCAGCGCAATGTCCACGTCAGCTGTTGTAACGGGCAGCCCTAGATCGACCAGCGAGGTGACGCCGTGTTCACTGATGCCGCAGGGAACGATGCCTGAGAAGTGTTCGAGGTCGGGTTCGACGTTGATCGAAATACCGTGAAAGCTAACCCATTTGCGCAGGCGCAACCCTATGGCGGCAACCTTATCTTCGGCAGGTTGACCAGTCGGGGTCAGCGGTTTGTCATCCCGACGCACCCAGACACCAACGCGCCCGTCGCGGATTTCACCGGTAACATTAAACTCGGCCAAGGACGCGATGACCCATTCCTCAAGCTGCTTTACAAAGCGCCGCACGTCCTTGCCGCGCTTGTTCAGGTCAAGCATCACATAAGCAACCCGTTGGCCAGGGCCATGATAGGTATATTCGCCGCCCCGCTTTGCCTCGTAGACAGGGAACCGGTCGGGATCGGTCAGATCACTTGCTTTGGCCGAGGTGCCAGCCGTGTAAAGCGGCGGGTGTTCCAGAAGCCAGATACACTCATCCGCGTCGCCGGCTGCGATAGCCGCAACGCGCTTTTCCATAAAGGACAAAGCCTCGCCATAGTCTGTCAAGCCGTCTGTGATCTTCCATTCCATGAGGGCCTCATACCCCGCAGATGAAGCGTTGAAAAGAGGTCAGGCTGCTTCGGTCAGGCACCGCTGTAGGACTTGGGAATAGGTCTCGGAGCCCTGAGCGCCTGTTAGCAAGTATTTGCCCCCAAAGACCATGGATGGCACGCCCGAGATTCCACGGCTGGTCCAAAACTGCTGCTTTTCGCGTACCGGCCCTACATGCGCACCAGATGCAAGCGCTGCCTGTGCTGCGTCACGATCCAACCCTGCAGCTTGCACCGCTTTCAGCAGCACCTCGGTGTCTGATACATCCAGGCCATCCGTGAAATACGTTTTGAACAGCGTTAGTTTCAACGGGTGTTGTTTGCCCTGTGACTCAGCCCAATCCAAGAGTTGGTGAGCTGCGAATGTGTTAACGATCCGGCTGTCGTCGTTGAAGTTAAAGGTAAAGCCAAGTTCGCCGCCGATTTGAACCAAGCGCTCGCGGGCCTGTTGGCTTTGTTCCGGCGTCGAGCCGTATTTCTCGGTTATGTGCTCCCTCAGGTTTTGGCCCTCGGGTGGCATATTCGGGTTTAATTCGAACGGGTGCCATCGGAGGCGTGCCAGAACGTTTGCCTGTTGCAACGCGATGTCCAATTGCCGAAACCCCACAATGCACCAGGGGCAGACCACATCTGATACAATATCCACCTGAATGACGGGGCGTGGGTCTGGTGTGGTCATGTCGGCGGGCTCCTGTTCAGGGCGGTAAGCAAAGAATTCACTGGTGCAGATATGAGCAGAAAAAAGGAATTCAATCCGGTGTGTTTTTGAGTCTTCACATCCCGTTCCGCACCGTCTATACGCGCCTCTACCAAGTCACATACAGTGCGGTCGTGGCGGAATTGGTAGACGCGCAGCGTTGAGGTCGCTGTGGGGTAACACCCGTGGAAGTTCGAGTCTTCTCGACCGCACCATCTCCCACTCAGATGTCAGTCTTTTCTTAAGGAAATCCTGTGTAGAGATGCACCAGTGAGGACCGGACTGCATAAACCTCTATTTCCTGTCTCGCCCGTGCGGTTAGGGATGTGTATGAGTCGGAGGCAAGACCATTCGGGAAAGGTGCAGATGTCTCAGGCCATTACCGTCTTCACGACAATGAAAAACGAAGGCCCCTATATGTTAGAGTGGGTGGCCTTCCATAAATCCCTTGGGGTGGAACACTTTGTGATCTTCACCAACGCCTGTGAAGATGGCACGGACGACATCGCGCGCAGGCTTCAGGATATGGGCATTGCCACACACGTTCCCAACGAGGTGAAAGAAGGCGGGAACCCGCAGCATCAGATGTTGCGACGTGCACGGCGGCAACCCAAAGTCAAAGAGGCTGATTGGCTGTTATGCCTCGACGTGGACGAGTTCTGGAACATCAGATGCGGAGATAATGGATTCGGGGCTTTGATCGCCGAGGTTGAGGACAGGGCTGGTCAGCCCGTCGATGCTATTTCATTTGCCTGGAAGCTATTCGGCAGTTCAGGCAATATCAGCTTCGAAGATAAACCGGTGACCGAGGCGTTCTCGATGGCGGATCAGCCTTATCCGTATCATTCGGGTCGGGCGTATGGCCTGAAAACCCTGTTTCGAAACAATGGAAAATTCACGCGTTTCGGGCCGCACCGCCCAAAAGGGTTCGAAGATGAAGCTGCGGCCGACATTGCGTGGTCGGATGCTGGCGGCAAGCTGTTTCCGGCGGATAAGGTGGGGTGGCGGGCCTGGCGGGGGTTTGACCATTCGCTTGGGCGTTTGCACCATTATTCGGTTCGGTCTTTGGACGGGTTCCTGATCAAGCGTGATCGGGGAAGAACCAACCATATCCGCGTGGACCAGGGGCAATCCTATTGGACGGACATGAATGCCAATAAAGAGGTCGACCTATCGATCCTGCCTGCCGCTCGCAAGGCTGCTCCGGTTCTTGAACAACTGAAAGCGGATCCTGAATTGAACAGGCTGCACCAACAGGCCTGCGACTGGCATCGGGCCAAGATCGCGGAAATCAAGCTGCGCCCCGACTGGGTCGAGTTTCGCGGTTGGCTGGCTGAGAACCTGATCTGATAGCCATGGCGGACGATCTTTCAAAAGAACAGCTGCAACCCGAGCATCCCGAGCGTAAGACGGGGTATGAGCGGATCCTTACAGATCCACCGCCACCGTGGTTTGTCGAGCTTTATCCGGGTGGCGACGGAACGGGGTTCTTGCAGAAACTCGACCGTCATTCGATCCTGTTTCACCAACGCTCGGCGTCACAACTGGTGATCAGCTTTGACAATATCGCTAACGCCAACGACCTGTCTTTTGCGCGCGAACCCTGGGGTTGGAAGTTCTTCCGGGATGAAGGGTGGTCGCATATGGGGGTTTTTGCGCGCTCTAAGGCGTGGTACCGCGATCCTGAAATCATCGGATATTTTCAGGGTAAGGCGGCCGAAGGCTTCTTTGACAGGTTCGACAAGGTTGTCTTTGCCGGGGCGTCAATGGGCGGGTTCGGGGCGCTGACCTTCTCCGCTCTGGTGCCCGGCGCGACGGTTATTGCCTTCAATCCTCAGACCTCGTTGGATGAACGTCTTGTGCCTTGGGAAACCCGATACCGGTTTGGTCAGGTGCAAGATTGGGATTTGCCACTGGGGGATGCTGCGCAAACGGTGGCAAGTGCAGGTCGGGCCTACGTTTTCTATGATCCATTCTTCGACCTTGACCGACGGCAGGTCGAACGGCTGCAGGGCGACAATGTTTTTCTATTAAAAACGTGGTTTTCAAACCATTTTGCCGCGCCGATGTTGCGCAAGCTGGACATCCTGAAACCTGTTATGCTGGGGGCGATGGATGGATCGTTAGAGCCCGCGGCTTTTTACAAGATGATGCGCGCGCGTCGCAGGCTTCCGATGTTTATGCGGGGCATCGAGGGTATGGCAGGCGACCGTCATGACATGCTGGTTCGGCAAGCGCGTCAGCGGTTTCGCAGGCTTCGCCGGGCTGCAATGGCTGCGGCAGACGACGCATCATGAGCGCTGCGCGTGGTGTCTTCATCGGTCAGCGCCGCGACCGTATGGGTGCGCGCTTACTTATGATGCTGACCTGTATCCGCCTGGCCGAGGACTATGGTACCGACTACCGTGTGAACTGGTTCCCGCAGGGGGCGGACGCGCCAGAGTTGGACCACCCGCACGAGCTGTTCACGCAAGAATGGATGGATGTTCATTTTGCAAACGCCGACGACTTTGACGCGCTGAGCAAAGACGCCAAACCGATCTGGGCATTTCAAGGCGATGCAACCCCGGACAAGTTGATCGCGCATCTTGACGCAGGTCGCTCGGTGCTCGTGGAAGAAGGTTTTGAGGTGCTCGCCTTCCCGTGGGAGGATATCGAAGCGATCCGCCCGCGCTATCGTGACTTTATTCACCGGATTGGCTTCACGGATGAACTCCGTATGATCATGAACTGCGCAGATGAGCGGTTATCGGGGCAGGGGGTTTCAGCCTATCATATTCGGCGTGGTGATATCCTGAATGGCCTACCGTGGAAGCACACGACCTGGCCTGCCAAGATCGAACCCGAGGAGTTCTACGAGGCGCATCTTGAAAAAGCGGCTGGTCGTACGGCAATCATGTTCTCGGACCAGCCAGAACTGATCACGCGGTTTCAAAGGCGGTTTCCGAACCTGTTGCAAATGTCGGATATCGCGGACGTCTCGGGCATGACACGGGCACAGCGCGACTTTCTAGAGCTTTACACGATGTCGCGCGCAGATCAGGTGGTTGCACCCGTGATCAGTGCCTTCTCTATGGCGGCCGCGCGCATTTCAGGGCGACAGCGCAAGGTGTTTCGCGACGTCCTGACCGAGGATGAGATGTCCGAAGCCTATGAAGCTGCGATCGCGCGATTGAAAGGCCCTTTGGACAAGTTTTTGAACCCGTCCGAGGCGGCGCATATCTATTCCAAAGTGTTATTCCACTTTAATCGCCTGAATGCCGAAGATCGTACCGAAGAGGCGTCCAGCTTGGGTGATAAGCTGTTACACGCAGGCGCCGATAACGCATTCCTACCGCTTTTGCAGGCCCTGAACCTGTTCTACCAAGGACAGTGGGATGCCACGTTAGGACTTGTGGACGCTGTCTTTCAGGATCCAAATGTGTGGCCCGAAGACCATGCCGTTCTGTGCGCTCTTAAGGCTGCTGCGTTGGGCGAAAAACGCAAGCGCTGGCAGGCGGCGCAAGCGTTCAGCCAGGGATTTTGGGCAAAGCCGATCCGGCCCGACGTTTTGGTGTTTGGGTCGAGGGTGGTGTATCGGGATCACATTTCACTTCGACTGTTCCCTCCGACCGATTGGGAGTTGCAGAAGGTTATTCGCAGGCCATGGTTCAACTTCAACGCTCACGTTGCACAACGAAAAGTCCTCGTACGGCTGCCATGTAACTTCGATTTTCTGCTTATGGACTGGTGGGATTTGTCGCTGGACCAGAAAGCCCGCAGATTGTTCAGCAGCACACCGCGGTTGCAGCGCCTTGTGGATGGTCTTGCCCGCATGACGGATTTTCCGAACACAGATGTCCGAGTGCAGAGCTTTCGAACCGTGCTGAGCGTGCATACAGGGGAAATCACCGCAACCAAGGCGGTCGACTTGATGCGTCGCGTTGTTGCCGAAGCACCGGAAAACCCCTTGTATCACAAACGACTGGCCGGGCTCTTTGAGGCCGAAGGAGACGCGGCCAACGCACGCCTTGCAATGGCAGATGCATTGGCGTGCGATCCAGGTAATCCGTTTCTTGTCTTTGCGATGGGGCGATGCCTTGAACGGATTGGCGCAACAGAACAGGGGCACAAACAGATTATTCAAGCCGCGGACATGGACAAGAACACGGCGGCAATTCAGGGCGAAGCCGGGCGCATTCTGCTGCAAAGGGGCGACAGGAAAGCGGCCCGGCTTTATTTGCGGGCTGCGAAAGACTTGTGTCCGACATATCAACGCTTTTCCAACCAACTGCAGCGCGCAGGAGGAGGAGCCTCTTGATTTTGCTTGGTTACACTCGGAATTGAACGTAGGAAGTTTGAAAGATCAAAAATGATATGTTCAGCCAGAACAAGGTATCGACAGGGCGATTGAGGCACCCAGGAATGAGCGACGAAGAATCACGGTTTATCAGCATCACCCCCATGAAAAACGAGGGGCCCTTCGTGCTGGAATGGGTGGCGCATAATCGGGCGATTGGCGTTGATCAGATCGTCGTGATGACCAATGATTGCACCGACGGTACGGATGCTTTGTTACAGAGGCTTGATGAGATGGGTGTGGTAACCCATGTCGACAACAACTCTCGTCGCCGGACAAGCCCGCAAAAGCGCGCTTATAACGCGTTTCTTAAGATGGAGATTGCACGCCCGCAGGACTGGGTGATCGTGATCGACGCGGATGAACATATCAACGTCAAGACGGGCGATAACACTCTGCGTGCGCTGACACAGGCTATTCCGGATGCCAAAACGATTTCGATGACATGGCGGTTGTTCGGAAATGCGGGAATCGTTCGATATGAGGATCGGTTCCTTTCCGACCAGTTCCGCAAAGCCGCGCCCGAGAGGATTATTCGCCCGCCACAGGCATGGGGCTTCAAGACGATGTTCCAGCGCGGGCTATGGGACGCGCTGGGCGTCCACCGGCCGAAACGCGCGACCGTCGAAACGATGGAAGAGTGTCACTGGTACAACGGTTCTGGCCAGAAAATGCCCGAGCATTACTATGACAAAAGCTGGCGGTCGACACGCGCGTCTGTCGGGTATGAATATGTTCAACTCAACCACTATGCCCTTAAATCCTGTGAAAGTTATCTGGTCAAAAAGATGCGCGGGCGGGCGCACCACTTGGGCGAGAGCCTGGGTCTGGAATATTGGAACATGATGAACCAGAACGCGACGACCTGCACATCCATTGACGCTGTTCTGGAGCGTAAGCGAACGCTGTATTACGAGATGCTGGCTGACCCGGAAATCGCGCGATTGCATCATATGTCTTGTGATCTCCACAGGCAGCAGATCGCGCAGCTACGCGAGCAGCCTGAAATGCAAGAGTTGATGCAGCAAATGACGTCTGTCTCGGCCGAGAATACGGCTTCATGATGCACCTGTATCCTGACCTCGGAGACATATGATGCTGTGGCTGCATTTGGGTATGCCCAAAACCGGAACAACAGCGCTGCAGGGGTTCTTGCGCGGCAACCAGCCCGTCCTTGATCAGATCGGCTTGCGTTACATGGAAACCGGCCGACGCAGGCTGGACGGAAATCCTCGACTTGCGGTCAGCCACAACATCATCGCGTTCCACATGAACCAAAGCGATCAGCCGATGGATCCTTTCCGGGCAGGGATGACCTCGGAATTTGATGCGCATTCAGGGCAAACCTGTGTCGTGTCATCCGAGATGTTCTATTCCTGCGATTTCGAGAAGCTGGCGCAGGTCTTTGCGGAAATTCCGGCGCGCGCCCTGCGAATTGCATTTTACTGCCGCCGGTACTCGGATTTTTTTGAGGCCGATTACAAACAACGCGCCAAGAACGGACGCTTACCAATTGTCGGTACTGATTACATCCGTTCCCAATTGTCCCGAATTGAAGCGGACCCTGCAGCCTTTAGCTTCACGTCACGGGTTGAGCAAATCCGAAAGGCGTTTCCGGGCGTGACGATTGTTCCCTTGGTGTATGAGCGCGAGCAGATGACCAATGGCCATGTCGTGGACGATTTTCTGACGCGGATCGGAACGCCATTGCCAGAAGGATATGTTACAGGGGCACCATCCAACCCGTCGCAATCGCGTGCCGCCAGCGAAGCCTTTGGGGTTGTCACGCGGGCGCTGGGGCGCAAGAAAAGTCGCCAGCTCAGACGATTGATATCCGAAGACCCCGTCATGGTGCGCCGCCACGACGTTTTGGAGCCGGACGAACGGGAATGGTTGGATACCCTTATGGCAAAGCAGGATGTTGCGTTTCAGCAGGAGTTCTTTCCCGATGCGTCGCAGGTGTTCGCACCGAAACAGCTTAACGCGAGTGAGCTTGAGTTCCGCCGGGACACTCCGCAGGAATATCAGGCGTTCAGCAAAGCGTCCGAAATCGTCTTTCGAATGGCGCTGGAGAGCTGATCGCGACCTAATCCAGCTTGATTTCCTGACGCTGGCGTCCGGTCGTCTTGTCAAAAATCAGAATGCGGTTGTCATTTGTAACGACGGCGTACCAGTTGCTGCCGATTGTCAAAGCTTGGGCCTTGGCGCCATCGGGCAAGGCGATCTGGTCGGGAAGGGTGGGGGTTCTGTCCGTTAGCCGGATGACAATCAGTGCGAATGTCACTAGAACGCCGCCAATCATCACCGCGGTCAGCAACATGACCATCCGCCGCAGCAGTCGAATCTGCGGCGTTTCCAGCGGTTCTTGAGGTTCGGAAGGGACAGTCATGGGCACTCGCCAGATTGAATTTCACATCGCGGACGATCCGCCGCCTCGTCTTGATAAGGCGCTTTCGCGTGATGTTCCACCCGAGGAAAACCTGTCGCGCACCCGTTTGGGCAAATTGATCGAAGAGGGCGCTGTCCGGATTAACGGGTCCGAGGTGTGCGACCCCAAGGCCAAGGTGTCCGCCGAGGCGGTTGTGGTGATCACAGTAGCCGAAGCCGAAGACAGCCATATCGGCCCCGAGGATATCCCGCTGGACGTCGTTTACGAAGACGCCGATTTGATTGTTGTGAATAAGCCCGCAGGCATGGTGGTGCATCCGGCCCCGGGATCGCCCAGCGGAACTTTGGTAAACGCGCTGCTGCATCATTGTGGCGATGACTTGTCCGGTGTCGGGGGGGTCAAGCGCCCGGGAATCGTACACCGGATAGATAAGGAAACCAGCGGCTTGCTGGTTGTTGCTAAATCGGATGCTGCACATCATGGGTTGGCGGCCCAATTCGAAGCCCACAGCGTCGAGCGTTACTATCGTGCGGTGTGTTACGGTGTACCCGACGCAAACGACCCGCGCTTACGTGGCGTAAAGGGCGTGAGTTTTGAGCCCGGCAATGTCATGCGTCTGACCACGCAACTGGCGCGACACAAAACCGACCGTCAGAAACAGGCCGTTCTGTTCCACGGAGGCCGCCATGCAGTAACAAGGGCGCGGTTGGTTGAAACTTTTGGCACTCCGGCGGGTTTGGCGTTGATTGAGTGCTGGTTGGAAACGGGTCGTACGCACCAGATTCGCGTGCACATGGCCCATGTGGGCCACGGTCTGGTTGGCGATCCGGTCTATGGCGGTAAGCGTAAACTGGCCGCTAAGGCGTTCAGCGCGGAAACCGCAGAGCTTGTTCGTGCGTTCCCGCGACAAGCGCTGCACGCCGCTGTTTTGGGTTTCGAACACCCGGTTTCGGGCGAAAACCTGCGGTTTGAAGCGGATCTGCCCGCCGATATGGAAATTCTGATTGAACAGCTGCGCAAGCCGTTGTCATAATGCGCAAACACCTGTGAGTAACACGTTCTTATCTTTCCTTTATCAATCGTTAATCCCAAACTGTTAACGGTACCTCTTGAACGGATGGGGATGACCTCCCATATCCTATGTTAACAACTTAAACATTTGTCGGAGGGACATGAATTATGGCAAATTACGCAAATCTCCCCGCGCCGACGCCGGAAGGCGGACTGAACCGCTATATGCAGGAAATTCGCAAGTTTCCCCTGCTTGAGCCAGAAGAAGAGTACATGCTCGCCAAGCGTTGGGTTGAAGAGCAAGATACTGAATCGGCTCATAAAATGGTCACGTCGCACCTGCGTCTGGCGGCCAAGATCGCCATGGGCTATCGCGGCTATGGTCTGCCGCAGGCCGAGGTGATTTCCGAGGCCAATGTCGGCCTGATGCAGGCCGTCAAACGGTTCGACCCGGAAAAAGGTTTCCGTCTGGCGACCTATGCGATGTGGTGGATTCGCGCCTCGATTCAGGAATACATCCTGCGGTCGTGGTCGCTGGTGAAACTGGGCACGACATCCGCGCAGAAAAAGCTGTTTTTCAACCTGCGCAAGGCCAAGGCACGTATCGGCGCGTTGGAAGAGGGTGACTTGCGCCCTGAAAACGTGGCGCAGATCGCCAATGATCTTGGTGTGACCGAAGAGGAAGTCATCAGCATGAACCGCCGGATGTCCGGTGGCGATGCCTCGCTGAACGCGACCGTCGGGTCCGAGGGCGAAGGCACCATGCAATGGCAGGACTGGCTTGAGGATGAAGACGCCGATCAGGCAGGCGACTATGAGGCGCGCGACGAGCTGGACGCGCGGCGTGAATTGCTGGCCGCCGCGTTGGAGGTGCTGAACGACCGCGAAAAGGACATTCTGACTCAGCGTCGCCTGATGGATCAGCCTGTGACGCTGGAAGAACTGAGCACGCAGTATAACGTCAGCCGCGAACGCATTCGTCAGATCGAGGTACGAGCGTTCGAAAAACTGCAGAAGAAAATGCGCGATCTCGCGCGTGAAAAGGGAATGCTGGGCCAGATGTAATCAGGCCGGTGTGATTAAAAGCCCGCCTGCCTGGGCGGGCTTTTTTTATTGGGCCAACTGCTGGCGAAACACGCGAACCATGTTCTCGCCCATCACCTTGCGGATTTGCGCCTCGGTCAGACCTTCGCTCAACAGGCCCGAGGTCAGCGCTGCTAGTTCAGATGTGTCAAACGCGGTCTCGACCGACCCGTCGTAATCCGACCCAAGCGAGACGTGATCTTCCCCAACAGTATCGACTGCCGCCTTGATCATCTTGGCCACGCCCGCAGGGGTGATATCCCCGCAGGTTACGTCGGCCCAGTATCCCATGCCGATTACGCCTCCGGTGGCCGCGATCTCTTGCATCAGATCATCGGGAAAGTTCCGTTTGACGGCGCAGAAGCCGTGTAGCCCGCCATGGCTGACGATCAGTGGAACGTCCGTCATCGCGATCACATCCCGCGCGACCAGAGGGCTGGAATGCGCGAGGTCGATGACGACGGGCATTTCGGCCAATTGGGCAACAACGTCGCGACCGAATTCCGTCAGTCCGGTGTTCGCCTGTCCGTGCAAGGATGCGCCCAATTCATTGTCAAAGAAGTGCTGAAGGCCAAACACCCGATGACCGGCGTCAAACAGGGCATCCAGATTGGTCAGATCCCCCTCAAGCGCGTGGGCCCCTTCGATGCCGAGGATACCCCCAACAACGTCTTGGCCGTTTGCACGAGCGGCCAGCACGTCTTCCAGATCACTGCGGGATTTGACAACTTTCAGTTTTCCACCCGAGGCCGCCTCGAACTGATGCAGCTTTTCAGCTTGATAGACTGCGCGCTGCATGAGGCTGTCCCAGGTTCGAAGCGGCCAAAGCTGCCCGATCGCCAGGAGGGTGATATTGTCGAACGCATCGGCCGAGTTGGCCTCATAGTTCTGACCAGCAGGGGATTTCGTGACCGCGGTGAAGACCTGCAGGGCAACGTTTCCTTCGATCAGTCGGGGGATGTCCACCTGTCCGCGCGTCCCGCGTTCGGTCAGGTCGCGACTCCATAGCAGAGGGTCAGCGTGCAGGTCGCCTACGATCAAAGTTTCGTGTAACGCGGCGGCTGCATCTGTCACTGGGTACGGCGCGTGGTCGATGACGTTGTTGCGTTTGCCTTCGATATAGGGCGGCAAAAAAACAAAGAAAATTAACAAGCCAGCGGCCATTGCTATTCCTGTCAGCCCGCCGACCCATTTAAGAAATCTGCGCATTCCCGGTTCCTTTCAGTATGCGATGTCAGCTTACGATCGATTGAGGCAGATAAAAGCCTGACTTCGCGTCCAGACGTTGCTAGAACAGCAGGGATTTTGCCGTTAGCGATAACGATGTCGCGAAAATGTGGGAGGGATAAATGCAAAAACCTGTTCAATGGGGCGTACTGGGCGCCGCGAATTTCGCGCGTCGGTTCATGGCACCGGCCATTCACGCAGCGGACGGCGCGCGGTTTGCCGGATTGGCGACGTCCAGCCCAGAAAAGGCCGTACCCTTTCAGGCGTTTTGCCCGGACCTGACCGTTTATGACAGTTATGATGCGATGCTGGCTGATCCGCAGATCGAGGCGGTTTACATTCCATTGCCGAACCACATGCATGTAGATTGGTCCCTGAAGGCGCTGGACGCTGGTAAACATGTGTTGTGCGAAAAACCGATGACAATGCAGGCGCATGAGTTTGACGCCTTGATCGCAAAACGGGATGAAACCGGGTTGCTGGCGGCCGAGGCCTATATGATCGTGCATCATCCACAGTGGCAGTTCGCGCGCAAGCTGATTGCAGATGGGGCTATTGGTAAGCTCGTGCATGTGACGGGGGCGTTCAGTTTTGACAATCGGGAGGAAACCGAAAACATCCGCAATCGTGCGGAAACCGGTGGCGGAGGGCTGCGCGACATTGGTGTCTATGTGATTGGCAGCGCACGGTTCGCTACCGGGCAGGAACCGGTTTCGGTACAATCTGCAATCCGGTGGGAGAACGGTATTGATGCCTTCACCGAAATTCGTGCTCAGTTCCCTGATTTTACATATTCCAGTTACGTTTCGATCCGTATGCATCCCCATCAAGAGATGGTCTTTCACGGCGAGGGTGGCGTTATCCGACTGACGACACCGTTCAACGCGCGGGTCTTTGGCGAAGCGCGCGTCGAACTGCATCGTCCGGGGCTTGAGGTTCAGGTCACACGGTTCCCCGGTGACGATCACTATAAACTGCAGGTCGAGGCATTCTGTCGTTCGGTGCGTGAAGGGGCGGGTTATCCTTGCGCGCTTGAGTTTTCACGCGGGACGCAAGAGGTGATTGACCGCGTGTTCGAAGGCGCAGTGCCGCTCTGACTTGCCACACATGGGCCCCGTAACTTAATCTGGTCGCCACCCAAACAGGAGGCGACCAATGGCTGGCGGCTGGGCGCGCGATGGCGCGGTGAGTGAACAGATCGAGGCGTCGATTTCCGACGAACTGGCCCGGATGCAGGCGCAAAAGCGCCCTCAGGGCGAAAGCTTGACTCATTGCGCAGAATGCGAAGAGCCGATCCCCGAGAAACGCAGACTTGCCTTGCCGGGGGTGAAACTCTGTCTGGATTGCCAGCAGGATAGGGACGGTGCGTTTAAAGCGCGGTCCGGGATCAATCGGCGCGGGTCCAAGGACAGTCAGTTGAAATAGTCCATGCCAAAACAGCCCCTGTTGCAGAATGGATTGGTTCTTGGGTTCCTGGCTGCGTTCTTGTGGGGCACACACAGCGTTATCGTGCGCTATCTGACCAGCGATCTGGGCGGATTGCAGATTGCCGTTTCGCGCCTGTTCATAGCGGCGTTGGCGATCTATTGCATGTTGCGTCTGATGCGGGTTTCCGTCTCGATCCGGTTGAGTGACTGGAATTTCCGTCTGGCCGTATTGTCGACCGTCGTGAACTATATCCTGTTCCACATCGGGCTTGAACATACCGGCGCGGCCAATGCGATGGTTTTGGAGAACACAGCGCCCTTTTTCGTGCTGGTTTTTTTGTATTTTTTTGCGGATACACCGGTCACGCGAACCGATGTTCTGGCCACGGTTTTGGCAATTCTGGGCGTTTTTCTGACCGTTTTCCGGGATTTTCAGGGAGGTGGAGAGCCCTTATTCGGAGACCTTCTTGAAATCGGGGCCGGGCTAAGCTGGGCGGTCTTCCTGATCTCAAGCAGTCGGGCGATGCGCAATTCGAAATCGACCGGAGAGCGGCTGAACTTCCTGTTCGGCATCTTCTTGTGTTCCGGGGTTCTTCTGCTGCCTCTGGCTGTGTTTTCGATGCAGGTTCCAACGGTGAATGACGTCGTGTTCCTGATCCTGCTGGGCGTGTTGCCGACCGCCTGCGCCTATTACCTGTGGTACGAGGCTGCTGCGCGGGTTTCGACCTTGACCGCAACCTTGATGTTTGCGGCCTCGGTCGTGTTCACTTTTATTAATTCGGCACTGTTTCTGGGGGCCGCAATCACGCCGATTGCGGCCCTTGGGGGTGTGCTGATCGTGCTGGCCGTGTTTCTGACCACCAAAAACCAGAAATGATCAGCCTTCCATCGCTTCCAGTTCGTCGATAAAGCCCGAGATCATCGACAGGCCCTTGTCCCAGAACTTGGGATCGCTGGCGTCAAGCCCGAACGGGGCCAACAATTCCTTGTGGTGCATCGAACCACCGGCGCGCAGCATGTCGAAATACTTGTCCTCGAACCCATCGGACCCGCTTGCGTAGACGGAATAGAGCGCGTTCACCAAGCCGTCGCCAAACGCATAGGCGTAGACGTAGAAGGGTGAGTGGACGAAATGCGGGATATAGGCCCAGAAGGTCTCGTACCCGTCCATGAATTCGAATGCCGGGCCAAGGCTTTCGGCCTGAACGCTCATCCACAGGGCGTTGATGTCGTCAGGTGTCAGCTCGCCCTCGCGGCGGGCGGCGTGGAGTTTGCATTCGAAATCATAGAACGCAATCTGGCGGACGACCGTGTTGATCATGTCCTCGACCTTGCCCGCCAATAGCACTTTGCGCTGTTCGGGGGTTTCGGCCTGATCCAGCATTTTGCGGAAGGTCAGCATCTCACCAAAGACCGAGGCCGTTTCGGCCAGTGTCAGCGGGGTAGAAGACAGCATCTCGCCCTGACCGGCGGCCAGTACTTGGTGGACACCGTGGCCCAGCTCGTGCGCCAAGGTCATCACGTCGCGCGGTTTGCCCAGATAGTTGAGCATCACGTAGGGGTGCACGTCGGTCACGGTCGGGTGGGCAAATGCACCCGGCGCTTTGCCCGGCTTCACCGCCGCATCAATCCAGCCTTTGCTGAAGAAGGGGGCAGCAATTTCGCCCATGCGCGGGTCAAACGCGTTATAGGCATCCATCACGGTCTTTTCGGCCTCGTCCCAGCCGACGATGCGTGTGTCTTCCATCGGCAAGGGCGCGTTGCGGTCCCAGACCTGCATAACGTCCAGCCCCAGCCATTTGCGCTTGAGCTCGTAGTAGCGGTGACTCAGCTTGGGATAGGCGGCGACGACGGCTTCGCGCAGAGCCTCAACCACCTCGGGTTCCACGTCGTTCGACAGGTGGCGACCGGTTTGCGCGGTCGGCATGTTGCGCCAGCGGTCGACAATTTCTTTCTCTTTGGCCTGTGTGTTGTGAACACGGGCAAAGGTTTTGACGTTGTCCTGAAACACCCGCGCCAATTCGCGAGCGGCGGTTTCGCGTTTGGTCCGGTCCTGCTCGGTCAGCAGGTTCAGTGTGCCTTCGATGTTCAGCTCTTCGCCTTCGATGTCAAAGGTCAGGCCGGCGATGGTTTCGTCAAACAGACGCTCCCATGCATCGCCGACAACGCCCAGATCGTGCAGGAATTTCTCCAGCTCATCAGACAGTTGATAGGGCTTCATCGCGCGGATGCGGCGGAAGACGGGTTCGTACCGGGCAAGGTCCGCGTTGGCGTCGAACCGGGCTTTCAGCGCGTCATCGTCGATACGGTTGATCTCGAGCGTGAAAAAGACCAGCGGCGTGGTGAAAATGGTGATCTTTTCCTGCATGTCCGACAGGAACTTGGCGCGGTCCGCATCGGTGGTCAGCTGGTAGTACCGCAGACCGGCGAAGGACATGATCCGCCCGGCAATAGCGTTGATCTTTTCGTTACGCAGGACGCATTGCAGCAGTCCATCGGCATCCAGATCGGCCAGCTTGCCCTCGTAATCTGCGGCAAAGGACGCACATTCGCCTTCCAGCCAGTCCAAATCGCGCGACAATTCCGGTGCCTCTTCCGAGCTGTACAGGTCCGTGAGGTCCCATTCCGGCAGGTTGCCAAGATTGTCGGACCCGCCGACTGCGTTTGCGTCACGGACGGGGAAGGGAAGGTCGCGCATGGATCACCTCGAAATAACAGCTTTCGCCAACATCTAGGCGTGCCGGGCAGGGATCACAAGCGGGGTGTTAGTCAGACAGGGCCGGTTCGCGTTCGGCGGCCATGAAATGCGCCGCCAACTGGTCGAAAACGGGGCCGCGGACCTCAGGCGCTTCCATCAAAACCTCGTGTTCCCCGTCGGGGATTTCCTCCAGCGTACCGCTGGGCCAGTTTGCCATGCGGGCGCGGATCGCCTTGCGGTCGACGATCTGTTCATGGGTTCCAAGGAAAGTCAGGCACGGAATGGTGGGGGCGGTCTGTTCCATCAACCAGGCGCATTCGTCCAGCGCCTCGCGCAGCCAGATTGTCGAGGGTGCACCAAGCGCCAACTCGGGGTGGGCGTTCAGCTGATCCTTCATCATCTGGTACATCGCCGGATCGCGGGTCAGTACGTTGCCTTCAAACGGTTGCGACAGGACGTAGCTTTCCAAAGATGTCGTGGGCGGCGTTTTCTCACCCAGCCCAAACCGAGGGCCCCAATAGGCGGTCAAACGGCTCAGCGGTTTCATCAGCGGCGTGAAGAAAATCCCCCACATCGGTCCGGTGAAGGCGCAGGTGGCAAACTTGTCAGTTTCAAGTACAGCCCGCAGGCCAATGGCACCGCCCATCGAGTGACCGATGACGTGCCACGGTTTGGGCAGGTCGAGCTCTGTGGCCAGCGCGAAAGCGGCCTGAGCATCCATTTGATAATCCGGTATCGTATCGACATGTCCGACACGCGGGTCGTCCAGAGGGCGATCGGCTAGTCCCTGACCACGCCAGTCGATTGCCAGAAACGCAAATCCACGCCCGACGAACTCGGTCGCGGCATTACCGTATTTCTCGATATATTCTGTACGGCCGGGAAACATGAACACAGTCCCGACCGCATCACCCTCTGGCAGCCAGTGAGCCACTCGGATGCGAACCCCGTCAGAGGTCGTCAGCCAATGGGCCTGTCCACCGGCGGGTGCGCCGGCCACGTCTTCGAACAAAGGGGCCGACGACATTTCCATCAGGCCAGCGCCGATGCCAGTTGCATGGCGACACCCATGTCACCATCGACGGTCAGCTTGCCGGACATGAAAGCACCGGTCGGGTTCAGCTCACCGCTCAGGATTTGTTCGAACGTGTCGACATCCGCGTTCATGGTGACGTCAGCATCTTCGTCGCTGACACGCGCGCCGCTGCCGTCCAGAACAATCGAACCCACACCTTCAATGGCGAACTTGGCGGATGCGCCAAAGCCGCTGTCGGCCAGTTTTTCGTTCAGCGCCGCTGCGGCTTTTTCCAGAGTGTCGCTCATGGTTCTCCTCACTTTGATTTGAGCACAGGGAATGGACATCCTCCTGCGCTACGCTACACTGACCGTTGTTATGAGCATTGCAAGCACCAATCTCAAAGGTATCGTCGCGGCAACCGCGCTGCTAGTCACGTTTTCCATCCCTTGTCTTGCGCAGCAGGCAGATTCACGGGATGAAGCCGAGCTATTGCAGCAACTGGCGCAATCAACGCCTGATCAAGCGATTGGCATTGATCGTCAACTCAAGTCTCTGTGGTCGCTATCGGGTTCAGCCTCGGCTGATCTCTTGCTGGAACGGGGACGTGAGGCGCTGGATGACGGGGATACCAAGGCGGCTATCGAACATCTGACGGCGCTGACCGATCATGCGCCTGAATTTGCAGAAGGGTGGCACGTACGCGCGTCGGCATTTTTTGGGGTTGAACGGTTTGGCTTGGCCGCCGCTGATCTGGAATACGCACTGACACTTAATCCGAACCATTACGAAGCGATCTACGGTCTTGGCCTGATCTTTGAGATTATTGGCCAACCGGACAAAGCGCTGGCTGTCTACGAGCGTGCATTGGCTATACATCCCCATCATGAAGAAGTAACCAATGCGGTGAATCGACTGAAGCCTCAGGTCGAGGGTTCGGCCCTCTAAGGGGCAGGGGGCAAGAGTGAGCGGGTCATCCCGAATCGTGGCCGTACTGGGCCCGACGAACACAGGCAAAACTCATTACGCGATCGAGCGGATGCTGGGCCACCGGACAGGTGTTATCGGCCTGCCGCTGCGTCTGCTGGCGCGCGAGGTTTATGACAAGATCGTCGCCATTCGCGGGCCGTCTGTCGTGGCGCTTGTTACGGGCGAAGAACGGATCGTGCCGCCGCGCACTCAATACTGGGTCTGCACGGTCGAGGCGATGCCCGAGGGGATGGGTGCCGATTTCGTGGCCATCGACGAAATCCAGCTCTGTACCGACCCCGAGCGCGGCCATGTTTTCACCGACCGTTTGCTGCGGTCACGCGGTACAAGCGAGACGCTGTTTCTGGGCTCGGACACCATGCGTGGTCCCATATCAGCGCTGGTGCCCGAGGCGCAGTTCGTGCGGCGCGAACGCATGTCTCAGCTGGTTTATGCCGGGTCGAAAAAGATCAGCCGGATGCCCCCGCGCAGCGCCATCGTCGGGTTCTCGGTCGATAACGTCTATGCCATCGCGGAACTGCTGCGTCGTCAAAAGGGCGGGGCTGCGGTCGTCATGGGGGCTCTCAGCCCGCGCACGCGGAATGCGCAGGTGGATCTCTATCAGAATGGTGAGGTGGATTATCTGGTCGCAACCGATGCCATTGGTATGGGGTTGAATCTCGATGTGAATCACGTGGCGTTTTCCTCGCTGACCAAGTTTGACGGTCGGCGGATGCGCCCCTTGGCCCCCAATGAATTGGCGCAGATCGCAGGCCGGGCCGGGCGCGGCATGTCGGATGGCACGTTTGGCGTCACGGGCGAGGCCCCGCCGCTGGACGAGGGAACAGCGCAAGCGATCATGGATAGCCGCTTTACGCCGATGAAAAAGCTGAACTGGCGGAATGCCGCTTTGTGGTTCGGCTCAATCGAGGCGCTGATCGACTCGCTTGAGGTCAGCCCCAACGACGAAAACCTGCTCAAGGCGCGGCCGGCTGATGATCTGAACGTGCTGAAATCCCTGTCGCAAGTGACCGAGGTCATGGCCCGCGCCAGTGACCCGCAATCCATCCGTTTGCTGTGGGATGTATGCCGAATCCCCGATTTTCGCGGCATCAGCCATTCCGAGCACGCCAGCCTGCTGGAGGTGATCTACGGGCATCTGCACGAACGCCAGTCGATCCCTGATGACTTCATGGCGCGGCAAATCCGCCGGATCGACCGGACGGACGGAGATATTGATGCGCTGTCCAAACGGCTGGCATATATTCGCACCTGGACATATGTTGCGCAACGAAACGGTTGGGTGCGTGACGAATCCCATTGGCGTGAGGAAACGCGCACTGTAGAAGACAGGCTGTCGGACGCTCTGCATGACCGTTTGACCCAACGATTTGTGGACCGGCGCACGTCCGTGTTGCTGCGCCGGCTCAAACAGAAGGAGGCCCTTTTGGCCGAAGTAAATGACAAGGGTGAAGTGACCGTCGAAGGCGAATTCGTCGGTCGTTTGGAAGGGTTCCGGTTTAGCCCGGACAAGGCTGCGCAGGGGACCGAGGCGAAAGCTTTGAAATCGGCGTCCTTGCAGGCCCTCGCGCCGCAATTCCATCTGCGCGCCGATCGCTTCTACAACGCGCCCGATACCGAAATTGATTTCACCGAACAAGGTGGCCTGATGTGGGGCGAATATGCCGTCGGCAAGCTGGTTGCCGGGTCCGAGCCGCTCAAACCCATGGTCGAGGTCTTCGTGGATGAAGCTGCAGGCCCCGATGTCGAGCAGAAAGTGCAGCGCCGCTTGCAGCACTTCATCGACCGTAAGGTGGCCGCGCTGTTTGAGCCGCTGCTGAACTTGTCACGGGACGAGGAGCTGAGCGGTCTAGCCAAGGGCTTCGCCTTCCGCATGGTCGAGGCATTGGGCATTCTGCCTCGCGCGCAGGTCGCACAAGAGGTCAAGGATCTGGATCAGGACGCGCGTGGCGCACTGCGCAAGCACGGCATCCGGTTCGGTCAGTTCACGATCTTCATGCCGCTGCTGCTGAAGCCCGCGCCGACGCGCCTGCGTCTGGTTCTGTGGGCGCTTGCGGGTGGTTTGCAGGAATTTCCCGAAGCGCCACCTCCGGGTCTGGTCACGGTGCCCGTCGCCAAGGACTCGCCGCGGGGCTATGACACAATGTGCGGTTACCGCGACGCCGGTGAGCGTTCGATCCGTATCGATATGCTGGAACGTCTGGCCGACATGCTCCGGTCCGAGGACAGTCGTGGTGGGTTCGAAGCCAAGCCCGACATGCTCTCGATCACCGGTATGACTCTGGAACAATTCGCCGACCTGATGCAAGGCTTAGGTTACAAGGCCGAGCGGGGCGAGCGTGAAAAAGTCAAAGCTGCGCCCGCCGAACAGCCTGCGGCAGAAGCGCCCAAGCAACCTGTGACTGAGGAAGCCTCGGCAGACGCAGGTGCGACCGACGAGGCGACCGCACCCGCCGAGGCGCCAGCCGAGGCCACCGAAAGCACCGAGGCGGCAGCCGAGGCTCCGGTCGCGGAACCCGTAAGTGATGAGCCCGAGGTCGAGGTGTTCTACACCTTCACATGGGGCCGTCAGCGTCAGCAAAATCGTGGCCCGCGCCGCGAACAGGGGCAGGGCAAGGGCAAGCCGCGTGGCAAGCCTCAGGACAACCGCCGCCCGCAGGGTAAAAAGGGTGGCAAGCCGCAAGGCGCGAAATCCTTTTCGGCCCGCCCACCCAAGAAAGAGAAAGCCATTGATCCCGACAACCCCTTCGCCGCTGCGTTGATGGGGCTGAAGGACGGCAACTAAACGCGCATGTCCGAGCCCAAGCTGCGGATCGACAAATGGCTGTGGCAGGCGCGGTTCTTCAAGACCCGCAGCCTGTCCGCCAAACAGGTCAGCGGCGGCCATGTGCGCGTGAACGGCAACCGGGTGCTGAAACCGGCGGCAGCCATCAGCCCCGGAGACGTTCTGACCTTTCCGCAGGGCCGCATTGTGCGTGTTGTGCGGGTGGAAAAACTGGGTGAACGCCGCGGCCCGGCCCCCGAGGCACAAACGCTGTATACGGATTTGACCGAAAAGCAGGACAAGCCGCCGCGAAATCCAAGCTTTGAAGGAAAAGGTCGTCCAACCAAGAAAGATCGGCGCGCGCTTGATCTTTCTCGCAATCTCGATAGCTGATCCTATCTTGAAGCTGACGCCATACTGATTTAGCTAGACGTCCAAAGCGCAAACGGGAATCCGAACATGACCTACGTTGTCACTGAAAACTGCATTGGCTGCAAATACACCGACTGTGTCGAAGTGTGCCCGGTGGATTGTTTCTATGAAGGTGAAAACACGCTGGTCATTCATCCGGACGAATGCATTGACTGTGGCGTTTGCGAACCCGAATGCCCCGCCGACGCCATCCGCCCCGACACCGAGCCGGGCATGGATCAATGGGTCGAGTTCAACCGGAAATACTCGGAAATGTGGCCGGTTATCATTACTAAAAAAGACCCGCTGCCCGAAGCCGAAGAACGCGACGGTGAAGAGGGTAAAATGGAGAAGTATTTCTCGGAAGCACCGGGTGAAGGCGGTTAAGCGATTCGCCGCCTAAACTCTTTAGTTTAAGAGCAAGAAATCCTCTTAAGATTTTGTTTTTAGTCAAATTTAATGCTTTGACTATCCACGCTGCTTTCGTGTGTCGCATTTTTGTGATATAATCTGTAGCTGAATGATGACTGAGCTGGGGATGACTCCGTAAGTATGTACGCTTTGGAGTTTTGATTTTTAGACAAACAAACCGCCTGACCGGGCCAGAGTGGCGCGGGTTGGGGCGTATTGTTGTCTGTTGTCCAGCTCATTTAACCAAGGATGAACCTGTATGTCTAAGTCGAAAAAGCTTGAGTTCCGCCCGAACGATTATGTTGTCTACCCAGCCCATGGCGTAGGACAGATCATCTCGATCGAGGAGCAGGAAGTCGCGGGATATTCGCTCGAGCTGTTCGTGATTTCTTTTGAAAAAGACAAGATGACCTTGCGCGTTCCGACCAACAAGGCAACGGAATCGGGTCTTCGGTCGCTGAGTTCACCGGACGTTATCAGTCAGGCGATGAAAACCTTGAAGGGTAAGGCCAAGGTCAAGCGCGCAATGTGGTCGCGTCGGGCGCAGGAATATGAACAGAAAATCAACTCAGGCGACCTGATCTCGATCGCCGAAGTTGTCCGCGATCTGCACCGCACCGATGATCAGCGCGAACAAAGCTATTCCGAACGTCAGCTGTACGAGGCTGCGCTTGAGCGTCTGACTCGTGAAGTTGCCGCCGTTTCAGGGGCAGGCGAGGTGTCTGCAGCCAAACAGGTGGACGAAGTCCTGACATCGCGCGCCGCCTAATCGACTGGCAACAATTTTCGATGGGCCGCCTGTATCACGGGCGGCCTTTTCCGTTTGACGGGCTTGGTGAACTCAGGAAAATCCGCTAATTTCCGTTTGGGTAGAGGCGGATAGATGGCAAAGATAAAGAAAACTCTCAGGTATCTGTATATCGGCCACGATCCGGTGTCAGTCTGGTTCCGATATTGTCTGATCCTGTTCGACGCCGGAACTATCGTTTTCTTTATTGCCACGGCGCATATTCCTCATGGTCCCGGAATTTCAGCCGCCAGCATGATCGTGGGCTTTTTGATCCTGTTGGATTTTTCTGCCCGTCTGTGGATCGCAAAGAAACCCTGGCAGCTATTTTTCAAGGTTTACACACTGGCGGATGTGGTAGTCATTCTGTCTTTGATGCTTGACCCCCTGATCACTGGTAATCTGGCGTTTTTGCGTATTCTCAGGGCGTTGCGCTTGATTCACTCGTATCACTTGCTGCGAGACCTGCGCCGCGACAGCTCGTTTTTCCGCACTCATGAAGATGCGGTGATCGCGGCCATCAACCTTTTGGTTTTTGTTTTCGTGACCTCGACAGCTGTTTTGGTGTTCTTCATCCCCGAGAACAGCCAGACAGCCTATATCGACGCGCTGTATTTTACGATGGCGACGCTGACCACCACCGGTTTCGGGGACATCACATTGGCCACTCCGGGTGGTAAACTCTTTTCAGTTTTCATTATGGTGGTCGGTGTTGCGCTATTTGTGCGCCTCGCGCAGGCAATTTTCATGCCGCAGAAGGTGCGCTACAAATGTCCGAGTTGCGGCCTATTCCGTCACGACCCCGATGCAGTTCATTGCAAACACTGCGGCGAGGTGCTGCGGATTGAGACAGGTGGCTCGTCCTAAAGCAAAGTAACGAATGTCAGCAGCATAGCGATTTCAGAGATTTGCTGAGTCGCTCCCAGTACGTCGCCTGTCTGACCGCCGATCTTGGACCTTGCGACCATTGCCAGAGCCAGAACTGCCAGCGCGCTCAACAGAACGGCTGCTAACGCGGAAATCCCGATCAGAACTGCGCAAATCCCAAACGCCAATCCGACGCCGCCCGCGACAATAGATATCTTTGGGGCGCCAACCGATTGGCTCAGCCCCGACCCTCGTGCATTCGGTAAGCTGGCCATAACAGGAGGCATCATCGCGCGCGACCAGACACTTGCGGCCAAAATTGCCGAGAAATACTGGGCCGCGAGCAGCGTCTCGATCAAGGTGACGCGTAACAACAGCGATAGGATCAACGCCAAAACGCCATACGTGCCAATGTGGCTGTCCTTCATAATCTCCAGCCGACGTTCGGGGGTGAAGCCGCCCCAAAACCCGTCAACTGTATCTGCCAGCCCATCCTCGTGCATGGCGCCAGTGGACAGAATGAGTGCGGTTACCACAAAAATGGCGCTGGCCGTGGCGTTCAGCCCGATCGACATCGCAGTCCAACCGACGCTGCAGGCCAAAGCGCCAAGAATGGCTCCGACGAAGGGAAAGGCCCATGCAGCGCTGGCTTGTCGCGCAAATACTTGCGAAGGCAGTTTGGGAACGGGCAAGCGCGTCAACAGGACCAAAGCCAGCGGAATATCCCACAAGGAAATGGGCACCGTGTCGTTTTTTGCCATTTCCACGCCTTTCAGGGTCTTGTTGGATGGATTGCTTCGGTTAAACACACAGGACCACTCTGATGCAACGAGGCTTTGGATGCTGCCTGAACTTAAAGACCTAAATTCCTTTCGAGATGCCCTTCTTCGTGCGCCGGGCCCTGATCAGGACGCTGTGAACGGAGCCGCAGACCGAAATGGGCAACTGACCAAGCCACCCGGCGCATTGGGGCGGCTTGAGGATCTGGCCATCTGGTATGGGGGTTGGCGCGGGGATGCGCGGCCACAGATTTCGGCACCGCAGGTGATTGTTTTCGCCGGAAACCATGGCGTAACGGCGCAGGGTGTGTCTGCTTTTCCACCGGAAGTCACCGTTCAGATGGTGATGAACTTTGAGCATGGCGGAGCGGCCATCAACCAGCTTGCCAGGTCGGCAGGCGCGACCATGGATGTACATGCGCTTGAGTTGGACCGTCCAACAGCGGATTTCACCACGGGTCCTGCGATGTCTGAGGCCGAGGTGTTGGCCGCGCTTCGCACAGGATGGAACGCGGTAGACGCAACCGCCGATTTGTTGGTGGTTGGCGAGATGGGAATTGGCAACACCACCCCGGCTGCCGCAATTGCCTGCGCCTTGTTTGGCGATGACGCTGCGGACTGGACGGGCCGGGGCACCGGCGTAGACGACGCTGGTCTTGCGAATAAAACCCGTGTTGTGGCCGAAGGCGTTGCGCTGCATGGCGGCACGGGTGATGGGATCGAAATTCTGCGCCGTCTCGGCGGACGCGAGATCGCCGCCATGGCTGGAGCGATCGCGGCAGCGCGGGTTTTGCGCATCCCGGTCATCTTGGATGGTTTCATCTGCTCCGCCGCCGCTGCGTGCTTGGCGGATGTCGCCGACGGCGCGTTGGATCATTCCATCGCTGGACATCAAAGTGCCGAAGGTGCCCATGGCGCGGTTTTGGCAAAGCTGGGCAAACAGCCGCTGCTGAACCTTGGTTTGCGACTAGGCGAGGGATCGGGCGGCGCTCTGGCGATCAATATCCTCAAAAGCGCAGTGGCCTGTCATTCCGGCATGGCAACTTTTGCCGAGGCGGGCGTGTCAGACGGTTGATCTTATGGCCTGACCCTTTGGGTCAGGCTGACTTTTTGGCGTGTTTTTCGGCCAGTTCCAACAGCTCGGTTTCAAGATCCTTTTCGAACTGGCGGGCCCGTTCAATGTATTTCTTGTTCTCGGCTGTTGGCATTCCGGGAATCCAAAGCTCGGCCAACTCGCGTACCGACATCCTGTCGTGATGATAGAAGGTCTGTTCGGCCTGCGCGGCCTCGTATTCGCTCAGGCCGATGTTTTCCAGAACATACCGACCGGCACGCAGTGATCCGTCAAACATCTCGCGTACGATATCATTGGCACCAGCCTGATACAGTTCATAGACATGGGTTCTGTCCCGGGCGCGGGCGATAATGTGCAAATCGGGTCGCTGACGACGTGCGAACCCAACCAGACGAGTAACCTGTTTGGGATCGTCCATTGCGGCTACCAAAACAGCTGCTTTTTCCAGGCCCGCGGCGCGCAGCAGTTCAGGACGGGTGGGGTCGCCCAGAAACCCTTTGACGCCGAACCGACGCATCAGTTGAACCGTCTCAATGTCGTGGTCCAGAACGACCGTCTTGGTTCCACTGGCCTGTACCAATCGGTTGACGATCTGACCGAAACGGCCAATCCCGGCAATGATCACAGGGCCTTTCTCATCTATCTCATCGGGTTCGGGTGTCGGAGCGCCGTCGCTCATCCGGCGCGACAACAGATCATAGATGATGAACAGAAGCGGCGTGATCAACATGGTCAAAGCGATGATCATCAGCAGCTTTTGTGACAAATCGGGCGGGATGACGTTCTGCTGGGTCGAAAAGGCAAGTAGAACAAACCCGAACTCGCCCGCTTGCGCCAGCCCCAGCGTGAACAGCCAATGATCGCGACCACGTAATTTAAACGCGCGGCCGACCAGAAACAGAATGATCCCTTTGACGAGGATGACCAAAAGGGCCAGCCCGATCAGATCAAACGGATCATTGAAGAAGTAGGCGACGTCAATTCCGGCCCCGACGGTGATGAAGAAGAGGCCAAGAAACAGACCTTTAAAGGGTTCCAGATCGCTTTCCATCTCATGCCGGAATTCCGAGCTGGCCAGCACTACCCCCGCCAGAAACGCACCGAGGGCCGGGGAAAGGCCAACCAACGTCATCAAAAAGGAAATCCCGACAACGATCATCAATGCCAATGCTGTATACATCTCGCGCAGGCGCGTGGCGTGGATAAAGCGGAATAGGGGGCGGGTCAGGTAGACACCAGCCAGAATAACAAAGGCGATGGCACCGATAGTGACCAATGTGACAGCCCAGCCCGGCAGACCTTCGACCAGTGACAAGCTGTGATGCGCCTTGTCGTGAAGGTCCGTTGCGGCCCTGTTGATGGAACCGTCATTCTGAATTTGCGGAATCGCCGGCAGGGCCAGCAACGGTAGCAGCGCAAGGATCGGGATCACTGCAATGTCTTGCGTCAAAAGCACCGAGAAAGTCGCGCGCCCTCCGTTCGTTTGCATCAAGCCTTTTTCGGACAAGGTTTGTAAAACGATCGCTGTCGAGGACAAAGACAAGGTCAAACCGACTGCCAGCGCCACGGACCACGGATG
This sequence comes from Ruegeria sp. R8_1, assembly GCF_017743815.1. Lineage (NCBI taxonomy): Bacteria > Pseudomonadati > Pseudomonadota > Alphaproteobacteria > Rhodobacterales > Roseobacteraceae > Ruegeria > Ruegeria sp. R8_1. Next base: position 178,890 of record NZ_JAGHRL010000006.1, on the reverse strand, counting down.
ATTGGCGTAGATGGCAACGCCCGCGATCACTCCGGTAGACAGCAGAACCTGAAGGCCACCCAATCCCAGCAAGCGCTCGCGCATGTCCCACAAAGCGCGGGGTTCCAGTTCCAGCCCGATCAGGAACAGCATCATGACCACACCGAACTCGGCCACATGCTGCAGGCTTTCGGTTTCGGCGCCGACCAGTCCAAACATGGGCCCTATGACGATCCCTGCGGCCAGGTATCCCAAAACCGAACCAAGCCCCAGGCGCGCCGAAAGCGGCACAGCGATCACGGCGGCAGCCAGATAGATCGAAGCCTGGTAAAGGAAATCGTCCATATTATCCTCTTTGGGTCATGTAGGCAGGGGCGCGTCGCGCTTGAGTTGGTCCATAACGATCTGGCTTTGCACACGTGCCACCGCAGGATGCGGCAGTATCACCTGATGAAGCAAGCGATTGAGGGCGGATAGATCGTCGCAATAAACATGAAGCAGGTAATCTGCCTCACCTGTCATCGTCCAGGCGCTGGTGATTTCGGGCCGGGTGTCGACCATGCGGGCAAAGCTTTCGGATTGTTCCGGACCGTGAGTGCCGAGATGAACCTGAACAAAACCTTGCACCTGCAGCCCCAGCTTCAGCGGGTCCAGACGGGCGGCGTAGCCGGTGATGTATCCTTCAGCCTCCAGCCTTTGACGACGGCGGCCGGCTTGACTGGGCGACAGGTTCAGCATCTCACCCAACTGATGCGCCGTCAGATGCGCATTTGTCTGAAGTGCTGATAAGAGTCGCGTATCGGTGGAATCCAGCATATGCGGACTTCTTTCGTAAAAATATCTTTTGGTGCGGACATCGCGCGTTTCCACCCAGTTTACTCGAAAACAATGCGCAGAAACAGCGCCTAATAAGGCGTATTTTGGAATCAGCAAAGAAATTCCTGTTTTCACGGAGACGCGCCATGGGACCCTTCCCGCATAACGCCCCGAAATCTGTCATCAGTAACGAAAACCCCGCCGGAACCGACGGTTTCGAATTTGTTGAATTTGCCCATCCCAACCCGCAAGAGCTGCGTGATCTTTTCACCAAGATGGGCTTTGAGTTGGTCGGTCACCATAAGACGAAGCCATCGGTGGAACTTTGGCAGCAAGGCGATGTGACTTACATCCTCAATGCAGATGCGGACAGTTTTGCAGCTAAGTTCGTTGCAGAACACGGCCCCTGTGCACCGGCGATGGGGTGGCGCGTCGTGGATGCGCAAAAAGCCTATGAACACGCGGTCAGCAAGGGCGCCAAGCCCTATGATGCTGCGGACAAAACGATGGACGTACCTGCGATCAAAGGGATCGGCGGGTCTTTGATCTATTTCATCGACCAATATTATGAGACGTCTCCCTACAACCAAGAGTTCAAGTGGACCGATCATTCCAAGCCGCGGGGTGACGGGTTTTATTACCTCGATCACCTCACCCACAATGTCTACAAGGGAAATATGGACAAGTGGTTCAAGTTTTACGGCGATTTGTTCAACTTCCGTGAGATCCGCTTTTTCGATATTCAGGGTAAGTTCACAGGGCTTTACAGCCGCGCGCTGACATCGCCCTGTGGCCGTATTCGCATCCCGATCAACGAAGATCGCGGCGAGACCGGGCAGATCGTCTCTTACCTGAAAAAGTACAAGGGTGAAGGCATTCAGCACATCGCCGTCGGCAGCGAGGATATCTATGCGTCGACGGATGCGATTGCCGAAAAGGGGTTGAAATTCATGCCCGGCCCAAACGAAGCGTATTACCATATGTCCAAAGACCGTGTGGCTGACCACGAAGAGCCACTGGATCGGATGATGAAACACGGCATTCTGATCGATGGCGAAGGCGTTCTGGACGGCGGCGAAACGCGGATCTTGCTTCAGATTTTCTCCAAAACAGTGATCGGGCCGATATTCTTCGAGTTCATCCAGCGCAAAGGTGACGATGGATTTGGCGAGGGCAACTTTCAGGCGCTGTTCGAATCCATCGAGCGCGAGCAGATCGAAAGTGGTGAGATATCAGCGGCCTGAGCTGGTTATCTAATGCGCATTTTGGGCGGCGAACCACCTGTGCCGCCTTTAACTTCTGGGCATTTTCAGCGTAACGTTCTGACCGCGTTTTTGATATCGCAATTCGCTGTCACTGATCGCGACAACGTTGCCGCCATCAAGACGATCCCCAACCTTCAGCTTTTTGTAGCGCCCGCTGGGCAACCGCACCAACGCGCGACGGTTTGCCGGGGTGCCATACACGCCTATGAGATTCAGTTTTCGCAGGTTGATTGCGTTGTCGATCGTTGCCTGCCGCGCAACCGACGCCGATGAGGGAATTTTCGGGGCCACCGCCCGCGGTTGGAAAGTGTCAGGTTCGTTGGTGCTGCGCTGTATCGCGGCGGTCGACCCAAGACTGACTGCGCTGGTGCTTGCAGGTCGGGTAACACCGGCAGGGCGCGGTTTCGGGCGTGGGACGCGAACAACCGCCAGCGCGGTTGGTGTTTCGTCTATCCGTGGGCGTTGTTGCAACGACGCCGGACGCAATTTGGGCCGTAAAACCGCCAGCTCCTGAAGAGTTCGACCGCCAAGTTGCTGCCGTTCGAACCGTTCTATCAGGTCGGATGGGCGAGGGTTGGGCCGCAGCTCTGCCAGTCTGGTCGTTGGGTCCTCTTCAATTGGTTCCTGTTCGAAACGGACTGGTACTTCTGGCGGGACTTTTGACGGGCGGCCAAGGTAAACTAGAACACCGTCCGGATTCAGCGTGCCTTCTGCTGTTGCGCTCACAAGTCCGCGTTCGTCCAGATCAAACCGCGTCCCTGAGGCGCTGGGTTCGCTGGGTTGGGAGTATACGTCACCCATCGCAAACCTGGTCACCAATGGCGGAGCCACGGCATCGCGCGACAGGTCTGATCGATCGGTTGAAGCTATAAATTGGGCATCAGGCGATTCCGGCGCAGGGCCAGACAGCGGCTCAACCGTGCCTATTTGCGCGCCAGCCTGCAGCTGCTCTGGTTCGGGGGGTGTTTCAATCGGCTCGACTTCGGTGGGTGCAATCTTCAAAGCCTCAAGAATGGCGGCATCGGTCGGCGAAACCTTGGGCGCTTTGGGATCGGTGTCTTCAACTGAGGTTTCTGGCGCCGGTTCGACAGCGGTCAATTCCGTTGGCTTTTCAGCTGGTTCGGGTTCGGCTGTGATTGGGGACGATTCCGGGGTTTCTGCTTCAGACACGGCGGTTTTGGGTGGTGCCTCCTGCGCTGCTTCTTCGACAAGTGCCGTTTCCGGTAGAGTGGCATCATCACCCGACCCAAGGAAGGCCCACATCAAAACGGCGGCGATACCCAGAGCAGCCGCGGCGCCGATAGGTATTCCGTATCCTTCAAGACGGTTTGAAAGTGACACCTCATGGTGCTCTGCAGCCGCCGCTGCGCGGAATTCCGTTGGCTTTTCTTCGGCCGCGATCGCGTGCACCGGAAGCGCCGAAACGGGGGTCTCTTCTGCGGGGGCCGGGTTTCTTGGTGCCAGGAATTGAGGCTCGGACGGGTAGTCCTGCTCGTCGGTGTTGGTCGTGACCTGGGTCGGAACAAAGCCATAGTCGTTGGCGAATGCCATTGCCTCATCCAGCGTCTGCCGGGCGATCGCTGCCACATGTATCACCGCGCCGTCGGTTGCGGTGTCGTATCTCAGGTCTTCGAGCGTATAGGGCGTCGCATCCGTTAACGCGGTCTGAACCAATAGGGTTTGTCCTTCGGCATCTTCATCGCCGGTTTCAAGGTTGAGGAACCGAACCTGATCGGCCGGCAGGACCAGCTTGCAGTTCAGGTCATTTTCCAGCGCGAATCCTTTGTCGCGCAGTGCTTTGACCTGATCTGAAAAATCCGGGGCATCCAGCGAGACATCACCAACGCAGAACCAGTCACCATCCGAAAAGTGGTGCAAAGAAATTCCGGCAGTAGAAAAAGACAGCGCAAAAGCGGGTTTCATAATCCGGAAGAACCATAATTGTCATCGTCTAAGCAGACAGTCATTCTGTCCGCAGACTGACATTAAAGCAGGATCTTGCCGAGGGAAAGAAAAAGCCGGGTTTCCCCCTTGTTCGGCAGACCGTTGCCACCCCATGTTTATGACAAAGAGATCGGAGGGAAGACCTTGAAGAAATACGCTTTTTTAGCGGCTTTGATGGCTGCAACGGCGGCAGGGATGGCCCATGCGGAAGAACGTCGCATTACTGTCGACGCCCTTGGGACCGCTCTGGCGGTGCCCGATATGGCGACCATAACACTAGGAGTGACACATGAGGATGCCGAGGCCGCGAACGCGATGCAGGCCACGTCCGACGCGGTGTCGGCAATATTGGCGCGTCTGGAGCAGATGGGCATTGAAGCACGAGATGTCCAGACAAGGGATCTGTCGCTCTCGCCGGTTTGGTCGGGCCGAAATAATCCCAATGGCGACCGACCCGAGATTTCGGGCTTTTCGGCATCAAACCGAGTATTCGTACGGGTTCGTGACCTAACACAACTGGGTGCCGTAATGGATGCCGTCATCCAAGATGGCGCAAATGATTTCGGGGGGCTGAGCTTTGGTGTTCAGGACCCTAAACCGCTTGAGGCGCAAGCCCGCGCCAAAGCTGTGGCCGAAGCAACCGCCAAGGCAGAGCAACTGGCGCAGGCTGCCTCGTTGACTTTGGGACCTGTGCAACAAATCAACGAGAATGTCGGAGGCATCCGCCCTGCCGCGCAGATGCGCGAATTCAAAGTTGCGGATTCGGCGGGGGTTCCGGTGGCAGGCGGTGAGATTTCAGTCTCGGTCAATGTCACCATGGAATTTGCGATATCCGAATAAATACTACTCTGCCGCACGGGCCTGCAGTGTGTGACGCTGTTGGCCCGATTGGTCGAAGTTTTCTGGCGATAGCCAGGTTTCGAACGCAGTTTTGATGCGTGGCCATTCACTATCCAGAATTGAATACCAGGCGGTATCCCGGTTACGCCCCTTGTAGTGAGTTGCCTGGCGAAAAATGCCTTCGAAAGTAAAGCCCAATCGCTCGGCCGCGCTGCGCGAGGGGGCGTTCAGAGCGTCGCATTTCCACTCATAGCGCCGATAGCCAAGCTCATCAAAGACGCGGCGCATCATCAGATACATGGCCTCGGTGGCCAGAGGGGTGCGCTGCAACACGGGCGAGAAATGAATGTACCCGACCTCGATGACCCCGGCGTCGGGCTGAATGCGCAGATATGTGGCATGCCCAACCGGAGCTCCATCGCCGTCAAGCACCGTGTGAAACAACGGGTCTGCGCTGTTCTCAGCCCAAACCATCCAATCTGCGAAAGCCACTTCAGATGTGATTGGTTCTTCGGGCAGATAGGTCCAGTTTCGACCGTCCTTGTCTTCGGCAAACGCCCGGTACAGACCGGACGTATGCTGTTTCGCGTCCAAAGGCACCACTGAACAGAACCGACCCTGCATGCCCGTGCGAGCTGGCGTCGGGCGAGGAAACTCACCCGAGACCGGCATGCCCACGGGTTGGCCAAGTGCGTTCACCGTGTGCCGCAGCATGGTTTAGGCGGTCGCCTTTGCCAAAGCCTGGTCCAGATCCGCAATCAGGTCGTTGACGTCTTCGATCCCGATCGAAACGCGGACAACCCCCGGACCGGCCCCTGCGGCCTCTTGCTGTTCGGGTGTCAGCTGACGGTGCGTGGTCGAGGCCGAGTGGATGATCAGCGACCGCGCATCGCCAAGGTTCGCGACGTGGCTGAAGATTTCCAGTGCATTCACCAGTTTGACGCAGGCGTCATAGCCGCCTTTTACAGCAAAGGTGAACAGGGCACCGGCACCCTTGGTGTATTGTGCTTTGACCCGATCGTGATAGGGCGACGAGGGCAAGCCCGCATAGGTCACATAATCGACGCGTTCGTCCGCCTCGAGCCAGGCCGCGATCTTTTGTGCGTTCTCGACATGACGCTCCATCCGCAGCGACAGGGTCTCGATCCCCATCAGTGTATAGTGGGCGGCTTGCGGGTTCATGGTCATGCCCAGATCGCGCAGACCGATGGCGATACCGTGGAAGGTAAAGGCGAGGGGGCCGAAGGTTTCGTGGAATTTCAACCCGTGATAGGCTGGCTCGGGCTCGCTGAGCGAGGGGAACTTGTCATTCGCTGACCAGTCGAATTTGCCCGAATCCACGATGCAGCCGCCGGTGACGGTGCCGTTCCCGGTCAGGTATTTGGTGGTCGAGTGCACCACCAGTGTCGCGCCCTGTTCGATGGGGCGGCACAGGTAAGGTGTTGCCGAAGTGTTGTCGACAATCAGCGGTACGCCGGCTTCGTCGGCGATGTCAGCCATCGCCCGAATGTCGGTCACATAGCCGCCAGGGTTCGAAATGGATTCACAGAACACTGCACGGGTGTTGTCATCAATCGCGGCTTTTACCGCCTCGGGATCGTCCATGTCGACGAATTTGGCGGACCAGCCAAAGCGTTTGATGGTCTGGCTGAACTGAGTGACCGTGCCGCCGTAAAGGCGGGTCGAGGCAATAACGTTACAGCCCGGTCCCATCAGCGGGAACAGCGCCATGATCTGCGCGGCGTGACCCGAGGAACAACACACAGCCCCAACGCCGCCTTCCAGCGTGGCGACGCGTTCTTGCAGAACGGCCACGGTCGGGTTGGTCAGGCGCGAATATATAAAGCCCACTTCTTGCAGGTTGAACAGCGCAGCGGCGTGATCGGCATCGCGGAACACGTAAGCGGTGGTCTGATAGATTGGCGTTTGACGCGCACCTGTCGCCGGATCGGGACGTGCGCCTGCATGAATCTGAAGTGTGTCGAAACCGTAATTAGGGCCGTCAGACATTCTGGAAATCTCCCGTTGGTTTTTTGGTTGAAGACTCTGTAGGCGATTGACGGGCTGCGCACAACAATCCTGTCAGCGCATCCATAGGCCCTTTGCCTTGATTTTGTTGCGTATGGCCTGCTCGCGTTGGGGCAGGTTGTCTCGGTCGAACATCTCGCGGATCTTGTGACCCTTGCGCTGAATGACCAGCTTGCGGATCGGCTCATAACCTTTGAGCACTTTTTTGATGCGGTTTGGTGCTACCACCTTCTCCAGCAGCTCGACCACATGGTCGCTTTCACGTGCGTAAAGCAGTGGGAACAGGCGATAGTGACAGCTCACTGTGCCATCCAACAGGCCGTGGGGCAGGGCGTCTCGCCCCCCGCCAAGGGAATGGATCACCAAGGGCAGAGCGATCTGGTCAAGCCAGGGGTCCAATGTCTGGCCTGCCAGCTCCGGGATATCTTCATCCCGGATAGTGCGCGCATAGTCACGGAACCTGTCGCCAAAGATGCGGGGGCAGGAATGGAAGAAATAGCCAGCGTTAAAGTACAAATACCGCCGCCAATAACCATGCGGTTGGCTTGTGTCGACCGAACTTTCGAAATCAAGACCGAACCTGTGATAAAGCGCCTTCCAGATACCATCATATCCGGGCCCATAAAGCGTTGGGCGTGGCCATGTCCCCTCGACTTTCAGCGATGCACCGGGGTGGGCAAAGTCGAAGGGAACGGCGTTCAAATCTCCGGTGATCAGCGTGTCACTGTCGAAGAACACAAACGGCTCGCCTTCTGGTAAAGCCGACAACGCCTCAATCTTGTTCCCATGCGGGTAAGTCTGACCAAAGACCTGATTTTCAAAAGGCAGCAGCTCGGCATCCAATTGGCGCAGCGCTTTAAGGATATCTTCGTCCTGGATGCTGGGATCTTGTGACCAATGTTGGCTGGGTTGTGGAACAGCGACAAACAGGCGGCCGGCAAAATCGGGGCTGCTGTGGCGCAAAGAAGCGGCAAACAGCAATGCCTCGTATTGCAGCCGGTTATTCTGGCCAATGATGACAATATTGAATTTCGAAGGGGTGGCCTGCATCGGTAGGTGGTCGTCGCTCGTATTATCGGTTGGCGGCACAGTACGCAGGGTATGCAGACAAAACCAGATGTGAAGACGATCGCATGATGCAAAAATTGAAAACCGGCATGATGCCCCCATGTTAGGCTGAGATGTCCAGAAGGAGATACCGCATGAGGGTCAACGCAGATTTCACAAAGCGCGTCGCCGTCCACTTTGATCAGAACGAATGGGTCGCGTCCCCCGCAGCCGGGGTCGAACGGAAAATGCTGGACCGGATCGGTGAAGAGGTTGCCCGCGCCACTACAATCGTCCGGTTTGCGCCGGGCAGCGCGTTCGCTGCGCATACCCATGATGGCGGTGAGGAGTACCTGGTTCTGGATGGAGTGTTTCAGGACGAAACAGGCGACTTTCCGGTTGGCAGCTATGTACGCAACCCGCCGACGTCCTCTCATACGCCCTCGGCCAAGGACGGCGCGACGATTCTGGTCAAGCTGCATCAGTTCGACCCTGCAGACAGAACCGAAGTGCGCCGGTCCATCGAGGGGGTGGAAAAACTTCAGCTGTTCAAGGATGACCTTGAGGACGTGCGGGTTCTTAGTTTGGCGCCGAATGAAGCGCTGGATTTGAATGCCGAAAAGGGGCTTGAGCTGTTTGTCATCGAAGGCACTGTTCGGGAATCGGATGAGGCGTTTTCCGATTGGGATTGGCTTCGCTTGCCACCCGGCACCCACTCAGTCGCCACGGCAGGAGAGGCCGGCGCACGGGTCTGGATCAAGTCCGGGCATCTATCGCAGATGGTTTGAATTTCGCCGCTGCATCAAAAACAGGCATATTTTTCTGAAAACCGGGCCGTTGAGCCCGGTTTTTTAATTTTTTGACCATTTGGCAAATTTTACCAATTGATAAAATTTCAGACTGTGGCAAGCTGAGAATATAACAACCATATCTACAGGGAGTAGAGCGATGGCACAGGGCCAGATGGTCCCCGGCGTTGTCTCCGGGCGGCTTTCCAGCGATGAGCTGACCTCGAATTTCACGGATCTGCATCCGCCATTGGCCGCGCATGAGGCCGCCGTGGCAGCAGATCGGTGTTACTTTTGCTATGACGCGCCATGTGTGACCGCCTGTCCGACGGATATCGATATTCCGTTGTTCATGCGGCAGATTCAGGCCGGTCAGCCCGAAGCGGCGGGTGAGACCATATTGGCGCAGAATATTCTGGGCGGCATGTGTGCCCGTGTGTGTCCCACCGAGACATTGTGCGAAGAAGCCTGTGTGCGCGAGACTGCCGAGGGCGCTCCGGTCGAGATTGGGCGTTTGCAGCGCTACGCAACCGACAGTGTGATGGCCGGCGGGGCGCATCCGTTTGCACGTGCCGAGCCGACCGGCAAAACCGTTGCGGTGATCGGGGCAGGGCCTGCAGGTCTGGCCTGCGCACACCGGCTGGCGATGCTGGGGCATGACGTCGTCATTCACGAAAGCAAGCCCAAGCCGGGCGGCCTGAACGAATATGGGATCGCGGCCTATAAATCGACCAACAACTTCGCGCAGGCCGAGGTCGATTGGCTGATGCAAATCGGTGGCATCACGATCGAGACGGGCTCGGTTCTGGGTGACACGATCTCTCTGGACGGCTTGTCCACAAATTACGACGCAGTTTTCCTCTCCATTGGCTTGGCCGGAGTGAACGCTCTGCGCGCGGGTGGCGTTGATAAGGATGGCGTGCGGGCTGCGGTCGAGTTCATCTCGGATGTACGGCAGGCTGGGGATTTGACTGATTTGCCGGTGGGGCGCAATGTGGTCGTCATTGGCGGTGGCATGACCGCCGTGGACGCGGCGGTGAAGTCCAAGCTGCTAGGGGCGGAACATGTCACTATCGCTTATCGCAGGGGACGTGACGCCATGGGGGCCAGCCGGTACGAACAGGACCTTGCGGCCTCACATGGGGTCAAGATCATGACCAATGTGCAGCCTGTGGCCGTGCACGGAAACGGCGCGGCGGCTGAGATTGAGTTGGAATATACCTCGAGCGAGGGTGGTCTATTGACCGGCACGGGCGAAGTGATCCGCTTGCCTGCGGATCAGGTTTTGAAAGCGATTGGTCAGACGCTGGAAGGCGCGCCCGAAGGGCTGACGCTGGACGGCAACAAGATCGCTGTCACTGGCGCGGGTCGGACCTCGATGGCGGGTGTCTGGGCCGGGGGTGACTGCGCGGCTGGTGGCGAAGACCTGACCGTGACCGCTGTGGCCGAGGGCCGCGATGCGGCAATGGACATCCACGCCACACTGACGGCGTGAAACTGTTATTTTGGATGCTGAACAGCATCAGGAGGGCCGAATAAATGGCTGATTTAAAGACAAACTTTCTGGGTATCGAAAGCCCTAACCCGTACTGGCTGGCCTCGGCGCCGCCGACCGACAAAGAATACAATGTCCGCCGCGCCTTCGAGGCCGGTTGGGGCGGCGTGGTTTGGAAAACGCTGGGGGCCGAGGGGCCTCCGGTCGTGAACGTAAACGGGCCTCGGTACGGTGCGGTTTATGGCGCGGATCGGCGGCTGCTGGGGCTGAACAACATCGAACTGATCACCGATCGCCCCTTGGAGGTGAACCTGGAAGAGATGGCCCGGGTCAAGGCCGATTACCCAGACCGCGCGCTGATCGCTTCGATCATGGTGCCATGCGAGGAAGAGGCTTGGAGAGCCATTCTGCCTCGCGTGGCCGAAACTGGTGCTGACGGGATCGAGTTGAACTTTGGCTGTCCCCACGGCATGAGCGAGCGCGGGATGGGATCGGCCGTGGGCCAAGTGCCGGAATATATCGAGATGGTCACGCGGTGGTGCAAAAAATACTATGACCGCCCGGTGATCGTGAAGCTGACGCCGAACATCACGGATATTCGCAAACCCGCCGAAGCCGCAAAGAGTGGCGGCGCGGATGCGGTGTCGCTGATCAACACGATTAACTCGATCACCAGCGTCAATCTGGACACGTTCAGCCCTGAACCGTCGATCGACGGCAAAGGCAGCCACGGAGGGTATTGCGGCCCGGCGGTCAAACCGATTGCCCTGTCGATGGTGTCCGAGATTTCGCGGGCTCAAGCGACGCATGGCCTGCCGATATCCGGCATCGGGGGCGTGAGCACATGGCGTGATGCGGCCGAGTTTATGGCGTTGGGTTGTGGTACAGTTCAGGTCTGCACTGCTGCGATGACCTATGGTTTTAAAATCATCGACGAACTGACCGCCGGGCTGTCGAAATGGATGGATGAGAAGGGGTACAAAGACGTCTCTGAAATCGTCGGTCTGGCTGTGCCAAACGTGACGGATTGGCAGTATTTGAACCTCAACTACGTCGCAAAAGCAAAGATCGATCAGGATCAGTGCATCAAATGCGGCCGTTGCTACGCTGCGTGCGAAGACACCAGCCATCAGGCGATTTCAATGTCTGAGGACCGTGTTTTTGAGGTGATGGACGACGAATGCGTTGCGTGCAACCTGTGTGTGGATGTGTGTCCTGTAGATGGGTGTATTTCCATGGAGCCGATGGCCGCGGGAGAGGTTGACCCACGCACGGGCCGCGAAGTGCAGCCCAACTATGCGAACTGGACGACTCACCCGAACAACCCGATGGCCAAAGCGGCTGAGTAATCACAAAAAAGGGGCCGGCAATCGGCCCCTTTTATCAGGGCGTCAGAAGTTTGCGATACAGTGTATCGATAAAGGGTTCAGCGCCCTCGAACGGGTCTTCATCAGCCAGTATCGCACGGACCTGAACATCAAAATCCGCATAATGCTGCGTCAGGGCCCAGATCGAAAAGATCAGGTGATAAGGATGCAGTTTTGCTATTTTACCCTGATCCATCCATCTGACCAGAATAGCGGTCTTTTCATCGACCAGCGACTTGAGGTCACTCGACAGAGCCGCATGAATTCTGGGGGCACCTTGAACCAGTTCGTTGGCAAACAAGCGGCTTTCTCGCGGCAGGTCACGGCTCATTTCCAGCTTGCGGTGGATGTACGAGAGAATCTCTTGCATCGGATCGCCCGCTTCGTCCAAATCGTGCAAAGGGGCCAGCCAGACGTCTAGCAGGCCGGACAGCAGGGCGGTATGAATCGCTTCTTTCGAAGGGAAGTAATATAGCAGGTTTGGCTTGCTCAGACCCGCTTCGGACGCGATTTGATCCACGGTTGCACCCCGGAATCCGTGCGCTGAGAACACGTTCAATGCGGCCTCGAGAATCGCGGCGCGGTTCTTTTTCTGAATACGGGTCGGGGCGCGGTCTTTGGGCATGTTTTCAGGCTGTCTCTTTTTCCGGCATTCGGGCGTGAAATAGGTCAAAAAATCTGGCGGTGTCCTGCAATTTCTTGACTGATCTCGAACCCGTGATAGCGTGAGTTTGACCAGATGGTCAAATCAAGACACCAAAAGCGAGCCAAATCGCAAGCGACAGGGAAGAACAAGATGGCAGCTCCGGCGCAGAACCTACGGATTAATGGCGACAGGTTGTGGGACAGCCTGATGGAGATGGCCAAAATCGGCCCCGGCGTAGCCGGTGGCAACAATCGTCAAACCTTGACGGATGAGGATGCCGAAGGCCGCGCCTTGTTTCAAAAATGGTGCGAGGATGCGGGCTGTTCGATGGGGCTCGATCAGATGGGCAACATGTTCGCCCGGCGCGAAGGGACAGACCCGGACGCGCTGCCGGTTTACGTAGGCTCGCACCTGGATACGCAGCCTACGGGCGGCAAGTATGACGGTGTGCTGGGGGTTCTGGGCGGGCTGGAGGTCATCCGCACCCTGAATGATTTGGGGATCAAGACGAAACATCCCATTGTTGCAACCAACTGGACCAATGAAGAGGGCACCCGGTACGCGCCAGCCATGCTGTCATCGGGCGTGTTTGCCGGAGTGCATACGCAAGATTGGGCGTATGCGCGCGAAGATGCCGAAGGCAAGGCGTTTGGCGATGAGCTTCAACGGATTGGCTGGCGTGGAGACGAAGAGGTCGGCGCGCGCAAGATGCATGCGTTCTTTGAGCTGCATATCGAACAGGGCCCGATCCTTGAGGCCGAGGGCAAGGATATTGGCGTCGTCACCCACGGTCAGGGCCTCAGCTGGACACAGATCACGGTGACAGGCAAGGATGCACATACCGGTTCGACCCCGATGCCCATGCGCAAGAATGCAGGGCTGGCGATGGCTCGCATTCTTGAAAAGGTGGATGAGATCGCGTGGTCCCATGCGCCTCATGCCGTTGGAGCGGCGGGGCATATCGATGTGTTCCCGAACTCGCGCAATGTGATTCCGGGCAAAGTGGTGTTCACGGTCGATTTCCGCTCGCCCGATCTGGAGGTGATCAAGGATATGGAGGCGCGCCTTCGGGTCGCGGCTGAGGATATCGTGGATGAAATGGGCCTGCAGATTGAATTCGAGAAGGTGGGCGGGTTTGATCCGGTGCAATTCGACGAAGGGTGTGTGTCCGCGGTGCGCGATGCGGCCGAGCGGCTTGGGTATTCGCATACGGATATCATCTCGGGCGCGGGGCATGATGCGTGTTGGATCAACCGGGTGGCACCAACGGCCATGGTGATGTGCCCATGTGTGGATGGGTTGAGCCATAATGAGGCCGAAGAGATCAGCAAGGACTGGGCGGCCGCCGGGACGGATGTTCTGTTTCACGCGGTTGTCGAGACGGCGGAGATCGTGGAGTAGGGGGCGCTGCCCCCGTCGCCCGTTGGGCGACTCCCCCGAGGTATTTTTAGCCAGATGAAGCAAGCGGCGCAGACCGCGTCAGGGAGATAAAAATGAGCACTGTTATCAAGAATGGGACCGTCGTAACCGCGGATCTTTCCTATAAAGCAGACGTCATGGTCGAGGGCGGGGTGATCACCGAAATCGGCTTGGATCTGAAGGGCGACAAAGAGCTTGATGCGACTGGCTGCTATGTCATGCCGGGTGGGATTGATCCGCATACCCATCTTGAGATGCCGTTCATGGGCACCTATTCTAGCGACGACTTCGAAAGCGGGACGCGGGCGGCTTTGGCCGGGGGCACCACGATGGTGGTGGATTTCGCGCTGCCCAATCCGGGGGAAAGCCTGCTGGATGCGTTGAAGCGTTGGGACAACAAATCGACGCGGGCGAATTGTGATTACTCGTTCCACATGGCGGTGACCTGGTGGGGCGAGCAGGTGTTCGACGACATCAAGACCGTGATCGAGACGCGCGGGATCAACACGTTCAAGCATTTCATGGCCTATAAGGGCGCGTTGATGGTGAATGACGATGAACTGTTCGCCTCGTTCAAACGTCTCGCCGAGCTGGGCGGGATCGCCATGGTTCATGCTGAAAATGGCGATGTGGTGGCTGAGCTGAGCGCCAAGCTGCTGGCCGAAGGCAATACCGGCCCCGAAGCGCATGCCTATTCCCGCCCGCCGCAGGTTGAGGGCGAGGCCACGAACCGCGCTATCATGATCGCCGATATGGCGGGTGTGCCTTTGTACGTGGTGCATACCTCGTGTGAAGAGGCGCATGAGGCCATTCGCCGGGCCAAGATGAATGGCAAGCGGGTGTGGGGCGAGCCTTTGATCCAGCACCTGACCCTGGACGAGAGTGAGTATTTCCACCCCGATTGGGACCACGCGGCGCGTCGGGTCATGAGCCCTCCGTTCCGCAACAAGCAGCATCAGGACAGCCTGTGGAACGGGTTGCATTCTGGAACGCTGAGCGTGGTGGCCACCGACCATTGTGCCTTTACCACCGATCAGAAACGCTATGGCGTGGGTGATTTCACCAAGATCCCCAACGGCACTGGAGGGTTGGAAGATCGGATGCCGATGCTGTGGACCCATGGAGTAAATACCGGGCGGCTGACGCCGAACGAGTTTGTGGCGGTGACTTCAACAAACATCGCCAAGATATTGAATTGCTATCCGAAAAAGGGTGCCATTTTGATTGGCGCGGACGCGGATATCGTTGTGTGGGACCCGGACAAAGCCAAGGTGATTTCAGCCGAGACGCAACAGTCTTCGATCGACTACAACGTGTTCGAGGGCAAGGAAGTGCGCGGGTTGCCCCGGTTCACGCTGACCCGTGGTTCGATTGCTGTTCATGATGGCGAGATCCAGACACAGGAAGGACATGGGAAATTCGTGGCGCGTGAAGCCAATACCCATGTGAACAAAGCACTGAGCACGTGGAAAGAGCTGACGGCCCCGCGTCCGGTCGAGCGGACGGGTATTCCTGCGACTGGGGTGTGATGTACAACTATGAATAGTGAATACCCAACCCTTCGACAATTTTTTGACTTTGTCGTCCTGGCGACTTTGATGGCTGTTCTGGCGTTTTTAGGATGGTCTTTAGTAACTATAGACCAATCTGCTGCAAATATAGCGAACCGGGGTACAAGTTTCGGGTTGCTCCTGACAATGACTGTCTTTTTGGGGTGGCCTATCTGGGGGTCGATCCTTCTATTTGGGCTGTTTCCGGGGCGTTTTGTTTTCGTGTTCGTCTGCGACACTCTGAGGCACCTGCCGTTCGGCCGCAACGGCTCTACCCTGATTGCTGCAGCTGCTGTTGCCGTTTCCTCCTGGTTCTTGTCCGCGTTGATTTTTTCGACTTCGAGCTCAAAAGCCGGACTATTTGAATCTCTTTTCCTCCTGCAATTCGGCGTTCCCGCAGCTATGATCGCTGCGTGGATTGCGCTGCCTAAGCCCGAGTAACAATGACTTGTAATGCAAACGACATGTCAGCGGTGATCTGTGCAGAAAACCTCGACCTCACCTTCCAAACCAATGACGGTCCGATCCATGCGTTGAAGGACGTCAACCTGACCATCGACAAGGGGGATTTCGTCAGTTTTATCGGCCCGTCGGGCTGTGGCAAAACCACTTTCTTACGCTGTATCGCGGCGCTTGAGACACCGACCGGCGGGACGCTGACCGTCAATGGCATGGCCCCGGATGAGGCGCGGCGAAAGCGGGCTTATGGCTATGTGTTTCAGGCGGCGGGGCTGTATCCATGGCGGACCATCGCCAAGAACATCAAACTGCCGCTTGAGATCATGGGCTATTCGGCGGCCGAGCAGGAGGAACGGGTCAGCAAGGTTCTGGAACTGGTTGATCTGGGCGGCTTTGGCGGCAAATTCCCGTGGCAGCTGTCGGGCGGGATGCAGCAACGCGCCAGCATCGCGCGGGCCTTGGCCTTTGATGCGGATATCCTGCTGATGGATGAACCCTTTGGGGCGCTGGACGAAATCGTGCGCGATCACCTGAACGAACAGCTTTTGGCGCTCTGGGCGCGGACGGGCAAGACCATCGGATTTGTGACGCACTCGATCCCCGAGGCGGTCTATCTCAGCACCAAGATCGTTGTGATGAGCCCTCGGCCAGGGCGGATTACGGATGTGATCGACAGCCCTCTGCCCAAGGAACGCCCTTTGGATATCCGCGACACGCCCGAGTTTATCGAGGTCGCTCATCGCGTACGTGAAGGGCTGCGGGCGGGGCATTCGGATGACTAGCGGCCTGAAAGCCTTTTGGGCGGTGCTGACCGTCCTGACCGTGATCGTTGCGTTCTGGTACGCGGCCTGCGTGCCGATGAACATCAAGGGCGTGCTGACCGAGCAAGAGCGGGCAGGGGCCGAAGTGCAGCCGCCCTCGGCCAAGGATCGGCGCGACATGTCCGAGTTCGGTCTGCTGCTGAACAACAGCTTTGCCATCCCCGCCACGTGGGCGCAGGACCGCCCCCGTCTGCCCGCGCCGCATCAGGTCGCCATCGAGATGTGGGAGACGACGGTGCAGAAAAAGATCACCTCGAAACGGTCGCTGATCTATCACGGTTGGGTCACGCTGAGTGCGACGATGCTGGGATTTGCCATCGGCACCGGGTTGGGCATTTTGCTGGCGGTGGGGATTGTGCATAGCCGGGTGATGGACCTGTCGGTGATGCCATGGGCCATTGTCAGCCAGACCATCCCGATCATCGCGCTGGCCCCGATGATCATCGTGGTGCTGTATTCCGTGGGCATTCAGGGGATCATTCCCAAGGCGGTGATCTCGGCCTATCTCAGCTTTTTCCCGGTGGTCGTGGGCATGGTCAAAGGTCTGCGCAGCCCTGATGCGATGCAGCTGGACCTGTTGCGCACCTATGGCGCTAGCCGGTCGCAAGGGTTCTGGAAACTGCGCCTGCCGGCCTCGATGCCGTATCTGTTCACCTCGCTGAAGATCGGCATCGCTGCGTCTTTGGTCGGGGCCATCGTTGGTGAACTGCCGACCGGGGCCGTCGCTGGCCTGGGCGCGCGGCTGCTGGCGGGCAGCTATTATGGCCAGACGGTGCAAATCTGGTCGGCCCTGTTTGCGGCGGCCATTCTGGCGGCGGGTCTTGTGGCGCTGCTGGGTTTGATCGAACGGACGGTGCTGAAGCGGATGGGGATGGCGCAATGATCTTGGTTATTGGTGCAATCCTTCTGTGGCTGCTGGGCTGGTGGGTGAATGGCCGTCTGGCCAGTGGTCCGTATGCCGATACGCGAATGGTGGGGGTTCTGGCCCCGCTGATCTTTGGCCTGACCGTCATTGGAATATGGGAGCTGCTGGTGCGGGGGCTTGAGGTGCCCTTGGTCATCCTGCCCGCGCCCTCGGTGATTGCGGTGCGCTTTGCGGACAGTCTGCCGATCCTGTGGGCGGATTTCGTGCAGACCATCGTCAAAGGGGCGCTTAGCGGCTACATCATCGGGTGTGGTGCCGCGTTTCTGATGGCGATCGCCGTGGATCGCTGGGATTTCCTGCGCCTGGGTCTTCTGCCCGTGGGGAATTTCGTGGCCGCGCTGCCCATCGTCGGCACGGCCCCCATTCTTGTGATGTGGTTTGGGTTCGATTGGCATTCCAAGGCCGCAGTTGTCGTTGTGATGGTGTTTTTTCCGATGCTGGTGAACACTGTGGCCGGCCTGCGCGAGGCCACGGCGATGCAGCGCGACCTGATGGAGACCTATGCCGCAACCTATTGGCAGAGCTTTCTGAAACTGCGCCTGCCTGCGGCGATGCCGTTTGTGTTAAACGGGTTGAAGATTTCCACCACATTGGCCCTGATCGGCGCTATCGTGGCTGAATTCTTTGGCTCACCGACCCTGGGTATGGGCTTTCGGATTTCCACCAGCGTCGGACAGCTTTCGCTGGATATGGTCTGGGCCGAGATCGTGGTGGCCGCACTGGCCGGAACCGCATTCTATGGCGCGGTGGCGATGATCGAAAAGGCGGTGACCTTCTGGCACCCGTCACAAAGAGGATAACACTTCAACAGACCCCGAAAACGGGGCACCAACAGCAACTAGGAGACATGAAGATGAATAAGCTACTTAGCGGTGCGCTTGCTGCCTTTGGACTTACAGCCGGTGCGGCATGGTCGGCGGATGAGGTGACATTGCAGCTGAAATGGGTCACGCAGGCGCAGTTTGCGGGTTACTACGTGGCGGCAGACAAAGGGTTCTACGAGGAAGAGGGGCTGGACGTCACCATCCTGCCCGGCGGCCCGGATATCGCACCCACGCAGGTGATCGCAGGGGGCGGCGCGGATGTAACCGTCGAATGGATGCCCGCCGCGCTGGCCGCGCGTGAAAAGGGGCTTCCGCTGGTCAATATCGCCCAGCCCTTCAAAAGCTCGGGCATGATGCTGACCTGCTGGAAGGATGCGGGGATCACCTCGCCCGAGGATCTGAAGAACCGTACGCTAGGTGTCTGGTTCTTTGGCAACGAGTTTCCGTTCATGAGCTGGATGAGCCAACTGGGCATCGACACCAGTGGCAAGAGCGAAAGCGGAGTCGAGGTTCTGAAACAGGGCTTTAACGTGGACCCTCTGTTGCAGCGTCAGGCCGATTGCATCAGCACCATGACCTATAACGAATACTGGCAGGTGATCGACGCAGGCGTCAGCCCGGATGAACTGGTGACGTTCAAATACGAAGATCAGGGCGTCGCCACGCTGGAAGATGGCCTGTATGTGCTGGAAGAAAACCTCAGCGATGCGGCTTTTACCGACAAGATGGAACGTTTTGTCCGCGCCTCGATGAAAGGCTGGAAATACGCCGAGGAGAACCCGGATGAGGCGGCCGATATCGTGCTGGAAAACGACGCGACCGGCGCCCAGACCGAAGAGCACCAAAAGCGCATGATGGGTGAAATCGCCAAGCTGACCGCCGGTTCGAACGGTGCGCTGGACCCTGCGGATTTTGAACGCACGGTGGGTACTCTGCTGGCTGGCGGGTCGGACCCAGTGATCACCAAACAGCCCGAGGGCGCTTGGACACATCAGATCACGGATGCAGCCCTGAACTAAGCCGTCTGTCAGACGCATTTGACGCGGTCCCTTCGGGGCCGCGTTTTGCGTTTGAGATGCCGGAAAAGTGTGTGCCATTCGTTGGAAAATGCCTTAGTATTCCTTTGAAAATAAACGCATATGGTTCCGATTGCGTTGATATGGGGAGAATATGCAGGGATTTGCATCAGAATTCACATCGGCTTTGGCTCTGATCCTGAACGGGGATGCCGAGTTGTGGGCGATTGTTCTGTTGTCCCTGAAAGTTTCGATTTTTGCCGTACTGATCGCTGCATTGATTGGGATGCCTGTTGGGGCCGCATTGGCTGTAGCGCGCTTTCCGGGGCGGCGGGCGATGATCGTGTTGATGAATGCTTTGATGGGGTTCCCTCCGGTCGTTGTGGGGCTGTTGGTTTATCTGATGCTGTCGCGCTCAGGGCCATTGGGTGTGCTGGAACTTCTGTATACGCCCACGGCCATGATCATCGCACAGGTCGTGCTGGTGACACCGATCGTAGCTGCTCTGACACGGCAGGTGATTGAGATGCTGGCCGAGGAATATTCGGAACAGTTGCGATCGCTGGGCGTGTCGCGTCTGGCCTCGGTCCCGGTGCTGCTATGGGACGCGCGGCTGGCGTTGATCACGGCGTTGCTGGCCGGGTTTGGCCGCGCTATCGCCGAGGTGGGCGCAGTGATCATCGTGGGCGGCAACATCAATCACGTGACGCGGGTGATGACGACAACTATCGCGCTTGAGACCTCCAAGGGCAATCTGGCGCTGGCATTGGCGTTGGGCGCGATCCTGATCGGAATTGCAATCGCTGTAAACGCTATGGTCAGCGCAGTCAGCCTGCGGGCTGAACAGGAGGGGCTGCGTCATGCGTGATATGCTAATTGATACAGCCAGCAGCCTGTTGCTGCGAAATTTGCGCGTTGTTCGAAACGGCAAAGCGCTGCTTAGTGTTTCGCGCCTTTCGCTGGACGGGCCGGGTCCGACGCTGATCCTAGGGCCGAACGGGGCTGGTAAAAGCCTGCTTTTACGTTGTTTGCACGGCTTGATCGAACCGGATCAGGGACGGGTTGAGCAGGACGGGACTCCGTTGACCGATAGGCACAAAGCGCAACAGGCGATGGTGTTTCAACAACCTGTGCTGCTGCGCCGCTCGGTTGCGGCCAATCTTGATTTCGTTCTGAAACGTCAGGGGCTGCCGCGCGGTGCCCGCAAGCTACGGATCGAAAGCCTGTTGGCTGAGGGCGGGTTGGAAGGCAAGGCGCGTCAGCCCGCGCGATCCTTGTCCGGGGGCGAGGCTCAGCGGCTAGCCATCCTGCGCGCACTGGCGCTGGACCCCGAGACGCTGTTTCTGGACGAACCCACCAGCGCACTGGACCCAAGCGCGACCCAGATGATCGAGCGGATGATCCTGCGAGCGTCTGCCCGTGGCGTGCGGATTGTCATGGTGACCCATGATATCGGGCAGGCTCGCCGACTGGCGGCAGATATCGTCATGATGCAGGGTGGGCATGTGGTTGAACATGGGTTGGCTAAACAGGTCTTAAACGCGCCTCAAAGTGATGCCGCACGCCGCTATCTGGCGGGCGGGCTTGTGACTTAATCAATAAGACGGAGATCGAAATGATCCGGAATTTTCTTCGGGCAGCATTGCTTTCGCTTGGCCTGGCCGCACCTGCGTTCGCCGAAGAGCCGTTTATCGTCGTGCAATCGACCACGTCCACGCAGAACTCGGGGCTTCTGGACTATATCCTGCCGGGGTTCGAGGCCGAAACTGGGATAGACGTGCGTGTGGTGGCTGTTGGCACCGGGCAGGCGATCCGCAATGCGGTCAACGGGGACGGAGACGTTCTGCTGGTCCATGCCAAACAGGCCGAGGATCAGTTCGTCGCCGATGGTTGGGGCGTCGAACGCTTTGACGTGATGTATAACGATTTTGTTTTGGTTGGGCCGAAATCCGACCCGGCCAAGGTGAAAGGCGGCGCGGATATTGTGGAGGCGTTGACAGCCGTGGCCGTGGCCGAGGCCCCCTTCGCCTCGCGCGGGGATGACAGCGGCACGCATAAGGCCGAGATGCGCCATTGGACTGCGGCCGAGGTTGATCCCACGGCTGCATCAGGCGCATGGTATCGCGAGACGGGCTCGGGCATGGGGGCGACGCTGAATGTGGCCAGCGGCATGGATGCCTATGTGCTGACCGACCGAGCCACGTGGCAATCCTTTGGCAACAGGGGCAATCTTGAGGTGATGGTCGAGGGCGACCCGCGTCTGTTCAACCAATATGGCGTTATTCTGGTGAACCCGGACAAGCATCCACGTGTTCGGGCTGCAGCTGGCCAGCGGTTCATCGATTGGCTGACCGGGCCGGACGGGCAGGCGGCGATTGCGTCTTACAAGCTGGACGGCCAGCAGTTGTTCTTTCCCAACGCCAGCGGGTCTTAACCGCTGGCTCCGTTGTGATGGATCGTGCCCAGATGGTTTAGGTCATAGCCGCCAAACTCGGCGGCGCGGGCTGCAAATCGGTCGGATTGCACAAAGGCCTGCAGTTTCAGCATTGGTTCGTCGAAATAGGCGCGCCGCCAGATAGCTAGATCCAACCGTTCAGCGTGGGTCGGACAGAAGCCCAGATCATACAGCCCGGCCAGCGCGCCCAGACCAAACCCGGCCTCGGCTTTGCCGTCATGCAGCGCGATGGCCAGCTCTTCCTCGGTGCGGGCGCAGGTGGGCAGGGCGTCCAGATCCGCGCGGGTGAGGCCATGTGCCTCCAGTTGCCCGTCAAACAGGCGCTGGCTGGCGGCCGACTCCTGCCGCAGGATCACGCGGCGGCCTTTCAGGTCGGCAAATCCTGAGATGTCACTCACACCCGGAGCCAACAGCAAACCGCGTTGACGCTGCGCGATCTCGAACAGCACCACCGGCGCTTCGCCCAAAGCATCGCGTAAGGCCCCAACGTTAAAGCCGCCGTCTTCGTGAATATGCAGCGCGGCAGCCTGCGCAGTCCGGTCTTTCAACCGGTTCAGGCCATCGAACGAGCCGTCATAATACGTCGCCAAACCCGAGCCGCTTTCGCGCAGCGCCCAGTCCAACAACGGATCATGGCTGCCCGCGACAATCGGGGGTAGGGGCGGTTCTGCCACCTGCGGGCCACTGCGCGACGCGTTCAGCCAGGCAATGACCTCGGCGCGGGGAAACAGCAGCTTTCCCATGGCGCGCACGCAGGGCACCTCGCCCGATGAGGCC
Organism: Ruegeria sp. R8_1; assembly: GCF_017743815.1. Lineage (NCBI taxonomy): Bacteria > Pseudomonadati > Pseudomonadota > Alphaproteobacteria > Rhodobacterales > Roseobacteraceae > Ruegeria > Ruegeria sp. R8_1. The sequence continues at coordinate 156,429 of NZ_JAGHRL010000006.1, read as the reverse complement.
AGATCATAGGCTTTACGCTCGCCGATACGCAGCAGGTCGGCCAGCTCTTTCGTGGTCAGATATTCGGACATTCAGTCGAGGCGCACCGCAGACCCGGTGCCCGCATCAGCGGCGCTGAACCCGATCGCACCCAGAATGTTGGGGGCTGCCACTGTGATGACAACCATGGCGGCCACGGCGGCAAGGAAGGCTTTCATCGGTCTCCTCCGGTCTTTCAGTTTTCCGGTGCCGTGGCGCGGCGCAGAAAGGCGACCAGATCGTCCCGGTCGCTGGGCTGAGTGATCCGCTGCATCGGCATTTTCGACCCCGGAATGTAGTGGTCTGGCCCCTCGTCGAAAAGGGCATTTATGGTCTCGTCATTCCAAATGATATCAGAGTCTTGCAACGTGTCCGAGTAGAAATATCCCGGCAGTGTTCCAGCCTTGCGTCCAAAGACGCCGTGCAGTGTAGGTCCGGCGCGGCGCTGTCCGTCCGGAGTCAGGCTGTGACAGATCGAGCATTTGCGGGCAAACTGCCGCTCACCATTGCTCATCTGATCGGGGTTTTTCAGGAAACTGGGCTCCACGGCGGCCATCTGTTCCTGTTCGCGCAGGGCGGCGATGGGCCAGCTATACATGGCCTCGTCAATCCCGCCTGCATGGATGTTCTGGCCGTCCGGCGAAAAGGCCAGCGCCCAAACCGGCCCGCGCAACGTGGCGCGGAAATCCTGTGCGATGCGCCAATCGACCGTGTCGATGAGCATGATATAGCCTTCGCCATCCCCCACCGCCAACAAGCTGCGATCCGGGCTGAGTGCCAGCGCCAGAATAGGGCGACGGTCGAGGGTGAAATCTCGTTCCTCGCCAGTGGTCAGATCGCGAATGCGGGTCACGCCATCGACCGCGCCATAGGCGATCCAGTTGTCTTGCGCGTTCAGGACCAACTCATTGATGCCAAAGCCATGCTCGACCACGCGCAGGGTTTCCTGCCCGCTGGCGACATCCCACAGGCGCAACGCCCCGTCGACCCCGGCGGAATAGAGCTGTGATCCGTCGGGCGTAAACACAACCGCATTGACGCCGCCGCCCGCAGACAGAACCGTAGGGTCCGACCCATCCGCCGGCCAAAGGCCAATCGTGCCGTCCCAACTGGCCGTCGCCACATGTGTTTTTGACGCTGCGATATGGACGATCTTACCCTTGTGCTGGCCCACGACCTCTCCGCCCGGCCAGCGGCGCAAGGTGAAGTCGTCGCCAGCGGAATAGATCGCGGTGCCGTTGAAGGCGACGGCGTTTACCGCCGCCTCGTGTCCTTCCAGCCATTCGGGCATTTGGTTGGACCAAATGCCGACCGAGTTGTCGAAGCTTGCCGTGGCGATCCGCCCATCCGAGGCCGTGGCGATCCCCATGATCGGCCCGCCATGGCCTTTGAGCGTAAAGAACTCGGACCACGCGGGCAGGGGCAATAACGCCAGCGCCAGAACCAGCCCGCGCATCTATTCAGCAGGCGAGGCCGCCGCTTTGCTGGCCTCTTTTTCCTGGACCTCCTCCAGCCACAGCGAATGGTGTTCGCGCGCCCATTGTTCTTCGACTTCGCCGGTTCCCATGGCGTCAAATGCGCCTTCCATCCCGACCGAGCCGAGGTAGATATGGGCGATGATGATGGCGATGAAGACATAGGCGATCATCGCGTGCCAGACCTGCGCGTATTGCATTTCCTCTTGCGGAGACATCTGCACCGGCAGGCTCAAACCCATTGCCTGAGGCAACCCGGTTGCATTGGCGATCTGGAAGGTTTTGGCAAACAGAGGCATCTCGAACGGGAACAGCAGCGACAGCCCCGACAGGCTGATCGACACGCCGAGCAGGATACAGGCCCAGAAGATAACCTTTTGACCGGCGTTGAACTTTTTAGCGGGTGGGTGGCTGTTTTTGGTGAACAAACCGCCACCGGCGGCCAGCCATTTCAGGTCGGTCCGGTTGGGAATGTTATGAGCGATCCAGTTCACCGTCACGATGATCAACCCCAACATAAAGGCCCAGGCGAGGTTGTTGTGCAGCCACTTGCACCCTTGCGCAATTGTCGCGAAGCCTTCTTTTCCGAAGATCGGGATCAGGAAATCCCGCCCATACAGTGTCAGCAGCCCAGTAAATCCAAGCACCAGAAAGGACCCGGCGAAAAGCCAGTGGCCGAACCGCTCAAACCCATTGAAACGCGTGACTGTGCGCCCGGTTTTCTCACCATCAATGCGGATTTTGCCGCGGATCAGGAAAAACAGCAGGATCACGGCGGCCATGCCGGCAATGATGTAGGTGCCGTATTCGCGCAGCGGTCCTGTGCGGAAAGCCCACCACCACATGCCGCCATCTTGGATCAAGACGCTTGCAGCAGGCCCCTGAGACGACACGGTAACATCCGCCGACCCGTAACGCAGCGCGCGATAGACATCACTGTCCGAGGCCACACCGGCAGTACCGAACTGCCCCAGCAACCCTTCGACATTGCCTTGACCTGTGTTTTCCGAGCGATAGGCGTTGTCCACTTTCTCTCCCCGTTGACGGGCCAGAATATCCTCAAGCGTCGTGGCCCCTCCGGTGGCCGAGCGATCCGGTGCCGGGGATTCCGGGGCGTCCTGCGCCCATGCGGCTCCGGTCAGGAAGAGTGAGACGAGCAGAAATTGGATCAGGCGCATGGGTTCTCTCCCTATTCTTGGTCGTATCAGCGGTCAAAGCCGCCGATTTGCGTGTGAAAAACAGCTCCGACAGGAGACAGGGCCGCCTGAAGGTCGTCTTTCGCGGGGCCGTAGACATCAAGCTGAACCGGCGTAAGCAAAGACATAAACCGATCCGCGAAGTTTGCCCCGAAATTCTGCATATGAATCATCGCATCTTCTGAACTGGCGTACCGTTCATAGATGTGAATTGCGCTGTCGCTTTGGTGCCACTCATAGGTTTTGGCACCTGTTTCGTTACGGGTCGCGGCGACCATTTCTGCCATCAAAGCTTCGAACTCGGACTGTTTTTCCCGGTTCAGATCCAGCTTCAACAGCCAGTAGATATCGTTGGTCATAAGCGTCCCACCTTGGTCAGGAAATGCGGTGACCGACAGGCGGCCACCGGCAAGAGTAAGACAGCCCCCCGGCCTAGCGCAGGGGGCTGTCGAGCTTCGGTTAGACCTTAGCCGTCTTTCTGGTCGTAGGCGGTGCCCCAACCCCACGCGCCCGAGCCAAACCCGCGCGCAACAACGCGCTCGCGGTAGATGGCCGAGACCACGTCGCCGTCACCGGCAAGCAGGGCCTTGGTGGAACACATCTCGGCGCAGATGGGCAGTTTGCCCTCGGCGATCCGGTTGCGACCGTATTTGGCGAACTCTGCGGTCGAGTGCGTTTCCTCTGGACCACCGGCGCAGAAGGTACATTTGTCCATCTTGCCGCGTGACCCAAAATTGCCCGCCTGCGGGTATTGCGGCGCACCGAACGGGCACGCGTAGAAGCAATAGCCGCAGCCAATGCACAGGTCCTTGGAGTGCAGGACGACACCTTCTTCGTTCTGATAGAAGCAGTCGACCGGGCACACCGCCATGCAAGGCGCATCCGAACAATGCATACAGGCCACCGAGATCGAGCGTTCGCCCGGGTTGCCGTCATTGATCGTCACCACCCTGCGGCGGTTGATGCCCCATGGCACCTCGTGCTCGTTCTTACACGCGGTGACACAGGCGTTGCACTCGATGCAGCGTTCAGCGTCGCAGAGAAACTTTGCTCTAGCCATTTATCGTCCTCCTTTACGCTGCCGAGATCTTGCAGAGAGTACACTTGGACTCCTGCATCTGGGTCACTGAATCGTAGCCATAGGTCTGGGCGGTGTTGGAACTTTCACCCAAGACATAGGGGTCTGCACCTGCGGGGTATTTCGACCGCAGATCATCGCCCTGGAAATGGCCGCCAAAGTGGAACGGCATAAAGGCCACACCGGCGCCGACCCTGTTGGTCAGCATCGCCATCACCTTGACCTTTCCGCCCTCAGGCCCTTCGACCCAGACCTGTTGCCCGTCACGAATACCAAGGTTGTTGGCATCGCGGGGGTTGATCTCGACGAACATGTCCTGCTGAAGCTCGGCCAGCCACGGGTTCGACCGGCTTTCATCGCCGCCGCCTTCATATTCGACCAAACGACCAGACGTCAGGATTATCGGGTAATCCTTTGAAAAGTCGTTCTTTTGGATCGAGGCATAAAGGGTTGGCAGACGATAGGCCTGACGGTCCTCGTAGGTCGGATAGTCCTCCACCAGATCGCGCCGGTTGGTATATAGCGGCTCGCGGTGCAGTGGGATCGGATCCGGGAAGGTCCAGACGACCGCGCGGGCTTTGGCGTTCCCGAAGGGCGCACAGCCATGCTTGATCGCAACCCGCTGGATACCGCCTGAAAGGTCGGTCTTCCAGTTGGTTTCAGGACCCGCAACAGCGTCAATCGCCGCGCGTTCCTCGGCGGTCAGATCGCCATCCCAGCCAAGATCCATCAGCATCTGCATCGTGAATTCGGGATACCCATCCTGAATTTCCGACCCAACGCTATAGACCCCTTCGGCCAGCAGGTTGTCACCATCGCGTTCCACACCGAAACGGGCGCGGAAGGTCAGGCCGCCTTCGGCCACCGGTTTGGACATATCATAGAGGTTTGGTGTCCCCGTATGACCCATCTCAGCCGTTCCCCAGCAGGGCCACGGAAGGCCGTAGTATTCGCCGTCGTTGGGTCCACCGATGGCTTGCAGCGTTGTTCTGTCGAACGTGTGCTGGTTGGCCATATGGCTTTTCAGGCGTTCCGGCGACTGACCGGTATAGCCGATGGTCCAGAGGCCCGAGTTGAATTCACGCGTGATGCTTTCAACATTCGGGGTCTCGGCATCTTCCATCTCGATATTGCGGAAGAAGCGGTCTGCCCAGCCAAACTTGTTGGCGAACTTGGCCATGATGACCTCGTCCGGCAGGCTTTCGAACAGCGGATCAACAACCTTGTCGCGCCACTGCAGAGACCGGTTCGATGCCGTGGCCGAACCACGTGTTTCGAACTGCGTACAGGCGGGCAACAGGTAGACACCATCGGTGCGGTCATGCAGAACAGCCGAGACAGTGGGATACGGGTCGATCACGACCAGCATGTCCAGCTTCTCCATCGCCGTCTTCATTTCCGTCATCCGGGTCTGCGAGTTGGGCGCGTGGCCCCACAGAACCATGGCGCGGACGTTGTTGTCCTGATCCATGTTGGCTGGGTCTTCCAGAACACCGTCGATCCAGCGGGAGACCGGGATGCCGCGCTCGTTCTGAAGTGGCTTGTCCTTGCCTTCCTTGTCCTTGATCGTGGCGAATTGACCCGCCAGCCATTCGGGATCTTCACCCCAGACACGCGCCCAGTGACCCCAAGCACCCTTGGACAGGCCATAGTAGCCGGGCAGGGTATGGGACAGAACACCAAGGTCCGTCGCGCCCTGAACGTTGTCATGGCCGCGGAAGATGTTGGTGCCACCACCCGAGGTGCCCATGTTGCCCAGCGCAAGCTGAAGCACGCAGTAGGCGCGGGTGTTGTTGTTGCCGTTCGTGTGCTGCGTACCACCCATGCACCATACAACGGTGCCGGGGCGGTTGTTCACCATGGTCCGGGCAACGCGGCGCAGCTGCGAGCCGGGTGTGCCGGTGACGCGCTCAACCTCTTCGGGGTTCCACTTGCGCACTTCTTCCTGAATCTGGTCCATACCCCAGACACGGGTGCGGATGAACTCTTTGTCCTCCCAGCCGTTTTCGAAGATGTGCCACAGGATACCCCAAACCAGTGCAACGTCGGTGCCGGGGCGGAAACGGACATATTCATCCGCGTGGGCCGCGGTGCGCGTAAAGCGCGGGTCGCAGACGATCAGAGGCGCGTTGTTCTGCTCTTTCGCGCGCAGGATATGCAGCAGCGAGACGGGGTGCGCCTCGGCGGGGTTGCCACCGATGATAAAGATGGCCCGGCTGTTGTGCATGTCGTTGTACGAGTTGGTCATGGCGCCGTAGCCCCATGTGTTCGCAACGCCCGCAACAGTGGTCGAGTGGCAGATACGCGCCTGATGGTCCACGTTGTTCGTGCCCCAGTAGGCGGCGAACTTGCGGAACAGATAGGCCTGTTCGTTATTATGTTTCGCAGAACCCAGCCAGTACACGCTGTCTGGCCCGGATTCTTCGCGGATGTTCATCATGCCGTCGCCGATCTCGTCGATCGCCTGTTCCCAGCTGATGCGCTTCCACTCTCCGCCTTCTTTTTTCATCGGGTACTTCAGGCGGCGCTCACCATGGGCGTGCTCGCGGACCGAGGCGCCCTTGGCGCAGTGCGCACCCAGGTTGAACGGGCTGTCCCAGCCGGGTTCCTGCCCGACCCAGACGCCGTTCTGCACTTCGGCAACGACTGTACAGCCGACCGAGCAGTGGGTGCATACGGATTTGATGTTTTCGACGGCCTGATTGGCCGCTGTCTGGGCACTGGCTGGCGTCACGGTTCCACCCGTGGCGCTGATCGCGGCAAGGCCGCCGATCGTCAGGCCCGAGCCACGCAGGAATGCGCGGCGATCGACGGTTTTCTCGCCGACCTGGGACAGGATACTTGTCCGCTGGGGGCGTCTCGCAACCCCGTTGGTCTTTTTCCTAAGCATTACTTTCCTCCCTTGCGTGCCGTGTCAGCCACGGCTGCTTGGTACTTCGCAAAACCGACGTCAGGGCCAATCGCAACCGTCTGTCGGGTGGTGAAGGCGTCCGATCCTAGAACCGGGTGCTTTCCAGATATGCGCGCGTGTGCGCGGTGTCCTGCATCCGGGTTTCGTCCGTGGGCAGCTCGGCTGCTTCGGCCTGTCCGGTCAGAGTGGCGGCGGCGACAGCAGCAGGCGCTGCGGTTCCGGCCAGTTTGAGGAAGTCGCGGCGCGATGCGCCTTCTTCCTTGGTCTTGCTCATGGGGTTCTCCTTTCCCATTTGCAGTTTAACGCCCCGCAAGGGACGCTGGCGAATGACAACGTCTCACGCTGCCGACATTCGGAAAGCTTCGCGCTCAATCTCCATGAACACCCGACCGGCCGTGCCGACCGAGGCATAGAGGACCGAGTTCTCGGCACCTTCCAAATCCGAATAGAAATGCGTGGCCCAAGGGCCGATATGTTTGTTCCAGAACGCTTTCTGGTCTTCCAAAGACGCGGGAGACCCGAACCGGCCGACGATCATCCCCGCCATCATCTCCATCAACGAGGCGATGTTGTCCTCGGGTTCATAGACGTTTTGTGCCCGCGTGATACCGCGCGCGGCCATGTCATTGCGCAGCTGTGCCAGGGGTTTCTCGTTCAGGAACCCGGTCAGGTAGAAGCTGGCATAGGGCAGCAATTCGCCACGCCCCAAACCGATGAACAGTGCGTTGAACTCACGTTCAGCAGCGGCGGGTTTGGTAACTTTGGCCACCCGCGACATCGCCTGGATGGCCTGACCCAGATCGCTGTCATCGCCGCTGAGGCCCACCATCTGGTCCAGCAGCATCTGATCGGGCGGACCGGCCAACAACAGGCCCAGAAAGTTGTAGAAATCCGCGCGCAGGCGATCCTCGGCCGAGACATCCATCTGTTGCGCTTCACTTGCGGTCATTCGGTTATCCTTCGAATTCAAATTTCATACGGCGCGGGGCAGGGGCAATGTCCGCCTCCTCCAGCGCGTCTGGTTCTATTTCCGCCACGAGAACGGGCTCTGGGTCGGGCGTATCGATCTCTTCGGGTTCTGGCTGAGGTTCCTCGGCCTCGACCTCGATATCGGTTTCTTCCGCCTCGGCTTCGGCCTTGGCGGCCAGCGCTTCGACATGAGCCAACATGCCCTTGCCGACCTGATAGGCGGTCTGAAGGTTTTCGATCACACAGGCCGCGTCGGTGTAGTCTTCGCCATAATCGACCAGCCCATCGACATTGGCCAACACCGGATTCAGCCGCCACAACCTGCGCAAGGCGCGGCGGCGCAGACGGTCGGGGACGGCCTTGGCCATAAAGCCCGAGACGTCGTCACCCGCTTGCAACTGATCGGGATCGGGCAGGTTGAACTCGGCCAGAATCTCGGCGTCGGTCTTTTCCTCAAGCTCAGCGCGCTGGTCTGCGATCACCTGTTCTTCGGCTGCGATGACGTCGGCCTCAGCCTCGGCCTGTACGGCGGCTTTGCGGCGGGACCAGAAATCGCGGGCTTCGGTCATTGGATGATCCTCCGCGGGGCGCGGTAAACATCGGATTCTTGCCGTATCCGCGCATCGCCCTTGCCATCTTCGACCAGATCAGTGCGTTTCTTGTCGCGCTTGCGTTTAACGAAGACTTCATCGCGGTGATGTTCCAACGCGAAATCCCGTACCCAGGCGATCAGCCCGTCGGTCATTGGAATCTTCTCGACAATCTCTTCGCCGGTATCAGCATAGTCCTGCCCTTCAAAGGGTGAGGCTGTAACCAGCACAGCATCCATCGGGCGTTGCCCGTCCAGCGCATCACGCAGCACGAGGTATATCGAAGGTGTGCCGTCGGACAGGTTGACCATATACGCCTCGGTCTCATCCGCCCACAAAGTGAGGGGCAGGGTGGCCGCGTGGTATTCCACAGCTTCCCCTTCACGGCGCATTTCGTGCCAGTCCGCAGGACCGGCGCCGGGCAACACCGCAACCGCGCGCCAGTTCCATTTCGCCCAGCGAGTGACACCGGGTGTTTTGCGCACAACAACGCCTATCGGCATTTCAATCTGAGTAGCGGCCTTCGCCACGTAAATCCTCCCCGGAAGGCTCTCCCCTGCCTTCCCCATGTCCACTATGGTACACAAAGTGATCTTCTGCCAAGTCCAAGCACTACGACTTTAGTCGCATACGTCGATAGCGAGTTCGTGAGGGGCCTTGTTCCCGGGTAGAAAAACAGGGTTGTGTAGCACGTCCGGGGTTTGGATTTGGCGTGTTTGCGATGGGGTTTACATTGCCGTTCCCGGAATACAGCTTACTGTGCTGTAAAATGGCGCGACATCCGGGGAGGGGATATGAGCACCAAGATATTGCTATGCGACTGCGCGGGCACTCAGCGCGTAGACGCAGACAAGATCGCATCCGCCTGTGATGCGACCTGTTCCAAGGTCCACACGGCCCTGTGTACGCGCGAGCTGGAGACAACTGCCAAGTTTATGCAGGACGGTGACGTGATCGTCGCCTGTGGGCAAGAGCAGGAAGTCTTTCGCGACCTGGCCGAAGAGCTGGGGGTCGAGGCCCCGGGTTTCGTCGATCTGCGTGACCGCGCGGGATGGTCGGATGAGGGCGCGCATGCAGCACCCAAGATGGCAGCGCTGGCGGCCGAGGTGCTGTTGCCGCAGCCGATCACGCCCAGCGTCGATGTCGTCAGCGAAGGCACGTGTTTTATCATCGGCCCCGGTGCAGTTGTGTTTGATCTGGCAGAGCGTCTGTCCTCGACCTTGGCCGTCACGGTCCTGAGCACTGACGATAGCGAGCCGATGTCGCGCGCCTATGATGTAGTGCGCGGGCGTGTTCGGTCGCTGACCGGTGCTTTGGGTGGGTTTTCCCTGCGTCTGGATGCGCTGCAACAGTTAGAACCCGGCGGGCGCGGGGCGTTTGCATGGTCTGAGCCGCGCGATGGGGCGGGCTCATCCTGCGATATCGTGCTGGACCTGACCGGGGATACGCCGTTCGTGCAGGCCCCTGCCAAGCGCGAAGGGTATCTGAGGGCCGACCCCAAGGATACGGTCGCTGTTGAACGTTTGGCCTTTGAGGCCGCGCAACTGGTCGGCACGTTCGAAAAGCCGCTTTATGTGCGGATGGAGGAAACCCTCTGCGCCCATTCCCGCGCCGAACAGGTAGGGTGTTCGAACTGTCTGGACATCTGCCCGACCGGTGCGATCACCTCTGCGGGTGAACATGTGGCGATCGATCCCATGATCTGCGCCGGATGCGGAGAATGCGCGGCGGTTTGCCCCTCGACTGCGATCACCTACGAAGACCCACCGGTTGCAGCGCTGTTGTCCCGGATGCACATTCTGGCGCGCACCTATCGACGGGCCGAGGGCCAGGCGCCCCGGCTGCTGGTTCATGATGCCCACGGGGCTGAGATGATCCGACTGTCCGCCCGGTTCGGTCGCGGATTGCCTGCCGACGTGGTCCCATTGGAACTGAACGTCATCTCTGGCTTTGGCCATTCCGAAATGCTGGCCGCGCTGGCCCATGGATTTGCCCGTGTGGATGTCTTGCTTGCGCCAACGACCGAGCGGGATGCGCTGGACCGTGAACTGGCACTGGCCGAAGCCATTGCAGGTGCGGGCAAGCTGGGCTTGATTGATCAGGCCGATCCGGATGCCATGTCTGACGAACTATACGCGCAGGACATCCCAGCGCCTTTGACCGATCCGGTGCTGCCCTTGGGGAACCGGCGTCAAATCGCTCGCTTGGCCGCGCAGGCGCTCAACCCTCAGGCCGAAGCGCCGTTGCCATTGCCCGAAGATGCGCCTTACGGGGCCGTTGCCGTCAATACCGACAGCTGCACACTGTGCCTGAGCTGCGTGTCGCTCTGCCCGTCGGGGGCGTTGATCGACAACCCCGACATGCCGCAGTTGAACTTCCAGCAGGATGCCTGCCTGCAATGCGGTATGTGCCGAACAATCTGCCCCGAGGACGCGATCACTCTGGTGCCGCAACTGGACCTGAGCGATGCGGCCCTGTCGCAGCAGGTGTTGAACGAGGAAGAACCCTTTGCCTGCGTCGAATGCGGCGCTCTGTTCGGCGTTAAATCCACAGTTGAAAGGATCATGGAGAAGCTGTCGGGCACGCATCCGATGTTTGCCACCTCGGACAAGGCGCGGATGATCCAGATGTGCGACAACTGCCGTGTGAACGCACAGTTCCAGCAACAGGACAACCCGTTCCAGTCTGCGCCGCGTCCCAAGGTGGTTACGACCGAGGATTATTTCTCAAAGCGCAAGGATCATTGAAGCTGCAACGGTGCGCCCAGATCCGCGGCTTTGATGACCGATACAAAGGCCAGTATCGCCTCCAACTCGTCCAGCGTCATCTGGACGGGGTGGATGGGCGAGGGGCGTTCGGGGTCAAAGGGCAATGTCAGCCCGTCGATCTGGGTAAAGGCGGGGTGTGGGTTCAGAGCAAAGAACGCCTCGAACCGTTCCGACCAGTCGGGCATGGCGCGCAGGACAGCAAAAGAAGGCGTCGAGCCCAGACCATTCATGCGGTTTTGCGGGCCGATCACGTGGCACCGCCCGCAATGAGTCATCGAAAGCTCTTCGCCCCACGCGGCGTCGCCATCAACGACTACCTCTTCCTGCACCGCCGCAACCTCAACCTCCGCCGAGAAGGGCGCGCCGGTTTCCGGAGCAAACCCTTCAACCGTGCGCTTGCCGATATCGGACAGCAGCCAGTCGCGGAACCGTTCGTGTTTGGCATCCTCACCGATCCTGAGGTGATAGATCACACCGTCGCGGGCAAAGACTGGATCGCCCGGCGGGCCGCTTTCCAGCACCAAAACACCCGTATCATCGGCAATAACGCGTATCCCGGTCTTGAGCGAGAAGCGCGGAAGAATATGTTGCAACAGACCAGAGTCGGCAACCTCGGGCGGGGCAGCCAGTCCCAATGCCTCTTGCGACCAAGAGGGGGTGGCGGAGAGCGTCAGGCTCAGGCACAAAAGGATAACGCGCATGGGGTCAGCCTAACGGCAGCGCCCTGATTGCGTCAAATAAACTGAATGAGACGGAGACACATGCAATGAAAATCAACCACTTGGTTGGATCGACACACGGAGAAATGGCATGAGTGTTCGTGACGCAGTTCTGGCGAACCTGAAGAAAATCACCGATCCAATGTCCGGACAAGACATTGTCAGCGCCGGGATCGTGCGTGCGCTGAATGTCGAAAGTGACACCGTGCGCTTCGTGATGGAGATCGACCCTAAGAACGCCGAAAAGATGGAACCCGTGCGCGCAGCGGCCGAGCAGGCCGCGCAGATGGTTGAAGGTGTGTCCAAGGTCTCGGCCATGCTGACCGCGCATTCCGACAAGGCACCGCCGGATCTGAAGCCGAAACCTAAACCCTCGCAAACTGGCCCGCAGCCGGTGGCGGGGGTGGATCGCATCATCGCCGTGGCCTCGGGTAAGGGGGGTGTCGGTAAATCGACCGTGTCCGCGAACCTTGCCTGTGCGCTGGCTGCCGAGGGGCGGCGCGTAGGTCTGTTGGATGCGGATGTGTACGGCCCGTCGCAGCCTCGGATGCTGGGTGTTTCCGGTCGTCCGGCCAGCCCGGATGGCAAAACGATCCTGCCGCTGCGCAATCACGGCGTCACCATGATGTCGATGGGGCTGATGACCAACGAAGGGCAGGCGGTTGTCTGGCGTGGCCCGATGCTGATGGGCGCGTTGCAGCAGATGATGAACCAGGTGCAATGGGGCGCGCTGGATGTGCTGATCGTCGACCTGCCGCCCGGCACCGGTGACGTGCAACTGACGCTCAGCCAGAAGTTCCAGGTGGATGGCGCGATTGTTGTGTCGACCCCGCAGGACGTAGCCCTGATCGATGCCCGCAAGGGGATCGACATGTTCAACCAGTTGAAAACGCCCATCGTCGGCATGATCGAGAACATGTCCACCCATATCTGTTCGAATTGCGGACATGAGGAACATGTGTTCGGCCATGGTGGTGTAGCGTCCGAGGCTGAATCGCTAGGCGTTCCGCTGCTGGGGGAAATCCCTCTGCATCTGGACATTCGCGTGGCCGCTGATGGGGGTGCGCCCATCGTGGTCAGTAAACCCGACAGCCCGCAGGCTGAGGCATTCCGCAAAGTCGCCCGCGACTTAATCGCCAAGGGCAACGCATGAGCGAGCTGGTTTTTCCCCCTCTGTTGGTCGGTCACCCGGTGCAGGGGGGACAAGATCCGTTTCAGCGCGCTCAGGCCATGGCCGCGTTGGGCTGCGATGCGGGCACCGTGGTTTACAATATTCAGGCCGACCGCTTACGCGTGGCTATCGTCTTTGCACCCGAAGTTCCGCTGCAGGACGCGATGGCGATGTTGCCGCTATGTGCCGTAGGATTCCAGAACGCGCTGGGCGCACTGGCGCCGCCCGAGGTGGCGGTGCATCTGGACTGGGACGGCGCGATCTGTGTGAACGGGGCTAAATGCGGGATGTTTCAGGTCGCGGCCTCAAGCACCGCGCCCGAGGAAGAGCCTGATTGGCTGATCGTGGGCTGGGAACTGGCGCTGATACAAACCAGCGATGCGCCCGGCGAAAACCCAGATATTACAGCTCTTTATGACGAAGGCTGCGCCGAGGTATCGCCGACTCAACTGGTCGAAAGCTGGTCGCGGCACATGCTGACATGGCTCAATCGCTGGCAAGAGGACGGCAACGCGCCGCTGCATGCCGAATGGATGGGGTTGCTGCGCGGGGTGGGTGAACCCTATGACACAGGTGTCTTTCTGGGCACCGACGAGCGGTTCGGAATGCTGATCCGCGACGGTGCCGACACAACCCTGCGCCCCTTGACGGATCTACTGGAGTACTAAAGATGAAACTGGCCCGCGCGATCCATTTCGACGAAAGCGACATGAACGTATTTCATTCTCCGGCCCGCACGGGCGAGTGGTGTATCTCGGGCGGGTTCGAGTTTTCGAACTGGGGCGAGGGCGATCTTGAGGGCAAGGCCCGGCAGGCGTTCGCAAACGGATGGCTGGGTGTCGAGACCTTTGGCCGGGTGACATTCGTGGCAGTGACGCAAGTGGAACCAGCCGAGATCGACCAGATTGCGCAGAACCTGGCCGAGCATTTCGTACAAATCTACGGCGCGCCTTCGGTTGAGGCGGCGATGGGCGTCGCGCAAGCCGAAATCACTCATATGTCCGAGCTATGCGAAGAACATGCGCCCAACACCCTGCTGACCGTCGCGCGTGAACTATCCGAGACGGGTGTGCATGAGGCTTTCCGCATCATCACCCCGCAGGAAACCCAGCTTGAAGCGCTGGCCGTGCATGGGTCGCTGGACGAGTAACTAAATTGGTTTCAGCTTAGGGTGCTTCAGCAACTCCATCGGGTCCATGGATTGGTTATTCGGATCAGTGCTGTAGCCTAGTAAGTTGAAATCCGCGCGGAACGTTTCGACGACAATATCTATCATCTCGGAGTTGTAGTGATCCGCAACTACCCTTGATCTATTGGACTTGTTTTGGTGGCTTAAACTGGCTTGGATGTCGACTTTCGCGCAAAAACTCTGAAAGTTGGTGCTTAGGTTTTCCATTCGGCCAACATAGCTGACAAGACATCGGTTCTGTTCGTCCAACAGGAAACTTGTTTGTCTGTAAGGTGAAAGCTCGCCTCCGCAGCGCGTCAATATAAACTCTTTAAAAGAAATACCTTTGACCGCCTGGTGGTCATGATGAATTTCGGTTTGTTGGATGTAGCTATATAGTGAAATCAACAAGTCGAATGGATTACGAACGAATGCAACCGAGCGCATTGTCCAATACACTGGGCCCAAGCGTTCCAGATAGTCTATCGCCTTGGCATGATCTGGAAGTGGCTGGAACCGTGACTTTTGGTAGATGCCCCTGTTTATCGTTCGACCGTCCAAGCTTTTTAACATCCGCTGCAACGGATTCGGCCGATCAAATTCCTTACGTAACGCCCATGCGACCGAGCTTCCGCCGGTTTTGGGTATGTGGACGAAGACTATTTTATTCCTGGTGCCGATCATCGCACTACATTGCTATATTATTCATATATAGCAATGTAATTTAGGTTTATTGATCTATATTAGATCGGCAAAACCTCCAAATTGACCACGCTTGAAAATCAACCCCTTGCCTGTGCGGTACATCACCTTTTCGACCTGGCCAATCAGGATAAGGTGATCTCCGGCATCGTGTTGGGCGTTTAGCGTGCAATCAAACCGAGCAAGGCAATCAGACAGGTGGGGACGCTTGGCATGGTCAGCTATCCAATCTGCGTGCGAGAAGTCTTCGCCATTTTCGGCAAACTTCAGAGCTTGATCCTGCTGATCTTCGGCCATGACATGGATCGAATAATGCTGGCAGTTATGGAACGCGCCGAACCGGTTTGAATCCTTTGCAAGGCACCAAAGAACCAGAGGTGGGTCCAGCGAAACCGACGAAAAGGAATTCACCGTGATCGCCCGCGGCCCCATTTCGGTATGCGTTGTCACAACGGTGACTCCTGTTCCGAAACAGCCCAAGGCTTCGCGGAAAGCGATGCTTTGGTCGGGGGATGGGGTGAAAGTGGTCTCGGTCATCACGCGCTCATTCAGTGGCCGCGCCTCAGGTGCCACGGCGCAATGAAATTGTCCACGAAAAGCTGCGCTTGAAACTGTATTTTTCCAGCCTAGTTGAGGTCTTCCAGTAAGCGTCCGTGCTGACGGGTCGCCTCGATCACCGCGCCAAAGGTGGTCATGCCGCGTGCCTCAAGCATCGGTAACATACGAACCAGCGCCTCGGCCGTTGCGACCGCATCGCCAAGTGCCGTATGGCGCAACTCTGGCGGGATAGTGATGTCGAGCCTGTCACACACGGCGTCCAGTGTGTGTGTGTCACTGGCGCCGAACAGAACGGCGGACAGCAGGACAGTATCCAGAATGGGGTGGTTCCATTCAACGCCCATCCGGTTCGCATGACGGCGCAGAAAAGCCATGTCGAATGGCGCATTATGGGCCACGATCACCGCGTCCTGCGCAAATTGATGAAAGACTCGGCCGGCCTCGGCAATTCCAGGCGCACCAGAGACCATGTTGTCTGTGATCTTGTGAACCTTGGTCGAGGCAGCAGGGATCGGCATACCGGGGTCGACCAATAAATCCAGCCGCTCGCCTTCAATGATCCGACCATTTACGACACGCACTGCTCCGATCTGAACAATTTCGTCCTTGTGTGGCAGCAGTCCCGTGGTTTCGGTGTCGAAGACGACAAAGCAAAGTTCACGTAAGTCGCTGGTCCGAAACTCTTGATTGGCATCCGAGTTTAGTAGGGCAAAGTCATAGACCAGTGGTCGGGCTGCCTCGGGCGCGATATTGGTGGCGCTGTCGTCAAAAATAAGCATGTAACCTGGCGCGTCGCCCAACGGTTTCATGCGTGCCATATAGGTTTGTGTGCCGTCGATGTTTGTCAGCGTGCAGCTGACTTCAAGCCCAGTTTTGGTAAGTTTGGCAAAGGCTTGCTCCAAGGGACCCATCTGAAAATACTCGGACATCGACGCATTCAGGCGGGGATGTGAAATCTGTGCAAGAACTTCGGCCGCCTGACCATCATAGAGCACGATCTTATGCGTCGGGCTGGCCAGCAGCATGGCGACCGGAATGTCGGTCAGCAGGGCTGTCAGCTTCTGCTTTTCGGCAGCCAGATGGGCGGTTTCAGCAGCTACGGCTTCTGCTACGCTCATGGTCTTCTCTGACAATTGGTCGGCAAGACCAGCCGCAGCAGGGGCCAGATCGCCCAGGTAACGCGCGGCCTGAACATCCATTTCCCGATTGACGCCTGCGTGCGCGCGCGCGCGCAGCTCAGCCGAAAGACGCTCGATCGGCTTGGCGACGTTATCATCAAACAGCAACCAAACGGCGGCTATCAGCGCCACAAAGCCAAAAGCCATCAGGATTTCAGCAAAGATGAAGGCGTTGACCAATGCAGGATCTGCAACGCGCCGATAACTGATCCACAAGGCGAGAGAACTGACAGCTAACCCGCCTACAGCCAGCAGGCAAAAAAACAGGAAGATGCGTAAGCGCAGGCTTAACCGTGTCAGCATGTTACACTCCGCAGGTGGCCTCGATGATGGGGTCGTTGGTTTCCGCGTTGATCCAGTCGGCGTTCAGCAGCTGACCTTCGGATCCGAATTCGGCCCCGTCCGCCAGATTGGCGCGCTGGTTCTGTGCGCAATCCACAGCGACCGGCAGCTTGGAAACCGGGGACCAGCGCCCAAAAAAGTAAAGGTCTACCAGCCGTTGCTCGGGCACCTGTTCGTTGGTCCGAACCGAGGCTGTGTCAATCGCGGCAAAACGTTCAACAAACGGGGCCGCATAGGTCCAGGGGCGATAAAACGCGCGACTTTCGATTTCTTGAATAATCGCCATGCCTTCAGGCAGCGTATCTTTGGTGCGGTCATACCAGGAATACTCGCTGGAAATGGTCATTCCGATCATCCCCAAACCGGCCGCAACAGGGGCAGCCCACCTTGGCAAGCGACCGCCCGTCACCTTGTTCACCAGCATCACGACGCCTGCAAATGCGACGCCTGCGAAGAGTGTGGCGATCAGTTCCAGGAACATTGCGTTTCTCCCAATTTCGGCCGGTTTAACCCAGCATACCTTTTCCGTGGCCCACCGCCGATTGCATCGTCTTGATCACGACGAACGCGTCCCGAAGATGGCTGCGTTCGAAATCGGACAGGGCCGTGGGTGGCATGAAGTTGTCCGGCTTTTCGCCACTTTTTACAAGCCGCACCTGGTGTTCCAGACGTGTTTCAGCAATCAGATCATATGCATCCAGCAGATCCCGCGCCCCGGACTCGCTTAGGATACCAGCCGCTCCAGCCGCCCGTAATCGCGCGCGTGTGTTCGCCTCGGGAAGCATGCCTTGCAAGCTGTAAATCCGGGCCAGATCGACGACGGGAACGACACCGTTATGCTTTAGATCCAGCGTATTGCGGTGCTCACCTGACCGGATCGTCGCAAATCCCCGTAACAAACCAAGCGGAGGCGTGTGTTTCAACGAGTTTGAAATCATGTGCGCCACAAAGATCGAATTCGCCCGGGCTGCAGCCAGCGTATCGGCTTGCAGCTTGTCGAACAACTCGAATGCGCCACCGATCGGGCGTAGGTCAAACATGACGGATGCCAGCATTTGTGCTTCGGGGTTCGGCTTGGCGATCCAACCTTTGAAATAGTCGCGCCATACCCGGACAGGTTGGCACCAGCGCGGGTTTGTCGCCATCATGTCGCCGGGGCAATAGAAGTACCCGCATGTGTCCAGCCCGTCCGATACAAACTGTGCCAACGCATGGAAATAGGGCATGTCACCGTCGGTCACGCTGTCGTCCAGCATCAGGCAATTGTCCTGATCAGAAACACCAGTCTGTTCCTGCCGCCCTTGCGATCCGCAGGCCAGCCACAGATAGGGAACGGGGGGCGGGCCAAGCTTGGCTTCGGCCAAGGCCAACAGTCGACGGGTGGCTGTGTCAGCGATATCCGTGATCAGGCGGGTGACGATCTCGTGCCGGTTTCCTGCGGCAACAAGCTGTACCAGAAGCTGCGGGATTTCGTCGGTCACCGCAGCCATCTGTTGCGCTGTCTGCGCGGCTGCAATCCGGCGCACAAGTTCGGCCGAATTGACGGCCTGATAATGGGTCAAGTCGGTTTGTGTGACGATACCGACTAGCCGCCCACCTTCGGAGATAGGAACATGGCCAATCCCCCGTTCCATCATGATATGCAAAACATCCGAGCCTATATCGGAAGGTGACAGTGTAATCGGGTTAGCGGTCATAATCGCGGAAACGGGCGTGTCTGCGGGCATTTCCTCTGCAACAAATTTCCCGGACACGTCGCGCAGAGTCGCGATGCCAAGCAGAGTGTCCTGATCCGTCACGCACAGCGATGAGATATGCTTGTCACGCATCAGCTGCGCGGCTTCGCGGACCGGTGTATCAGGCGGGCAGGTGGCTGGGTTGCGCGCCATGAGAACGTCGATCGAACTGGTGGCCAGACTCTGTGGTCCCGCGCGTGTGGTGCGGCTGCGGTTGAAGAACTTAGCGACGACTTCATGTCCGGCGATCAATTCGCGCACCAGATCCGGAGGCAAAAGCAACAGCACCGATGAGGCGTCGGCGCGTGCCTTGGTGATTGCCTTGCCATCCTTCAAAAGCCCGCGTTCACCGAATGAGTTTCGTAGACCAAGATGCGAAACGACGACATCGTTCCGGTCTTTGATCTCAATCTGTCCCTCATAGATCACAAAAACACCGGGTAAAGAATGACCCAATTTGTAGACCGTGAAGTCCTCTTCGACCTCCCACACCTCGATCTGGTGTGCGATGGCGTCCAAGACATCCGCTGGTAGGGCGTCGTACGGGTGTACGGATTTCAAAAACCGGGTGATCTCATCATGGGACAGGGGCATGGAATACTCCTCGGTTTCCGGTTTAAAAATCCCGCCCGGTGGAGTGCCGGGCGGGAGTAGTCAGTCGAAAGACGCGGCCTTTGGCAAGTAGGCTTGGGGCCGCATCGTGCTCATTTATTCTGAGCTGCACCCGCGCCACGGGGAATGCGGACGCTTTCGACCAGATCCTTGATCTCCTGAGGAGTTTCCTTGGTCGCACCGGCCACGGTATAGGCGACGGCAAAGTTGACCATGGCACCGATTGCACCGAACGAGGTCGACTTGATCGGGCCAAGCAGCGGGTCAGCATCGGTGAACGAGTTGGTGCCCGGAATGAACAGCCAGCCCTTGTGCAGGAAGATGTAGATCAGCGTCACGACCAGACCAGCCAGCATACCAGCAACCGCGCCGGTGTTGTTGATGCGGGTCGAGAAGATCCCCATCATCAGCGCCGGGAAGATCGAGGCTGCCGCCAGACCGAAGGCCAAGGCCACCGTCTGCGCCGCGAAGCCCGGAGGATTCAGACCCAGCCATGTTGCCACAGCAATCGCCACAGCCATTGCGATACGTGCCGACAAAAGCTCGCCTTTTTCCGAGATCTGCGGGTTGATCGCACCCTTGATCAGGTCGTGGGACACCGCCGACGAGATCGCCAGCAACAGACCCGCAGCGGTTGACAGAGCAGCCGCAAGCCCACCAGCCGCGACCAGACCGATCACCCAACCCGGCAGGTTGGCAATTTCGGGGTTGGCCAGAACCAGGATGTCTCGGTTGAACTTGGTCAGCTCGTTTCCAACCCAGCCTTTTTCCTCGGCAATTGCCTGCAGGTCGGCATTCGCGTCGTTATAGTACTGGATTTTACCGTCGCCGTTCTTGTCTTCCCAATCCAGCAGGCCGGTTTTCTGCCACGTCTGCATCCAGTCATAGCGCGGGTCGTTGTCGATCGCTTCGACCGAAACAGCGCCGCCCTCGATGCCACCATTGGGCCACATCATGTCGGTGATGTTCAGACGCGCCATTGCGCCAACCGCAGGGGCGGTCAGATACAGCAGAGCGATGAAGACCAGCGTCCAGCCAGCGGACCAGCGGGCGTCAGACACTTTAGGCACGGTGAAGAAGCGCATGATCACGTGCGGCAGACCAGCAGTACCGATCATCAGCGACAGTGTGAACAGCACCATGTTCAGCGTGTTCGAGTGGTGCGCCGTATACTCGGCAAAGCCCAGTTCGGTCACGATCGCGTCCAGCTTGGTCAGCAGCGGCTCACCACTTGCGGTGTCGCCAAACAGACCCAGCGCCGGAACCGGCGTGCCAGTCAGCTGCAGCGAGATGAAGATGGCCGGGATGGTGTAGGCTGTGATCAGCACGCAGTACTGAGCAACCTGGGTGTAGGTCACACCCTTCATCCCGCCAAACACCGCGTAGGCAAAGACCACACAGGCACCGATCAGAAGACCGGATGTGTTCGACACCTCAAGGAAACGACCAAAGGCCACGCCAACGCCGGTCATCTGACCGATCACGTAGGTCACCGATGCTACGATCAGACAGATCACGGCAACGACACGTGCGGTTTGGCTGTAGAAACGGTCGCCGATGAATTCCGAGACGGTGTATTTGCCGAACTTACGCAGGTAAGGCGCAAGCAGCAGAGCTAGCAGCACGTAGCCACCGGTCCAACCCATCAGGAAGGTCGAGTTGTCATAGCCCGTAAAGGCAATCAGGCCCGCCATCGAGATGAACGAGGCCGCAGACATCCAGTCCGCCGCTGTCGCCATACCGTTGGTGACCGGGTGAACGCCGCGGCCAGCGGCGTAGAATTCCGATGTAGACCCCGCGCGGGCCCAGATCGCGATGCCGATGTACAGCGCAAAAGACGCGCCGACAAACAGCAGGTTGATGGTAAACTGGTCCATGCTGTTACTCCTCGTCCACGCCGTATTCAGCGTCCAGCTTGTTCATGCGCCAGGCGTAGTTGAAGATCAGCACCAGAAAGACCAGGATCGAACCCTGCTGTGCGAACCAAAAGCCCAGATCTGTACCACCCACGGAAATACCCGAAAGCAGCGGACGCAGCAGAATGCCGAATCCAAACGACACCAGCGCCCAGATCACAAGGCTGATGTAAATTAGGCGCAGGTTGGCCTGCCAATAGCCCTTGTCGGACTCGGCAGCCTGCGCGGTGTTTGATGATTGATCCGCCATTGCGGGTTCCTCCTTCGCTTTTTCGCCGTACGGCCTGGCACACAACTCCTCAAGTGCGTCAGGTCGCTTTGCGATTGTGCCCAACGCCCCGTGACGTCAGGTAAAACTTCTCGGTTCTGCCAAGGCAGTTCCTTCGAAGTATTCTGATTTCGGATTAAAGCCCTGCGCTTTGATCCACCCTTTAAGTCATGACCTCTTGCACATACCCTTGCAGGTCGATTGAGATGTCATCTATCTGGCCCATTGCGTTGATACCCTTCAGCACACCCTGGGCCTGATAGTAGTCAATCAGCGGTGCCGTCTGCGCGTGATAGGCCGTCAGCCGGGACGCAACAGTTTCAGCGTTATCATCTGCGCGCCGTTTGAACTCTGAGCTGCCGCATTTATCGCATTTTCCTTCAGCCGCGGGCAGTTTGAACGTGTCGTGGTAGCCTTCACCGCACATGCCGCAGGTGTAGCGACCCGAAATCCGGATCACCATTTCAGCGTCTTCTACTTCGAGGCTGATGGCCGAATTGATCTTTTGCCCAGATTCGGCCAACAAAGTGTCCAGCGCCTGTGCCTGAACCGTGGTGCGAGGAAAGCCGTCAAGGATGATTCCTTTCGCGCAGTCCGGCTCGGCCAGTCGATCGCGCAGGATCGCGATGACAATATCGTCGCTGACCAGATCTCCGGCCTCCATCACGGCTTTGGCGGCCAAACCTGCTTCAGTCCCGGCCGCGACGGCGGCACGCAGCAAGTCTCCGGTGCTGAGTTGAACCAAACCGAACTTCTGTTCAAGCATACGAGCCTGTGTACCCTTCCCGGCACCCGGAGGGCCGAGAAGGATAAGGACGACGGGTGTGGTGATCGTGGCAGCGTCCATCACATCCTCACTTGTTCGCACGGTTTTCGATCAGGTCTTCGACCACTGACGGATCGGCAAGCGTCGAAGTATCCCCAAGCGCACCAAAGTCATCCTCGGCGATTTTGCGCAGGATGCGGCGCATGATCTTGCCCGAACGCGTTTTCGGCAAGCCCGGTGCCCACTGGATCACATCCGGCGAGGCAATCGGTCCAATCTCGGTCCGCACCCAAGTGCGCAGCTCTTTCAGCAGCTCATCCGAGGGGGTGCGATCATTCATCAAGGTGACATAACAATAGATGCCTTGTCCTTTGATTTCATGCGGATATCCCACCACGGCGGCTTCGGCCACAGCGGCGTGGGCGACCAGCGCGCTTTCGACCTCGGCGGTGCCCATGCGGTGCCCGGATACGTTGATCACATCATCTACGCGGCCAGTAATCCAGTAGTCGCCATCCTCATCCCGACGGCACCCATCACCTGTGAAGTAGTAGCCTTTGTAATCCGAGAAATAGGTCTTTTCGAACCGTTCATGATCGCCCCAGACGGTGCGCATCTGACCGGGCCAGCTGTCCTTGATGCACAGCACGCCCTCGACCCCGTTGCCGTTGATTTCGACACCCGATTGCGGGTCCAGAACCACTGGCTGAATGCCAAAGAACGGCTTCATTGCCGCGCCGGGCTTCATCGCGTGCGCACCGGGCAGAGGGGTCATCAGATGACCGCCGGTTTCCGTCTGCCACCAGGTGTCGACGATGGGGCATTTGCCTTTGCCGATCACATCATTGTACCAGTTCCAGGCTTCTGGGTTGATCGGTTCGCCGACAGTGCCCAGAAGGCGCAAGTCGCTCAGGTCGTGCTTCTCGACAAATTCGTTGCCCTGACCCATCAGTGCGCGGATCGCGGTGGGGGCCGTATAGAACTGGTTGACCTTGTGCTTGGCGCACACCTCCCAGAAACGGCCTGCATCGGGGTATGTTGGGACGCCTTCAAACATCAGCGTTGTAGCGCCATTGGCCAGCGGACCATAAACGATGTAGCTGTGGCCTGTGACCCAGCCGACGTCCGCAGTACACCAGTAAACGTCACCCTCGTGATAGTCGAATGTTACCTCATGGGTCAGCGCGGCGTAGACCAGATAACCGCCGGTCGTGTGAACGACGCCTTTGGGCTGACCAGTCGAGCCAGAGGTGTAAAGAATGAATAGCGGGTCTTCGGCATTCATCTCGGCGGGGGCGCAATAGTCGTCGGCCTCCAGTGCCATTTCGTTATAGTCGTAGTCGCGACCGTTGATCCATGTGGTCTGGCCGTTGGTCCGCTTGACGACGAGGCATTTCACCGTGTCCTTACAATGCAGCAGCGCCGCATCTGCGTTGGATTTCAGCGGGGTCTTGCGGCCGCCACGCGGGGCTTCGTCCGCTGTGATGATGACCTTGGCGTCACAGCCATTGATCCGTGCCGCCAGCGCATCGGGTGAGAAGCCGGCAAACACGATCGAATGAATTGCGCCGATACGGGCACAGGCCAGCATTGCGTAAGCAGCCTCGGGGATCATCGGGAGGTAGATGACAACTCGATCACCTTTGCGCACACCCATTGATTCCAGGATGTTGGCCATTCGGCAGGTGCGACGGTGCAGTTCGGCATAGGTAATGTGCTGAGCGGGATCAGTTGGATCATCCGGCTCCCAGATGATCGCGGTTTGATCTCCACGGGTTTTCAGGTGGCGATCCAGGCAGTTGGACGAAACATTCAGAGTACCATCGGCGTACCAGTTAATACCGACCGAGCCGAATTCGTAGCTGACATCCTTGACCTGGGAATAGGGTTTGATCCAGTCGATACGCTTTCCCTGTTCGTCCCAGAAGGCAACAGGATCGTTGACGGAGGCTGCATACATCTCGTTGTATTTGTCGGCATCGACATGTGCACGGGCAACAGTGTCTGCTGATGGCGGATAGGTTTTGGCATCTGCCTGGGCAGCGGTTGTCATTCTGAGGCTCCTCCCTCTGGACTAAATTTCGTGGGGCCGAATTTTGCCTGCTAAACTGACAATGTCGACCCGCTTCCTCCCCATACCGAATAATACGGAGAACAGAAAACAAGGGAATAAATTACCGGAAACTATGGATTAGTTTGTAAAAAAATTTCTCTAAATGCCGTTATGGTGAAAATTTTTTTGGATCAATGTGATAATTAACGATTAATAACAAAGTGATAATTGTAACGGATTTCCATCTTCGTGTTTGCGTTGGCCGGATCCAAAAATGGCATCGGAAATTCATCTTTAGCGTGTTAGCGGTCACTTGATCTGATGATCTTGGTTCCGCGAAATCTTCCGGGGGTTGGCACACTCAGATGTTGGCGCTAGCTTTGCCATTAAGCGCTTCGACAAGGGGCGCAGATAAGGGAGAGATCATAATGAAAAAGATGCTGAGCGGTGCCGCTGTCGCCGCCTTGACCGTTGCCTTCGTATCCGAGGCCGCAGCCACTGAATGGAGCGCCTCGGTCTGGGGTAAACGCCGCGCCTTTACCGAGCACGTTGAAAAGCTGGCCGAGCTGGTCAGTGAAAAAACCGGCGGTGAATTCACCATCAATGTAAGCTACGGGGGCTTGTCCAAGCCGCGAGAGAATCTGGACGGCATTGAAATCGGCGCGTTCGAGATGGCGCAGTTCTGCGCGGGCTATCACCGGGACAAAAACCGCGCGATCACTGTGCTTGAACTCCCATTTCTGGGCGTAAGCAACCTTGAAGAAGAGGTTGCCGTCAGCCACGCGGTTTACGATCACCCGGCGGTGAAAGATGAGATGGCACAGTGGAATGCGCGCATTATCATGACCTCACCCATGCCACAGTATAATCTTGTCGGCACAGGTGACCCGCGCGATAAGCTTGCCGACTTCGAAGGTATGCGTGTGCGCGCCACCGGCGGTCTGGGGCAGGCGTTCGAAGCGGTTGGAGGTGTCCCGACCTCGGTTCCGGCGACTGAGGCATTCAACGCGATGGAATCGGGTGTGGTAGACACTGTGGCTTTCGCCCAGCACGCTCATCTGTCGTTCGGCACCATCAATGAGGCTGATTGGTGGACCGCGAACCTCAATCCCGGCACGGTGAACTGTCCGGTCGTGGTGAATATCGACGCTTATGAAGCGCTGCCAGCCGAGCACCGAGAGGCGCTGAACAGCTCGATTGATGAGGCAATTGACCATTACCTCGCCAACTATGGCGGCCTGCTGGAGCAATGGGACAGCGTCCTGTCCGAGAAGGGTGTCGCCAAGGTTGAAATCGACGAAGCCGTAATCGAGGAGTTCCGCACAAAAGCGGCTGATCCGATCCGCGAGCAGTGGATTTCGGATATGTCAGCGCAGGGCCTGCCTGCGCAAGACCTCTATGATCTGGTTCAGGCAACGCTGAAGCAACAGCGCGGCGGTAACTGATCACTAAGTCCGGGTGCCTGTTCGGCGCCCGGACACCTATAAAGACAACAGGGGATCACCGGCATGGCAGGACAGGCCACGGTGCTTGAAGACGGCAGCCGTCTCAGCCGTCTGGATCATCATTTATTGCGATTGGAGAAGTTCCTGGCGCTGATCAGCGGGATTGCTGTCTTTGGGCTGATGGTTCTGGCGGTGGTATCCGTCAGTGGGCGCAATGCGTTTAACGCACCTTTGCCGGGCTATGTGGATTGGATCGAACAGGCCATGCCGCTGATCGCGTTCCTTGGCATTTCTTTTGTTCAAAGGGATGGCGGGCACATCCGCATGGATATCGTCATCTCGCGCCTGCACGGGCGGGCGCTGTGGCTCTTCGAGCTGATCTCGGTCGTATTGATCCTTGTTCTGATGCTGGCCCTTGTCTGGGGCAGCTGGTCCCATTTCGACCGCTCATTCGATTTTGGCGCACCGTTGTGGAGCCGTGATAGCTCAATCGACATCGGTATCCCGCTGTGGCCTGCCAAACTGTTGGCGCCGGTTGCCTTCTCGGTGCTGTGTCTGCGGCTGGTCCTGCAAATCTGGGGCTATGGTCGCGCCTTTTTCTTAGGGTTGGAGAACCCCGTGGCCGTGCCGCTTATACAGGATGTCGCCGCCCAGGCGGCTGCCGAGGCCGAGCAATTCGAAGGGCAGGACTAGATGGACACGATTGATATCGGCCTGTGGGTTACAGGCGGCCTGCTGGTTCTGGTCGTCACTGGTATGCGCGTGGCCTTTGCGGCAGGCTTGGCAGGTCTGGTTGGGTTGGTTTGGATTTTCTGGGCCAAGTTCGGCTATGACCCCGACCGCTTTGGCAAAGCACTGACCGTGGCCGTCAAAACGGCGGGACAAGTGCCCCATTCCAAGGTTGCGGCCCACACGCTCAGCCTGATTCCGACCTTCATCCTGATCGGATATCTGGCTTATTACGCAGGCTTGACCCGCGCGCTGTTCGAGGCCGCCAAACGCTGGGTCGCCTGGGTGCCCGGCGGGTTGGCGGTGTCCACCGTCTTCGCCACGGCTGGCTTTGCGGCAGTGTCGGGCGCTTCGGTCGCCACCTCTGCCGTGTTTGCGCGCATCGCCATCCCCGAGATGCTGAAGGTCGGCTACAATAAACAATTCGCGGCCGGCGTCGTTGCCGCTGGCGGAACGCTGGCCTCGCTGATCCCGCCCTCAGCGATTCTGGTGATCTATGCGATCATCGTTGAACAGGATGTCGGCAAACTGCTGTTGGCGGGTTTCATTCCGGGCGCATTCTCGGCAGTCATATACGGCCTGTTGATTGTGGGTATCGCCGTGATCTTCAAATCTGTCGGTCCGCCCGTAACTGGGTTCACCTGGAAACAGCGCTTTGCTGCACTGCCCGGTGCGTTCCCCATCGTCGCCGTAATCCTCAT
Source organism: Ruegeria sp. R8_1 (assembly GCF_017743815.1). Lineage (NCBI taxonomy): Bacteria > Pseudomonadati > Pseudomonadota > Alphaproteobacteria > Rhodobacterales > Roseobacteraceae > Ruegeria > Ruegeria sp. R8_1. The sequence goes on along the minus strand of NZ_JAGHRL010000006.1, from coordinate 129,360 downwards.
AATCATCTGCTTCGTCTACAACCCGTTTGGCGACAAGGCCTGGGGCACTCCTACCGAGGGCGGTGCTATCGGAGCCTTCATCGTCTTCTGTTTTGCCCTGTTTCACGGAATGCGCTGGACTGAGCTGAAATCCGCGCTGTTGGAAACAGCCAAACTGACGGCGATGATCTTCTCGATCATCTGGGGGGTTCTGATCTATGTTCGGTTCCTCGGGTTCGCTGATCTGCCCGGGGCATTCTCGGACTGGATCACATCGCTTGAGATGTCGCCCATGCTGATCCTGATCTGCATCCTGTTGGCCTATGCGGTCCTGGGAATGTTCATGGACGCCATCGGGATGCTTCTGTTGACCTTGCCGGTGGTTTACCCTGCGGTGATGGCCTTGAACGGGGGCGAGACAGTCAGTGCGGCTGACAGCGCTTTTGGTATGTCTGGTCCAATGTGCGCGATCTGGTTCGGGATACTGGTTGTAAAAATGGCAGAGTTCTGCCTGATCACGCCACCCATCGGTCTTAACTGTTTTGTTGTCGCTGGCGTACGACCAGATTTAAGCGTTCAGGATGTATTCAAGGGCGTGACACCGTTTTTTATCGCGGACGCAGTCACTATCGCGCTTCTGGTCGCGTTTCCCGGTATCGTGCTCTACTTACCATCGTTGGCGGGATAGAGAGCTCTTTGCGAGGCTCTGCCTCGCGCTTCGGGATACTTGCTGCCAGATGAAAATAGGATCCCTGGCTTCATCCGGCCAAAAATATCTCGGGGGAGCCGCCCGCAGGGCGGCGGGGGCAGCGCCCCCGTTTAGCCAGCGCGCATCAACATGCCGAACAGATCTCTGGGGTCGTCCGGGTCCGCCAACATGTCCAACGGTTCATAGAAATTCGTGCCTTCGATGGCGGTTTTGATAAACCTTAGCGCCGAGAAATCCTCGATTGCGAAGCCGACACTGTCAAACAGGGTAATCTGCCGGTCGTCTTTACGGCCTGTGGCTTGACCTGTCATGACCTGCCACATCTCTGTCACGGGATGATCCGAGGCCAAGGCCTGTATTTCGCCTTCAACCCTCGTCTGCTCAGGATATTCGACAAAAATCTCCGAGCGGAGAAGGATATCCCGGTGGAGTTCGGTTTTTCCGGGGCAATCTCCGCCGATTGCGTTTATGTGAACGCCGGGCCCCACCATGTTATCTGTCAGTATGGTTGCGTATTTCTTGTCTGCTGTGCAGGTCGTAATAATCTGCGCGCCTTCGATGGCATCCTCGGGCGTTTTGCACAGAACAACAGTCAGTCCTGAATTCTTGAGGTTCGCGGCGCATTTTTCGGTGGCGTTGGCGTCAGTGTCGTACAGGCGAACAGTGTTGATGTTGCACATCGCCTTGAAGGCAAGGCATTGGAACTCGGATTGCGCACCGTTTCCAATCATGGCCATCGTTGTGGCGGATTTGGGGGCAAGGTAGCGACCCACAAGGGCCGACGTGGCCGCTGTTCGCAAGGCTGTCAGCAATGTCATTTCCGTCAGTAGGGTCGGGTACCCAGTGTAGACATCTGCAAGCAGTCCAAATGCTGTGACGGTCTGAAGGCCCTCAGATGTGTTTTTGGGATGGCCGTTGACGTATTTGAAACCATAAGCTTCGCCGTCAGAGGTGGGCATCAACTCAATAACCCCATGCGGAGAATGGGCGGGAATGCGCGGGGTCTTGTCGAAGCTTTCCCACCTTTTGAAATCAGCTTCGATCTGCGCCGCGACCTGAGTGATCATGTGTTCCACGCCGATGTGGTGCACCAGTCGCATCATGTTGTCGACAGATACAAAGGGAACGAGGGCTTTATTGGACGGTTGGGTCATCAGAAACTCCGGGTCGGTCGGTCGAAGATGCGCCGCCCCAGAAGGGACGCGGCCAGATCGACCATCAATTTTGCAGTGCGGCCGCGCTCATCAAGAAACGGGTTGAGCTCGACCAGATCAAGCGAACAGACAAGGCCGCTTTCGTGCAGCAGCTCCATGACCAGATGCGCTTCGCGTTCGGTCGCTCCACCGGGCACGGTCGTTCCGACAGCCGGCGCGATAGAGGGGTCCAGAAAGTCGACGTCCAGTGACACGTGCAGCATCCCGTTTGCGGCGCGAACACGTTCGAGAAAGGCCATAAGTGGTGCTTTGATGCCGTGTTCGTCGATGCTGCGCATGTCTGCCAACATGACGTGATCTTTTTCCAGCTGAGCCCGCTCGGCAGGGTCGACCGAGCGCAGCCCAATCATGCCAACTCGGTCCGTCGGGACCGGTGCAGTGATCGGTGGGAAAGCCTCAAAGCCCGATTGGCCAGTGAAATAGGCAACAGGTGTTCCGTGCAGGTTGCCACTGTCGGTACTCTGCGGCGTGTGAAAATCGCTATGTGCGTCAAGCCACAGCACGAATAGGGGGCGGCCAAGTTTCTGTGCATGTTCGGACATACCAGAAACGGTCCCCATCGACAGGGCGTGATCTCCGCCCATGAATATCGGCATGCCGTTTTGCGCCGCCTCCTGAGCGGCCCGGTTCAATGCACGGGTCCAACCGATACATTCGGGCAGCGCGAATAGGTGCGGATGTTCAGCCACATCCAATTGGTCGGGGACGGCGTCGCCAATATCCTGAACAGCATGCCCAAGACTGTTGAGAGCGGTCTGCAACCCTGCGACCCGATAGGCGTCGGGGCCCATTCGACAGCCCTGTCGGCGTTTGCCCGAATCCATGGGGCTGCCAACCAGTATGATATTAGTGTTTTTCATGTGCTTATTTACGCAGTCATAGTGGGTTGCGAAAAGTCAACAAAATGCTCAAAAAGAACTTTGATGTCTCGAAACGAGAAGTAAAAATGGACGAACTGGATAAGCGGCTGTTAAGTGCACTGCATCGCGATGCGCGCGCATCCCTGTCTGAACTTGCTGAAACGCTTGGGGTAACACGCACGACTGTTCGCAGTCGATTGCAACGGCTCAAGCAATCGGGCGAGATCGTGGGTTTCACAGTCCTGACCCGACAGGATGTGGCCCAAAGTCCGGTTCGCGGGTTAATGATGCTTGAGATCGAGGGCCGCGGCACCGAGCGTACGATGGCCCGTATATCAGCCATGCCCGAAGTGCGCGCCGTTCATTCAACCAACGGGAGCTGGGACCTCATAGCCGAGATCAGCACAGATACCTTGGCCGAGTTGGACGTAGTCCTGTTTCAAATCCGCCGGATGGAGGGGATCACCCGATCGGAAACCAATCTGCTTTTGTCCACACGTAAGGGCCGGATGTAAGAGCCGTAGTGCTTTGAGGTTCAACGAATTTGTGTAAAACTGTTGCAGCACGCAAGCAACCAAAACCTCAAGAGCAGAGAACAGATATGACCGATCAGGATACCGGCCAAGACCTCTGGGCTGTTCGTTTGGCTGAACGTGTGGCCGGGTTTCTGGAACGTCCCTGGATTAAAATCCTGGTCCCCGTTCTGGTCATGCTGGTGGCTTTGACTGTCCTGCACGAGTTGTCTTCGCACGTAAAATGGTCCGATGTGCAGTCGGATGTGGCTAACACTTCTTGGAAGTTGATGTTCTTTGCGCTGTGCTGGACGATGGTCAGCTTCCTGTCGCTGTCGCTCTATGACGTGTTCGCTGTGCAAAGTGTGGCGGATGGCGAAGTGCCATTGCCAGTGGCGGGAATGGCCGGGGCTTGCGGATATGCTGTGTCGAACTGCCTCGGGTTCTCTTATATTACAGGGACCGCGATCCGGTATCGGATCTATGCATCTTTGGGTCTGGATCTGAGCAGGGTTGCGGGGGTCATCGCGACCTCGTGGATTGCGTTCTGGTCAGGCATGGTGCTTCTTTTGGGCACCCTTCTGACACTGCATCCCGATGGGATATCAAAGGTTATTCCGATAAGTGACACAACCGAAACTGTGATCGGCCTGTGCATGCTTGCCGCATTGCTGGGCCTGTTCCTGTGGCTTGCCAATGGTGGGCGACGTCTGGCCTATGGGGGCGTAGGCTTCAACCTTCCAAACGGCAAGTTAGCCAGTCTTCTGACGCTTGCTGCGCTCGGGGATTTGTTTGGCGCGTCGATGGTGCTTTATACATTGATGCCCAGTGATCTGGGCGTCGGTTTTCCTTATTTCTTCACCATATTCATTGCGGCAATCGCGGTCGGGATTGTCAGTCACGCTCCAGGCGGTATCGGCGCGTTTGAGGCCACCATGATCGCGGGTTTGGGGGCCTCGGGTCGTTCGGATGTGATCGCTGCATTGCTGCTGTATCGTCTAGTTTACACATTTCTACCCTTCGTGATCGCCAGCCTCTCGATTGCGGTCGCCTCGGCCCTGAGCCACCGGCACCACATCACAGGTGCCGCCACGTGGGTGTATCGCGTTATCCGACCCATCGTTCCAATGGTCGCAGCCGGCGTTGCTGCGGTTGCAGGTGTCATTTTGCTGGTGTCGGGTGCTCTGCCAGCCAGCAGTGAAAACCTTGGGGTTTTGCGGGATGTCCTGCCGCTGTCATTTGTTGAGGCATCGCATCTGGTCGGTAGCGCGGTGGGCGTATTGCTTTTGCTGGTGTCGCGCGGCCTGTTTCGCAAGCTGTACCGCGCGTGGGTGGTTGCGATGTTGCTTATGGTGGCTGGCTTTGGGGCCTCGATTGCGAAAGGGTTGGATACGCATGAAGCGATCAGCATGTTGGCCACGATTGGGGTGTTGGCCATGTTCCGCGATGCCTTTTATCGGGTAAGCGGCGCGTCGATTTTTCGTTTGAATATACCGTGGCTGGTCAGCGTCATGGCCCTGTTGGCGGTGGTTTTCTGGATCGGTCTGTTTGCCTATTCCCATGTCGAATATCAGAATGCCCTATGGTGGGAATTCGCGTGGAATGGCGACGCCTCGCGGTTTTTGCGCTCTAGTCTGGTGGTGGCAGTGATCCTTGGGATCGTGGCCGTGACCTCTCTGTTCGGGCGCGAAATTCCTATGCCGGAACGCACCGAGATCCCTGCGGTGGTTGAACGGTTGGTGATGGAGAGCGAGGATACTGAATCCCAGATTTCCCTGACCGGAGACAAGCAGTTCCTGATCGCCCCCGATGAAAGCGCGTTTCTGGCCTATGCCGATACCGGCAACGCACTGATCACCAAGGGCGAGCCGGTGGGAGATGAAAAAGCCGGGCAGCAACTGATCTGGCAGTTGCGCGAGATGGCGGATCGCGAAGGCAAGCTGTGCGCGTTCTACAGCGTCTCGACGAAATACCTGCCGACCTTTCTGGATCTTGGCCTGTCGATCCTGAAAATCGGTGAGGTCGCCCGCGTGCCACTCAAGGATTTCTCGCTGGATGGCAAATCGCGCAAACGGTTCCGGCAGGCGAAAAACCGGGCCGAGCGTGAAGGCTATGTCTTTGAGATCATTCGCAAGGAAAACCTTGCGCCGATTCTGCCAGAGCTGCGGAAAATCTCGGATGACTGGCTGGCCCAGAAAGCCGGAGAGGAGAAGGGGTTCGCGCTTGGCGGGTTCGACGACGACTATCTGTCCTATTTCGACCACGCCGCGCTGCGTGAAAGCGAAGGCGGGCGGATCGTGGCCTTCGCCAACCTGTTTCAGGGCGGCCATAAGTCGGAGCTGTCACTGGACCTGATGCGATATGAACCTGACAGCGCCAGCTTCGTCATGGACGCGCTATTTGCCGAGATGATGGCATGGGGTGCCGAGCAGGGGTTCCAGTGGTTCTCATTGGGCGCTGCTCCGTTTTCAGGGATCGAGAACCGGCAACTGGCGTCATTCTGGAATCGCGTCGGTGGGTTTGTTTACGAACATGGCGAGCAATTCTATCACTTCGAAGGGTTGCGCAGTTTCAAACAGAAATTTGACCCGGAATGGAGCCCGAATTATCTGGCCAGTCCCGGTGGGCTGGCGGCTCCGCGCATCTTGTACGAAGTGAACATCCTGATCTCGGGCGGGTTGCGAGGGCTGACGAAATAGCCCTTAGTTCAGGCTGGCGCGCGTTGGGTCTTGTTCCAGCAGGTCGCCCCAATCGGTGCGATAGGCCATTTCAGCCAGTACCGTTTCAGGCAGGAATTCCTGAGTTTGCCGGATCTGCCAGCCGCCGCCCAGACCTTTGTAAACAGCGACCAGATTGCCGGACACCTGCTGGCGCGCCTCGATCAGATTGGCTTGCGAATTCAGCAATGCCGTCTGCGTGTTCAGGATGCGGGAATAATCCACGATGCCGTCCCGGTATTGGTCGACCGCAATCTCGGCCGCGCGGCGCGAGGCGGCGACGCTGTTTTCATAGAATCCAACTTGCTTGCGCGATTGGGTATAAGCGACCATGGCGCTTTCGACCTCGGAATAGGCGGTCAGGACGGTGTTCTGATAATTCGCGATCAACGCTTGATAGGCGGCGTCCTGCGCGCGGACATTGTTCTTGATTCGGCCATAGTTCAGCACGTTCCACACCACGCCTGCATTGGCCAAACCCGTGGAGCTGGCCGGGGTGAACAGGTCGCGCCCACCTGACGCCTGCACCCCGATCGAGCCTGACAGGATAAATTGCGGATACAGGTCTGCGATCGCGATCCCAACCTGCGCCGATTGTGTGGCCGCGGCCAGTTCCGCTGCGCGCACGTCGGGACGGCGTCGCAGCAGTTCGGCCGGAACACCCACGGCGACGTTTGACCGGGCCGACGGGATACGCCCGGAATTGCCCAACAGGCTGGTCATGCGCGAGGGTGTCGTGCCAAGCAGAACCGCCAGCGCATTCTTGGTCTGTTGCAAGTCGCTTTCCAGCGCGGGCACCAGTGCCTTGGTGTTGTTCAGAAGGGCGGTGGATTCTTGCACGTCCAGTTCAGTCGTAACGCCATTGTTGAAGCGCAATTGGGTCAGGTCGGCCGATTCCTGTTGAAGCTGGATATTGTCCCGTGCGACCGCCAACGACTCCTGCAGGGCGCGAATATTGACATAGAGCGCGGCCACATCGCCCGTCAGCGTCACCAGCGCGTCATCGTAATTGGCCACCTGCAACGCAAGATTGGACCGCGCCGCCTGCACGCCGCGCCGTTGCTGGCCCCAAACGTCCAGTTCCCACTGTGCGTCAAACCCGGCTTGTGATGTCGAAAACTCGGTGTCCAGCGGGATTATCTCGCGAATATCGGCAATGGGACCGAGGTTTTCGCTGACCTGACGCCGCTCGATCGAGGCGCCGATGGCCTGTGATTGCGGGTACAACTCGCCAAACGCGATGCCCAACTGCGCACGGGCCTGCAATACGCGAGCTCCGGCAACTTGCAGGTCGAGGTTCTGGGCATAGGCCTCGTTGATCAGCCTGTTGAGAGTAGGGTCATTGAACGTCTCCCACCATTTGACCACGGGTGCGCTGCGCGAGGTCAAGCCGCTTGGCCCCGCACTGGGGCTGTTGACCTCGATCCATTCCTGCACGACCGGCGAGTTCGGGCGCACAAAATCCGGCCCCACCGGTGCGCATCCGACCAACAGGGCGGCGCATAGCGCGGTGCCCATCAACTGGCGGGTCAGGCGGGTTCGTTTCATGCGCTATGTCCTCAGATGTCCAGCGGGCGGATGAAGTTCGCAAATGAGTAGAGGCGAATGTTGATGCGCCGCAGGAACTCAAAGCTTTTGCCCTGACCGGTATAGATCGCAACCGCCGCGTGGCCACCTGCGGGGAAGGTGTGACCATCTGGAATATCGACCGAGATTTGCACCGCAATGCGGCCCGGCAGCTTGGGCAGCTCAAAGCCGGGCAGGCGGCCCGAAGGTAGGTATTGCCCCTGACGGGTGGCCCACCAGATCGCCTCGACCTTGCCGGTGAGGATTTCGCCGGGATAGAGATCGAGCGCGACTTCAACCTCTTGCCCCGGTTCAACGAATTTCAGGTTCTGTTGGCGGTAAGTGGCCAAGATATAAGGATTATCCGTGGTGACGAAGCTGGCAATAGCGCCCAGCCGGATTTCCCCTACAACCATGCCGGGACGTGCCTGTTGCGAGACGATCATGCCGTCTTCAGGGGCGTAAATCGTCGTGTTGTCCAGGAAATACTGCGCTTTATCCAGCTGCGCTTGCGCCTGCAGAATGCCTGTGTTGACCCCGTTAATTTGGGAATCCAGCGCCAGTTGGGCTTTTTCCAGATTGGCCTCGGCCTCTTTGATCTGGGCCTGATCCTCGGTCACCTGTTCGTTCCAGCGGTCCAGCTCATCTTGCCGTGCACCACCTGCGGGCACCAGGTTTTCATAGCGGGTCTGCTGTGTCAGTGCATAAGCCAGCTGCGCGTTTGCGCGCTCGACATTTTCGGCGGCGACGATCACGTCCTGTTCCAGAATTTTCGCGTTTTGCTGGGCAGCGACCAACTGCGCTTTGGCTTCATCGACCTCAAGCGAAAAGACAGTATCGTCAAAGCGATAGAGTGGATCGCCTTTTTTGACCTGCGTATTCGGCTCGACCAGTACCTCGGTCAGGATGGTCGGTTGCGTCAGGCGGGGGACGATCTGAATGGTCGAGCGGATCACATGGCTGTCGAGCGAGAATGGCTGAAAGAACCGCAGGGCGACCATAAAGATCAGCAGCAGATGCGCCCCCACCCAGAACGAGACGATCCCCCAGGCGATATTGAATTTGAGCCATTGCAGTTTGAAAAAGATCAGCCAAACAAAAATGAGGTAAAAAAGCGTAATGCCCAGGGCGACAAACATAGTGTGAGAGTTCCTTTGGCCTTAGCTTCTCTGACTGTCTTCGGGATCCAGCGGGTCGCGGTATTCTTCGGTCAGAGTTCCGCCTAAACGTTTGATTTCCTTGCGCACCGCATCGCGTTCGTCGTCGGGCATACGGCGGATATCGACAGTGGTGCCATCGTGGAAGGCCCAGATAAACGCGTGAACCCAAGGCACGATGGCCAGAAACCCCATCCACCCCATGATCTTAACGGCCTCGGCATGGGGGTGGTTGCGCTTGATCGCGATGCGCCCTGGCAGTCCCATGATGAACAAAAACAGTGCCATCACTGCAGCCAGCAGCAAAATGAGCGCGACAAATGTCAGGTAGTCATAGTAGCCCAGTGGCTGCCCCAATAATCCCATGCTCGTGCCTCCTTATGGGAAGGTTGACCCATCCTCATTTGTTCGCATCCACTTCGTCAATCAATTTATAGCTTGTCGGAGGGTCAGCGCAGATGCCGGGACCACATTCCAGCAGGGCCGACACTGTGTTGAGGGCTCCGAGGCCCAATAGGGTAAAGAACGCGACTTTTGCCAGTATATTGCCGCCAAATCGGGGTTGCTCATCCGGCATGTCGGTGTATTGGCGCGAAAACAACAGCATAATGGCGGTTCCCAGCAGGATCAGGAAAAAGCAGATCGCGGCCCATGTGTAGTAGTGATAGCCGAGAACCGGCGACCCGTAATGGCCGGTTCCTGGTACGATGTGCAGAAAGATCTGTCGGATCGAAACACTGATCCCAAACAGCGCCGAGATCAGCATCAGCGCATAGTGTTGCGGTTGCGCGCCGTATAACAGGTTTAGTGCCAATCCGATCCCGACCGCCATGAATCCCACGCGCTGCAACAGGCATAAAGGGCAGGGCAGTTCGTACAAGGCTAACTGATAAACGAAAGCCAGCAACAGTATCAGGCTAACCGCTAGGGCCCCAATCGCGTTTAGGCTGCGAGACAGTTCGGGTGTCACTGCCGTCTCCTAAAGCTGAATGGTCAGTTGACTGGTCGCGTGATAGCGAAACCAGTAGACGCTCAGCGCCAGGGTTATGAAAAAAACCGCGTTGGCAGCCTTTTTCATCCGGTAGTAGATCAGCCCTATAGCTGTTGTAAGCAGCGCGAATAGTAGTGCGATCATGTCTCGCACCCCCTAATCATAAGAATTGCAATATGTTTAAATATTGTCAGCTTAGCTCGCGTCTGGCAAGAACTTGGGGGTCAAAGTTCGCCTAAAGTGGAAGTCAGGCGCAGATTTCCAATCGCGTGCCCCAGTCAGCGCATTTCTGGACCAAGCTGCGTTGTAGCTGAGCATCGGTATAGAAGACGTCCACATCAGACAGGGATGCGATGCGCGCTGGTGCTGAGCGCTGGAATTTCGAACTGTCTGCCGCAAGCATGACATGCCGCGCCTGTGCTATGATCGTTTGACTGACATGGACCTCTTGAAAGTCGAAATCCAGCAAGTCGCCCTCGGCGTCCAGCGCAGAGCAACTGATCACAGCGTAGTCGAATTTGAATTGCTCGATCGTCGAGGTCGTAAGGTTGCCAATCAGCCCTCCGTCCGACCGGCGCAGCACGCCACCTGCAACCACGATCTGACAGTGCGGGTTTTCGACAAGTATGTTGGCCACGTTCATGTTGTTCGTCACCACCATGAGGTCTTTGTGAGACAAAAGTTGGCGCGCGACCGCCTCGGTCGAGGTTCCGATGTTCATGAACACCGATGCACCGTCTGGAATGTCGCGCGCGCAGGCCTGCGCGATCCGGGTCTTGATCTCGGCATTTAGGGCGCGTCGATCCTCGTAGCCGATGTTTGACACCCCGGACCGCAACACGGCGCCACCGTGAACGCGATCCAGTTTTCCCATGTCTGCAAGATCGGACAGGTCGCGTCGGATGGTCTGAACAGTGACCTCAAAACGCGCGGCAAGGTCTTCAACCGCGACACGGCCATCTTGCTTGGCGATTTCCAGAATATCGGATTGTCGAAACGAAAGGGACACGTGCTCCTCCGGTTGGAATGCTTTTTCGGTTTTCTTCTCTTTTTGAAAAATATCAACCTTAGAAACAGGTGAATGTGCAATTTATACTGAAATGCGACAAATAAGAGCGAGCTAAAACGAACATAAACGAAGAATATCGTTGACGACCCAAGGTCACACCGGGTTAATGGCGGCAGATTTTCAACATCGGGACTCACCGGGTATGACAGTGCAAACAGACGATGTGGCCGACCTTTTCATTATCGGCGGAGGGATCAATGGTTGTGGCATTGCCCGCGACGCGGCCGGGCGCGGATTGTCGGTGACCTTGGCCGAGATGAACGATCTGGCGTCTGCCACCTCGTCGGCCTCGACCAAGCTGTTTCATGGTGGTTTGCGATATTTGGAGTACTTCGAATTCCGCCTTGTACGCGAGGCACTGATTGAACGCGAAACACTGCTGCGTGCGATGCCGCATATCAGTTGGCCGATGCGCTTCGTCCTGCCGTATCACGAGGACATGCGGTTCGACTCGGACACACCGACTTCGCGGCTGTTAAGCACCGTAATGCCATGGATGCGGGGGCGTCGTCCGGCCTGGCTGATCCGGCTGGGCTTGTTCATGTATGACCATCTTGGAGGGCGCAAGATATTGCCCGGTACCTCCTCATTGGATCTGCGATCTGCGCCTGAAGGTGCCCCGCTGAAAAACAAGTTTGAAACGGCCTATGAATACTCGGACTGCTGGATCGAAGATTCCAGGCTGGTTGTATTGAACGCCCGCGACGCCGAAGCCCGAGGTGCAAATATCATGGTGCGGACCGAGGTTCTTTCGGCCGAACGTGTTGCGGACCTCTGGCACGTCACGATCCGCGAAACAGGGACCGATGAAACCCGCGTCGTCCGCGCGAAGATGTTGATCAATGCGGGTGGGCCGTGGGTCGGGGATATCATACAGACCAAGATACGCGTGAACTCTCGTGAAGGGGTTCGTCTGGTCCGAGGCAGTCATATTGTAACGCGCAGGCTGTTTGACCACGATAAATGTTACTTTTTTCAGGGCGAAGATGGCCGCATCATCTTTGCCATACCGTATGAGAGGGATTTTACCCTGATTGGAACCACTGATCAGGACCACCCCAATCCATCAGAGCCGCCAGTCTGCACCGAGGTCGAGCAAGAATACCTCTGCACCTTTGCGACGAAGTATTTCGAGCAGCCTATCACGCGTGATGACGTCGTCTGGACCTATTCCGGCGTGCGGCCTTTGTATGACGATGGGGCCAGCAGCGCCACTGCTGCGACCCGTGATTATACGCTTAAGGTCAATGCGACCGGGGGTGCCCCGGTTTTGAACGTGTTCGGGGGGAAAATCACCACCTATCGACGGCTGGCTGAAAGCGCGATGGAGAAGGTGGCAGAGCATTTCTCTGATCTGCCGGGGCCATGGACGGCTGGTGTGTCCCTGCCAGGAGGCGACTTTCCCGTCGATGGTGTGCAGGATTTGATAGCAGGATTGAAAGCTGATTATGCCTTTCTGGACAGGGCATGGGCAGAACGCTTGGTGCGCGCGTATGGCACCGACGCTGGTACAATTCTGGGTGACGCAAAAACTGCCGAGGATTTGGGAGAAGATTTCGGCGCTAATTTGACCTCGAAAGAGCTGGAGTGGCTGGTCGAGAAGGAATATGCGCGCAGCGCCGAAGACATCGTCTGGCGGCGCAACAAACTGGGCCTAAGGCTCACGCAGGATCAGATCGCCCGTATCCAAGACTGGATCGAAAACCGCTAGAAAAAAGCCCCGCTCAAATGGCGGGGCTTTTGGGTTCAAGCGGTTTCCTCAGCGGGTCCAGGATCATCCTTGGTGCCCTTTAACCATTCTCGCAAGCCTTGCAGCAGGGCATAGAGAACTGGAACGAGGATCACGCCGATCAGCGTAGCGGCCAGCATTCCGCCGAACACAGCCACACCAATCGCTTTCTGGCTGGCTGCACCTGCTCCGTTAGCGGCCAAGAGTGGAACGACCCCCAAAAGGAACGACAGCGCTGTCATCATCACCGCGCGGAAACGCTGATGCGCAGCTTCGGCGGCGGCTTCTTTGACTGACAGTCCTTTGGCGCGCTGTTCCATCGCGAATTCCACGATGAGGATGCCGTTCTTAGACGCCAGCCCAACAAGCATGATCATCCCGATCTGCGTATATAGGTTGATGTCGCTGCCAACGATAGCCACGGCAGCAACCGCTCCGAAAAGCGCGACAATCACAGACAGCAGAATGGAAACTGGAAGCGACCAGCTTTCGTATTGTCCGACAAGGAACAGGTATCCGAACAAGATCGCCAGTCCAAGGATCACGATCACCAGACCGCCCGAGGCCAGCTGCTGCTGGGCCGTGCCGGTCCATTCAAACGCGTATCCGGGGGGCAGGGCGGTCGCAGATTCTTCGGTCATGACAGAGATGGCGTCGCCGGTCGATAGCCCCTCGGCCGGGACAGCCGTGACCGTGGCCGAACGGAACAGGTTGTGACGTTTCAGCAAAACCGGGCCCAGTACGTTTTCAACGTCGATCAGGGTGCCCAGAGGAACCATTTCGCCTTTTTGCGACCGAACATACAGGTTTGAGATATCGTCGACATTGTCCCGATACGTCCCATCGGCTTGGATCATCACACGATACACCCGTCCGAACAGGTTGAAGTCATTAACGTAGTAGGATCCCAATTGCGCCTGCATGGTCTGGAACACTTCGGCGACTGACACTTGCAGTGTCTTGGCTTTTTCACGGTCCAGATCGACGAACAGCTGCGGCACGTTTGCCCGGAAGGTCGTGTAAGCTTGCCCAATCTCAGGGCGCTGGTTCGCGGCATAGACGAACGAGCCAACGGCCGAGGCCAGGTCCTGTGGGGTACCCCCACCGGTTTGCTGGACTTCCATCTCGACCCCGGCCGAGTTGCCAAGGCCCTGAATGGGGGGGGGGTTGAAGGCCACGATGGATGCAGCGGTCTCGCCATATGCAATGGCCAAAACCTTTTCCAGAATGGCATTTGCGCTCAGGTCGTCTTCCTGACGCTCGTCCCAGTTGTCGAGGTTCACAAAGATCGCGGCACCGTTGGTCGACGTCCCGTTCAGGATCGAGAAGCCGTTAATCAGAACCGTGTTGGCCACACCCGGAATTTCCCGGATTTGGTCATCCACGCGCTTGGTGACAACTTCGGTACGTTCCAGAGTTGCCGCATCGGGCAATTGCACATCGACGAACAAATAGCCGTTATCTTCAAGCGGCAGGAACCCGCTGGAGGTTTTGGACATGATTGTCCCGGTCCCCATCGCCAAAGCCACGATGATCCCCAGCGCAACGATCGGCAGGATCAGCAACCGGCGCACGATGGCGACATAGCCTGAACGCAACGAACCGATGAACCGCTCGAACACAGCCAGCAACCCTGTCGGTGGACCAGATCGTGCGCGCAGCACAAGACCACAAAGCGCAGGTGACAGCGTCAATGCGTTGATTGATGAGATCACAACCGCGGTCGAGATCGTCACGGCGAACTGTGAGTAGAGCCGCCCCGAGATGCCGGGCATGAAGGTCACGGGGACGAAAACCGCCAAAAGAACCAGCGTTGTCGCGATGACGGGACCGGTGATCTGGCTCATCGCCTTGCGGGTCGCCTCGGCCGGAGGCAGGCCCTCTTCTGCGATGATACGCTCGACGTTTTCGACCACCACGATGGCGTCATCGACCACGATCCCGATGGCCAAAACCAAGGCGAACAGCGAAATCGTGTTCAGGGACATTCCAAAAAGCAGTAAGAAGGCAAAGGTCCCGATCAAAGACACGGGGATTGCGACCGCTGGGATGATGGTTGCCCGCCAACTGCCAAGAAAGACAAACACCACCGAGATCACCAAAATGAATGTCAGGATCAGGGTGGAGACCACATCGTTCAGCGATTGTTCAACAAAGTCGGTGGTATTGAACGGCACAGCATATTCTACATCCGTCGGGAATGAGCGAGACAGCCGGTCAAGTTCAGCCTGCACCCGTTCAGAAACTGCCAGCGCATTCGCGCCGGGGGCCTGATAGATGCCTATTACGGTCGCAGGTACGCTTTGGAAATAGCCCGAAGCGGCGTAGTACTGTGCCCCAAGCTCGACCCGGGCGATGTCTTTGACACGCACGATGGCGCCAGCGTCTCCGGTGCGAATGACAATCTCACCGAACTCGTCGGCGGATGTCAGGCGTCCCTTGGTTTTGATCGTATATTGAAACGTCTGCCCTTCAGGCACCGGAGGTGCGCCGATTGAGCCTGCCGAAACCTCGACGTTTTGTTCACGAATGGCGCTGATCACATCGCCGGGTGTGATGGACAGGCCGGCCATTTTGTCAGGATCCATCCAGATGCGCATCGCGTATTCCAGATTGGTCAGAACATCCGCCTTACCGACCCCCTGAACCCGCGCCAGCGCGTCCTTCAGGTTAATCGAGGCATAGTTGGAGAGGAAAACACTGTCATATGTCCCGTTTGGCGACGTCAGCGTCACCAACAGCAGCATATTGGTGGATGCTTTTTGGGTCACAACACCGGACGAGGTCACTTCCGTCGGCAACGACGACATCGCTTGCGCCACGCGGTTCTGCACGTTGACAGATGCAATATCGGGGTCGGTGCCGACCTCGAATGTGACATTCAACGAGTAGGAGCCGTTATCCGATGAAGTCGACGTCATATAAATCATGTCGTCCACACCATTGACCTGAGCTTCAATCGGCGCGGCGACGGTGTTTTCTACGGTTTCGGCATTGGCGCCGGTGTACGTGGTCGAAACGCTGACCACGGGCGGCGTGATGTCAGGAAATTGCGCAACCGGCAGAACCAGATAGCCGATACCGCCCATGATGGTCAGCACCAACGAAATAACAAGTGCCAGCTTGGGCCGGCTGATGAACAGGGCAGAGAACATTCTTTATTCTCCCGGCTGCTCAGAGGCGACTACAGCATCTACAGCCACGCCGGGACGCACCCGCTGGAGGCCCTCAACAATCACGCTTTCACCATCGCGTAGACCATCCTTTACAATGATCGCTGTCCCTTCGGTCGTGCCTGTGGTGATGTAGCGCTGTTCAACCATTTGCTGGTCATTCACCACCAGAACAAATTCGCCACGCTGGTCGCGTTGCAGTGCAGCTTGCGGAACCAGAACTTCCAGGGTGGGTTCGAGTGCTTCAATCTGTACGGACAGGAAGGCTCCATCCACGATCAGGCGTTTATCATTCTGAAATTCGGCGCGCATCGTGATTGCGCCGGTGAGCGGGTCGATGCGGTTGTCAACGAACACGATCTTGCCGGTCTCGTCCAACTCTGATCCGTTAGGCAGGATCACTTTTACGACCGGACTTTTGTTGCTTTCGGCCAGAGTGGCTGCATTTTCGCCAACCGTTTCCAAAACCGAGGTGAACTGTTTTTCGTTCAGCGAGAAATTGACGTAAATCGGCGCCTCGCTGACGATATTTACCAATGGCGGGTTTGTGGGGCCAACGACGTCGCCGACACTGATAGCGACGCGGCCAATGCGACCGGTGAAGGGGGCGTGTATCTGGGTATAGCTCAGATCCAGTTCAGCCTGCTGGATCGCTGCCTTTGCGGATTTGACTTCAGCCTCGGCGACCAGTTCGTTGGCACGCGCGATATCACGCTCAGATTCTGGTGTGGCATCCCGTTCGTAGAGTTCCTGTTTACGAGCCAGCTCGACCTTGGCCAATTCCAAGTTCGCTTCGGCCCGGTCCAGATCCGCATTCCTGGCATCCAATGTCGCTTGGTAAAGGTCGGGTTCGATAGTGAACAGTAGATCGCCTTCGTTTACCAAAGCGCCATCTTCGACGTTCTGGCTGTCCAGAAACCCGCTGACGCGGGCAACAATATCCGCTTTGTCCAGCGCCTCGGCGCGGCCGATAAACGTCGCTTCTTCGGTTATTTCCTGAGTGTAGGCCGCAGCAATAGAAACCTTGGGCGGCGGGGCTTCGCTTTGGTCTTGCGCCGTGGCTGTTGATGCCACCCCGATCAAAGCCGCCGCGGTCGCGCGCCGCACGAAAGCCGGCGTCACGCTGGATAGGCAGAGTCTGGAAATCGTCTGTGAAAGGGGCATTGCAATCGCCTCACTGAAGTAAAACTGTACGCGCCTCGGCGCTTGCAAGGTGGCCGAGTCGACTAAACTCTCTGTGAGGATGGCGGTTTTAAGTTGATTTCTCAAGCGTGTTGAACGCCTCGACCCGGCTTTTGGTTGTGGAAATTATGCTGATGATCCTTATATTTACTCACTGATGTGCCGAATTGAGGCGACCCTAAACGAAAAAGGGGCCACCAAGGCCCCTTGTGTTCTTGTGATGTGGTGAACCGTCAGTCGCGGGTGCCAGCAAAACGAGTTTGCCAGTCTTCGCGCTGTTCATCGGTAATCTTGGCGAAAAGAACATCTGGAACAGCAAATTCATGACCAGCGGGCAGGGCGTTCAACGCGGCTGCGATGTCTTCTGGCCAATCGGTGTCCAGCGTGTTCATCGCGCTCAGCATCCGAGCCGAGGTGGTGGGGATGAACGGTGCGCTTAACACGGCGTACAGTCGGATCAGGTTCAGACCAAGGCGTACTTGTGCGGCAGCCTGTGCCGGGTCTTCCTTGAAGGTTGACCAGGGCGCGGCGGATTGCAGGTATTCGTTGCCCGCGACCCAAATCGCACGCAGTTCTTGCGCAGATTTGCGAACCTCCATCGATTCCATAAAATCTTCATAGGCGCGGACCCGGCGGGTGAGCTCTGCGATAAGCTCCTGTTCACGCTCACCAAAAACGCCACCCTCAGGCACGGCCTCACCGAATTTCGAACGGCAGAACTTGGTGATCCGGCTGACGAAGTTGCCCAGCACGTCGGCGAGGTCCTTGTTCACCGACTGCTGGAAGTTTTCCCATGTGAACTCGCTGTCGCTGCTTTCGGGCGCATGGCTCAGCAGCCACCAGCGCCAGTAATCGGCGGGCAGGATCTCAAGCGCCTGATCCATGAATACGCCACGACCCTGAGAGGTCGAGAACTGGCCACCATCATAGTTCAGGTAGTTGAAGGATTTCAGGTGATCGACCATCTTCCACGGCTCGCCTGATCCCAGAATGGTGGCCGGGAAGCTGAGCGTATGGAAGGGTACGTTATCTTTGCCCATGAACTGCACATAACGCACGTCATCCGCACCCTTGTCGGTGCGCCACCAGCGCTCCCACTCGGCATCCGGCTTTCCACTGGCATCGGCCCATTCCTTGGCACAGGCAATATATTCGATCGGCGCGTCGAACCAGACATAGAAGACTTTGCCTTCCATCCCCGGCCAGTCCTGATCGCCTTTCTTGACCGGAACGCCCCAGTCCAGATCGCGGGTGATGCCGCGATCCTGCAGGCCGTCTCCGTCATGCAACCATTTCTTGGCAATCGAGGTGGTCAGGATCGGCCAGTCAGCCTTGCTGTCGATCCACGCATCCAGCTGATCTTTCATCGCGGATTGACGCAGATACAGGTGCTTAGTCTCGCGGACCTCAAGATCAGTCGAGCCGCTGATCGCGCTGCGGGGCTCGATCAGGTCGGTTGGGTCCAGCTGCTTGGTGCAGTTCTCGCACTGATCGCCGCGTGCGCGGTCATAGCCGCAATTGGGGCAGGTACCCTCGATATAGCGGTCGGGCAGGAACCGGCCATCGGCGTTGGAATAGACCTGTTTCTCGCTGACTTCACGGATCAGCCCGGCCTCGTCCAGTTTGCCCGCGAAATGCTGGGTCAGGTGCTTGTTCTGATCGCTGGACGACCGGCCAAAGTGATCAAAGCTCAGTCCGAACCGGTTCGCGATATCGGCCTGAACGGCATACATGTCAGCGCAGTATTCGGCCACAGGCTTACCCGCTTTGGCGGCGGCCAGCTCGGCCGGGGTGCCGTGTTCGTCGGTGGCGCACAGGAACATCACCTCATTCCCGCGGCCACGCTGATAGCGCGCGTACAGATCAGCCGGCAGCTGCGAGCCGATCAGGTTGCCGAGGTGCTTGATCCCGTTGATGTAGGGGATCGCCGAGGTGATGAGAATCCGAGCCATTTTGCGTGTCCACGTAACTGTCTGCGCGCCCGTCTACCTTATGTAACCGGGCAGCAAAAGCCCGGCTTTTGCGTGTGGCGTTAATTGTTAACTCAATTCGACCGGTTCAGGGGTTGTTTTTGCCGGCCTCACGTGACCGTTTCAGCAGCCGCCCAATCGTGAAGGATGTTCGCGGAGCGTAGACATAGTTTGTTCGCTCATCCGGTGTCGGACGCGACCGCATTCGCGCCAGGCCAAATACGATCAGGAAGACATGACCCAAAGCAACAAACGCAAACAACGCGCCCGGGCCGAACTGCTGAATCAGGTTAGACGATACATAGGGTGACGCAATCGCACCCAGCGCAAACCAGAACATCAATGCGGCTGAAAGCTCGACCCGTTCTTCGGTTGTGGCAAAGTCGTTTGCGTGCGCAGACGAGACGGAAAAGATCGGGAATGTCGTCAATCCAAAGATACCCGCAGCCAACATCACGCCTATTGTTCCCGCCCCACCGGCTGCCATTGTGATGCCGCAACTCAGGACCGCTGCGGCAGACAGCCAGATCAACACCCAGCGACGGTCATACTTGTCGGCCAACCAACCCACCGGGTATTGCGCCAGTGCCCCGCCCAGAACGAAAGACGCCAGAAAGAAAGCAATCTGGTCGACGCCAAGTCCGACCTCTTGCCCATAGACCGGTCCGACCATGCGGAAGGATGCCGAACTGAGCGCCGCGACGATCACGCCCGCCACAGCCAGCGGTGAACTGCGCCATGCCAGTTTAGGACGCAGGCGAGGGGCGTCGGGCGTTTTAGGTTGGCTGGCCTTGGTCAAGGTCAGTGGCAACAGTGAGGCACAGCACAAAATGGCCAGCAAGTTGTATGAGACATAAGATGCGGGCGGCAGCACGGCGATGATCAATTGGGCACACAGCGACGCGCCCAGATCGGCGATGCGGTAACTGCCCATGACACGGCCACGCGACTCGTTGGTGACCTTGGCGTTCAGCCAGGCCTCGATCACTGTATAGCACCCAGCGACGCAGGTGCCTGACGCGATCCGTAGTACGGCCCAGACGTTCGGGTTTTCTGTCAGAGTATGCCCCAGCAACCCCATCGCGCCCAATGCCGTGCAGACAGCAAAGGCGCGGGAATGTCCCACGCTGCCCATCAGACGAGGAGCCCACCAGCAACCCACAAAAAAGCCAATGAAATGTGCCGATCCCAGCAGACCGATCTGCTCGGTTGAAAAGTCCAGCGTAAGTCCCGAGATGGCGTCAAGCGGCCCCACGCCGCCGGTCGACAACTGCAGCAGAATAACCGAAAGAAACAGGGCGGCAAAAGAAATCATCGTGCGCATAACGACACCACCTTGGGACATCCGCAGCAAGATGCGCGCAGCTTATCGACCTTGACGCGTCGTTTTTCTGCTATTGTGAGCGTTGGATTTCCGCCCGGATGTCCAAGCCTACGGTGTCCTGTACCAGATCAGCATAGCCTGACGCGCCGAAATCGTGCCGGTTCAACTCTCCGGTCAGGCGGATGGACAGGTCGTTCAGATTGTCAGCGGCACTGCCCGGAGGTCGGAATAGATCAGCTTTCAATTCAATTGGGCGGGTGACGCCACGAACGGTCAAATCCCCGCTGATCCTGGCGCCCTGAGAGATGCGGCCGCTTTCACCAAGTTGTACGCTTGTTGACACAAAATGGATGGTTGGAAACCCTTCGGCATCCAGGACGCTCTCGCTCAGCATGGGTTTGCGGGCGAATGGCAGCTTGGTCCGCGCTTTGGCGACGTTCAGGATCACGTCCACACGGCTGTTCAGCAGGTCGTTCAGGTCGATCCGAATGTCGGCGGATTCGATGGGCATGGTGCCGGATTGTGAGATGCCGGAAAGGTCAAAGGTGAAATCGACGGATGTTCCGTCCGGCACCAATTGGTACGTGCGCGGCGCAGCCAGTGCTGAACCCGCAAGGGTCAGTACAGCCAAGCCTGCCAGTACGGCGCGTCGTGTTACTTGGGTCATGCCATGACCTCCTGCCTGCGGGGGCGCGAGCGCTTCAGCAACATCAGCAGGATTGCGATGTTCAGCCCGTTCCAGAGAATGCCGTTGATAAAGGCCAATTGATAATTTCCGGTTACGTCGTAAATCCAGCCCGACATCCAGCCGCCCAGAGCCATCCCCATGATGGTCATCATCATGACAAAGCCCACGCGGGCTCCGGCCTCTTGCGGAGGCATGTATTCGCGCACAACCAGCGCGTAGCTGGGTACGATCCCACCCTGTGCCAGCCCGAACATGAGACTGATGATGTAAAGCGAAACCATCCCGTCATAGGGCAGGAACAGAAACAGGGAGATGCATTGCAGTATTGACCCGATCAGCAGGGTCATCAGCCCGCCCAGCTTGTCGGCCACCATCCCGGAAATCACGCGGCTGACCACGCCGCCCAGCAACATAAGTGACAGCATCTCGGCCCCGACGGCGGGCCCATAGCCCAGCCCAACGCAGTATGAGACGATGTGAACCTGCGGCATCGACATCGCAACGCAACACCCGATCCCGGCCAGACCCAGAATGTATTGCAACGCGCGTGGTGAGATCCCGACGCTGCTTGCCTTGATGCTGGCGCTTACGGCTGCGGTCTGATGCGCCTCGGCCGGAACCTGACGTCGCAGCAATAGGGACAGGGGGATGACGATCACCGGAGTTATTAGGGCCAGCGTCAGATAGACCTGCTGCCAGCCGTCGCGCGCCAGAATATCCGACAGAAGGGTGGGCCAGATCGCGCCCGACAGGTAGTTGCCGCTGGCCACCAGTGCCACGGCAATGCCGCGCCGCTTCATGAACCAGTGCGAGATATCGGCGATCAGCGGACCAAACCCGATCGAGGTGCCTAGTCCCACCAACAGATGTGCCAGCGACAGCATGACCATGTTCGGCGCTAGGGTTGCCAGCACATAGCTGACGGTGCTGAGCACGGCTGCCCCGATCAACGCCTTGGTCACACCCAGCCGATCGACCAGTTGCCCCAGCCACATGTTCCCCAGCGCAAAGCCGATCATGGTCAGAACGTAAGGCAGCGAGGCTTCGGCCCGCCCCGCGTCGAACTGTGTCTCAATCGCGGGCATGACCACGATGACCGCCCACATGCCCACATTCGCCACCATCGCGATGGCAAGCGTGATTGTAAGGCGTAGCCAAGAATAGCGGCTGTCGTGGATTGCGTGGCTCATTCCCGGAACGCTAGGGCGCAGGGTAGGGGTTGGCTAGTCACTTCTTTCGTGATCACGCTGTGGTGTCACACTGATACCTCGTCGGTTGCCGTTCTTTGCAGGTTCAATCCGACGCGCGGTTTGGTCTGGGTGGCCTGCCATGTGACCGGGGGCAGGGCGCGGGCACGGCGGCGGGTCAGGGTCCAGCGGCGGGCCTCTTGAGTGTGGTTCGCGGCCATGTGCCAGCGCGTCTCAACCCCCTGCGCGCCGCCATCACCCGGTGTCAGCAACAGCCCCAGCGGAGCCCGCCCCAGCGTGCCCCCCTGTTCGGCGGCCAGATGCATTCGGCGCACGGGCGTCAGGCTGGGCGCACCAGGCAGGTCACCGATGATCAGCGGGATCGCCCCGCTGCGCAGGGCTTCTTCCAGACACCATAAAATATCCTCGGCGCGGGTTGGGTGGATAAAGATGAAGCGGCCGGGATCGACAAAGGGCATCATGCCGTCAGGGTTCAACTGGCCCGGCTCCCACGCGGGGGAAATCCACAGCACGGGACCTTGCGTCTGACCGGCCAGCCAGGTGGCGAAACTGCGTCGAGCAGGGCCACAGGCTTCGTGCACGCGGCCCAGTTGTAAGGTGATCTGAGGATGCAGTGCCAGGCCCGCTGCTGTGCGTTTGGCTTTACGATCAAGAAGATGTGCAGACATGCATTCAGGTTAGCATGTTCTTACTTTGTTCTCAATGGTGAAGTGCGATCAACGCGACAGGATCATGCGCCCATCCGCAAACTGGATGTTCGAGAAAAGATGCAGATAGTCCATGCCCAGCAGCGACTGGAACAGCTCTCCTTCATTTACCCAGGCCGAGACATTGCGGTCTGTAACCGGGCCCAGCGTCAGCGTATCCAGACGCACCGGCGCCGTCCGGACCTCGCCATTCGCCGTTGCGGCGCGGCCGATATAGTTCAACTGATCAGGATCAATGCCCAGACGTTCGGCATCGCGCTGGGCCAGCACAATCTGGCTGGCTCCTGTATCAACAAGAAAGGTGATCGACTGGCCGTTAACCTCGACCGGCAGATAGTAGTGACCATCATACGCACGGGGGACCTCGATCACCTCGCCGGTTACGGTCATCTGAGGCGAAGGACCAACAGTTGAGCGGATATCTTCCCATAGGCCGACCACGGCGATAACGCCAATGAAGATGAAAACCCAGGCCATCGCCTGTTGCAAGGTTTTGTTCAGGGATTGCCGGTTTTGGGAAAAAAACCACGCCACAACAGCCGCGCCAAGCAGGCTCAAATATGCCAAACGTGCAAAGCTGTCGCCGTCCATACCATCATCCTATCCAATTCTATTGAAAGATATATGGGGCTCAGGACGCAAAACCAAAGGCTTTGAGACCATCCAATATGAACTGAACAGACAGAGCCGCCAGCAGCATTCCCAACAAACGGGTAAGCACGTTCAAACCGGTTTTGCCCAGAATGCGCGCGATCACGCCACCCGACAGGAAAAAAATGAAAACAACGGCCATGACGGCCAGCATGACGATGCAAGCCTCGACGATACCCAGAACGCCGGGGTGCTGCCCGGCCAGCAGGATGATCGTGGCTATCGAGCCCGGCCCCGCGATCAACGGAATGGCCAGCGGAAACACGGACGGGTCGGGGTGCTCCTCTTCCTCGGCCCGGTCCTCGCGCCGTTTGGTGCGGCGGTCGAACAGCATGTCCAGCGCGGTCAGGAACAGCAATGCGCCACCAGCGACGCGGAACGCCTCCATCGAGATGCCAACAAAGCCAAGCACCGCCTCGCCAAAGGCAGCAAAGGCGATCAGGATGCAAACGGCGGTCAGGCAGCTACGGATCGCGGTTTTGCGGCGGGTTGCGGCATCCATATCCTGTGTCAGCGCCACGAAGATGGGCGTGGTGCCAAACGGGTCGATCACCACGAACAGGGTGGTGAATGCGGTGACGAAAAAGGCTAGGTCGATCATCCTGTGGCACCGCCCTGAAGTTCTGTCAGGATTGCTACGGCCTTATCGGCCTGATCGCTGGGAACATAAACATGGTCATGGTGATACCCCGCAACCATGTTTGCCGGAATGTCAGCTTGCGCAAGCGCACTTGAGACGGCAGCGGTGAGACCGACACCTTCAAGCGAGGAATGCACCTGCAGGGTAATGCAGCGCATAGGTACAGCGCCGTTCTGCGCTGCCTTGAAGGGAACGATCAGAGAAAGGCCCTCGGCCTCGATACAGCTGGCCCGTGTGCCCCTTGGCCATTCTGCGTCGGGGGGCCAGACAACAAAGGCATATTCACCGGGCTGACGCGCGGGGCGCATACCGGCTATCATGTCTTTAGTTTCGGTGACTGGGCAAGTCATGACGCTTCAGCTTCCTCCAGACGTTCTGCGGCGGACACCCAAAGGGCTTCGGCTTTTTGCATCGCTTCAACCACCTCAGCGAATTTGCGGTTCCAGGTTTCCAGATCGTTGATCCGATCGTCTTCATACAAGGCCGGATCGGCTAGTTTTGCAGACAGCTTTTCATGCATATCCGTCAGCTTCTCAATCCGTTCTTCGCATTTGCGCAGATCGGCGCGAAGGGCCAGCATCGCATCCCGCGAGGGGCGTTTTGGCTTCGCGGCGGCAGGCTTTTCCTTGACCGGCTTGTCGCGGGCCAGCAGCAGGGCACGATAGGCCTCCAAATCGCCCTCGAACGGTTTTACCGACCCGTCCGAGACAAGCCACAGCCGATCCGCAACCAGCGACAGCAGGTGCATGTCGTGGCTGACCAGAACCACCGCGCCGGAATAGGCAGTCAGCGCTTCGACCAGCGCTTCGCGGCTTTCGATGTCCAGGTGGTTGGTCGGTTCGTCCAGAATCAGCATATGTGGCGCATCAATCGTGGCCAGCAGCAGCGACAGGCGCGCTTTCTGGCCGCCCGACAGACGCCCGACCTCTGTATCCGCCTGATCGGCGTTCAGGCCAAACCCGGCCAGACGGGATCGCCATTTGCCCGGTGCCTCATCCGGGCGCAAACGGCGCAGGTGGTCCAGGGGCGTCTCGTCCACATACAGCTCATCCACCTGATGCTGCGCGAAATAGCCGATGCGCAGCTTGGAACTGCGGGTCATCTTGCCCGCCATCAGGGGCAAACGGTCGGACAGCAGTTTCGACAGGGTCGACTTGCCCTGACCGTTCTTACCCAGTAAGGCGATGCGGTCATCCTGATCGATGCGCAGGTTCAGACGGCGCAGCACCTCGGTGTCGCCATAGCCGGTCACGCCGCCCTCAATATGGATGATCGGGGGAGACAGCTCCTCGGGCTCGGGGAAGGAAAACGCGCGCAGGGCGGCCTCTTGCGGGGTTGAGACCAGCTGAATGCGCTCGATCATCTTCAGGCGCGATTGGGCCTGCACAGCCTTGGTGGCCTTGGCGCGGAACCGGTCCACGAAGCTTTGCAGATGCGCGATGCGGGCCTTGGCCTTAGCGTTCTCCGATTCCGCCTGCGCAATACGTTCGGCACGGCGTTCGGCGAATTTGTCGTAAGGCACCGCGTAATAGGTCAGCTTGCGGTCTTCCAGATGCAAGATCGACCCCACCGCGCGGTTCAACAGCCCGCGATCGTGGCTGATGATGATGACCGTGTGCGGGTATTTGGCCAGATAGCTCTCCAGCCACAGAGCGCCTTCGAGGTCCAGATAGTTGGTCGGTTCGTCCAGCAGCAGCAGGTCGGGCTGCGAAAAAAGCACCGCTGCCAGCGCAACCCGCATCCGCCAGCCGCCCGAGAAATCCGAGCAGGGTTTCAGCTGATCCTCGTCGTCAAACCCCAGACCTTTCAGGATCGAGGCCGCGCGCGCTTCGGCCGACCAGGCGTCGATATCGGCCAGCCGGGTCTGAATGTCAGCGATGCGGGCAGGGTCGGTGGCGCTGTCGGCTTCGGCCATCAGGGCGCTGCGTTCGGTATCGGCCGCCAAAACGGTGTTGATCAGCGAGACATCAGACGAGGGCACCTCTTGCGCCACGCCGCCGATCCGCGCGCGTTTCGGCAGCACGATATTGCCCGATTCCAGCGCCAGCTCTCCCCGGATCAGGCGGAACAGGGTAGTCTTGCCGGTGCCGTTGCGGCCCACAAGCCCCACCTTGTGCCCATCGGGAATGGTCGCACTGGCCCCGTCGAACAAAGGGCGGCCTTCGACGGCGTAATTGATGTCTTCGATCCGTAGCATGGGCCGCTCTTAGCAGAGGCGTGATGCCGCCGCCAGCGGCTTGGCATGTTCATTGCGTGATCAGTGTGATAGCGCTGACATGTTTGGTTAAACAGGAATACGCGATGAAGCCCGCGCAGACGCCTCCGTCGATGATCACGCTGGTCCTGCTGACCGGGCTGTCCGTGCTGTCGCTGAACATGTTCCTGCCGTCTCTGCCCAGTATTGGTGAGGCGTTGCAGGCGGAGTATGCGTTGGTGAACCTGTCGGTCGCTGGCTATCTGGCGCTATCGGCAGTGCTGCAGCTGATCATGGGGCCTTTGTCCGACCGCTTCGGGCGCAGGCCGGTTTTGCTCGTCTGCATGGTTATCTTCGTCGTGGCGTCAATCGGCTGTGCGCTGGCGCAGTCGATCTGGGTTTTTCTTGGATTTAGGATGCTGCAAGGCGCCGTGGTGGCCGGGCAGGTGCTGGCGCGGGCCGCGATCCGGGATATGCATTCACCGAACGAGGCCGCCGCAAAGCTGGGTTATGTCTCGATGGCCATGGCGCTTGCCCCAATGCTGGGGCCGATGCTGGGCGGTCTGCTTGAGATGCTGTTTGGCTGGCGCGCCGGGTTCATTTTGTATGTTCTTCTGGGCGCGGGCCTCTTGGCATTGATCTGGGTCGATCTGGGCGAGACCAACACAAACACAACTGCCACTTTCGCCGCGCAGATGAAACTGTATCCGCAGCTCTTCAACTCGCGCCGGTTCTGGGGCTATTCCTTCTGTGCTGCGTTTTCGATTGGAGGGTTCTATGCCTTTATCACCGGTGCGCCTTTGGTTGCGGCGACGTGGTTCGACCTGAACCCGGCGCTGCTGGGATTGGGGATCGGGATCATCACGCTGGGGTTCATGGCGGGCAGCTATCTGACCGGGCGGCTGGCGGCGCGGATCCGGTTGAACTCCATGATTTTGACGGGGCGGGTGATAGCCTCGGTCGGGCCCTTGATGGGGTTCGTGGTTTTCGCGGCCGAGGGCGGCAGCGTCTGGACCTTTTTCGGCTCGGCAATTCTAGTGGGGTTCGGCAACGGGTTGACGGTGGCCAATGCGACCGCCGGGCTGATGTCGGTGCGCCCGCAACTGGCGGGCAGTGCGGCGGGGCTGTCGGGGGCGATGACCGTGGCGCTTGGCGCGTTGCTGACCATGGCCACGGGCGCGCTGGTCACGGCGCAAAACGCGCCCTTTGTTGTTTTGGGCATGATGTGCGCCAGCAGTTTCGCCGGGCTTTTGTCCATCCTATATGTCCGCCGGGTAGACTTGCGTGACCCGCTACCCGACACGATCTAATCGCCACGTCACATAGTGCTTTTCATAAAGCACATACCGTGCTACGCGGCGCGCGATGGATTTCGGCGCACACCACGCGCCACATTGTAAGGAGAGGCCGATATGGCACTGGAACGCACATTCTCGATCATCAAACCCGATGCAACCCGCCGCAACCTGACTGGCAAGATCAACGCCAAGTTCGAAGACGCGGGCCTGCGCATCGTTGCGCAAAAGCGCATCCACATGACCAAAGAGCAAGCTGGCAAGTTTTACGAAGTCCACGCCGAGCGTCCGTTCTATGACGAACTGTGCGAATTCATGTCGTCGGCTCCGGTTGTTGTTCAGGTTCTGGAAGGCGAAGGCGCCATTGCCAAGAACCGCGAAGTCATGGGCGCAACCAACCCCGCAGACGCCGCCGCCGGCACCATCCGCGCCGAGTTCGCTGAATCCGTTGGCGAAAACTCGGTCCACGGTTCCGACGCACCGGAAACCGCCGCCGTGGAGATCGCCTATTTCTTCTCGGGCATCGAACTGGTCGGCTAAACCTTAGCTACCGCAGAATTCAGGGCCGTTCCCGTCACCGGGGGCGGCCTTTTTCATTCGGGTTTGAGGTCCGCAGCCGAGACCCGCACGCCGATCGCATCCAGATCAGCGATGATCTGCATCTCAGGCGCGGTACTGACCCCGGCCTTGATCGCATCGAACCGTTTGCGCAG
Organism: Ruegeria sp. R8_1; assembly: GCF_017743815.1. Lineage (NCBI taxonomy): Bacteria > Pseudomonadati > Pseudomonadota > Alphaproteobacteria > Rhodobacterales > Roseobacteraceae > Ruegeria > Ruegeria sp. R8_1. The sequence goes on along the minus strand of NZ_JAGHRL010000006.1, from coordinate 101,112 downwards.
CGCCTTCTTCTCTTCGCCTTTGCAATCGTTCCATGGACGCCCCTGCAGCCCCATCACAAGCACGTAATAGCCGATGAAATGTGGGCGCGAGCCACTGCGCAGCAGGCGGGTATAAGCTGCATCCGCACCCAGATCGCGCAACTGCTGTGCCGAATGGATGCCGGCGCGGGCACAGGCCTGTTCAAATGCAGGGCCAAGGTTTCGGATCGAGGAAACAGGATCAGACATGGTCTCGTCTTAGCCCGATGCGTCCGCTCTGTCATCGGCAAGTTCGACAAGCCCAGTGCAGTCGTGAGAAAGGGTTGATTTCGGGGCGGAATCGCCATCTCCTGACAATGTCTTGTCTCATCGGGCAGGGGTTGTTTGCGATGACGGATACTGACGCTGTTTTCATTTTGGCAGGCGGCTTTGACGCGCGGCGTATTTCGTCACGCCTGAAAGGGTATGTTTTATCGGTCGAAAAAGGGCTTTTGCACCAGCCTTTTCATGTCTTGGATTGTCACGACCAGTCAATCCGGGCCACGGGTCGCGTACTTTTCCAGATATCCGATGAACTGAAATTGGTCGGCGACGGTATGGTCTTGGCGCAGAAAGCTCGGGCAGAAGGCTGTTTTCTAAGCGATCTTACTGCTGGCCCCGTTCGCGATGCACTGGGTGATTTTCCGAAACTGCGAGCGTTTATGCGCATCGGATCAGGTGTGATGTCGACCCAAGATTTATCTGTCTTAGACGACCTGCAAAAAACGCGGGTGCGGGGGGTGTTGACAACGCTGACGTCAGAGCACGGCCAAGCCTGTATTCTGACACTTGGGCGCATGAAAGGCTATGATCGAACATTTCATTTATTGCGTGATAACATAGATTTGGACGTGAATGTTGGACTGGAATCTCTGTACGTTACCCTCTTTCCAGACACTGTTCCTTACCGGGCAAAGCCAGAAATAAGACTGGGAAAGACCGAGCCTTCGGTCGAGGTGGCGACTGACCTGATCCATACTTTCCTGACCGTCGCGCGCCAGAATGAGACGGGGTTGCTTGCGGATATCGACACCGAGTTTCTTCACGACTACCGCGTGTCCCTGCGGCGCGTGCGGTCAGTTCTCAGCCTGTTTAAAGGCGTGTTTTCCGAGCGGCAAACCATCAAATTGAAACGAACGTTTTCTGATCTTATGGCACCAACCGGGCGGGTGCGGGATCTGGATGTCTATCTGCTAGAGAAGAATAATTATTTTAAATTGTTACCGCCGAGTCTTCATGTGGGTGCGGGTATCATGTTTACAATGCTCGAAGACGAGAGAAAGCAGGTACACGCCGCTTTGTGCAGGCGTTTGCGATCGGCGAAATACAAGAAACACGTCAGCGAGACTTTGAAGCTGTTTTCAGATCCATCCAACTTTGAGCCCGGCCCCAACGCGCAGCGCGGCGCTTACGATTACGCCTGTGCGTTGATTTGGAAGCGTTATCGCAAAGTCTGTAAACGCGCACGCATGATCACTGGGGAAACACCCGATTCTTTGGTTCATGATCTTAGGATTGACTGCAAAAAGTTACGCTACCTGGTGGAGTTTTTTTGCCCACTCTTTGACCAAAGTGCTTTCAAAAGAATCCTCAAGCCTCTGAAAAAATTGCAAGATAACCTTGGGTTTTTCAATGACGCCGCGGTTCAGCAAGAGGCGTTAATTGACTTTATCCAGCAGCGGACAAATACCCAGCACCGAGCGGATGCGCAATTGGCGATGGCAGTCGGAGGCCTTATTGCGGTCTTGGATCAAAGGCAAAAAGTCGAGCGCGCGCGGGTGATTGCTAACTTCCAGAACTTCGATAGCCCACAAGTTAGAAACATGTTTCGCAGCCTGTTTCACCACAAGGAGGATTAAGGCGTGAAAATCATTGCCTGTTACAGCAATAAGGGCGGGGTTGGTAAGACCGCGACGTCAGTTAACCTAGCTTACGCTTTTGCCAAGGACGGGAATACTGTTCTTTTGTGTGATCTTGATCCGCAGGGGGCATCCAGCTTTTATCTGCGCGTCAAACCGTCCAAAAAGCTGACCGAGGCCACGTTCTTTGAAGACGTTGAGAGGTTTACAAAATCCATCCGTGCCAGCGACTTTGACGGGCTTGATGTTCTGCCTGCCAACATGACATTTAGGGACTTTGACGTGTTTCTGTCGCGTATGCGCAACAAGCGCTCGCGGTTGAAAAAGGCCTTGGTTGGTGCAGGGAGTGACTACGACGTAATCATACTGGATTGCCCACCGAATTTTTCGACACTATCCGAAAACATTTTCAAGGCAGCGGATCAGATCGTCGTGCCCGTTATACCCACTACTTTGTCTGAACGAACTTTCGATCAGTTGGTTGGCTTCTTTGAGCAAAAGAAGTTGCCCAGAAAGAAGATAAAGGCTTTCTTCTCGATGGTTCAGCAACGCAAGTCCTTGCACCAAGAAACGATGGAAAGCATGCGCAAACAGTACCGCAAAAGGTTTTTGCAGACCGTAATTCCGTTCGCCGCAGATATTGAACGTATGGGCCAGAACCGCGCACCGATCAGTATCTACGCTCCGCGCAGCCAAGCCTGTGCAGCTTATCAGGCATTGTTCGATGAACTGGAAGATGGTTTGGGTTCAAAAAGATGAGCGCCGAGATTGAACGTAAATTCCTGGTGGCGGAACTGCCCGATCTGAGCAGGGCTGAAAGGGCAGTGGTGCGTCAGGGTTATCTGACTGCACCTGATGATTCCACCGAGCTACGCCTGCGGCAAAAAGGCGACCGCTACTACCTGACGTTAAAGGGCGCTGGGTCATTGGTACGGATCGAACGTGAGGCAGAGATATCGGCAGAGCAATTTGAGACCTTCTGGCCTGAAACTGACGGACGTCGGGTCGAAAAAGAGCGCTACACGGGCCGCATGGAAGATGGTCGGGTGTTCGAGTTGGATATCTTCTTTGGCGATCTCGCCCCGTTGCGCCTGGTCGAGGTGGAATTCCTTTCCGAACCCGAGGCGCTGGCCTATGCGCCTCCGGACTGGTTTGGTGCGGACGTCACGGAAGATAAACGCTACAAGAACAAAATAATGGCGATTAATGGCGTGCCAGTTTGATCGTCGCCTCAAGGCCGGGGTTGCAATTACGCGCAGTGAAGGCCCCGCCATGCATATGTGAAATCGCGGCGACAAGGGCCAATCCAAGCCCTGCGTTACGCTCGGTACGGGCAGGATCCAGCGTAACAAATGGCACCTGCAAGCGCGGCAGATCTTCTGGTGGAACTCCGGGGCCGTGGTCACGAACGCTAAGGATAGCGTTAGGGCCATCTTCACTGACTGTTACAGTTATTGCTGTGTGTTCAGGAGCATATCGCAGGGCGTTCTCGAGCAAGTTGGACAACGCCTGAGACAACAGTGGACGGTGGCCCTGTATCGGAGCGACCGACCCCACAACTTCAAGATTTAACCCCTGATCAGCGGCGACCGGTTCATAGAGTTCCACGACATCTCCGACAAGCTGCTGCAGATCGACGGTTTCGAACTGTTCACGCCCGACACCGGCTTCGGCGCGTGAAATCTCGGTCAATTGACCCAGCACACGCAAAACATGGTCGATTTCAACGGATGCACGGGCGACATCAATTTCTCTTTCGTGATCGGTTTTGGCAGGGTCTGACAACGCCTCGACCCTTTGTTTGAGACGCGACAGAGGGGAGCGGAGGTCATGAGCAATAGAATTCGAAGTCGTGCGCAGATTGCTAATCAATTCCTCGATGCGGTCCAGCATCGTGTTCAGTGTTCCTGCCACCTGATCAAACTCGTCTCCGGTCCCGCGCATTGGCATTCTGCGGGACAAGTCCCCAGAGACTATGTTTTCCGCGGTGCTGGCAATGTCGGACAGGCGTGAAAAGACCAACCTGGTAAACAACCATCCGGTCAAAACACTCAACGCAAGTGCAATTCCCAGCGCTATTCCAACCGAACGTAACAAAACCCGGTCAAATTGTTGCCGTGCCAACGCGTCTCGACCGACCAAGAGTCGTTCTCCACCAGGCAGGCGGATCGAAGCCGCCGAAATCGGTACCAACTGGTCATTGTCCGCCCGGTGCAGCTCAAGTTCGACCCAACCGCTGCCCGCGGTGATATCGACTGGCCATTGTTTCAGGTTACCAGCAAGTTTCGCGCCAAATCGGTCAGTTAGCAGATAAAGCGCATCTCGTTCTGAGGCCGAGGGCAGGCGGCGCTCAATGGCCGTTAATAATCCGATCAATCCCCGGCGCTCGTACTCATCCGCCAAGCCAGTCAATTCTGCAGACACAACCGACCGCGTTTCGCCCTCAATGCTGCGATTTGCGGTCACATAGACCAGCGCAAGTACCGTCGCCGTCAGCAATGTGCTGAGGATCATACTGGCCAAGACAAAGCGCGTCCTGGAATTGTTGAACGAAAGCCGTATGTTATCCATCAGATATCATGTAACCCGCACCGCGGACGGTTTCGATCAATGGTGTCCGACCGTCCTCATCCAACTGCCTCCGCAGTTTTGAGATATGGACGTCCACAACATTGGTGTTCGGGTCGAAATGATAATCCCACACACCTTCTAGTAACATGGTTCGTGACACCACCCTGTTCTTGCGTCGCAGGAAGTATTCGAGGATCTGAAATTCGCGCGGTGTCAGCGTGATCTCGTGTCCTTCGCGCGTTACTTTGCGGGTCAGCAGATCCATTTCGAGATCGCGACAAGTCAGTGTCGCGCTTTCCTCAGATTCCTGAGGTCGCCTTAAAAGTGCTTCAATACGGGCGTGCAACTCTTGGAAAGAAAATGGTTTTACCAGATAGTCGTCCGCTCCTGACCGCAGCCCTTTGACCCGCTCATCCACGGCGCTCATCGCGGTAAGCATCAACACCGGGGTCTTCATTCCGGCAGCCCGAAGGGAACGGATCAGAGATAATCCGTCCAGCCCCGGCAGCATTCTGTCCAGCACGATGGCATCGAACCCGCCATCGGTGGCATGGTATAGGCCCTCGCGGCCATCTGCGGCCTGTTCGACCACATAGCCTTCCTCGCCAAAGCCTTTGGCGATGAACTCGCGGGTGTCTGCGTCATCTTCGACGATCAACAGGCGACGGCTCATGATGCGAACTCCTTTCACTTTGAATTTAACCACAGAATGTCGGGTCACGCACTGTGTTTGGGGAAAGAACGTGCCGGGTGCGTCGTTGCGCACCCGGCAGTCCCGGCGGAGAGCGGACAAATCAACCCGCCGGGGAGGCGCACGCCAGATATTCCCCATCACGTGGCGCGCGCGGGTGTCAGATCAGGCGATTTCCACCGCAACAAAGATCTGGTTGCCTGCTCGATTGATCAGAACCAACGCGGGGCCGGTTTTTTCGCTTTCCAGTGCAGCCTTCAACGCGTCCGGTGTGGTTGTGTTCTGACTACCCAGTTTTACGATAACGTCACCGCGTTGCAGTCCGGCTTTGGCGGCTGGACTACCGGATTCAAGCGCGGTGACCAAAACACCGCTGACGTTTTCGCTTAGTCCCATCTCGGTGCGGTTGGCATCGGTCAGTGGGGCAACTGTCACACCCAGAGCAGAGCCTTCGATCGCATCGTCAACAGACGTGTCGATGTCGGCCGAGGCGCTTTGATACTGGCCGATGGTCAGCTCAATCTGCTGTTTTTTACCGTCACGCAAAACGGTCAGGGTGCTGTCGGTACCAACTTTGGTTGTTCCGACAAGAATTGGCAGGTCGCTGCTGGATTCGACGGCTTCGTCGTTGAACATCAGAATAACGTCGCCCTGCTTGAGGATACCCTCTGACGGGCTGCCATCAACCACGTCAGATACCAGCGCTCCGGTTGAAGCATCGATACCCATCGCGGCGGCGATTTCGGGGCTGACATTCTGGATCGAGACGCCCAACCAGCCGCGGCTAACCTGACCGTCATCGCGCAGATCAGAGGCGATGTGGTCCACGATGTTGGACGTTACTGCAAAGCCCAAGCCCACCGATCCGCCGGTTGGCGAGTATATGGCCGAGTTCACCCCAATTACCTCTCCGTCCATGTTGAACAAAGGTCCACCCGAGTTACCCTTGTTGATTGCGGCATCCGTCTGGATGAATTCGGCGTATGGCCCCTGCGAGATGTTGCGACCCTTGGCCGAAACGATCCCCGTAGTCACGGTCGAGCTGAGCCCAAACGGATTTCCGATGGCGACAACATCTTCGCCCACACGGATGATATCGCTGTCGCCCAGTTCCACGGCTTGCAAGTCCTCACCCGCGTCGATTTTGAGCACGGCGATATCCGTCAAAGGGTCGGTCCCGATGACTTCGGCCTCGAACGTACGGTCGTCGCTTAGGCGGACGGTCACAGACTCGGCATTGTCGACGACATGGTGGTTGGTGATAATGTAGCCTTCCTCATCAAGTACAAATCCCGATCCCAGACCCTGTGCCGGACCGCGTTGCGGTGCATCGAAGCCTTCAGGCGCGCCGAAACGTTTGAAAAATTCACCGAACGGATGTCCCTCAAAATCAAAGTTCTGTCCCTGGGTCGGCATCTGGCGCGCTTTCTGTTCCGCGACAATGGTCACGACAGACGGCGATACGCTCTCGACCAGATTCGCCAGCGCTTCGTCTGCCTTGGAGGGCAGGGCGGTCGTCGCAAGAAGCGCGGCGCTTAGGGCGCTGACGCCAACCCAACTGGTTGTGCGCGGCATGAGAAGAGAAGATTTTCGGATGCTCATTTTGGTCTCCTGTTTATATCACGCGGATGCGGTCGCGCGTTAAGACAGCAGATGCGGCACCAGTCTGATCATTTCCTTTAACAAAGGTTAAGAAATCTTAATTTTGCCATAAATCGGATGTCTTATTCGCCGATCTGAATGGATGGAAGGTGCAAAACGGGACGAATCAAACCAGCGAATCTTCCAAATTGTTTCCCAATGAAGGGCCAGAAAGAGAAAAGTGAAGAATTGAGACAAATTCGATAACAAATGATGCAAGTGGATTTTTACACTCCGTGAAATCATCTTTAGGTTGTACGCCCTTCTCGTGAGCAGGTCGCTGAAACGCAAACAACCATGAACAATATAAATCAATTTTCATATAGATCTGATCATATTCGAATTTCCCTGCATTCATCGGGGGTTAATAAACATCTTTAGGTAGATTGCCGATTTCAGAGATGTTGCGGAAAAACCATTCTGATATGTCGAAAATTAACCGAAATTCCTGTTTTAGCGTTGTTTGCGCGGGGCGGATCGGTGACGATAGGCATGCCCAAGCGAGGGGAAGCTGATGGCACTAGGGGGTGCCAAAAGCTCGTCACTGTTACCAGAAGCGCTCAGCGGCATGTTAACGAGGGGGTCTTGTTTAGGTTCGGCAGCGGAATAGCCAAGGTGCCACTGGCATTTTTTGGCCGCGCTTTTGGAACGTGTGAAACGTGGTAATCCCGTTTTGGGCACCGGCCCGGTCTGAGAAGACCGGGCCGTGTTACTTTTGACTTAACGTTGATTGCGCCAACGTGCCCAATCCTCGGGTGTGTCCAAATCCAGTAACGCATGTTCTCCGGGCAGGGGCAGCAAGAAAACCTTGTCCAAATGGGCACGCACAACGGATTGAGCCCCTTCATCACCGGACAGGGTGTTAAGCTCGGAAAACAGACTTTGATCAAAAACCACCGGATGACCGGGCTTACCCGAGGCTGTGGCTCCACGCCAAATCAAGTGGTCGGGGTGATCAATGACAGCGGACAAGACTGCGGTTAAGTCCTGCGCCGTGATCTCGGGCAGATCGGCCAACAAAACCATGACCGCCGGGGCATCGCTTGGGATATGAGCCAATGCACGGCGTAAACTGGCATTCATCCCTTCCGCCGCATCGACAACCTCGATCCTGTGCAAGTCCAACCCGTCCAATGCGGTATACCGATCATGTGGCCTTGGGGGCAGCGCGACGAACACCTCTCCGGCATCCATTGCAGTTAGGGCGGATCGGCGCATCAGGGTCATCCCGTCCACTTGTTGCAGCAATTTGTCTTGTCCACGCATACGCTTGGACTGACCGGCAGCCAGCAAGATAATTGGTATTTTTTTCATGCGCCTAGAATGACGTTCTGGCTGGCTGATGTCATCCCCGCATTCGGGTTCCGTCACCATCAAACAAAGGGGTCGACACCATCCGGGCCTTACGCATTTGACCAAGAATTTCGATCTCGACCTCTGTTCCCTCCGCGATGTGTTCAACAGGAAGGAAACCCAAAGCAACCGATTGTTGCGCATGGTGGGAATACCCGCCCGAGGTGCAGAAGCCCACAACCTCACCCTGTAGCCAAATCGGTTCATAAGCATTCACGTCAGCGTCTTCGGCATCAACGATGAAGGAAACCAACCTGCGCGCAGGTTTTTCCGAGCGCTCTAATTCTGCGGCGGCACGTCCGATGAAATCATCGGGTTTCGAGAATGAAATGAAGCGGTCCAACCCGGTTTCACCTGGGGTGTAGTCGGGCGAATATTCTCGCATCCACGACCCAAAGAACTTGTCCAGACGCAGGCTCATCATCGCCCGCATACCGAAAGGGGTCATGCCGAGCGGCTCTCCGGCCTGCCAGAGCGTCCACCAAAGCTGCCGCTGCGCCATCGGATCGCAGTAGATCTCGTAACCCAGATCTCCGGTGTAGCTTACACGTTGCACGATACAGTCAGTCATGCCGAAGGTCACTCGGCGGACATCCATGAAACGCAGGTCCGAGAGGTCGTCTCGGGTACACGCCGCTAGAACTTCCGTGGCCTTGGGGCCAGCAATCTGAAACCCGTTCAGGCGATCGCTGATGTTTTCGATGTGAACATCGCCTTTCTGGTGCTGCAGGAACCACCGCATATGAAATGCTTGCGCGCCATAAGATGCGGTCAGGCGGAACTCGGTCTCATCTAGGCAAGATACGGTGAAATCCCCGATCAGCTTGCCTTTGGGTGACAGCATCGGCGTCAGTGACAGGCGACCAGGCTGCGGGATACGCCCGGCCATGATCCGATTGAGCCATGTTCGCGCATCGGGGCCGGTGATACGGTATTTGCCGAAGTTGTGGACCTCGTTGATACCCACTGCATTGCGCACCGCACGTACCTCGCGTCCAGTGGCCGCAAATGCGTCAGACCGGCGGAATGAAGGTGTTTCGTATTCGGGCTCACCATCCTGGGCGAAATAGTTTGGAACCTCCAGCCCGTATTGCTGACCCCAGACTGCACCCAGATCGGTGAAGATGTCATACATCGGCGTGGTTCGATTGGGGCGCGCGGCGGGCAGTTCCTCGTTCGGGTAGGAAACGCTAAAGCGTTTCTGATAGTTCTCGATCACCTTGGGGCGAGTATAGCCGGGGCTGATCCAGTCGCCGAACCGGGCCACGTCCATGGCAAAGACATCGCGCTCGGGCTCGCCTTCGATCATCCATTGCGCCAGCGTCAGACCCACGCCACCGCCCTGGCTGAAGCCCGCCATTACACCACAGGCAGACCAGTAGTTGCGCAACCCGGGGACGGGGCCGACCAGAGGGTTCCCATCGGGCGCAAAGGTGAACGGCCCGTGGATTACCGATTTCACCCCGGCTTCGGCCAAGACCGGGAAACGGCGATAGGCGAACTCGATACTATCGGTGATTTTGTCATAGTCGTCGGGCAGTAATTCATGCCCGAACTCCCAAGGCGTGCCATCTACGGCCCAAGGCTTGCAAGGCTGTTCATAAAACCCGATGCAAAGCCCGCGCCCTTCCTGCCGCAAATAGCTTTCTCCGGCTGGGTCCATCACATGCGGATGCTCTCCGCCCGCATCAATGATGGCTTCTATCTGAGGGATCGTGTCGGTGACCAGATACTGATGCTCCATCGGGTGCAGCGGGAAATAGACGCCCGCCATCGCCCCGACTTCGCGCGCCCATAAGCCGCCTGCATTCACCACGTGCTCCGCGTGAATGATGCCCTTGTCGGTGACCACATCCCAAGTGCCATCCCGCCGTTGCAGGGTTTCGTGCACCATGCAATGGGTTTCAATCGTGGCCCCACCCATGCGCGCAGCCTTGGCATAGGCATGAGTTGTACCGGAAGGGTCCAGATGCCCGTCCAGCGGATCATAAAGCGCGCCTATGATGCCGTCCGTATTGGTAATTGGCGCAATTTTCCTGATTTCATCAGGTCCAACGATCTCGGTTTCCAGCCCCATGAAGCGGTGCTTGGCGCGTTCGGCCAATAACATGTCGAACCGATCCTGATTGTCCGCCAAAGTGATCCCGCCAACATGGTGCAGGCCACAGGACATGCCGGTAATCTCTTCCAGTTCTTTGTACAGGCGGATCGTATAGCCCTGCAGCGCGGCCATATTGGTGTCGCCGTTCAGCGTGTGAAACCCGCCCGCCGCGTGCCACGTGGACCCGCTGGTAAGTTCCGAGCGTTCCAATAGCATGACGTCAGACCATCCCAGCTTGGTCAGGTGATAAAGGACGGAACAGCCGACAACTCCTCCGCCGATTACTGCCACTTGCGTTGTCGTCTTCACGTCCTCGCCTCCATCCGAATTTACCCCGAACCTGCAAGGGCGGGTGCGGGTTTACTGTTCCGTTCCCGACACAAGGTGTCGCGGATTGTTCGTTACAACGGTCGGATTTTGAGCTCGGTGATCCGATTGCCCTCGCGTGCGGTGACCTCGAAACGGAAACCATGGAAGGAAAAGACCTGACCTACGATGGGGATCATCTGCGCCTCGTGAATGACAAGACCCGCGACGGTGTTTGCCTCTTCGTCCGGCAGGGACCATTCCATTGCCCGGTTCACGTCACGGATCGTCATCGCGCCTTCAACCAGAAATTGACCATCATCTGTGCGCGTGACGGGGACATCTTCTTCCAGATCAAACTCGTCCGCGATCTCACCAACGATCTCTTCCAGAATATCCTCGAGCGTGATCAATCCGCGCAGCGAACCATACTCATCCACGACCAGTGCAAAATGGCTGTGCATCCGCAGGAATTCCCGCATCTGATCGTCAAGAGTGGTGGTTTCGGGTACGAAATACGGATCGTTGGCCACCTTCGAGATATCGAAACTCTCTAACTGGTTCGGCTGGCTTTCGCGATCCCCGGCGTGGGCATACATGGCCCGAAACAGGTCCTTGGCGTGGACGACGCCTACGATGTTCTCGGGTTCGTCCCGAAAGACCGGCAGGCGGGTGTGAGGGCTTTTCAGACATTGTTGAAGGATCGCCTCGGGCGCGTCGTCTGCGTCAATCATCTCGATGTTCGAGCGGTGCAGCATGATCTCTTCAACTGCGCGGTCACCTAGATCGAGCGCGCCAAGAATTCGGTCGCGGTCTTCCTTTTCGACCACACCTTCCGAGTGTCCCAGTTGCAATGCACCGGCGATCTCTTCCCGCACAGCCAGAATGTTGCTGTCGGGATCGATCCGAACGCCGAAGAGGCGCAAAACGCCGCGCACCAACAGACGTACTGCTGCCACAACAGGCGAGAATACGGTGACGACAACACTGATAATGGGCGCCACCAAAGATGCCGCTTTTTCGGCGTTTGTGATGGCATAGGTTTTTGGCAGCACCTCGGCAAAAATCAGCACCAGCAGGGTCATCACCAGCGTCGCCAAAGCCACGCCACTTTCCCCGAACAGTTTGGTGAACAAAGCAGTCGCCAAAGATGCCGCAAGGATGTTGACCAGGTTGTTGCCAAGCAGGACCGAGCCGATGAGACGTTCGTTGTCGTCGGTGATATCCAGCGCCTTTTGTGCGCCGCGAGACCCTTTGTCGGCCTGCGCCCGCAACTTACCGCGCGATGAGGCGGTCAATGCTGTTTCAGAACCCGAGAAAAAGCCCGACAGGACAAGCAAAAGCAGAATAGCGCTTGTGGTAAACCAGAATGCGCCGTCGATCATAGAGGGTGAGGGTTCCATTGGTCCTTGTGGGTTGGTGTTGCTTCATTCGTTATGGGGGCGCGGCCCCGGCGGATCAAGGGGTTAGCCTTTGTCCTGCGGCTCTTTGGCTAGCGGGTGATGCTCCAACACCAACTCGGCAAGGCGTTCGTCCAATACATGCGTGTAGATTTCCGTGGTCGCGACATCGGCGTGACCCAGCAACGTCTGGATCGATCGCAGATCGGCCCCGTTTGCCAACAGATGCGTGGCAAACGCATGACGCAGCGTGTGCGGAGTGACTTTTTCTGGCGACACGCCGCCCTGAACCGCAAGCTCTTTGATCAGGTGAAAGAACATGTGTCTCGTCAGATGACCCGATTTACCACGCGAGGGAAACAGGAACCGCGACCTTTGCCCGCCATCGGCCACCAATTGGTCTTCGGCCTCGTCCCGCGTTTTCAGCCATAGCGCCAGCGCCTCGCGGGCTGGGGGCGACAGTGGCACCATCCTCTCTTTCCCGCCTTTACCCAGAACCAACAACATTCGTGGGTCACCCCGTGCGGAAGACACCGGCAGCGAGACTAACTCGGTCACGCGCATGCCTGTTGCATAGAGAACTTCCATCAAACAAGTGTTGCGGATGCGGTCGGTTTCGGTGCGACCAGTTTCACGCGCGGCTTGCAGCAAACGGTCAACTTCCGGCACGTCCAGGGTTTTCGGCAGGCGTTTTTGGCGACCCGGTCCTTTTATCTGGATGGCGGGGTTGGTTTCACGCCAGCTTTCCTCGAATGCAAAACGGTAAAGCTGCTTGATCGCGGACAGCCGTCTTGCGCGGGTGGATTGGGACAATCCCTGCGCGTCACATTCGATCAGATAACGTTCGATTCTGTCGCGGTCCGCCTGATCAAAGGTGGTTTTTCGACGCTCGAGCCACGCGGCGAAGTCTTTCAGGTCGCGCCCATAGGCCAGCAATGTATTGGGTGACGCCCCAAGCTCGGCCGCTTGCGCCTGAAGAAAGGTTGAAATCCAAAGGTCATGCGAGGCCGGGGCTACCATGGTCACGTGCCCTGTAGGATCAAAAGGTTCAGCGCAGCGCGACGGGCCGTGTCTTCAAGACCAACCCTCCGCAGGGTTGCGATGGCGGCTGAAAGGTCCACGAGGTTGCCGCGTGACCCATGTGCGAACAACTCCATCGTCTCAAGGACGGCTTCGCCCAGTTGTCCGTTGCCAAGCAAACGGTCGATATCGGCGGGAACAGGTGCGGCCCAGGCGAAACCCTGCGCGACAGCATCTGCCAAAGGCGATGGAGAGCGCGCACGTCCGGGATCACCCTGAGCCAAAGCGGCGAGGAACTGGTTCTCTTCCCCTTGGTCAGGAACAGTCAGGGCAGCGGTTTCGTAAAGGTCGGACAGCAACAGAATACGCCAGCGCAATTCCTCGGCGGCTGGGTCGTTCAATGTGACTTTTGACAGCCGGTTCGCAAAAAGCTCGGCGAATGGAACTTCAAGCCCCACGCTGCGCATCTGCTCCCACACGGTGGGCAGGGACTGCGCGATCGCGCCGGCTTTACCGGAGTCCAACGCACTTTCAAAACGTTGAACGGCGGCGACGCGGTCCCAGACCGCTCCGGATGCTGCCGGAGAGCGTTCGGTATATAGTCCAAGCAACTGGTTGGGCGTCAAAGCGCCCACGCGAGTCAGTCGTTCGGCTGCTTCGATCTGCGCTTTCCATCCGGCCACATCGCGCAGATCGGCATTGGCAAAGGCGCGCGGCAGCGAAGTTGAGGGCAAGCGCTCGCCAATTGCCTCATACAGTCGGAATGTAAGCGGGTCAGGGCGCTCGGGTTGCGGTAGGTATTCGGCGTCTTCGAACAGCTCGGGGCTGAGGAACCTGTCCAGCAATGCAAGGTCCATTTCCGGAAGAAGCTGCAACGCATGAGCTGCCTCGAGCGTCAGCGCGGCTGAGGTCCAATCGCCACGCCGGGCCTTGCAGAATATCTGGGCTGCGTAATCCCGTGACAGGTGCGGTTGCGCGATCAGCGCTGTGCAACTTCTATCTTCGTCTCCGGTCAGAAGGGTGGCGTCAAACCAGCGTTGGAACCGGTCGCGGCTGTCCGTTGGGCCGGCAAGTTGCACCAGAGACTGCGCGGGATCAGCTGCGCCAAGCTGCATCAACCGGTCCAGCCGCGCCAGCAGCAAGGTCTCCTCGGCATCGGGTCCGGATGGTGCACGAGCTTCTGTAAGCAACAGAGTGAAAAGCAGACGCTGCATGGCCGGGTTGTATTTGACCGGCACGTGCCCGATCAGTTCCGCCAACCGTGCGGGATCGCTGTTTTGCCACACATCCACCGGCAGGCCTGTCACCGATGACGACACCAATCCCAAGGGCTGGGACAACGCCTCAAGCGGAGTGACTTCCACACCCGGTTGCAGCCCGGTATCCGATACAGGCGGTTCCAGCAGAACAGTGCCGGGCAGGTTGTCCGGTGGCTGGCTCAGCCAGTCGATCACAGATAAAGGTTCCTGCTGCGCCTGTGCCGCACTGGCCAGCAGCATCGCAGCCGCTGCGGCCTTAATCCACATTCAGAATGACCGGCTCGCGCACTTCTTCCTGCGGGGCCGAAAAATCAACGCCAAAGAAAGGACCTAGATACGCGTAGCCCACCAACCCGATAAAACACAGGCAGATCAGATATATCAGGAATTTTATCAGACGGCCCATCGCTCAACATCGCCTCATTTTTCTGTTTTGTCCCAGTTATAGCTGGCATTTTTCTTAAGATCACGTCATTCACGTTGAAATGAGCGAAATTAAGCATAATACCGATGCGAAAGTCCGTGCTCCGGGCCTTCTATTGCACAAAACGGTTGTTCTGGTGGGCATGATGGGGGCGGGAAAGACTGCGGTCGGCCGCGCTTTGGCGGCGCGATTGGCGGTTCCGTTCCTCGACAGTGATGCCGAAATCGAATCGGCGGCCAATATGACCATCCCCGAGATTTTCGAACGCGACGGCGAGCCGTTCTTTCGTGACAAGGAAAGTCAGGTGATCGGGCGGCTACTGGACGAGGAAAAAGGCATCCTTTCAACGGGCGGGGGGGCGTTCTTGGCCGGGCATAACCGCCAGATGATCACAGAGAGGGGCGTATCAGTCTGGCTCAGTGCCGATCTGAACGTGCTGTGGAACAGGGTCAAGCACAAGGACACGCGCCCTTTGCTGCGCACCGCAGACCCTTATGCGACATTGCGTGCCCTCTATGAGGATCGCGTGCCGGTTTATGCGCAAGCGGATCTGACGGTTACGTCGGACGGGGAAATCTCGATAGATAATATGGTGGACCGGGTTGTGGACGCATTGCTGACGCGACCCGATGTTTTGGAACGGACTTAAATGCACCAAACCGTACATGTTGAACTGGGCGAGCGCTCGTATGACGTCGAAATAGGGCCGGATCTGCTGGCGCAATCCGGGACACGGATCGCTCCGCTGCTGCACAGGCCCAAGGTCGCCGTCTTGACCGATGAAAATGTGGCTGCTTTGCATCTGGATGCGCTGCGCGATGGGTTGGCCTCGGCGGGGATCGAGATGTCGGCACTGGCCCTGCCTGCGGGTGAGGCAACCAAAAGCTGGCCTCACTTTGAACGCGCGGTCGAATGGCTGCTGGCCGAGAAGGTCGAGCGCCGGGATGTTGTCATCGCGTTTGGCGGTGGCGTGATCGGAGACCTTGCGGGCTTTGCCGCAGCCGTTTTACGGCGCGGTGTACGGTTCGTGCAAATCCCGACCTCTCTTCTGGCGCAGGTGGACAGTTCGGTCGGCGGCAAGACCGGCATCAACGCGCCACAGGGCAAGAACCTGATCGGGGCGTTCCATCAGCCTTCGCTGGTGTTGGCCGATACCTCGGTTCTGAGCACAATGACGGATCGGGATTTCTTGTCCGGATATGGCGAGGTGGTCAAATACGGGCTGCTGGGTGACGCCGATTTCTTCGAGTGGCTTGAAGAAAGCGGAACCAAGGTCTCGGGTGGTGATATGGCAGCACGTGTGCGTGCTGTGACCCGTTCAGTGCAAATGAAAGCTGATATCGTGGAAAGAGATGAGACCGAGCAGGGCGATCGCGCCTTGCTCAATCTGGGTCACACTTTCTGCCACGCGCTTGAGGCTGCGACTGGGTATTCGGACCGCCTGTTGCATGGTGAAGGCGTGGCCATCGGCTGCGCGCTGGCCTTTGAGCTGTCCTCTCGTCTGGGCCTCTGTTCGCAGGAAGACCCAAGCCGCGTGCGGGCGCATCTGCGCGCGATGGGGATGAAGACCGACTTGGCCGACATTCCCGGAGAGCTTCCGGGGGCTGAGGCTCTGGTGAATTTGATGGCGCAGGACAAGAAGGTCATAGACGGCCAGTTGCGATTCATTCTGGCGCGCGGGATTGGTCAGGCGTTCGTCACATCGGATGTGCCGCGCGACGCCGTGTTGTCGGTGCTTCAGGACGCGCTGGCAACAGCCTGATCAACGGCTGCGGATCACCATCAACTCGCCGATATTTTCGCGTGTGATATATCCGACCATTGCGCCCGCCTGTGTACAGACCGCAATGGCCGGAGCACCTTTGTGCAGCCCGTCCAACACCGCCTCAAGCCCGTCGCTCAGGCGGACTTTTGGAACGTCCGTCTCCATGATTGACGTTGCAGGGTTGGACCGGGGCGTTTCATCAGCAAGCGCGGCAAACAATCGGTTGCGTGTGACAAAGCCGAGTAATTCGCCGCCGTCAGACAGTACCGGAAACTCGTGTTGCGTCGTGTGGATGACCGCTTGGGCGGCGGTCGCTAGCGTGTCGTTTGGTGATAGCGCGTGGAACTCGGTAATCATGGCGTCGCGCGCCTGTACCTGCCGCGCGACTGCGCGCATAGTCACATCCTGACTTTCTGCATTGGCGGCAACGAAGACGAACACTGCGATCAAGACCAGCAGCGGATTTCCTGTGCTGAGACCCAGAAAGCCAAACCCCACCGCAACCGCCTGACCAGCTAACGCAGCGACCCTTGTGGCTTTGACCCGGTCCATTTTTAGGCACAACAAAGCGCGGAACACGCGCCCGCCGTCCATTGGAAAGGCGGGGATCATGTTGAACAGAGCCAGCAGCAGGTTCACATAGGCCAGACGGTTCATCAGACCCGGCGTCGTGCTGTCAATCTGCGCCATCGTTTCAATCGGCATGTTGGCACCAAGCAAGACCAAAACGATCCAGATCACGACATTCACGGCGGGGCCTGCCAGAGCGACCCAGACCTCTTGCACCGGGTTTTCCGGCATCCGCTCGAGACGCGCCAAACCGCCGATTGGTAACAGAGTGATGTCCGGAGTCTTGATCCCGTACCGCCTTGCCATCAGCGCGTGGCCAAATTCATGAGCGACCACACAGGCAAATAACGCCAACACGAAAATCAGGTTTTCAACGGCCGCCTCGAGACCTCCGTTAGAGTAGGCGGCGAAACCGACCCAGGCGAGCAGTAGGAAAAAGGTGACATGGACCTTCAATTCCGACCCCAATATCCGGCCGAGTGAGAAGGACCATGTCATGATATGTCTCCGTTTTACTTAGAACGGAATCTCGTCGTCGTCGATTCCGCTAGAGGCCGGGGCAGGAGCGCTGGATGGTGCGCCGTACGGATCACCATAGCCGCCGCCAGCCTGACCGCCGCCGTATCCACCTGACTGGCCACCACTATAGCCGCCGCCACCGCCACCTTCGCCGCGGGCATCAAGCAGGGTCAGCTCGCCCCGGTAAGGACGCAAGACCACTTCGGTCGAGTAGCGATCCTGACCCGATTGGTCCTGCCATTTCCGGGTTTCCAGTTGGCCTTCGATATAAACTTTGCTGCCTTTACGCAGATATTGCTCGGCAATCCGTGCCAGAGGCTCCGAGAAAATGGCGACCGAGTGCCACTCGGTACGCTCGCGGCGCTCGCCGGTGTTGCGGTCTTTCCAGGTCTCGGAGGTGGCGATACGCAGGTTACACACTTTGCCACCATTCTGGAATGAGCGCACTTCAGGATCGCGACCGAGATTTCCTACCAGAATGACCTTGTTGACTGAGCCTGCCATATACGTCCCCGTTCTTTATCTAACAGTATGCGTCCGAATCTGACGCCAATTCTCACTGCGACCCTATACGGCCTGCGTCATGGTTAAAACACAGTTGATGGGTATTGAGATAAGCAGGAATTTACCAAGGCTGGATTAACCATGCTTTCATTATTGGCTGAAATACCTATACTCAATCGGGTTCGTGAAAATGCAGGACTGGCGTTAATGCGGTTTTTGGTGAGTGGTTTTTCAGTTCTTTTTCTCGCGCTGGTTTCGGGCCCAGCTGCGGCTGATACTCTGTCGACCAAAAGCCGCAAGGATATATTTCTTAAACAATCCAAGGTTTTGGATACGCGTGCTGCGACGCAGTACAGGGATTCCGAGCGTTTGAAACCGAAAACCCCTAAACGTCAGTTCGTTCAGCGCTATACCGGAAAATATAAAGGTGAATATGTTGCGCTCGCGCGTGAAGCAGCACGAAAGCACAGCGTGCCTGAAGAGCTGTTCCTGCGACTTGTTCAACAGGAAAGTGGATGGAATCCACAAGCCGTCTCGCATAAGGGCGCTTTAGGACTTGCCCAGCTTATGCCGGGGACTGCGCAGCTGCTGGGCGTGAACCCGCACGATCCGAAACAGAACTTGGAAGGCGGTGCCCGATACTTGTCGTGGCAATATCGTAAATTCAAGTCATGGCGCCTTGCGCTGGCGGCATATAATGCTGGACCAAAGGCTGTGGAAAAACATGGTGGCGTGCCGCCTTACAAAGAGACGCAGAACTACGTTCGTGTAATCTGGGGAAGTTAACCTTACTTCTCTATCCTAGCCTAGACCGGCATTGCTGCCGGTCCATTTGGGTTTATGATTTACTCCGCCGCAACTTTGATGACGGGTTCCATCCGCGCCAGAATATCTTCCGCCAGGTGACATTTGACCTGATGACCTTCGGCCAGAGTTTTCACAGGCGGTACTTTTTCTTCGCACAAGCCGCCGGGTACTTCGGATTTCCAACGACACCGCGTTTGGAATGGGCAACCGGGGGGTGGGTTCATGGCTGACGGGATGTCGCCCTCCAACACGATGTGCTGCTTTTCGACCGAGGTGTCCGCAATCGGAACCGCGCTCAGTAGCGCCTCGGTATAGGGGTGGTAGGGCGGAGCAAAAACCTGATCTGTAGTGCCCAACTCGACCACATGGCCCAGATACATCACCATCACCCGGTCGCTGAGATAGCGTACGATCGACAGGTCATGGCTGATGAACAGCAGGGTGGTTTTGTGTTCGCGCTGAATCTCCATCAACAGGTCCGTCACTGCTGCCT
This sequence comes from Ruegeria sp. R8_1, assembly GCF_017743815.1. Lineage (NCBI taxonomy): Bacteria > Pseudomonadati > Pseudomonadota > Alphaproteobacteria > Rhodobacterales > Roseobacteraceae > Ruegeria > Ruegeria sp. R8_1. The sequence goes on along the minus strand of NZ_JAGHRL010000006.1, from coordinate 81,811 downwards.
GCACCGAGACATCCAGCGCTGAGACCGGCTCATCTGCCACAACAATCCGTGCATCTCCGGCAAATGCTCGGGCAATACCCACGCGCTGTTTTTGCCCTCCCGACAACTGGCGTGGCATCCGGTCGGCAAAGGCGCGTGGCAGTTTCACAAGATCCAGAAGTTCGAGCATCCGCTTTTTGCGCTCGGCTTCAGAGTTTCCAACACCGAAAATCTCAAGCGCACGAATGATTTGACGGCCAACCGTCATCGAAGGGTTCAGCGTGTCGAACGGGTTCTGGAAGACCATTTGAACCTCGCCAACGGTCTTGGCATCGCGTTCCTCGATGGGCACGGCCTCGATATTGCGGTTGTCCAGAAGGATCTGCCCATCTGTCGCGGTTTCCAACCCCATCAGAACCTTGGCAAAGGTAGACTTTCCGCAACCGGATTCTCCTACAATGGCAAGCGTCTCGGATTCATGTGCTTCGAAGCTGAGCGTCTCGTTGGCTTTCACCACCTTTGTCTCGCCTCCACCGAAGAGAGCGTTGGCCGCGACCTCATAGTATTTCTTGAGGTTGTCCATCTTCAGAACGGTTCGACCGATTTCGGCCTTTTCCTTCTGCTCAGACAACGTGATCGGCGCGTTCCAGTCGATTTCCTTGAACTTTAGGCAACGCGTGTGATGGCGATCATTGCCGGGTACGGCCTCCATCAGAATGTCTTGTGCGTCGCAACGACCTTCTTCGAAATAATCGCAACGTGGTCCAAAGTTACATCCCGGAGGACGCTCATGCGGCAACGGGAAGTTCCCGGGGATCGCCACCAAAGGCCGCGCATTTTTGTCTGCACCTGGCAGGGGGATCGACCGGAACAGTGCCTGCGTATAAGGGTGCTGCATCTCGTCGAACACGTCATGGATCGAGCCGCGTTCAACCGCCTCGCCGGAATACATCACGCACAGACGGTCACAAGTCTCAAGCACCAGCCCCAGATTGTGCGAGATAAATAGCATCGAAGTGCCATATTTCTTGCCCAGATCCTTGACCAATTCGACCACTGCGGCCTCGACGGTCACGTCCAGTGCTGTTGTTGGTTCGTCCAGTATCAACAAAGCCGGTTTAGACATCAGCGCCATCGCAATAACGATCCGCTGTTGCTGACCGCCCGAAAGCTGATGTGGAAAAGAGTTCAGCATCCGTTCAGGGTCGGGAAGGCGGACATCTGTTACCACTTCAAGCGCGCGGGCATAGGCCTCATCCGTGCTCACGCCTTCGTGGATCATCGGCACTTCCATCAACTGTTTGCCGATCTTCATGGCCGGGTTCAGCGACGCCATTGGTTCCTGATAAATCATCGCGATCTCATTGCCGCGAATGTCGCGCAACTCGTCCGTGCTCATCTCGGCTAGATCACGTCCCTTGAACTTGATCGTTCCACCCACGACCCGCCCGTTCTTACCAAGGTCCTGCATAACACCCAGAGCCACAGTAGATTTGCCGCAGCCGGATTCGCCGACCAGACCAACCGCTTCGCCGGGCTGCACACTGACCGAGAAGTCCATGACAGCGGGTATTTCCCTCAGACGGGTGAAAAACGAAATCGACAACTTATCGATCTCAAGAATTGGCCCATCATAATCCGCCAGTTTGTTCATCTTGTTTTCTCCTCGCGAGAGTCAGGGGATCCCCTTCATCTGGCTGAAAATATCTCGGGGGGTCCGGGGGGGCTGGCCCCCCGGCCGCTTTCACATCAATCCTTCAGGCTTTCTTCGCGCAGACCGTCTGCCAGCAGGTTCAAACCGAGAACCAATGACAACAGCGCCAGCGCCGGAGGAAGGGCAGGGTGCAGATAGACCGACAACAGCTTGCGCCCTTCATTGATGGTCGACCCCCAATCCGGGCTTTCTGGCGGTAGACCCAGGCCAAAGAAGCCCAAGGTACCCAAAAGGATTGTGGTATATCCTATCCGCAGACAGAAATCGACGATCAGAGGGCCACGCGCGTTGGGCAGGATTTCCCACAGCATGATGTACCATGGTCCTTCACCCCGCGTTTGTGCCGCGGCCACATAGTCGCGTGTTTTGATGTCCATCGCCAATCCGCGCACGATACGGAACACTGTAGGTGAGTTCACGAAGACCACCGAAACGAAGACCACGAGGATGCCGCCGGGAACGTCGAAAAGGTCCAGAAAGGTTGGCAGGCCCCAAATGCCGTAGGCGTCGGTGTTAACCACATACCCGTCTGTCGAAATCAGCGATAGGTACAGCCAGAGCGCGACACCCAGAACACCAATCAAAAGAGGCGTTCGGAACGTCGGCCGTGTGTAATAGCGCGAGTTCAACAGCACCCCAAGAAAGATGATCGGAAAGATGAACAGAACAGCGGCCATATAGTTTGGCACCCCTGTCGCCACGATCTCGGGCGTCACAAGCAAGTAGAACAGCAAGATGACCGGGAAGGCGAGGATCAGGTTGGCAAGGAAAGACAGCAATGTGTCCAGCCGCCCACCGTAGAAACCTGCAGGCAAACCCAACGTGATCCCGACCATGAAGGCAAACATCGTCGCCAGAGGCGCGATCTGCACCACAATCCACGCGCCCTTGACCATTCGGCTAAAGACGTCGCGGGCCAGGTTGTCGCCCCCCAGCAGGTACCACGCATATTCTCCGTCCTCCACGCTGGGCAAAGGCGTTCCGGGCACTTTGTTCTTCATCCCAGAGACTTGTGACAGCGAGTCATGCGTCACGATCAGGTCAAGCGCGCCGAAAATCCCGGTGAAAACCCAGAACATCACAAGGCCAAAGCCGATCATGCCAATCGGACTGTCAAACAGCTTGCCATACAGTCCCAATTTTCGTTTGAACGCGATGGACATTGCATACAGCAGGATCAACGAAAACCAGACGGGCAGGAATTGCTGCATCATTGCGCCGATGATACCTGCGCTGGTTCCCATCAAAATGCCCAAGACGATATAGGCAACAGCAAGCCCGACACTTGCCAGAAAGCTGTATCGCATCAGGGCTTGGATTAGGTTTCGTATGCCAGATCCCGATGTCAGCGTCCCGTCGGGGTTCACCGTCATCTGAGGTTCGGGCAGAACGATACTGGCCAATATCCAAGCCAGGATCGATGCGGCCATAAGAACGAGTGCAATCGCCAAAAGCGGGTTCAGGAAGGCAATAGAGCCGGTCCAGGTTAATGGTTCCATGATCTCTGCCTCCTCACGAAATACGAATACGCGGGTTCAGGTAGACATAGCCGATATCGGATATCAGCTGGGTCACCAGCACCACAAAGACTGACACTACCGAGATCGCCAGCAGCAATTGGATGTCGTTGTTGCCTGCTGCCTGAACCAATGCCCAGCCAAAGCCCTTGTAGTTGAACAAGGTCTCGACGATCACCACACCGTTCAGCAGCCATGGGAACTGCAGCATGATGACGGTGAAGGGGGCGATCAGCGCATTGCGCAACGCATGTTTCATCACGATGTTTGGGAACGAGACACCCTTCAGGCGCGCGGTTCGGATGTACTGCGCCGTCATCACCTCGGTCATCGAGGCGCGGGTCATCCGGGCGATATAGCCCATCCCATAAAGCGCGATTGTCAGCACGGGTAAGAAGAAATTCTCAAACGTCGGGTTCTCCATCGCCTGTGTGGCGGTGCCCTTGAACCATTTTAGCCCCACAGCAGAGGACGTGAAGATCGCGATGAAGATCACGCCTGATACGTATTCCGGCGTTGCCGTTGTGGTGATGGCAAAGGTCGAAAGCGTCCGGTCGGTGGCCGAGCCTTCCTTCATACCCGCCAAAATACCCAAGATCAGAGCTGACGGTACCATTAGCAGCATCACCCAGAACATCAGCCGTCCGGTCAGGGCAAGACGTGTCCCGACAACGGTCGAGACCTCTTCTTTGAACACGGTCGAATAGCCCCAGTACCCCTGCAGAATACCACAGAAATTCGGAGACTCTTCGGCAGTCTTGCCGGGCAGGATACATCTGCCCTGAACTGTGCCGTCCTCATTCGTGTGCCGATAAGATGGCAGGATTCCCAACCATTCACCGTATTTCACGGGGGTTGACTGCAGATATCCACCTTTTTCCAGAAAGCTCTCGACCTGCTCGTCGGACATACGGAAGTTGCCCTGCGTCTTCGCAAGTTTTTCGAGATTCGGATAAAGGTTCGTCAGGTAGAAGACCAGAAAGGTAAGGCACAGCGCTGTCAAAAGCATGATGCCCACGCGCCTTAAGATGAATAATCCCATGTTAGCCCCTGTTGGTAGGCTCGCGCATCGGTCGCCGGACCGTGCGCATCGCTGTTGTTTTGGTCGCCGTCGTCAGGATGAAAAGGCCGCGCCCGTCAGGCGCGGCCTTGTGTTGTTCGGCTTAGGAAACGAGGCCGAATTTATAAAGCTGCGGAAGGTCCGCAATGTGCTTTTCGACACCGACCATGTTGTCGCGATGGTGACGCATCGCTGTGCGCCAGTAAGGCTGGATGGTCACGCCTTCTTCGATCATGATCGCCTGCAGCTTGGCCATCACCTCGCGGCGCTTGTCCACATCTGCGATCGAGTTCGCCTCGGCCAGCAACTTGTCGAACTCTTCATTGGCGAAACCGGATTCGTTCCACGCAACACCCGACTTGTATGCCAATGCCAGAACCTGCGTGCCCAGAGGACGGTGGTTCCAGTTGGTCGAGGAGAATGCGTATTTCGTCCAGTCGTTCCAGAAGGTCGAGCCCGGAAGGATCGTGTGTTTGGCCTTGATCCCGGCATCATTAAGTTGTGCAACAACAGCCGCAGTGGTGTTCCGACGCCAGTCATCGTCGATGGACTGAACTTCGTGCTCGAAATCAGCCATACCCGCTTCTTCCATCAGGGCTTTTGCCCCTGCCGGATCATACGGGATACGGGTCACGGCCGAGTCGTACTCGGGGTGCATCGGACCCACGTGACAGTTTTCGGCAGGAATACCATAGCCAGACATGCCCAGCTCTAGGCAGACCTCATTGTCGACGGCCATTGCCAGCGCCTGACGAACCCGCTTGTCGCCGTAGATCTTGTTGCCGCTATCGTCCTCGGCCAGCTGGTTCGGGCGGATGACGATGGTAAAGCCAGACGGGATTTCCGAGCGCACCAGACCGATACCATCAAAGATGTCGACGAATTCGCCCACCGACTCCCAATTCATGTCGATTTCTTCGGCTTCGTATGCAGCCAGGAACGCCGCAGGGTCGGTGCCGTAGTCGATGAACTCGATTCGGTCGATATAGCCGCCTTTGCCGGCCTCATATCCCCACCAGTCAAAGCCTTCGTTACGCACCAGCACGCCTTTAACGCCAACTTCGTGGCTTTCCGGGATCATAAAGCCAGTACCGATCGGGTTGGCCAGCATGTTGTTTGCGTCAAAGCTGCTGTGAACAATGGCACCCGGATAGTCTGCCATGCCTGGGATGATGGTAATATCCGGGGCGTTGCATTTCAGTTTTACAGTGTGAGAATCGACCACGGTGATGGCACCATCCGCCGCCTTTTGAGTGGCTTCATCGACCAAAGACGCCATGCGTGACGCCATGGAATTGCCCTCTAGCGTCGCATCGCACCAGCCGGTGATATTGCGCGCGACGTCCTCGGCGGTGAAATCGTCACCGTTGTTCCACTTAACGCCTTTGCGGACGTTCAGAGTGTATTCGGTCGCATCGTCATTGGCTTCCCAGCTTTCCAGCAACATGGGTTTGAATGAGCCGTCATTGTTGTATTCGACCAGATATTCGAGCCAACCTGCGGTGAAGGTGGCAATCTGTGTCCAGTCGTAGGTGCGCGGATCTTTCAGCGCACGCACTTCCATCTGGTAGCGGATCGTGCCGCCGCGCTGTGGTTCCTGCGCGGCTGCGGGTGAGCTTAGGCCGATCATTCCATAGGCGGCAGGAACAGCGACACCCAATGCCGTGGCGCGGGCCATGAACTCACGCCGGCTGAGCTTGCCGTCACGAAATTCCTGTGCATGCATTTCCGCCGCCCAGTGCATCGGTGCTCCGGTCAAGGTTTGCTTTGTCATTAATGTCTCTCCCTGTGACATAGATTTTTATGATTGAATGTAGAACCGCTCAGGCCCGGCAGGCGCGGGTGGCTGGCTCTCGGGTTTCCGTTTTTGTGATACTGAACATCCCCATGCGTTCATTCGGCACCAGAAATCGGGTCAGGTCAATGTTCGAAATCGTCATTCAGGGCACAAAAACGACATTCGTCGGGGTCGGTTGCCGCTAACACCGCCCGAGTCTGGACCTGTATTACATTGGCTGATCGGTCTGAAGGCAGGGGATTCGACCTATTCGCGCGGGGTAAAAAGCCGCCTCAGTGGTCAATCAACAAAAAGTGGTATCACTTTGAGAAATCGACGCGATTCCAGTTTTTCATGCGCGCACGGAACCATGTCCGCTGACGTTTGGCAAATTGACGGGTCGAGATTGTGGCGCGTTCACGGGCGGCCTCGAGTGTCATGTAGCCGTCAAGGTAGGCCATAAGCTCGGGAACTCCGATGGCCTTAAAAGCAGAAAGCGACGCGTCGTAGTGCGCACGCATGGCTTTGACCTCTTGCAATGCGCCGGTGTCCAGCATCAAGTCAAACCGCAGATTGATCCGGTTCAGCAACCACTGTTTGTCCACGTCGAAAACGATGGGCACTGTATCCGTGATGTTCAAAACCGGAGGCGGCGTGTCGTTCTGCCAGTCGCGTAGGCCGCGACCGGTTGCGCGCAGAACCTCCCACGCGCGCTGAACTCGTGCGCGGTTCTGCGTGTCGATCCCCGCCAGAGTTTCGCGGTCAACGCCACGGATCAGATCGGGCAGGGTAAGTTGATCCGCCTCGGTCCTGATGTCAGATGGGGTTGCCGGTATGTCAGCCATACCTTCCGTCAGAGCAGAGAAATAGAGCCCGGTTCCGCCCACTATGATGGGGCGTTGAGGTCCGCTTAAAAGTGGTTTGACCTCGCGCAGCCAATGGCCGGTGGAATAGTCCTGATCATAAGCGATATGCCCATACAACCGATGGGGTGCGCGCGCCTCGTCGTCGGCGGATGGCCGGGCTGAAATTACCTGCCAGCACGCATAGACCTGACTGGCATCGGCATTCACGATGACACCGCCGAAGGTTTCAGCGATCCGCAACGCCAGTTCGGATTTGCCCGAGGCTGTGGGCCCGGCAATTAGCACAGGTTTATCGGCGGGAATGGGGGGCAGGCGGTCCCAAATCTGCGATGTGTTCGTGTTGGCCATCCAAGAGTGCCTTGTTCCTCATGATCCGCATTGAACCCGCAGAGGTTTTGCTTCATTTTGCGGCGAAATAAAACCCGTGCCAGCCCGGAGCGCAACATGAGCCTTTCCCCCGAAACCGACACCCCGAAAACCAAATACAGTCGCGTGATGCTGAAAATTTCAGGCGAGGCGCTTATGGGCGATCAGGGCTTTGGCCTGCACCCGCCGACGGTTCAGCGCATCGCACAAGAGGTGAAATCCGTGCACGATCTGGGGGTCGAAATCTGCATGGTCATCGGCGGAGGTAATATTTTCCGTGGTCTGAGCGGTTCGGCGCAGGGGATGGAACGGACGACCGCTGATTATATGGGGATGCTGGCAACGGTTATGAACGCGCTTGGGATGCAGTCAGCACTTGAGGAAGTTGGGGTTTTCACGCGTGTGATTTCAGCCATTCGCATGGATGAGGTTTGTGAGCCCTATATTCGCCGCCGCGCTGTACGCCACCTTGAAAAAAAGCGTGTGTGCATCTTTGCTGCCGGAACGGGTAACCCTTATTTCACGACAGATACCGCCGCCACGCTACGCGCGAATGAAATGGCCTGCGAGGCGATATTCATGGGCAAGAACGGTGTGGACGGGGTGTATGACAAGGACCCCAAGGAACACGCGGATGCAGTGCGCTATGACACGGTCAGTTATGATGATGTTCTGGCAAAGCGTCTGCGGGTCATGGATGCCTCGGCTATTGCGCTGGCGCGCGACAATAACCTGCCGCTGATCGTGTTCGGTCTGGATGAACCGGGCGGGTTCCGCGGTATTCTTGCCGGTGAAGGAACCTATACCAAAGTTCAAGGATAAGCCTCGTCCCCAAAGGCCGGGCATTCTGTATTCAAGTGCTTGACGTGGACGCGAAGGCTGGGCAATTTGTCCCGGTCTTTGCGACTGCAGGGGCTGCCATCGCGAACGCGAAGGCTTGGCTGGAAGACCCGCCATGATTTCCGAGGGACCCGGAATCATGCACCGGTGTCCTCATGGATTGACGTGCATGATCTAAGGAGCCTCGTGCCATGAGCACTCTCGATATCGATTTCGTTCGGTCGCAGTTTCCGGCCTTTGCCGAACCCAGCCTTCAAGGACAAGCGTTTTTTGAGAATGCAGGCGGATCCTATACCTGCAAACCAGTCCTGGATCGCCTGTTTCGTTTCTATACCCAGCGCAAAGTACAACCCTACGGCCCCTACGAAGCAAGTCGGCTGGCGGGCGAGGAAATGGACGAAGCCCGTGTCCGTATGGCAGCGATTCTGGGAGTCGATACTGACGAGTTGAGCTTTGGTCCCTCCACGACTCAAAACACCTATGTATTGGCGCAGGCGTTCCGGCGCTGGATGCAACCCGGAGAGGCGATCATTGTTACCAATCAGGATCACGAGGCCAACTCAGGTCCCTGGCGCCGCCTTGCTGAGGAGGGTATCGAGGTCCGGGAATGGCAGATCGACCCCGAGACCGGATCGCTGAACCCGCATGATCTGGAAAACCTGTTAGATGAAAAGGTGCGTCTGGTCTGTTTTCCGCATTGTTCGAATGTGATCGGAGAGATCAATCCGGTGACCGAGATCACTGCGATCGCCCATGCCGCTGGCGCATTCGTGTGTGTGGATGGTGTCTCTTATGCGCCGCATGGGTTCCCCAATGTCGGAGATATGGGGCCGGATATCTATCTGTTCTCGGCCTACAAAACCTATGGCCCTCATCAGGGGTGCATGGTCATGCGACGGTCGCTGGGTGAGTTGCTGCCGAACCAGGCGCATTATTTCAATGCGGACAGTTTGTACAAAAGGTTTACGCCTGCCGGCCCGGATCACGCCCAGATCGCGGCCTGTGCGGGAATGGCAGATTACGTCGACCTTCTGTGCGATCACCATGGCGGCCCTCAAAGGGGAGCGACCGAACGGGGTGCGTTTGTGCACAACTTGATGCGAGGGCAAGAGGTTGCAATGCTGCAACCTGTTTTGGACGCCGTGAAGGATCGCAATTCGGTCCGGTTGATCGGGACCTCTGACGCGGCCCGTCGTGCGCCAACCGTAGCTTTGGCTTTGGAACAAAATGCCGAAGATGTGGCAAGCAATCTGGTCAAGCACGGGATCATGGCCGGGGGCGGAGATTTCTACGCAGTTCGCCCACTTGAAGCGATGGGTGTCGATCTGACCCGAGGTGTGCTGCGTGTCAGTTTCACTCATTACACGTCTGAGAGCGAAATCAACCAGTTATTGGAAAGTCTTGACACCGTTTTGTGATCCGGTTTTCGCCCTGTTTCGTATAAAAGAAAATACAAAGGGCGATCATGGAAAACGAGCAGTCACCGATCATCATTTGGTACCGGCGGGACTTGCGCCTGTCGGATCACCCAGCTTTGAACGCAGCAGTTCAAAGCGGTCGTTCCGTCATTCCCGTTTACATACTCGACAATCTTGCTCAGACGCTGGGTGCTGCGCCTAAATGGCGACTGTCGCTAGGGCTGGAAGCGCTGCAGCAGCGTTTGACGCAAGTTGGCAGTCGGTTGATCCTGCGGCAGGGAAATGCCATCGAGGTTTTGCAACAGCTTGTCCGCGAAACCGGAGCATCTGCAGTGTACTGGACCCGCGCTTATGATCCGGACTCCATTGAGCGGGACAGCAGAATTAAGACAACGCTGAAGGACCAAGGGGTCGAAGCAAAGTCGTTTTCCGGCCATCTGCTGTTCGAACCCTGGACAGTAGCGACGAAGAGCGGACAACCTTTCCGCGTGTTCACGCCGATGTGGAGAGCTGTTCAACACAGGGACGTTGACGCACCGGTGCCAACTCCAAACCGCCTGATTGCACCGCCAGCTTGGCCAAAGTCGGATGACATTGGGAGTTGGGCCATGGGGGCGGCAATGAACCGAGGCGCCGGAGTGGTCGCGCAGCATGTGCGCGCAGGTGAAGAGGCCGCCTTTGACGTTCTCGAAGCGTTTATTGGTCGTGTTTCTGACTATTCCAACGATAGAGACCGGTTGGATCATAACGGAACATCGGCCTTGGCCGAATATCTCTCACTGGGTGAGATCAGCCCACGCTCGATCTGGCATCGTGTCAGGATGTCTGAGATGAATGGCGTGTCGGGTGCAGATGCGTATCTGCGCCAACTTGTGTGGCGCGAATTCGCGTATCACTTGATGTTTCACACTCCACATCTGCTTGGCGACAACTGGAAACCCGAGTGGGACGCATTTCCGTGGCGTTTCGATGAAGACAACCCAAAGGTAATTGCCTGGAAAACAGCAAGAACGGGTATTCCCGTCGTAGATGCCGGCTTGCGCGAGATGTACGTAACCGGGCGGATGCACAACCGGGCACGGATGATCGTCGCAAGCTATCTGACCAAGCATCTGATGACTCACTGGAAAGTCGGCCTGAGGTGGTTCGAGGAGTGTTTGGTGGACTGGGATCCCGCATCGAATGCGATGGGATGGCAGTGGGTGGCAGGCTCGGGGCCTGACGCGTCGCCGTTCTTTCGGATTTTTAACCCCGTGACACAACAAGAGAAATTTGACCCATCATCCGCCTATGTGCGCAAGTGGGTGGCCGAGGGCCAGACTGCTCCGCCAGATACCGCCTTGGCGTATTTCGAAGCGATCCCTCGGGCCTGGGGCCTTGAGCCCACGGATAACTACCCGGCCCCTGTCGTTTCATTGTCCGAAGGACGAGCACAGGCACTGGCCGCCTATGAGCACCGGAAAACCCAGTAAGGAACTGAAAACTTGCCAGAAACACAAACTCGGCCTAGCCTGAAACAACAACCGCACAGGGGAGAGCGGATGATCCTGACCACCACAGACGGACAGAAAGACCTGCCACGCTATTTCGGGCAGGTTGTTAAAATGCTGAACAAGATGGAATACGGCCGCCTGGATATCGCGCTGCCGGATGGCCGTGTTTTCCGAGCCGAAGGTACAAAGCCCGGGCCAATTGCGCGGGTCGATATTCACAACCCGGACGTCTTTGCCCGGCTGATCCGAGAGGGCGAATTGGGGTTCTCGGACGCCTATTTGGAAGGCGACTGGAGCACGCCGGATTTACGGTCTTTCATGGATTTGGTCCATTTGGGAACCGAGACCGTTTACGACGATTTCACCGGTAAGTTTCTGGTTCAAGCCTATGAGAGGCTTCGCTTTTGGTTGAACGGAAACAGTCGTAAGCAAGCCAAAAAGAATATCTCTTATCACTACGATTTGGGCAATGAATTCTATGCCGTGTGGCTGGATGATACGATGACCTATTCCAGCGCGCTGTTTGAGACTGGGCAGGAAAGTCTTGAGAAAGCGCAAACCGCCAAATACGCCAGTATGGTTGATGAGATGGGGGCAAGGCCCGGTGATCACATCCTTGAAATCGGCTGTGGTTGGGGGGGATTTGCTGAATATGCAGCAAAAGAGCGTGGCCTACGGGTCACAGGCCTGACGATCAGCGAAGAGCAGTTGAAGTATGCCCGGCAACGCATTGATAAAGCGGGATTGTCCGATATGGTTGAGTTCAAGTTGCAGGACTACCGTGATGAGCGTGGCCAGTATGATGGTATCGCATCAATTGAGATGTTTGAGGCGGTTGGTCAAAAATACTGGCCAGTCTATTTCGAAGTTGTGCGCGAACGTTTGAAGCCGGGTGCTCAGGCGACTTTACAAATTATCACCGTGGCAGATCATCGTTGGGAGGTTTACCGCAATGGTGTTGATTTCATTCAGAAATACATCTTTCCCGGCGGTATGCTGCCTGCACCTTCGGTGCTAAAAGAGCAGGTCGCTCAGGCAGGTTTGAAAGTGGTGACATCCAAGGAATTCGGCAAAAGCTACGATCTGACTCTGCGCCGCTGGTATGACACGTTCAATGACAAATGGGACGTCATTTCTGAGATGGGCTTTGATGAGCGTTTTCGCCGCATGTGGAATTATTATTTGACTGCCTGCGGCGCAGCCTTTGACACCGGCAATTGCGATGTGACACAGATTACTGTAGCAAAACCAACGTAATGAACGGACCCACCTGATGCCCACTGCTGCGCGACTTGTAGCCTCCATTTGTCTTTTGGTGGTGGCCTTTTTAGTTTCGAGCATGATCATCGCTAATGGGGAAGATGGTAAGGACTACGGTATTTTTACCTACGTGAACATGATCATTGCGGTTGCGTGCGGCTGGAAAATCATGGGCAAACGAGCTGGCAAAGGGTGGACGTCCGGACTGAACAACGGTTTGACCGGGGTAGTCTCACTGGTTTTCTGGGGTCTGTTTGTTCAAGGGTGCAACGAAATGTTCCGATTGGCTATGCGCCATCGGTATGACGGACCATTTGAGGCACTGTTGGCCATTTTCCAGATTGGGATTGAATTTGGTCAGCAGTTGTTAGCACCAGAAATCCTGTGGACGCTCGGGATCGGTGCTGTGATCGCGGGTCTCGCCACGGAAGAGGCCAGTCGCCGCTGGCGGTGAGGGCTACTGGCACTACGAGGGTAATTTTGTGTCCGCACTATTTTTCTATGGAACGCTTCGCCATCTGCCATTGTTGGAGACCGTTCTGGATCGATCGCTCTCCGACTTGCAGATAAGAGACGCAGTTCTGCCAGACCACGCGGTCTATGATGTTCGGGACGAGCATTTTCCGATGATCTGTCCGGAAACAGGCCATAATGCCCCGGGGTTGGTGGTTGAAGGGCTCGGGCCAGAAGACCTGAAGCGGTTAAAGTTTTATGAGGCCGGTTTCGATTATGAGATGGAGCCTCACACTTTGAACCTCACTGATGGGTCTCGCATTTTGGCAAGCGTGTTCTACCCGCAGCCGGACTTGTGGACCTCTGACGGTCCCTGGTCCTTGCAGGATTGGGTGGACGACTGGGCGGAAATGTCGGTGTCAGCGGCGCAAGAGGTGATGGGCTACTATGGTAAGGTCGACGCGGACCAGATTTCCCGCAGCTTTCCGGCCATCCGTACGCGCGCTTGGGCAAGGCTCGCCGCGCGCAAGCGGCACACTGGCGATCCGCGCGATGTGCGCAAAGACGTGGTCGTGCAACAACACGCGCGAGAGTATGTCGACTACTTCGGGATGGAAAGGATCGAGCTGCAGCATCGGCTGTATGATGGCTCGATGGGGCCGGTCGTACATCGTAGCGGGCTGATGCAGGGCAGTGCGGTTGTCGTTCTGCCCTACGATCCGATCCGCGATGCCGTCCTTTTGGTCGAACAATTCCGGGCACCGGTCTTCATGGCCGAAGATCCCGAGCCTTGGATGTGGGAACCCGTCGCTGGAATGATTGACCCCGGCGAAACGCCGAAACAGGCGGCTCGGCGCGAGACGCTTGAAGAGGCTCATGTAAACCTGTTGGTGCTGGAAAGCGCGGGATCAGCCTATTCGTCAAGCGGATCATCCACCGAATACCTTCATCTCTATGTCGGGCTGGCTGACCTTAATCAGACAGTCAACAATGGTGGCCTTGCTTCCGAGGGCGAGGACATTCGCACACAAATCCTGCCGTTTGTGGACTTCATGGACAGAGTTGACGCCCATGGGTTCAAAGATTTGCCGTTGCTGGCGCTGGCCCATTGGCTCGCGCGACATCGGAACCGTCTGCGCTCGTGATGATCGCTGCTTGTGGTTGGCGCGCGGCAACTGTAAATCTGCCTTGATCCGTAATGAAATGAGGGCGCCATGCGCATTGCGAAAGACCTTGCCGACGCAGTCGGAAAAACCCCGCTGATCCGATTGAAGCGCATTAGCGAGGAAACCGGATGCGAAATCCTTGGAAAGGCCGAGTTTATGAACCCCGGCCAATCGGTCAAGGACCGCGCGGCGCTCTATATCATCAAAGACGCCATCGCGCGGGGCGAGTTGAAACCCGGTGGTACGATCGTTGAAGGAACTGCGGGCAACACAGGTATCGGTCTGGCTTTGGTCGGAGCTTCGATGGGCTTCAAGACCGTGATCGTGATCCCGGAAACTCAGTCCGAAGAGAAAAAGGACATGCTGCGCCTTGCCGGTGCGCAATTGGTGCAGGTGCCAGCCGCGCCTTATCGCAACCCTAACAACTTTGTCCATTACTCGCGCCGTCTGGCCGAGGAGCTGGCGCAGACTGAACCCAATGGCGCGATCTGGGCAAACCAGTTCGACAATGTGGCCAACCGTCAGGCGCATGTGGAAACCACCGGGCCTGAGATCTGGGAACAGACCGTCGGCAAAGTCGATGGCTTTGTCTGCGCCGTGGGGTCCGGCGGAACGCTGGCCGGTGTGGCCGATGCTTTGCAGCCCAAGGGCGTAAAGATCGGTCTGGTCGATCCGATGGGGGCGGGGCTTTATTCCTATTACACCACTGGCGAAATCGCGATGGAGGGCAGCTCGATCGCCGAAGGCATCGGGCAGGTGCGCATCACCAAGAACCTCGAAGGGTTCAAGCCCGATTACGCCTATCAGATGACCGACAATGAGGCGCTGCCTCTCATCTTCGACCTGCTGCGCGAAGAGGGGTTGGTCATGGGCGGTTCGACCGCGATCAACATGGCGGGTGCCGTGCGTTTGGCCAAAGACCTTGGGCCGGGCCATACTATCGTGACAATCCTGTGCGACTATGGAACGCGCTATCAGTCCAAGCTGTTCAACCCGGAATTCCTGCGTGAAAAAGAACTGCCGGTGCCCGATTGGATGACCGAAGCTCCGCGCAGCATACCCGGCGTGTTCGAGGACGTGTGATGCTGCGACAGGTCCGCCTGCTCCTAGCGCTTGTCTCAATTTGTCTGGCGGTTCTCTGCGGCCCTGCGGCTGCTCAGCTTTCCGACCGACAGAGCGAGTACTATCAGGGCTGGGTGAAAACGGCGGACCGAGCAGAAGTAGTGATCGAGGCCGACCGGGCCTCGAATGCTTCGCTTGAAAACTTACGTTCGGAAATTCATGCCTATCGCGATGATTTCAATCGCGCGCGTGGTGCAAATACCGACCGCATACAGACGCTTGACGCTCAGATCGAGGCGCTTGGGCCGAAGCCCGAGGGGGATGCGAGCGAACCCAAAGACATTGCCGCCCTGCGCGCGCATCTTGAAGAGCAACTGAATGCGCTTCAGGTTCCTAGGATTATCTCGGAAGAAGCGTTCAGCCGCGCCAACGGTTTGATCGCAGAAATCGATCAGCTTCTGCGTAACCGCCAGACCAAAGAGCTGTTAGAGCGCGGTCCGTCTCCGATTAACCCAATCTATTGGGGGCCAGCATGGACAGATGTTACCGAAGCAGCCCGCGGCCTGTTCAATGAAGCCCGAAGGAATCTGCAAACCGATGTTGCCCACGAGAAGTTGCGCAATCAGGGCTTGGGTATTTTTTTACTGGTGGTTCTCGCCGGGGTACTGTTGTTCTACGGCAAGCATTGGTCCGAGCTTGCAGGGAACTACTTGCGTAAGCTGGGCGGCCGGGGCAGCGGTGTTTGGACGTTCCTAACGTCACTGCTGCGTATTCTTTTACCCTGGCTTGGGGTCTGGTTGATCGTCAAGGCGATCGTAATGACCGGGGTGCCGGGCTTGCGTGGCACTTTGCTGTTGGAAAACATCCCGTATTGGGCTGCGATTATCCTCTATTTTGATTGGATTGGCCGACAGGTTTATGTCCTGCAAGAGGCGCAGGGTTTTAAGCGTCTGACCGCGAAGCGGGTGGCCGAACTGCGGGTCTATCTCGATATGCTTGCAGTCCTTTTGATCCTGCACGAATTGGTGAATCTGTTCGAGCAGATCGAGAACATCTCGGACGCGACGCGCGCGGTTGTCGGTTTCCCTGTGACAATAATTACGGCACTGGTTCTTTTGCGGGTGCGTCAGGTGCGCAGCACCGAGGTCGTCGTGGACTCGGATGAGCCCGGCGCGACCCGAGGCGCGGGTTTGGCGCAGTTGATAGAATTCCTGCGTCGAGCCCTGTTTCTGCTGGGTATTGCCAGCCCGGTGCTGGCAGTGGTCGGTTATACCAACGCCGCCGAGGCGATCGTTTATCCTGCTGTCAAATCCCTTGTTCTCATTGCGGCTCTGGTCATCGTTCAGCGGTTCCTGACTGCTGTTTACGGGTGGGTCACGCGACAGGGCGACGCGGCCAAGGATTCCCTGTTTTCCGTCTTGATCGGCTTTGCGATGGCCATTTTCGCCATCCCTGTTCTGGCAATCTACTGGGGCGCGCGCCAGACGGATTTACTTGAGGTTTGGTCGCGTATCCTGCTGGGATTCGATGTCGGTGGCGTGACAGTTTCACCGAAGAATTTCTTTACCTTCCTGATCGTCTTCTTGATGGGGTATGGCCTGACACGGATGCTTCAAGGGGGGCTGCGCAGCTCACTGCTGCCAAAAACCAAGATCGATCCCGGCGGCCAAAACGCGATTGTCGCGGGGACAGGCTATGTCGGCATATTCCTTGCCGCCCTTTGCGCCATCATGGTTGCCGGATTCGACCTTTCTTCGTTGGCCATTGTGGCCGGTGCGCTGTCGGTCGGAATTGGTTTCGGCCTGCAGACCATCGTGTCTAACTTTGTTTCAGGCATCATCCTTCTGGTCGAGCGACCGATCTCGAAGGGCGATTGGATCGACGTCAACGGGATGATGGGCTATGTGCGCGATATTTCGGTCAGGTCGACGCGGATCGAGACCTTCGACCGATCCGATGTGATCGTCCCCAACTCGGATTTGATTAGCGGTGTGGTGACCAACTACACCCGCGGCAACACGATCGGGCGGGTGATTGTTCCTGTCGGCGTCGCCTACGGAACCGATACTCGCAAGGTCGAGAAAATCCTGGGCGAAATTGCAAATGCGAACCCGATGGTTCTTGCCAACCCTGCTCCCAGTGTTGTGTTTCAGGGCTTCGGCGCGGATTCTCTGGATTTTGAAATCCGTGCTATTCTGAGGGATGTTAATTGGATGCTGTCTGTAAAGTCAGACATGAACCATGAGATCAACCGTCGCTTTGTTGAAGAGGGCATCGAGATCCCGTTCGCGCAGCGTGACGTGTGGTTGCGCAACCCTGAAACTCTACGCAACACCGGTCCAGAGGTGAAGGTTGCCCCCAACTCCGAAGAGGGCTCCGCAGGCAAACCTGCGCCGATTAAAATGACCGAAGCCGATATGTCGGATAGCGACGGGGACGAGATTTGATCGGTTTTCCGGTCCCGCTCAGGAAGGTTGAATTTTCACCCTATTGGGGCCTTGCAAATCTGCAAGCGATAGTCCAAATATCGCCCGCACGGAGAGGTGGCCGAGTGGTCGAAGGCGCACGCCTGGAAAGTGTGTAGGCGGGAAACCGTCTCCAGGGTTCGAATCCCTGTCTCTCCGCCACATACCTTAAAAGTTGATTGGCGATGCTTGGTCTAACGAGTTTAGACACCTATGTGCTTTTCGCTCACCTCGGACGTCAAGTCGGACATGGCGCCACTCCAGACTGTGCGCCCGCTTGCCAGGATGGTTGCAGTGTCTGATACAGTGGCCAGTTCTTTCAAGGACTTGTCGATCAAAAGGATTGCGACGCTGGTGTTCTGCTTTAACTGCCGCATTGCAGCCCAGATTTCCTGTCGGATGATGGGTGCGAGACCCTCGGTTGCCTCATCCAGAACAAGAAGACGCGGGTTCGTCATCAATGCACGTCCGATGGCCAGCATTTGCTGTTCACCGCCAGACAATGAGGCGGCTCGCTGGTTTCCACGTTCATCCAGCCTTGGGAACAGACTTGCGACCTTGCGCAGATCCCACTCCCCGGGGCGGGCTGCAGCGATTAGGTTTTCGTGCACGGTTAAGTCCATGAAACACCTGCGCCCTTCGGGAACCAGACCTACACCGCTCCGCGCAACCTTGTGACTGGGCAGGCCCTGCAGGTTCTTGCCATCTAAGGTGATCGTGCCTGAGGAACGGATCATCTGACAGATCGCCTTGACGGTGGTTGTCTTGCCCATGCCATTCCGCCCCAGCAATGCGGTAACTTCGCCCTCAGCCACGCGCAGATCGACACCGAAAAGCGCTTGGCTTGGACCATAGGCTGCCTGAAGGTTCTCGACCGTGAGAAAACTCATACTTCTTCTCCCAGGTAGGCCTCTCGGACATCCGCGCTTTGGCGGATGTCGTCTGCTGATCCCGTGGCGATCACCGCGCCATAGACCATCACGCTGATGCGGTCTGCCAAAGCAAAAACGGCATCCATATCGTGTTCGACCAGCAGGATCGGGGCTTCGGCACGAAGACCGTCGAGTAGAGCAGTCAGGTTCCGGGACCCCTCTGCTCCGAGACCGGCCATGGGTTCATCCATAACAAACGCGCGGGGTGAAAGCGTAAGCGCAACGGCGACTTCCAACTGTCGTCGCTGCCCGTGGCTGAGGCTGGAGCACTGTGTGTCGCGAAAATCCGCAAGGCCGACACGATCCAGTGCACCTTCCGCACGGGACCGTAAAGTTTTTGACTTCTGAGCGGCCCCCCAGAACCGCCATGAGGCCCCTTCGATTGCCAGACAGCCTAAAATCGCGTTTTCTAAAACAGTGTCTTCCATGCATAAGTCGGAAATCTGGAACGTCCTACCCAAGCCAGCGCGTGCGCGAACGTGGGGGGGCAGGGCCGAAACATCCCGATCATCCAACAAAACGCGACCGGAATCGGGGTGGACTTCACCGCATATCTGTTTGATCAGCGTGGACTTGCCGGCTCCGTTCGGGCCAATGATCGCATGGATTTCCCCTGGGTTGAGGTCGATCGACACATCGTGTGTCGCAGTCAACGCGCCGAACCGTTTGCTAATTGCATCAGTGGCAAGGATGGGCTTAGACATGCGCACCCTCTTTCCCAGTGAGTAGGCCGATCAGTCCACCACGCCCGAACAGGACAATGCACAATAGGACGACTCCAAGGTAAACATGCCAATAATCGGTCAATGCTCCTAAAAAATGCTCGAGTGCTACAAAGACACAAGCCCCGATGACCGGCCCCATCAGCCGTCCAACGCCACCGATCACGATCAATACGATAAGCTCTCCGGACAATTGCCAGCTAAACATTGTGGGCGACACAAACCGGTTGAGGTCAGCGAAGAGCGCGCCCGCCAATCCAGTTATTGCGCCTGAAAGAACAAAGGCCAGCAAACGAATTCGCGTAGGGTTCAGACCGACTGCCTGAACACGTGATCTGGTTTGGCGGGTGGCGTTCAGTGCCAAACCGAAGGGCGAAGCCTGAAGGCGGGCAAACAGGAACAACACGATGCACAGAAGAGTGAAACAGATGCCGAAGAACTGAATTGGCACCAGCGTGTTTAAGCCGGGAAAACCGTTGCGCACATAAATGGACAGTCCGTCCTCGCCGCCGTACTGCGCCCATGAGATGGCAAAGTAGAAAAACATCTGGCCAAATGCGAGGGTGATCATGATGAAATAAACCCCGGTTGTGCGCAGTGACAGTATGCCGATGAAAAACGCGGCCAGCGCCGAGATGACCATAGCCGACAGCCAGATCACCGGCATCGACGTTGTCCCATCAGTGCTGAACAGACCAAGGTTTAAGGTTGAATACGTCTGCGCATGATAGGCAAGAATACCCATGGTATAGCCGCCAAGGCCAAAGAACGCAGCGTGGCCCAGGCTGACCATTCCGCCCAGACCCAATGCAAGGTTCAATCCGACGGCTGCCAGTGCAAGGACGACCGCTCGGGTGGCCAATGTGATCGTGAAAGGTTCGTCCATCGCCAATGCCCAAATGGGTAATAGAAACAGGCCAGTCAGAACGACGCCATTGATGTATCTTTCCGTAACTCTCATGCGCGGGCTCCGAACAAGCCGGTAGGGCGCCAGATCAGAACAAGCCCCATCAGTATGTAAATCCCCATCGAGGCAATGGCTGACCCGCTTTTTTGCGCTGCACCGGGCTCCATGAACAAGCCAAGGAATTCTGGAAGGAAAACGCCGCCCAACGTGTCGGTCAAACCAACCAGCAACGCACCAATGAACGCCCCTCGGATCGACCCGATACCGCCGATTACGATAACCACAAAGGCAAGGATCAGAACGGGTTCACCCATGCCTACCTGCACCGATTGGATTGCTCCAACCAAAGCGCCGGCCAGCCCGGCCAGAGCTGCTCCTAGGGCAAAAACGAGGGTGTAGAGTTTTGAGATATCAACGCCAAGCACCGCGATCATCTCTCGGTCGTTTTCACCGGCCCTGATCTGAATGCCTATGCGTGTACGTTCGATGAACAGCCATAATCCGCCCGCGATTGCCACTCCGATGACAATCAGGCTTAGACGGTAAAGGGGGTATTCGATGCCGCCGGGCAGGGTGACAGGCCCCGAAAGAGCTTGCGGGATATTTAAAAACAAGGGGAAAGACCCGAAAAACCAGCGGGTTCCCTCCGAAAAAATAAGTATCAGGGCAAAGGTAGCCAGAACCTGATCCAGATGAGGTGCATCGTATAGCCTTCGTATGACAACAATTTCAATTATCGCTCCGGCAAGCGCAGCTGAGGCGAGCGCCGCGACTAGACCCAGAAAGAACGATCCCGTGGCACCGGCCACAGCGGCTGCTGCGAAAGCCCCGACCATGTAAAGCGAGCCGTGGGCAAGATTGATCAGCCCCATGACGCCAAAGATAAGTGTCAGGCCCGCAGCCATCAGAAATAACATGACGCCAAATTGCAGACCATTGAGGATCTGCTCGACAATCAGGATCGAGGACATGGGAACTCCGGTGGTCTGCCTGCCGTCTGGTTGACGGCGGGCAGCAGTCGTTTCTTACATTTTGCACTCGGCGGCGTAGGCGTCCGAATGAGCTTCAAGCGCGGTGCCGATGATCTTGTTGGTAAAAACATCACCTTCCTTGATCACTTCACGCGCATAGATCGTTTGTACCGGGTGGTGGTTCGGACCAAATGCAAAATCCCCGCGCGTGCTGTCGAACTCAGCGGCTCGCAGGGCTTCGCGGAAAGCACTTGCGTCTGACGGATCGGCTTTTTCCAATGCGGATAAAAGCAGGTTCGCGGTGTCGAAACCCTGGCTGGCGTAAAGCGACGGCAGGCGGCCGTATTCGGCCTTGAAGCTATCGACAAAAGCCTTGTTGGTCGGATTGTCGATATCCTTGTTCCATTGCGAGGTGTTCACAACACCCAAGGCTGCATCACCCACTGCCTGCAAGATACCCTGATCAAAGCTAAAGGCCGGGCCGACGACAGGCAGATCGATTCCGCTGTCGGCATATTGCTTGAGAAAAGAAATCCCCATGCCGCCGGGCAGAAAGAAAAATACACTGTCTGCGTCACTCGCGCGGATTTGGGCGAGCTCGGCGGCATAGTCCGTTTGACCAAGCTGGGTGTAAATCTCTCCGGCCAGGTCGCCATCGAAGAAACGTTTGTACCCGGTCAGTGCATCCGTACCCGCCGGGTAATTCGGAGCCAGAATGAAAGACTTCTTGTAGCCAGCATCATTTGCGTATGCTCCGGCCGCTTCGTGCAGGTTATCATTCTGCCATGCCACGTTGAAATAATTCTGATGGCATCCTTTTCCCGCCAAGGCCGAAGGGCCTGCGTTGGGGGATAAATAGAACACGTTCTGGTTAACCGCTGCTGGAACGACGGCCATGGCAAGGTTCGACCAAATAATGCCTGTCATGACGTCGACGCGTTCTGATTGAATCATCTTGTCTGACAGTTGCACCGCAATGTCGGGCTTGCGCTGGTCGTCCTCGATCACGACTTCGATGTCGTCACGTCCTGACTGTTCAATCGCCAGAAGGAACCCGTCGCGCACGTCAAGACCCAGGCCGGCTCCGCCGCCCGAAAGGGTAGTGATCATCCCGACCTTGACCTCAGCGAATGCTGATGTGGCTAGCAGCGATGCAGCTGATGCAGCCAACAATAGCTTTTTCATTTTTCTCTCCCTCGTTGGTTAGCCACAGTTGATACTAAAAACGCGGGTCATGACCAGCCGAAGGTTTGATTTTCGTTGGAAAAACTGTGCAGACCTGCAATCAAGTTGCGGTTTTGGATCATCAGACAACGCTTTGTCTTAAGATGGGCTCATTGCTGCCACATCGTACAGGCAAGAACGGCGCGAATATTTTGCGTGCAGTCCGTCTGCACGGGTGATTGAATGTGTCGCATTGGTAACTACGGTCTGAAAACTGGAACTTACCGATTAGCGGCGCCCGGGTGTTAAGATATCAAGGGTTCCGACCCAATACGAAGAAGCTAAACCAAAGCGACGTGTTCCAACAGAAGCGAAATATTCGCCACAAAATCGAGCAGGACAGATCGCGTTCGGAGGTTAAATGTTACTGTCTGTAGTCGTTCCATGTATGAACGAAGAGGACTCATTGCCAGCTCTGGTAGAGCGCTTGATCGCAGCAACAGACGCATGGTCCGGCGACACCGAGATCCTGTTGGTCGACGATGGTTCGACCGACGACACCTGGGATGGGATCTGTTTACAAAGCCAGAAGCATCCGCGAGTGCGTGGTCTGAAACTGTCCACGAACAGGGGGCATCAGGTGGCTTTGACAGCCGGGTTGATGGCCGCGACGGGTGAGCGCATCTTTATGTTGGATGCGGACCTGCAGGATCCGCCCGAATTGCTATCTGACATGATGGCGATGATGGATCGCGGATACGATGTGGTGTACGGCCGCCGCAGCGAGCGCAAAGGAGAAAGCTGGTTCAAAAAGCTGACCGCTCATGGGTTCTATCGCATTCTCAACCGGTTGTCGGATGTCCCGATCCCGAATGACACAGGTGATTTCCGACTGGTCAGCCGCCGTGTGTTGGACGCGGTGCTGGATATGCCAGAACGTGCACGTTTCATACGCGGGATGTTCGCCTGGGCTGGGTTCCGGCAGATTGGTATCGAATATGTGCGTGACCCACGGGTCGCTGGCGAGACCAAATACCCCATGTCCAAAATGATCCGCCTGGCCTTTGATGCGTTGTCCAGTTTTTCTATCAAACCGCTACAGATCGCCACGCGCCTTGCGTTCTTAACCCTGATCGTTGCGGCGTTGATGCTGGTTTATGTGTTCTGGTCGCTGATCCTTTACAGCACCGTCGCTGGTTGGGCCTCGACCGTTCTGGTGATCAGCTTCTTCTCGGGTATCCAGTTGCTGACATTAGGTATTATAGGCGAATACCTCGGACGGCTCTACATCGAAGCCAAAGGGCGCCCCTTGTTCTTCATCGACGAACAAGTCGGCGGCGTGGTTGAGAACACGCCGGAAACCATGAGCAAACAAGCATGAGCGAACGCCGCCGGATAGTCCGCTTTGCGGTCGTGGGAACGGGTGTGGCCGTTTACTATATCCTGGCCTATCTGGGGTTGCTCAGGTTGTTCGGATCGTCTTGGGTTGCAAACTTTCTGGCGTTTGGGTCGGCCATCCTTATCCAGTATGTCGGCCAAACCAGCTGGACCTTTGAAAAGAAGCTGGCCGTTCCAGCTCAGTTTGGTCGATTTTTGTGCATGATTGGCATCGGATTGATCGTGTCTTCGGTTCTGACATCGGTTCTTGGCCCCAGACTGAACATGTCCGAGCTTGCAACGGCTGGGGTGGTGGTTGTCGTTCTACCTGTCATCAATTTCGTGATCCTGCGGCTGTGGGTCTATCGCGAAGAGAATTCAATTTAGAGAGTTGAGATGTCACATATCTATTCCAACGAGTTCTTCGACTATATCGACCGCGGCGCAAGGCAGTCGGCTGTTCGGTTGATTAAGTGCCTGCGCGCCTGGGTTAAACCAGAAAGCGTTGTGGATTTCGGATGTGGACGAGGTGTATGGTTGTCCGAATGGGCAGCTGCCGGTTGCCCGGATGTTGCCGGGGTCGATGGTGACTATGTTGACCGGGATCGGTTGGCTATCGCGCCCGAGTCTTTTTTTGCTGAAGACCTGAGCAAACCCGTTGACTTGGGTCGGAAGTTTGGTTTGGCGCAATCGCTTGAAGTCGGAGAGCACCTTCCCAATGCGGCGTCCGCCAGCCTTGTGCAAAGCCTGACAACCCACAGCGATCTCGTACTTTTTTCGGCGGCAGTGCCCGGGCAAGGAGGAGAGTTCCACGTCAACGAGCAGCCTTTGGCATTCTGGCAGGGCCTGTTTGCCGAGCGTGGTTACACTGCCTATGACTGCTTGCGCCCCGTTCTGTTCAAAGACAGCTCGATTGAGCCTTGGTATCGCTACAACAGCGTTCTTTATGCCAGTGACGCAGGAGCCGAAACTCTGCCGACCGAGGTGTTGAGCACTAAAGTCGCGGCAGGTGCTCTGAAAGAGGTCGGCAGCTTCGGATGGAACCTGCGCAAGATTATCGTTCGCCAATTGCCGCAAAAAACCGTTACCTCGATCGCGCAGGCTCGCGCCTCGGTCATCGCCCGCGCTCACCGGAGTAAATGATGAGTACACAGTCTTTGGGAGGCGATGTCATCCGGTTTTCGTTGCTGGGACTGGCGGCGCTTGTTCTGGTTTACGCGCCCTTACTGTTCGATCCGCTGGTTCGGCATGATGACTTCCCGGCTTTGCTGGGAACCAAAGAAATGGCGTATAGAAAAGCGCTGGATGAAGGGCGCTGGTTGAATTACTGGTGGCAGTTTCGCCCTTATCTTTGGCCTGCGCCCGTCAGTTTTGCACTTTACCTTATCGCCTGTGCCATTTTTGCGGCATCGACAGCCTTGATCGTTTTTGGCCGGGATGCTCCGGGTTGGTACCGCGGCTACTTTACCTTGTTCGTGGTGCTATCGATCCCGACATTTTTGATCAGCTTTTGGTTCAACACGTTGTTGCCTGGGGCATGGGTTATTGCGTTTTTTGCGCTTGCGGTGGTGTTTTTGCCCCATCGCATCGCGCTGGCCCTGATGTTGATCGCAGTGCCACTGTCCTTCATGGCCTATACGACCTATCCGTTTCTGTTGCTGACGCTGCTGTTATTGTCGCACAAAGCGCCACAGACTTACAAAAGCATGGTCACCACGTTGTTTGTCTTCTTTGTCAGTCTCGTGCTGGCGGTCGTGTCGGTTTACTCGCTCAATTATCTCTACCACGGCGTTTTCGGTATCCCCATAGCCGAGTGGCGGGCCCCGACAGAAGCCAAAACGCTGGATGACCTGATAGTAAACCTGGGCAAGCTGAAACGGTTTCTAATGATGACCGTCCGCCAATTCGGGGGTGGGACTGCAGGAACCGGAGCTGTGCTGTTGCTGTTTTTCGGTGGGGCATGGGTTTGCTTGTTTCGTTGGCAACGGTTCACTGCCATAGCCGTTTTGGCCGCAGCGCTGGCCGGTCTTGCACCTTTGTTCGCCAAGTCACTGATGTCCGGCGTGTTGGTGCCTGTGCGTGCCTATGGCTGGATTTGGATCCTCATCGGATTTACCTTTACCACGGCAACCTTGCACATGGCCAAAACACCAGGCAGGTGGGCGAGTGTCGCGCGGATTACAATAATGTACGTGCTGTTGATCAAGTTGATCCTATTTGGACGCGCGACTTACTTTCAAATTCCGGAATGGCAAAAAACCACCCGCGATTTGGCGGCGTCCATTCCTGAAGGCACGAGCGCGATCCATATTTATGGTGAATTTCTTGGTTTGAACGGCGCGCGTTCGGCTGGAATCCAGTTTTCGCGTGGGCTGCAGCTGCGCCTGGCTTATCTAACCGGGGCCGAGGTTTTCATCTGTCATAAACAACCTGAAGATTGCAAAAAGGAAATGCCTCCTTTCGACCCTATGGATTGGACACATGTTCCGGTAGTTGAAAGCCGCGGTGATGTCACTTTCATTCTGTTGCCTCCGCCTCCGGTCGGGCCGTAACGGGACGATATGAACTAACTACGCCCTGTCTTTCCCGACGGGGCGTTTTTCATTTGGTTTGGGCAAAAGTCATTTGTAACAATTCTAAGAAGGTTTTATTAAGCCAATTCCGGTTTGACACTTTATTCCGAATGACGCGACCGTCGTCTTCTATCATAGGGCAACACTAAATGATTGATCTCAGTGGGCGTAAGCCTTTGCGAGAAAGTCGCAACTACCTGATTTTCGAACACCCGGATCACGACGACGCGCTGCTAAAGGTCAGAGCGGACATTCCTGTCAGAAATCACGCTGTCCAGCGCTATGCCGAAAGACGATACGGCATTTTACGCCAATGGAACCGCGAGGCTAACGAGTACCTCGCCGCGCTGCACAGGGGGTGTCCAGAAATTGAGCGCCTTGCGCTGTTTATGGGTTACGCACCAACCTCATTGGGGCCAGCCATGGCCGTAGAAAAACTGACAGGTCCCGATGGCGGACTGGCGCCGACGGTTTACAGCGAGTGGCTGTTGGTCAAAGACGATCCCGTTGCTCTGAAGCGTTTGCACGATGATTTCGCCGAGTTAATGGACGATCTGGAGCGCGGACGGATCATCGTCGGAGACATGAGCCATGAAAATGTAGTGCGCGCTCAAGAGCGTGGCGGAAAGTTGACTGTCATCGACGGCGTCGGTGAGAGGGTTCTGCTTCCGCTGGCTCTGGTCAGTGATTTAGCCTTTCGCAAGTCGATACAACGTCGACGTGAGAGGATGCTTGGCATGCTGCGCCCGTAGTTCGTCAGGGTTGTTTCCGTTCGTGAAGAATCTGTTCACGGATGCGGACTTGTGGCCAGGATAATTCAATGTGCAGAGATGACAGAATCGAGATTGGTTTTCTGCTGTTTGATGGCTTTCCGATGGCTTGCCTGACTTCGGTTATCGAACCTTTGCGTGCCGCCAACGAGATCGCAGGGCAGGAGACCTTTTGTTGGACTTTACTGTCCGAGCGCGGACAAAAGGTACGTTCTAGCGCCGAGGTGGGATTTGACGCAATGCGCGGCTTGCTGGATCACGGTGAAGTCGACATTCTGTTCCTTCTTAGTAGCCCGACCTCGAGGTTTGAAAACGCCAGCGCGGGAAATGCTGCTTTGCGCAGCCTTGGGCGACACGGAACAATTCTGGGTGGGATCAGCGGTGGTGTGTTCCCGCTTGTCCGCTCGGGCACGATGCAAGGGCAACCGGTCTCGGTCCATTGGTGCTATGAAGCGGCGTTCGAGGCCGAGTTTCCCGATTTTGATGCCCGGAGTGAAGTCATCGTCAGAACCGCAACGCGCTACACCGCCGCCGGGGCCGCAGCAGGGTTTGATCTGGCATTGCATCTGATTCAGGATCGTCTTGGAGCGGAAATCGCGCATGAGGTTGCCTGTTGGTTTCAGCACCCCATGATGCGTGGAGCCGGGGTGCGCCAACAGGTGCCCAGTGCCACACAACCGGAAACGGGCGACAGTCTTCCGCCGCTTGTCGCGCGCTGCGTTGCGCTGTTTGGACAGGATATGAGCGAACCAGTCTCGATCGCCGACGTCGCACGGGAAATAGGCGTCACGCCGCGCCAGATTGAACGTGCCTTCAAACGGGCAACTGGTAAAAGCCCCAGTCACTACTACAGGGCCATGCGTATGAAGGCCGCGCGGCAGATGGTGATGTACACAGCGGATCCGATCCCCGAGATCGCCGCATCTGTCGGCTATAGTTCCGCCGCGCCTTTGGTGACCCATTACCGGGCTGCATTCGGACTCAGCCCGGCCGAGGATCGCCGCCGGATCAACCGGTTCCGGGTCGAGGGCAATGCGCCACTGCCATCAGTTTAGTAGACCGATCGCATCGAGGTCAGCACAGCGTGATGTAGCGACCCGGCCGAGGATCGTGGGCCGTATATGCTGTAATGATCTGCATCGCGGCACAAAAGGTAACACCCGACATGGTGGATCGAACAGCGTGCTGCGGTGCCGGAGGACAGGCGGCGCAGGTCCAGCTGGCTTAGCAATTCTAACACTGACGGAATGCCATCACCGCGCAGGTCGAACCGTACCCAGGCGTCGGTCTGTTCGGTGACGGATGCTGTATTCCCGACGGTTGCCTTGACCTGATCCGCAAGGTCTTGGTGGCCTTCATAGGGGGCCTCGACCATCCATTGATCGGGGCCGGACCAAAAGGCGGTTTTCTCGCCACCTGCTATGCGCTGGTTGTCGGGTACAGGTGCGCCGATCACTTGGGCCAACGCTGTGCGTGCCTTGGCTTCCTGTCCCAACCGAGCCGCGACTGAGGCCAGCGCCACGTCGGGCACCTCGGTACATGTGACCGGCCCGACCGTGTCTACGCGCGGCGCGGCCCCGCCGAGGGCGGTTATTGCTACAAGATCATGCACGCAGACGTTCTCCTTCGGGGTCAATGAAATGGGCCGAGACAATTTCGACCTCGACCGTTAGGTCGGTAAGTGGCGAAACAAGGCGCATCTTCTCACCCATCCGCGCATCGCCGCGTTTCAGCAGGCCCAGCCCGATATTGCTGTTCAGATTGGGCGAATAGGCCGCCGAGGTCACATAACCCTGATCATGCGCCGCATCGACCGGGCCATCCGTGTTCATCAAGTGGCCGCCAGCGGTGATCTTGTCCTCGGGGTTGACCGGTCTCAGCCCGACCAGTTTCAGCGCATCGTGCGCGGTCAGGGCCTCGCGTTCGGAGAGAACCGATCCAATGCTGTCTTTCTTCTTTGATACCATCTTGCCCAGACCAAGATTCAGCGCCGTGGTGGTGCCGTTCAACTCATTGCCGACCGGGTGGCCTTTTTCGATGCGCATCACGCTCAGCGCTTCGGTACCATAGGGGGTGACGTCGAACTCTTTGCCCTCACTCATCAACCGTCGCATCAGCGCATCGCCATAGCGCGACGGGACGGCGATCTCGAACGCCAATTCGCCCGAGAACGAGATACGGAACAGCCGCGCCCGTAATCCACCACAGACGGTGATGGTGCCGCAGGCCATGAAGGGAAACGCCTCGTTCGAGATATCGAATTCCGGGTCCACGATCTTTTGCAGCAACTTGCGGGAATTGGGCCCAGCCACCGCGTATTGCGCCCAGCCATCGGTGGTTGAGATCAACTGCACATCCATGTCCGGGTAAAGGCACTGACGCACGAATTCCATGTGCCGATAAACACTTACGGCATTTGCGGTTGTGGTGGTGACGACGAAATGATCTTCGGCCAGCCGCGCGGCGGTGCCATCATCCATGACCATGCCATCCTCGCGCAGCATCAGCCCATAGCGGGTTTTGCCGACCGCCAGCTTGGCAAAGCCGTTGGCGTAAACGCGGTTGAGGAACGCGGCGGCATCCGTGCCCTGCACGTCGATCTTGCCCAGCGTGGTGCAGTCGCACACCCCGACCGAAGCGCGGGTCTGGCGTACCTCACGGTCGACGGACTCGCGCCAATGGGTTTCGCCGGGCAGGGGGAACCACTGCGCGCGCAGCCAGTTCCCGGCCTCGACAAACACCGCGCCGCGTTCCTTGGCCCAATGGTGCGAGGGCGTCAGGCGGGTCGGGTGGAACTCTTTGCCCGTCATTCGGCCCGCGAAGGCACCGATGGGCACGGGCGTATAGGGCGGGCGGAAAATTGTGGTGCCGGTCTCGGGGATCGACTTGCCCGCGACCTCGGCCATAATCGCAAGGCCCGTGATGTTCGAGGTCTTCCCCTGATCGGTGGCCATGCCCAGCGTGGTGTAGCGTTTCAGATGCTCGACCGAGCGGAAGCCTTCCTGATAGCTGAGCTTCACATCCTTGACGGTCACGTCGTTCTGCTGATCGACCCAGGCGCGTTTGCAGCCCTGCACATACCAGAACGGTTTTTGCGCGATCGGCGCGTCCTCGGCCTCGGGCAGGTCGGGCAGAGTGGTCAGGTCCAGCGCGGTGGCGGCCGCTTCGGCACCCGAGCGCAGCGCACCATGGGTCGACATCACGCCTTTGGCTGAACCCGCGACGGACATGCCGACCGGTAGGTTTTCACCCGGAACGAAAGCAGCAAGGGCGTCATTCCAAACAGGCCGCCCGCGTTGGTGGCAAGTCAGATGAACATTCGGGTTCCAGCCGCCCGACACGCCCAGTGCGCCGCAATCCAGCGTGCGGATCGAGCCATCCGGCAAGGCGACCTCGACAAAGCTCAGGCCCAGACGGCCCTTGGTGTTTACGACCTGCGCGCCCTTGAGCACTTCATAATCATAACTGAGGGGGGCATCGTCGCGCACATCCACCACGGCGGCGATCTTGACGCCTTTGACGTGCAGGTCCGAGGCCGTGCGGTGGCCGTCATCATTGTTGGTAAAGATCGCAACCCGAGGCGAAGCTGTCACCGCAAAGCGGTTGGCATAGGTCCGCAGCGCGCTGGCCGTCATGATGCCGGGCCGGTCATTGTTTTCAAACGCAATTGGCCGCTCGGTCGCCCCGGCACACAGCAGCGCCTTTTGGCTGTAGATCCGCCACAGGATCTGGCGCGGTTTGCCTGCGGGCAGCGCGGGCAGGTGATCGCCGGTTCGCTCGACGGCCCCATAGATGCCGTGGTCGAAGGCTCCGATCACCGTGGTGCGCGGCATCAGCCGGACATTCGGCATGGCGGAAAGCTCAGCCACAGCCTGTGCCGCCCAGTCGGGCGCGCTGTGGTCGCCGACCGAGAAGGTCTCGCTGTTCAGACGTCCGCCCAGCGTGAAATCCTCATCCGCCAGAATGACATCCGCGCCCGCGCGTCCGGCGGTCAGCGCTGCCATCAGCCCCGCAGGCCCGGCGCCGATGATCAGCAGATCACAGTGACGAAACCCTTTGTCGTATTCATCCGGGTCGGCCTCCATTGACAGTGAGCCTAGACCGGCGGCGCGGCGGATGATCGGCTCGTACAGTCTCTCCCAAAACGCGGCGGGCCACATGAAGGTTTTGTAGTAGAACCCCGCCGACAGGAAGTTCGAGAACAGGTCATTCACCGCCAAAGCATCGAACCGCAAACCTGGCCAGCGGTTTTGCGAGTTTGCCTGCAAGCCGTCGAACATCTCGATCGTCGTGGCGCGGGTGTTGGGTTCCTTGTGCGCTCCGCTGCGCAGTTCTACGATTCCGTTGGGCTCCTCGGACCCCGCCGTCATCAACCCGCGCGGGCGGTGGTATTTGAACGACCGCCCGATCAACCGCACATTGTTGGCCAGCAGCGCCGAGGCCAGCGTGTCTCCGGGATGCGCGGTATAACTGCGCCCGTCAAACCGGAAGTTGAGGGTTGTGTTGCGGTCGATCTGCCCGCCGTTCAGCCGGTTTGCTTGCGTCATTTCGAACGTCCCCGCGCGCGGGCCACATCGCGGGCCAGTTCCACCTTTGAAATCTTGTGGGTCAAGGTGTTGCGGGTGACAACCAGCCAAGACCGGTCCCCGGCCTCGTGATACCACAGCTCGCGGTGTTCACCGGCGGGATTGTCGCGCAGATAGGCATAGTCATAAAACGCATCAGCCGCATTCTCGGCCATACCGTCGGGCCGGTCGATCAGGGATGCATCGCCCAGATAGGTGAACTCTGAGGCATCGCGGGGCCCAAGCAGAGGGTGATTGATGATCATGTCCCTAGG
Source organism: Ruegeria sp. R8_1 (assembly GCF_017743815.1). Lineage (NCBI taxonomy): Bacteria > Pseudomonadati > Pseudomonadota > Alphaproteobacteria > Rhodobacterales > Roseobacteraceae > Ruegeria > Ruegeria sp. R8_1. Next base: position 50,119 of record NZ_JAGHRL010000006.1, on the reverse strand, counting down.
TTCCCTCTAATGCAGGTTGGGCTGATTGCCCGCGCCTTTTTCGTCGATCATGCGGCCAGTGCGGAACCGGTCCAGACGATAGGCGGTGGCAACGGGGTGCGGTTCGTCTTTTGCCAGCAGATGCGCAAAGCAATAGCCCGAGGCAGGTGTGGCCTTGAACCCGCCGTAGCACCAGCCGCCGTTGAAATAGAGCCCCTGAACCGGGGTGCGGTCGATGATGGGTGAGCCGTCCATCGACATGTCCATCACACCGCCCCACATCCGCAACAGGCGCGCGCGGCCGATCATGGGCATCAGGGCCATGCCGCCCTCGCAAACATCCTCGACTACGGGCAGGTTGCCGCGTTGGGCATAGGTGTTATAGCCGTCGATATCGCCGCCAAAAACCAGCCCGCCCTTGTCGGATTGGCTGACATAGAAATGGCCCGCACCAAAGGTGATGACGCTGGGCAGGACAGGCTTCAGCCCCTCGGACACAAACGCCTGCAACACATGGCTTTCAATTGGCAAACGCATCCCGGCCATGCCCATCACGCGGCCCGAGTTTCCAGCGACTGCACAGCCCACTTTGCTGGCTCCGATAAAGCCTTTTGAGGTTTCGACGCCCAAGCAGGCGCCATTTTCGATCCGCAGGCCTGTGACCTCGCAATTCTGGATAATGTCCACCCCGTGCAAATCCGCCGAGCGCGCATAGCCCCAGGCCACCGCGTCATGGCGGGCCGTGCCCGCGCGGCGCTGGACCAGACCGCCTTTGATGGGAAAGCGGGCGTCGTCGAAATTCAGATAGGGATGCTCGGCCCGGACCTGATCGGCGTCCAGCAGTTCCGCATCGGCACCGTTCAGGATCATCGCATTGCCGCGCCGCGTATAGGCGTCGCGCTGGCCGTCCGTGTGGAACAGGTTGATGATCCCGCGCTGGCTCATCATGGCGTTGTAGTTGACGTCCTGCTCCAACCCCTCCCACAGTTTCAGCGAGAATTCGTAGAAGGGCTCATTCCCGTCCAGCATATAGTTCGAGCGTACAATCGTCGTATTGCGCCCCACATTGCCGCCCCCAATCCAGCCTTTCTCGACCACGGCCACGTTGCGCTGGCCGTAGACCTTGGACAGGTAATGCGCCGTGGCCAGCCCGTGGCCGCCGCCGCCAATTATGATGACGTCGTAATGGGGTTTTGGCTCAGGCTCGCGCCAAACCGGTTTCCAGCCCTTGTGGCCGGTCAGTGCCTCTTTGATGACTCGAAAGCCGGAATATCGCATGAATCGGACCTTTTTTGCCAGAGTTCACTATTTTGGTGCAGTTTGATATCCTCAGATGCGACATCGACATGTCTGAATCAGACCCTCAACAGGTCTGAAAACCATCCGGTAAAGGCGTCTATCTCGGTTGACCGGCGTTGGACGGCCAGAAAGTACCCTTCGGTCGCAGGGGCCGAGTGATCCGATGCCAGCATCACCTGGCCGGACCGCAGGGCGTGCGCGGCGATCAGTTGGTTGACCAGAGCGACCCCGTTGCCCGATGCCGCCATCTGCAGCGCCAGCCCATAGGAATCCACGAAATACGTCGGAGTGCCCATGGTTTGGCCCGTGGCCTCGGCCCATGTGGTCCAGCTGTCCGAGGTTCCCACGGATTCAATCAGCGGCAGGGCCTCGCCCTCAAGCGCTGGGGATTTCACCGGCACAAGTCGATTGGGTTGCAGGGCCACTGCGTCCTTGCCCACTTGTTTCGCCGATCCAAACCGAATTTCCACATCGGCGCGCGCGGCGGCGTATTCATCGGGCCAGATCGTACTGACAAACCGCACCGAGGTTTCAGGATGCTGGGCCTGAAACGCGGGCAGGGCGGGGGCGATCACCCATTCGATGATACTGATCGAAGCAGCAACTGTGATGTGTCGCGCCTTCTCCTCGGTCAGATAAGGAGAGGCGGCGGTTTCCAACATCTCAAGCGCGGCCTCGACCTGAGGCAACAGTTTGCGCCCTTCATCCGTCAGGGATAGGCCCCGCGCGTGGCGGTGGAACAGAACCACACCCAGCCGCGTTTCCAACGCACGGATCTGCTGGCTGACGGCGGATTGGGTCAGCCCGATCTCATCCGCGGCGGCGGTAGAACTCAGCCGCCGTGCGGCGGCCTCGAAGGATCTGAACCATGTCAGCGGGGGCAGTGTTTTGGCCATCAGTAACTTACCTAGTAGTGATGGTAATACCTAAGGCTGAACTTCTTTCGTTTGTCAAAACATGACTCTGCCGTGGATATTCCGCGCAACACGCAGGAGGACACCGTGCAGCCAGAAATCCGCAAAATTGTGACGTATGACGAAGAGGTTCTGATCGAAGGTTTCCGCCCGGCGGACCGCCCGTGGCGCATGTTCGCCGTGGCCGCCGTGATCAAAAATCCCTGGGCCGGGCGGTATGTCGAAGACCTGCGCCCCGAAATTCTGGTCTATGGTCCGGTGCTGGGCGAGATGATGACCGACCGGATGGTGGCGCTGGCCGGTAGCGGCGAGGTGATCGAAGCCTATGGCAAGGCGGCCGTAGTGGGTTTGGATGGTGAGGTCGAACACGCCTCGGGACTGATCCACACGCTGCATTTCGGCAATTTCTACCGGCAGGCGGTGGGGGCCAAATCCTACCTGTCTTTCACCAACACTCGCGGCCCGGCGAATACGCCGATCATGGTGCCGATGATGGACAAAAACGATGCGGGTCGCCGGTCGCATTACTTGACGCTGCAATTCTCCATCCCCGATGCGCCGCGCGCGGATGAGGTTGTGGTGGTGCTGGGCGGGGCGACCACAGGGCGTCCGCATCATCGGATCGGAGACCGCTACCAAGACCTGAAGGATCTGGGACATGACGTGGACAACCCGGCCTCGGTCTGAGGTCGGCGGCCTCGCCGCGATTGACGCGGGCGAGGGGCCGCTGGTCGTTTTGCTGCACGGTGTTGGCCTGCGGGCCGAGGCGTGGGGCGCGCAGATTGACGCTCTGGTCGCGGCGGGGTTCCGGGTGCTGTGCCCGGACATGCCGGGGCATGGGGCATCTGCGTTTCACCCGGTCGAGGGGCTGGAGAGCTATGCCGCACCCGTGGCGGCGCTGATTGACCAACCGGCGGTTTTGATCGGGCATTCGATGGGCGCGCTGATCGCAACCCGGATTGCGGCAGAGGGTGGAACGGTCATGGGCGTGGCCGCGCTGAACGCCATTTTCCAGCGCTCGGACGAGGCCCGGAATGCAGTTCTGGCGCGGGCGCACGCGCTGGATGCCGAGCGGGCGAATAACCCCTCGACCACGTTGCAGCGCTGGTTCGATGACAGGGCATCCCCGGAGCGGGACGCTTGCGATAGCTGGCTGCGAAAGGTCGATCCACGCGCCTACAAGGCTGCCTATACCGTCTTCGCCGAAAGCAACGGCCCGACTGCTGAGCAGTTGGCTGCGATCCCCTGTCCAGCACTGTTTCTGACCGGCGAGGATGAGCCGAACTCGACCCCGCGCATGTCGCAAGACATGGCGGCGCTTGCCCCGAACGGGCGGGCCGGGATCATCCCGAACGCGGCCCACATGATGCCGATGACACATGCCCAACAGGTCAACGCGACTCTGGTGTCGTTTGTTAAGGAGTGCCTGAAATGACGCTTGATCCCCGCGCGCTGCGCGACGCTTTCGGTAGTTTCATGACCGGTGTGACCGTGATTACGGCGCGCGATGCAATAGGCCAGCCCGTCGGGTTCACGGCCAATTCGTTCTCGTCCGTGTCGTTGGATCCACCTTTGTTGCTGGTCTGTCCGGGCAAATTCCTGTCGAGTTATGAGGTGTTTGCGGGCTGCAGCCACTTTGCCGTCAACATTCTGGCTGAGGGGCAGCAGGACGTCTCGAACACGTTCGCCAGCTATAAAGGCGACCGTTTCGCCAAAGTGGCCCACAGCACAGGGGCCCATGATCTGCCGCTGATCGACGGCGCGCTGGCGCAGTTCTGTTGCTCCACCCATCAGGCGATCCCGGCGGGCGATCATACGGTGCTGATCGGGCAGGTCACGGATTTCTCGCATGCCGGGGGCCGGGGGCTGGGTTATGTGGGCGGCTCGTATTTCAGCCTCGGGCTGGAACAGGAGATGGACAGCGATCAGCCCACCATCTGCGGCGCGATCATCCGGGCCGGTGACGCGGTGTTGATGGAGCGGCTGGGAACCACGCACAGCCCTTTCCACATCGCCGGTGCCGCGCCCGGCGGGCAGCGTCTGCGGCTGGCACAGGGTCTGGCGGACCGGGGCATCGAAGCACAGCTGGAACAGGTCTATTCCTCGTTCAACGACGCGACGACCAAGCTGCATTACACGTTCTTTCTGGCCTCATCCGCCGGGACAGCGGCCCCCGATGGGACCGAATGGATCGCCATCGAACACCTGCCCAAGCTGACCTATGCCACCCCGTCGGTGGGCCATATGATGACACGCTTTGCGCTGGAAGCGCGCGAAGGGAATTTTTCGCTCTACCTTGGCGATGCCGACCGGGGTGAGCTGCACAGTTTCGACAAAGGAGCCGGTTGATGGAGTTTTCCCTCTTTGCCCATATGGAACGTCTGACACCCGATCAGCCCCATGACGTGTTGTATGATGAGTTCGTGAGCCTTGTGAAAATGGCTGATGATGGGGGCATGCGCGCGGTCTGGACGGGTGAACATCACGGGATGGAATTCACCATCGCGCCGAATCCGTTTCTGTCTCTGGTCGATCTGGCGCATCAGACCAAGAATGTGCGCCTGGGCACCGGTACGGTGATCGCGCCCTTCTGGCATCCGATCAAGCTGGCGGGTGAGGCTGCGGCGGCGGACCAGATGACCAAGGGCCGGATCGAGCTGGGGATCGCGCGCGGGGCCTATTCTTATGAATACGAACGTCTGATGCCGGGCATGGATGCGTGGGAGGCCGGGCAGCGCATGCGCGAATGCACCCCTCTGGTGCCACAAATCTGGCGCGGGGATTGTGCGCATGAGGGCGAGTTCTATTCATTTCCGGCGGCCACCTCGGCCCCAAAGCCGTATCAGGAAGATGGCCCTCCGATCTGGATCGCAGCGCGCGATCCCAACAGCCACGAATTCGGCGTACATAACGGGTTCAACATTCAGGTCACGCCGCTGTGGCAGGGTATGGAAGAGATCGAGACGCTGATGAGTCGCTTCAATGCCGCCTGCGAAAGCTATTCCGGCCCACGCCCCAAGATCATGCTGTTGCATCACACTTACGTCGGTGCGGATCAGGATGACGTGGCGCAGGGTGTGCGGGAATTGCGGCGTTATTACAATTACTTCGGCGCATGGTTCCTGAACAAACGACCCGTGCAGCAGGGGCTGATCGAACCGATCTCGGATCAGGAGATGGACGCCAACCCGATGTATACGACCGAGAAACTGGGTCAGGACCTGACCGTCGGCACAACGCAGCAGGTGATCGACCGGATCAAACGGTACGAGGATATGGGCTATGATGAGTTTTCGTTCTGGGTCGACAGCGGCATGACCAATGACCGCAAGCGTGCCTCGTTGGCGCGGTTCATCGACGAAGTCATGCCAGCCTTTCAGTGAGGAACACCATGGGACACCTTCCACATTTTCAGCTTTTCATTGACGGCGCATGGTCCGAGGGCGCGGATGCGCAGGTCATGACCTCGGAAAACCCGGCCACCGGGCAGGGCTGGGCGACATTCGCCTGCGCCGCGCCCGATGACGTGAACCGCGCCGTGGCTGCGGCCAAGCGCGTGTTGGACGACCCTGCATGGCGCGACATGACGGCGACGGCGCGCGGTAAGCTGCTGTACCGGCTGGCCGATCTGGTGGCCGAAAACGCGCAGAAATTGGGCGAGCTGGAGACCACCGACAGCGGCAAGCTGCTGGCGGAAACGGCGATGCAGACGGGCTATGTGGCCGACTATTACCGCTATTTCGCGGGGCTAGCGGACAAGGTCGAAGGCACCGTTTTGCCCATCGACAAGCCGGATATGCACGTCTTTACCACGCGCGAGCCAATCGGTGTTGTCGCCGCCATCGTGCCGTGGAATGCGCAGATGTTCCTGACGGCCACCAAGCTGGGCCCGGCGCTTGCGGCGGGGTGTTCGGTGGTGCTGAAAGCCTCGGAAATCGCCCCCGCGCCAATGTTGGAATTCGCGCGGCTGATCGAACAGGCCGGGTTCCCGCCCGGCGTTGTTTCGGTCATCACCGGCGACGCCCAGAACTGCGCGATCCCGCTGACCCGCCACGCGGATGTGGACCGCATCGCCTTTACCGGAGGGCCCGAGACTGCACGCCACGTGGTGCGCAACTCGGCCGAGAATTTCGCGGTGACTTCGCTGGAGCTGGGCGGGAAATCTCCCATCCTTGTGTTTGACGACGCCGATCTGGACGGGGCCGCAAACGGGCTGATCGCCGGGAATTTCGGGGCCTCGGGTCAAAGCTGTGTGGCGGGGACGCGGGGATTGGTGCATCACTCGATCCTTGAGCCGCTGATTGAGAGGATTTCACAAAAGGCCAGCGCCATTCGGCTGGGCGATCCGCTGCAGCCCGACACACATGTCGGCCCGCTGTGCACCGCTGCGCAGGTCAGCAAGATCGAGGCGACTCTGGCCGCCGCTCAGGGGCAGGGGGCGAAAATCCGCTTTGGCGGCGCGCCCGCAGATCGACCGGGCAACTACATGACGCCCACGCTGGTCGAATGTACTTCGCCCGAAACCGAGACGCTGAAGGTCGAGATGTTCGGCCCGGTCATGTCTCTGCTGCCGTTCGAGACCGAAGAAGAGGCCATCGCGCTGGCCAATTCCACGCCTTACGGTCTGGGGTCCGGCGTCTTCACGCAGAACCTTGCGCGCGCGCATCGGGTGTCGAAACGCATCCGCGCGGGGATTTGCTGGGTGAACACGTACCGCGCAATTTCCCCGATTGCGCCCTTTGGCGGGTTCAATCAGTCAGGTTACGGGCGCGAGGCCGGGGTTGAGGCGATCCTGGATTACACCCGCACCAAAACCACGTGGATCAGCACCGCGCAAGAGCCGATGGCGAACCCGTTTGTGATGCGCTAAACCTGTGGCAACACAGGGAGAGCGCGCATGAAACTGAAGACACCCCACTTCCCAGCCCCCGCAGATGCGGGGGCGCGTAAGGACATTCCTCCGCTCGTCTGCTATCCGCCGGATACGCTGCCCCAACCCGATATCGCCGGGCTGAACACCCTGCGGCAAAGCGCAATCAAAACGGCTGAGGCTACAGCGGCTCCGCGCGATGCGGCCTGTATCGAGGTGCCCGCTGGGGCCTTTTTACGCGTGGTGTCGGTGGATGGCCCGCAGGTTGGCGACCTGAACATGTGGAACAAGCACGACCTGACCGAGCGGTTCTATTCCGGCAAAACGCGCGCTTTGCACGGTACGCATTTGTCCACCGGCGACCGTATGTGGTCCAGCTTTCCCAACATGCGCCCGATGGCAACCATCGTGGGGGACACGCTGGATTGGTACGGGTTCGATGCCTATGGAGGCTCGGTCCATGATGTGATCGGGACGCGCTGTGATCCCTATACGGGGCGGCTGTTGTCCGGCGATGACTATCACTATTGCTGCCATTCGAACCTGACCCGCGCCTTGGCCGATCATTGCGATTTGTCGCTGCACGAGGCTGAGATGCATGTGCATGACGTGCTGAATGTCTTCATGTGTACCGGCTTTACCCGCGATACGGGGCAGTATTTCATGAAGGCCAGCCCGGTGCGCCCCGGCGACTATTTGGAATTCTACGCCGAGATTGACCTGATCGTGGGCCTGTCGGCCTGTCCCGGCGGCGATTGTTCATCCGAGCATTCCTCGGACGTGGCCGCCTGCTATCCGCTGCTGATGGAGGTCTATGACCCCGGCGAGGATGCCCGCGCGGCCCATGTTCAGCCGCCGCGCTCCGCCTATGATCGGACGCACGGCACGGGCTAGGCGGTCAGGCGGCGACCCAATCGGTCGAGCATTCGGCAACACAGGTCCAGCTGCTCAACCTCGACATATTCGTCGGCCTTGTGCGCCTGTGTGATCGAACCCGGGCCGCAGACGATCGCATGCACACCAAGCTGCTGGAACAGACCGGCCTCGGTGGCGAAGGCGACCGTGCCGGTGCCATTGGCGCCGGTCAGCTCGGCCACCAGTGTGCGAGCGGCGTTGTCCTCCATCGGCTCCAATCCTTGCACCTCGGCCACCACGTCCTGGGTGATGCTGGCGTCGGGGTGGACTGCCTGCATCTCGGGCAGCAGCGTGTGGGTCACGAAATCGCTGAGCGTCTGGTTGACGAGGTCGGCGTCGCTGGCCTGCACCGGGCGCATTTCCCAACCGATCTCGGCTTTGCTGGCGATCACGTTATGGGCCACGCCGCCGTTGAAGAACCCGACATTGATCGTCGTCCACGGGGGTTCGAACAGGCTGCCCGCAGGGGCGCGGGATTTCAGAACGTGACGCAATTCCAACAGCTTACCCACATAGCGCGCGGCGTATTCGGCAGCGTTCACGCCGTCATCCGGGGCCGAGCTGTGACCCTCCAGCCCGGTAAAACGCGTGGTGTACTCAAAGCACCCTTTGTGGCCTTCGATCACCCGCATTTCGGTCGGTTCACCGATGATGGCAATGTCGGGCACGATGCCGCGTTCGGACAGGTCATTGACCAAATTCTGCGCGCCCAGACAGCCGGTTTCCTCGTCATAGGTAAACGCGAAATGCAGCGGTTGGGTCAGTTTGCCGGCGTCTAACCCTTCGGCAAAGGCCAGAGACGCCGCGATAAACCCCTTCATGTCGCAGGTGCCGCGTCCATACAGGCGGCCATCACGCTCGACCATCTCGAAGGGGTTCGAGGTCCAGTCCTGATCGGCCACCGGCACCACATCCGTATGGCCGGATAGCAGGATGCCGCCGGGCATGTCGGGGCCGAGGGTGGCAAAGACATTGGCCTTTTTGCCGGTTTCATCGCGCGTTTCGATACAGCGCGCACCCAAGGCCTGAAGGTGGTCGGTCAGGTATCGGATGGCCTCAAGATTGCTGTCCGCAGATACAGTTTCAAAACCGATCAGATCGGCGAGGATTTCGGTGGTTCTGGTCAGGGTCATGGTTTGACGAACAGTTTGCGGGGCCGGTTACACAGACATTCTGCACGGCCGGAATCGGTGATCAGGATGGTCTCAGTGATTTCAAGGCCCCAATCGTTCATCCAAAGGCCGGGCATGAAGTGGAACGTCATGCCGGGTTCCAGAACCGTCTCATCCTCGGGGCGCAGGGAGATCGTCCGCTCACCCCAGTCCGGCGGATAGCTGAGGCCCACCGGATAGCCGCAGCGCGCGCCGCGCTCGATGCCTGCACGTTCCAGCGGGGCGGCCAACGCCAGCGCGATGTCGCGCGCCTGATTTCCCGCGCGGGCGGCGTCCAGCCCGGCCTCAAGCCCTTCGACCAGTGCGGCCTCGGCCCGCAACAGGTGGTCGGGCGGCTGGCCCAGAAAGACCGACCGGCAAAACGGCGCGTGATAGCGGCGATAGCAGCCAGACAGTTCGAAAAACGTGCATTCCCCGGATTTGAAGGGCGCGCCGTCCCATGTCAGATGCGGCGCGGCGGCATCGGGCCCCGAGGGCAGAAGGGGCACAATGGCGGCATAATCGCCCCAATCCTCACCCACGCCCGAGATCGCATCATGGTAAATCTGCGCCACCAGTTCATTCTTGCGCAGGCCGGGTTCTATCCGCTCCAGCACGCCGTCGATCACATGTTCCGAGATCCGCGCAGCTTTGTGCATCAGGGCGATTTCTTCACTTGATTTCACGGCGCGCTGCCAGTTCACCAAAGCGTTGGCATCTTCCAACGTGGCCTGAGGCAATTCGGCGGCCAATGTCAGATGCGCTTTGGCCGAGTAATAGTAATTGTCCAACTCAACCCCGATACGCGCCTGCCCAAGACCACAATCGAGGATCAGCCGGGCAAGATCCTGCATCGGGTGCCGCTCGGTCGATTGAACATAGTTATCTGCATAGCCGTGAATGCGGTCATCGCTCATCCAGACCGTGCGCCGCGCGCCGTTGGCGTCCTGATTGCGGCCCCACCAGATGGGATCGGCATCGTGAAGGACGACGACGCCTTGATGCACGTAGAAGGACCAGCCCTCATAACCGGTTAGCCACGCCATATTCGATGGGTCCTGCACAAACAGGGCATTTAAACCAGCGGCTGCCATTGCGGAACGCGTCTTGGCAAGCCGGCGATCATATTCGGCGCGTGAAAAGGCCGGATTGGTATGAGGCATGGCAGCTCCGATCATGTTCGAGTTTTGTTGACAGAACTGGACGAATGCAGTCACGTCAATGGGCAACTCAGGAAAGACGCCCCATTGAAGATCACACTCAACCCACATCGCGGAGGCCGGAAACTTGCCGCTTCTGCCCCGTACCCGTCAACTGATGCAGCCCGCGTAGCCGATCTGCTGTCGCAATGCCCCGCTGCGGGTGAAACTCCATTGGTCGATGCAAAAGAGCTTGCCGACGTGGCCAATCTTTGGATCAAGGACGAGCGCGGCCGCATGAATCTTGGGTCTTTCAAGGCGCTTGGGGCGGCCTACGTAATCGCGCGACATGCGGCCGAGGCAACGGATGCGCCGGACCGCAATACATTGAACAGTCGAACCTATGTCACGGCCAGTGCAGGAAACCATGGCATGAGCGTCGCCGCAGGCGCGCGGGTATTTGGCGCGCAGGCGGTCGTCTATATCGCCGAAACTGTACCTGAGAGTTTCGCGGACCGCCTCCGCGCGCAAAAGGCGCAGGTTGTGCGCCAAGGCGTCGATTATGCCGCCAGTATGGAGGCCGCCAGCCAAGCCGCGCAGGATAACGAATGGACCCTGCTGTCCGACAGTTCATGGAACGGATATATTGAAATTCCGCATATGCTTATGGAGGGGTATCTGCAGATGGCTGCCGAGGCCGTGCGTCAATGTCCGGAAATGCCCAGCCATATCATGCTGCAGGCCGGGGTTGGCGGGCTGGCGGGCGCGGTGGCGGCCTATGCGCGTCATGTCTGGGGGGACGCGCCCAAAATCATCGTGGTCGAGCCCGAGTCCGCCCCCGCGCTACAAGCCAGTATCGAAGCCGGAGCCTGCGTTTTCGCTGATGGCCCTGACAGCACAATGGGACGTCTGGATTGCAAAGAACCTTCGTTGATCGCTCTGAACGGCTTGGCCAGAGATGCCGACGCGTTTTTGACTTTGACCGATGACGAGGTTGTTCAGCATTTGCCTGCGATGGCGGCGGCCGGGGTGGCAACGACAGCATCCGGTGGGGCAGGGATTGCCGCTGCTATGAATGCCGAAGTGCTGCAGGGTTTAGGAATTGGTGCGGACGCCATGATTCTGTGCTTTCTGTCCGAGATTGCGGAATGAGAGGGTTCGACACCGCCGAGTTCACGGCCCGGTTGCAGCGTGCGCAAAAGATGATGGCCCAAGCGGACTTGTCTGCCTTGCTGCTGACAACTGAACCCGAGATTCGGTACTTTACGGGCTACTTGACCCGGTTTTGGGAAAGCCCGACCCGACCTTGGTTTCTGGTGGTTCCGGTCAGTGGAAAACCGATTGCCGTTATCCCCTCTATTGGTGCTGCACTGATGGGGCAAACCTGGATCGACGATATCCGAACCTGGAGCTCTCCGGACTTGTTGGATGACGGCGTTAGTCTGTTGGCGGAAACCCTGATCGAGGTCACTCCGACCGATGCCACCATTGGTTTGCCTGATGGGCACGAAACTCATGTCCGTATGCCGATGGCCGATTTGTTGCGCCTTCAATCGCTATTGGGCTCGCGGAGGGTTGCTGGCGATGCGGAACTTGTGCGCAGCCTTCGGATGATTAAATCAACGGCTGAGATCGCGAAAATCGAAACCGCCTGCGCGATTGCCGCGCGGGCTTTTCAGCGTGTTCCTGAAATCGCAGGATCTGGCATTGCCGTTGATGAGGTGTTTAGAAAGTTCCAAATGCTGTGTCTGGAGGAAGGCGCCGATTGGGTGCCCTATCTTGCGGGCGGTGCCGAGCAGGGGGGATATACGGATGTAATCTCTCCGGCCCGAGATACGGCGATGGAGGCCGGAGATGTCCTGATGTTGGACACTGGTTTGGTGTGGGGCGGGTATTTTTGTGACTACGACCGAAACTGGTCGATTGGTCCGGCCTCGGCGTTAGTACGTTCTGCATATGCAACCTTGATTGAGGCGTCGGATGCAGCATTCGAAATTGCAAAGCCGGGCGCGACCGCTTCTGACCTTCATCATGCAATGAACAGTGTTCTGTCACGTCAAAATGCGGATACGGGGGCTGGGCGTCTGGGGCATGGCTTGGGGATGTCCCTCACAGAATGGCCTTCGTTGATTCCCGACGATCATACTGTGTTGCAACCCGGCATGGTTTTGACGCTTGAACCCGGAATAGCCGTTGGCGACAAAATTCTGGTTCACGAGGAGAACATCGTGATCACCGAAGATGCGCCGCGGTTCATCAGCCCTCGGCTTGGGTCGGAGTTGCCTGTGATATGAGCTATTTACCCTATGAACTGGAAGAGGACGACCCGCAGCTCAACCCGATGGGCCTGATCGTTTTGCAGACGGACGAAACGATTGAACCGGAATTCAGTGCTTACTTCGCAAATTGCCGCGCGCCGATTTACGTTTCCAGAATTCCCAGCGGCGCGGAGGTGACAACGGACACGCTGGCCCAGATGGAGAACGCCCTTCCTGCAGCCTCAGATCTATTGCCCAAAGTCCGGCCTTATAAGGTTGTGGGGTATGGCTGCACCTCGGCCAGCTCCGTGATCGGTTCAGCTATGGTCGAGCGCATGGTTCAAAAGACCTGCAACGTTGCGACCGTCACGAATCCGCTGCGTGCAGCTTCCGCCTGCGCTGCGGCAAAAGGTGTTTCCAAATTCGCTTTGCTGTCGCCCTATATCGAAGAAGTGAACGATCCATTACGCCGTGCCTTCGCAAAAAACGGAGTGACAATGGACGTTTTTGGCTCTTTCGGTGAGTCCGAGGAATCCAAGGTTGTTCGAATATCCCGCCAATCGCTAGTCGATGCGGCGCTTAATCTGGGCTCTGATTCGGCGGTTGAGGGTGTTTTTATAAGCTGCACGAATCTAAGGACATTTGATGCTATACCGGAAATTGAAAGTCGGTTGGGAAAGCCGGTTCTTTCAAGCAATCAAAGCCTTGCGTGGCATATGCGACGCTTGAATGGCGCCTGAATATCAGGCGTGTGGCGCTTTCTTTGTCATTCTCGTGACATATTTTGGTTGCGTCGCCTGTCCTGCTTGTCCTTAAATGGGCTCTGACAGGTCCTTGAGATCCGGATAAACCGGGCAAGCAAGGACAGACAGGGGAGCCAAGTTGGTAATGTCTAATGACGCAGCGTTCGTCGAGTTTCAGCGTGTCCAGAAATCTTACGACGGCGAGATCCTTGTCGTAAAAGATCTAAATCTTTCAATGCCTAAAGGTGAGTTCCTGACAATGCTCGGCCCGTCCGGGTCAGGCAAAACCACTTGCCTTATGATGTTGGCGGGGTTCGAAACGGCCACCCATGGCGAGATCATGCTGGATGGTCGTCCGATCAACAATATTCCGCCGCACAAGCGGGGGATTGGCATGGTTTTTCAGAACTATGCGCTTTTCCCGCACATGACGGTTGCCGAAAATCTCGCTTTCCCGCTGGAAGTTCGAAAAATCGGGAAGGACGAGCGCGAAGAAAAAGTGAAACGCGCCCTAGATATGGTTCAGATGGGGGCATTTGGCAGCCGGCGGCCCGCTCAGTTGTCCGGTGGTCAACAGCAGCGGATCGCATTGGCCCGCGCACTTGTTTTTGAACCCGAGCTTGTTTTGATGGACGAGCCGTTGGGTGCGTTGGATAAACAGTTGCGCGAGCATATGCAGTTCGAAATCACGCGTCTGGCGCATGAGTTGGGTATTACCACTGTTTACGTAACCCACGACCAGACCGAAGCGCTGACCATGTCGGACCGTGTGGCTGTTTTCGACGACGGACGAATCCAGCAGCTTGCGCCGCCCGATTTGCTGTATGAAGAACCAGAAAACAGCTTTGTGGCTCAATTTATTGGTGAAAACAACACATTGGAAGGTGTTGTTAAGTCGATTGACGGCGACTCGTGTGTTGTTGCGCTGGACGATGGGTCTGAGATTGACGCTAAACCGGTGAATGTGTCGAAGGCGGGCGAACGGACCAAGGTCTCTATCCGGCCTGAACGGGTCGAGTTCAACAAGGATCGCTTGCACGCTGATGCACATACGCTCAAAGCAACGGTGAAAGAGTTCATCTATATGGGCGACGTGTTCCGCTTTCGTCTGTCGGTTGCCGGGAACGATGACTTCATCATCAAAACCCGCAACGCGCCGGACGCGGTACGCCTGTCTCCCGGTCAGGAGGTCGAAATCGGCTGGCTGGCCCATGACTGCAGGGCGCTGGACGCCTGAGTCACAAATACCCCGAATGTTTGGGGTAAGAGTTGGCCGGTTTGCCCCGTGATCCGGCCTAAGAAAAGTAAAAGTAACGGGTATAACAGGGAGTTAAACATGAAAGTTAAAACCACTCTTATGGCAAGTGCGGTTGCTGCCGTAGCCGGTGGTGCGATGGCCGAAGAAATGACCATCGTGTCCTGGGGCGGTGCTTATTCCAAGTCGCAGCTGAAAGCATATCACGAGCCCTATTCGGAAAAGACAGGCGTCACCATCCTGAACGATGACAGCTCGGCTGAGGCGGTGGCTAAACTGCGCGCGATGAACGAAGCGGGCAACATCACTTGGGACGTGGTGGATGTTGTTGCAGCGGATGCGATCCGTTTGTGCGACGAAGGTCTGGCGATGGAGATCGATTTCGACAGCCAACTGGCCGCTGCACCTGACGGGACACCCGCATCCGAAGATTTCGGCGATCTGTTGGTCAGTGACTGCTTTATCCCGCAGATCGTGTACTCGACCACTTTCGGCTATCGTACCGATCTGGTGGGCGACACGCCTCCGACCGAGATCTGCGCCGTGTTCGATCTGGAAAACTATCCCGGCAAACGCTCGCTGGAAAAGCGTCCGATCAACAATATGGAATGGGCGCTTCTGTGTGATGGCGTAGCCAAGGACGACGTCTATGACGTTCTGGCCACCCCGGAAGGGCAGGATCAGGCACTGGCCAAGCTGGACACCATCAAGGACAGCGTTGTCTGGTGGTCTGCCGGTGCTGACACGCCGCAGCTGCTGGCCGATGGCGAAGTCATTATGGGCTCCACCTATAACGGTCGTCTGTTCAGCGTGATCGAAGAGCAGAAACAGCCCGTCGCCATGCTGTGGGACGCGCAGGTATTCGATCTGGATGGCTGGATCATCCCCGCCGGCCTGAGCGAAGAGCGTCAGCAGCGCGCGCTGGACTACATCATGTTCGCAACTGACACCCAGCGTCTGGCGGATCAGGCCAAGTACATCTCGTACGGTCCTGCCCGTGCCTCGTCGGCCCCGCTGGTGGGTCAGCACGCCGATCTGGGCATCGACATGGCACCGCACATGCCGACCGACCCGGAAAACGCCAAGAATACGTTCCTGTATAACTACGAGTTCTGGGCGGATTACCGCGACGACATCGACGCCAAGTTCCAAGCGTGGCTGGCACAATAAGCCCTTCTTGAACACTGGTTGGGGCCGGTTCTGGCCCCAGCCCACCAAAAGACCAAGGGACGCAGATGACTGACGCAACTCAATCCGGTCCGATGCTGGCCGCTGACGGCACGCCGCTGAAGAAATCTCTGGCGCGGTCGCTGCGCCGCCGCAAAATGCGGGCTTTGGCCCTGATTGCACCGCTGCTTCTGTTCGTTCTGCTATCCTTTGTGATCCCGATCGTTTCGATGCTGTTCCGATCGGTTGAAAACGGCATTGTGGCCGAGACACTGCCTCTGACTGTGGTCGAGTTGAAGAACTGGGATGCGGAAAGCGGCGAACTACCGGATGAGGCATTATACGCCGCGTTCACCAAAGATATGGTCGTCGCCATTGACGAAAAGACACACACCCGGCTTGGCTCGCGCCTGAACTATGAGCAGACGGGTATGTCCTCGATGTTCCGTCGCTCGGGCCGCCAGATTAAAAAACTGGACCCTGAAACCGATGGCCCGTTCAAGGACAAGCTGATCGACATTCACGACGGTTGGGGGGATGTCGAAACCTGGCGCACCATCAAGACCCACGCTGTTCCGATCACCAACGGATATTTCCTGAACGCAATCGACATGCGCCGCACGCCCGAAGGTGCGCAGGCGCAGCCTGAGGACAAACAGATCCTGATCAAGCTGTTTGGGCGTACGCTGATGATGTCGCTGATCATCACTGCTTCGTGCATCCTACTTGCCTATCCGGTGTCATATATTCTGGCGACCTTGCCGATGCGGGTGTCGAACCTGCTGATGATCCTTGTGTTGCTGCCATTCTGGACATCACTTCTGGTGCGAACCTCCGCGTGGAAGGTGATGCTGCAGCAGCAGGGTGTGATCAACGAAACGCTGGTCTGGCTGGGGTTGGTGGCGGATGACGCGCGATTGGTGATCATCAACAACCAGTTCGGCACGATCATCGCAATGACGCATATCCTGCTGCCGTTCATGATCCTGCCGATGTATTCGGTGATGCAGACCATTCCTGAATCCTATACCCGCGCCGCGAAATCCATGGGTGCGACCAATTGGACGACCTTCTGGCGCATCTACTTCCCGCAATCCATTCCGGGCATCGGCGCGGGTTCGATCCTCGTGTTCATCCTTGCCATCGGCTACTACATCACGCCGGAAATCGTTGGCGGGACCAAGGGTGTCTTCATCTCGAACCGGATTGCGTACCACATCTCATCCTCTCTGAACTGGGGGCTGGCGGCGGCGCTTGGCACGATCCTGCTGGCGGTCGTTCTGTTACTCTACTGGTGCTATGACAAGATCGTAGGCATCGACAACGTGAAGCTGGGATAAAGACGATGGCAGCACTTACACCAATATCCCGCAAACCCATGTCGGTGGTTCTGCCCGCTGTGGCCATCGCCGGAGGTTTCGTCGGCATGTTTGTCGGGGCCGGGCAGGGCAGTGTCCTGCTGGGCATCGTGATCGGAGCCGCCTTGATGGCCGGTCTGGCCTGGCTTTACATGAATGTCCTGGACAATGAGCGTGTCGCCCGCTGGATCACGATCCTTGGGATGGGCGTGTTGGGTTTTGTGTTCGCTGGGGCGACTGGCCTGATCATCGGCCTGCTGGTGGGGTGGTTTTTTGCCTTCTTCATCTTCTGGCTTTACGAAGGGCGATACCGCCAAAAACTGCTGCCTTATATGACCGGTCGACAGGTGTTCTGGCACTATACGTTCCGGGTGATCTGCGGTGCGATATTTGTGTTCCTGATCACTCCGATCCTTGTGGTTCTGCCACTGTCGTTCAACGCGCAGGATTTCTTTACTTTCACGCCTGAAATGCTGCGGCTGGACCCCGAAGGCTATTCGCTGAAGCATTACCGTGACTTCTTCACCAACAATGAATGGCAGCGCAGCTTCAAGAACTCGCTGATCATCGCGCCGATTGCGACGATCATCTCCGTGTCGCTGGGCACACTGGCGGCCATCGGCCTCAGCCAGAGCCACGTTCCGGGCAAACGGGCGATTATGGGTATCCTGATTTCACCCATGATCGTGCCGCTGATCATCTCGGCCACCGGTATGTTCTTTTTCTACAGCGATATCGGCCGGTTTCTTGAAGGAACTTTGGGCATGGACAAGAACTTTGTGGGCTATGTGAAGGTTATCCTTGCCCACGCGGTTCTGGGCATTCCGTTTGTGATCATCACCGTGACGGCGACCTTGGTCGGCTTTGACCAATCGCTGACGCGCGCGGCGGCAAACATGGGCGCAGGGCCGGTGCGGACCTTCTTCAAGATTCAGATGCCGCTGATCCTGCCGGGCGTGATCTCGGGTGGCTTGTTCGCCTTCATCACCTCGTTCGACGAAGTCGTCGTGGTGCTGTTCGTAGGCTCCGCCAGCCAGAAAACGCTGCCGTGGCAGATGTTCACCGGTCTGCGCGAACAGATCAGCCCGACCATTCTGGCGGTGGCGACGATCCTTGTGGTCATCTCAATTGCGCTGCTGACCACGGTTGAATTGCTGCGCCGCCGGTCCGAGCGTCTGCGGGGCCTTTCCCCCGCTTGACGTACGCCGCGCCGTGATTTAGCCATTGCGATATGCAGCCCGGTCACGATGGCGTCGTGACATCTATACGGGCGCATGGCTCTCGGTTCCCGAGGCCGCTTGTCCTGAACGCCGGGGCTTGTGGCCGGGCACCTTTCGTCCGGCATTGCAGGAGAGAGCATGATGACAGATCTGACAAACCGCCCCGAGTTCTTCACCAGCCATAATGGCGATAAGGCCCCGTTGCCGTTCAGCAAGGCCGAATATGACCGCCGCCTGTCGGGCTTGCGCGCCATGATGGCTGCACGCGATATTCCGGCGGTGCTGCTGACGTCGATGCACAATATCGCCTATTACTCGGGCTTTTTGTATTGCGCCTTTGGCCGGCCTTACGGCTGCGTGGTGACGCAGGACGCATGTACGACGGTGTCGGCGAATATCGACGCGGGCCAGCCGTGGCGACGCTCGGTCGAGGAAAACGTGATCTACACCGACTGGAAGCGCGACAATTACTGGCGTGCAGTGGCCAGCCTGATCGGGGGTGCCAAGCGGGTCGGGATCGAAGGCGACCACATGACACTGGCCGCGCGTGACACGGCACTGGCGATGCTGGGGCAGCCGGAACTGGTGGATGTGGCTGCTGATACGATGGCGGCCCGGATGGTGAAATCGGCAGAAGAGATCGAGTTGATCAAAGGCGGGGCCCGCACCGCAGATGTGGGTGGGGCCGCCATCCACGCCGCGATCCGTGAAGGCGCAACCGAGATCGAGATCGCCATGGCCGGGCGCGATGCGATGGAGGCTGAGATCGCGCGCGCTTATCCAGACGCCGAATACCGCGACACATGGGTCTGGTTCCAGTCGGGCCTGAACACCGACGGCGCGCATAACCCTGTGACCAAACGGGCGCTGCAAAAGGGCGATATTCTGTCGCTGAACACCTTCCCGATGATCTCGGGCTATTACACCGCGTTGGAACGCACCCTGTTTCTGGGCGAACCCGACGCCAACAGCCTGCGCATCTGGAAGGCCAATGTGGCCGCGCATGAGCTTGGCCTAAGCCTGATCAAACCCGGCGCGACTTGCTCGGGCATCACCGCCGAGATCAATCGGTTCTTCGCCGAAGAGGGGCTGCTGCAATACCGCTCGTTTGGGTACGGTCACTCTTTCGGCGTCCTCAGCCATTACTATGGGCGCGAGGCAGGGCTGGAGCTGCGTGAAGATATCGACACGGTGTTGGAACCCGGCATGGTCGTGTCAATCGAGCCGATGTTGTGGATTCCCGAAGGTCAGCCCGGTGCGGGTGGCTATCGTGAGCATGACATTCTGGTTGTCGGCGATGATGGGGCCGAGAACATCACCGGGTTCCCCTATGGGCCGGAACACAACACGATCACCTGATCCAAAGGGTAAGAGGGGCGCTTAGCTCCTCTTGCTACGTTCGTGGAAAATGAAGCCGATGAAATTCAGCAGTACCTGCGCGGCTAGAATCTGCGTGCTCTCAGTCGGGTCGTAATTTGGCGCGACCTCGACCAGATCAATGCCGACCACATCGCCGCGTTGCGCGAGACCTTGCAGGATTTCCAGCACGTCATAATACAGAAACCCCCCGTGGCTGGGCGTGCCGGTGCCTGACGCAATCGATGGGCAAAAAGCGTCGATATCAATCGTCACATAATACCGCGCGCCTTCGGGGATGCGGTCCAAGACACCCTCGGTTCCCAGTTTGCGGACCTGTCGCACAGACAGGATATCGGACCCTCGGGCGCGGGCATCCTCATAGCCTTCCTTTGCGGTCGATGACACGTTGCGGATACCCAGCTGGGTCATGCCCGAGACATAGTCTTTCTCAATCGCGCGCCGCATTGGGTTGCCGTGACCGGCAGTGACGCCGTGGCGTTCATCCACGAAATCCAGATGGGCGTCGATCTGAACCACATGAATCGGGCCGTTTTCCGCGCACTCCTCGGCAAAGGCATTGATGCAGGGGATGTTGACCGAGTGATCGCCGCCGATCGTCACGGGCAGGGCACCGGCGTTCAGGATTTTCTGGACCCCGAACTGGATGTTGGCGTGGCTTTCCTCGGTCTTGGTATGGATGATATCCGCGTCGCCGATATCGACCATCCGGACCGAGCTATCCAGATAGGTCGCGTCATCCTCGTGATCATACGCCCCGGCATGGCCAAAGCTGAACAGTGTCGACGCCTCGCGCACCGCCCGCGGCCCGAACCGTGCGCCGGATCTCCATTGTGTGCCGAAATCGAAGGGTGCGCCCATGATCGCCACATCCGCGTCGATCTGGTCCCAATCTTCGACATAAGGTGACTTGCCAAAGGTCGAAATCCCAACGAATGGCAGGTTCAGACGGCCACTTGCATACCCATGAGACGACATAGCGCGATTCCCGTTTCTTGTTTGTCCGTTGCAGCTTAGAAGCGTTGTCTTAAGCAGGATAGGTTTCTTTGGGGGGTGGATGGGTTGAATGTCGCCCGCCAAGGGTGTCTATCTGAGCGAAAGGTCTGAAAGGAATTGCCGTGGGACAGCACGAACTGCCACCCAAGACAGGTGTGTTCTACATCAATCTGGATCGTGTTCCCGCCCGTCGGGATTTTATGGAACGGCAGTTCGCGCATGCTGGCCTGTCTGCTGCCGTCCGTTTCAGTGCCGTTGACGGGCAGCGAACCGGCGCGTTGGACCAGAACGGCTATGTTCCTGGCACTGGCAGCCGTTGGGGGCTGAAGCAGAGCGAGATCGCCTGTTTCGAAAGCCATCGTGCTGTTTGGCAAGCCGCCGTTGATCAGGACTTGAGGGCTGTGGCTGTTTTTGAGGATGACGTGGAAATGTCCAGCAGTGCAGGGCGCGTTGTCACCAATATTCTGAATGAAAGTTCCAAGTTTGACTTCGTGAAGCTTGATTATTCCCCCCGAGAGTTGCGATTTGGGGCCCTTCAGACCGTTGGCGCAGTTGACGTGCGACCGATGTTGGAGATGGCACCAAGCGCTGCTGCGTATGTCTTGTCCAATGCCGCCTGCCGTAAGCTATTGGCCTGGTCCAACGTCTATTCCGACCATCTGGATGACTTCGTCTCGATCCCGCGTGCGGATTGGCGCATGTTTCAGTGCTTTCCGGCCGTCGGTGTGCAGGTGATCTGGTCTCAGCACCAGGAACAGACGCAAGAGGATGTTAAGGTTAGCGAACGCTCTAGGGATCGAAAAACCAACAGCGGCCTCGACAAAGGGCCCACTTGGTTCCGCTTGCGACGAGAGCTTTTGGCCGCACAGCGGAAACTGTATTGGCGGATGGGTGGCCAAAAGCGGCTGATCCGGCAGGGCGGCTTTGTTGGCTTTATTCCTTGTGCGGGCGATCTCAACGTTTAGGCGCGTCGTTTTGTGGTGCCGCGAGCCCATTCGGTGCTTTCTGCACGTATTAGCGTTAACAAAACTGTCAGTTTGATATAACGTTGTGGTGTTGTTTACGGGTGGCGCACGGGTTCGCAGCATGAGTCAGACGATTTACGAACGCTACGGTGGGTTCAAAACGATCAGTCGGATCGTTATGACGTTCTATGAAATGGCCTTGGATTCCGATCAGATCGGTGGGCATTTTGAAGATATCGATATGCCGCGTCTGATCGATCACCAGACCAAGTTTGTATCGTCTTTGGTTGGCGGACCCGCTTCGTTCAGCGATGAGCGTATCGAGGCCGTGCATCGGCACCTCAATATTTCACACGAGGATTTTGATGAGATGGCTGCGCTGTTTGCGCAGGCGCTTGAAATGCACGGGATGGATGATTCTCATGTTAAAACCGCGCTGGGAGCCATTGAATCGAAACGCAGAATAATCGTTACACGCAGCGCGGCATGAGCATTTTAGCGATAAACGAGCAACTGTTACGCGCCATTGGAGTCGGTGTTGCGGTTGTGCGCGCCTCGGACCTTGGCTTTGTCTTTTACAATGGTCCGTTTTCTGAATGGTTCGGCACACCGGCTGAGGGCCAAACTCTGCTGGACATTTTCCCGACTCTTGATCAGCGTGAGTTGGAAGACGTCAAGCAATCGGGGCTGCGCTATTCCTTCGAGATGCAACTGAAGCCAAAGCGCAGGACTTTGGTTTTTGCGACGGCTATCTCATTGGCCAACGGAGCGGAAGAGCAGCTTTTGGTCATTGAGTGCCAGAACATCACCCGCATTCGTGAACTGGAAAGCATGATCGACAGCTACTCGACCATGGTGGAACGCAATACGCGCGAATTGGAGCGGGAAAAAGAGCGGGTCGAGCGTCTGCTGCTGAATCTGATGCCGCGCGCTGTATATGAAGAATTTAAGACGTTCGGCGTTGTCACGCCTCAGCTGTACGATCAAGTTTCAGTTGTTATGCTTGATTTCGTGGGCTTCACCGACTTTGCCGCCAAGACGGATCCGACGGTTACACTGAGTGAATTGAACGACATTTTCACAGCGTTTGACCGCATCGTCGAACAATTTGGTTGCGAGAGGATCAAGACCATCGGCGACGCGTATCTTGCTGTATCCGGGATGCCGGATGCTACGCCGGACCATGCGACCGCAGTTGCACATTGTGCAGTCCGTTTCCTGCGCTACTTGGAACGTCGTAACGAAAGCCACCCGCACAAGTGGCAGGCAAGAATTGGTCTGGGCATGGGCCCCGCCGTGGGATCTGTGGTTGGGATTCAGAAATACGTCTACGATGTGTTCGGACCTGCGGTTAACATTGCGTCTCGGCTGCAAGTCTTTGCCAACCCAATGAATATTGTCGCTCCGGAAGAGATGAAATATGCGTTGATCGACGAGTTTCAGGTCTCCGACTTAGGACGCGTTGACATCAAGGGTATGGGCGAGATGGATCTGATCAATGTGACATCAGGATTGAGCATGCCTCAGCCTCGATCCCTGTTTTAGGCACTGTCACTCATCTGGTGGTACCAGTCCCAGTCCCCTCAAATAGATGCCGATCCCTGATTCCAGCAAGTCCTCGGGCGGGAACGGAGAGCTTGCACCAGTATTGCGCGCAAACAGCTCTACCACCCCGTGGCTCATGGCCCAGATATGAGCGCTGAACATTGAGGCCGGAGGGCGCTTTTCTGGTGGGATATGTTGGGACAGGTCAGAGGCGGCCTTTTCAAGTACGCTTTTGGCGCGGTTCGCGGCCAGTGACAGCTCCGGCGTGCGATTGAGCGAAACGCCACTTTCGAACATCGCGATATAGTGACCGGGATGCTTGCGAGCAAAGGCCAGATAGGCCCGTCCGGTGGCCTCGAACGCGGCCAAAGCTGACGGCTGCCCCTTGTCGTAGGCATATTGCATCAGATCTGCGAACATCTCGAAACCCTGACGAGCTGCCTCGGCAATCAGATCCTCGCGGCCCTGATAGTGCCTATACACTGCAGCGGGTGTAACCCCGGCAGTCTTTGCGGCCTCGGATAAGGTGAATCCGGTCGGGCCCTTCTTTTCAATCAGCGACAAAGCAGCCTCGATCAGTGCTTGTTTTAGATTGCCGTGGTGATACCCGCGTTTCGTCATCCCCTGATCAGCTGCCTTTGTTGTCGTTGTTTGTTGTTATTTCGACATAATCCGTGACCGGGCTTCGTCCAATAGCAACAGTGGAACACTCATGCATCCCAGATGTCCGGTCCGCCACAGATTTTCGGGTCATTTTTACCGATGGCATCTGCGTCTTTTTCATCATAGTCGACCGCGTGCAGAACCGTCCGGATTGCAGCCAAACGCGCGCGTTTCTTGTCGTCGGAACGAACGATCGTCCAGGGACAGTGGTCAGTATGGCTGCGGGTCAGTGTTTCGCTGATCGATTGCGTGTACTCATCCCACTTACTAAGCCCAGCGACATCAATTGGACTAAGTTTCCATTGCTTGAGGGGGTCAGTTTCGCGCGCAAGAAACCGGTTCAACTGTTCGGCGCGACCGACATTCAACCAAAACTTAAACAACTGGATACCGTCATTGACCAGCCCGGTCTCAAGCGGCAGGACCTGTCGGAAAAATCTTTCGCGTTCATCTGGTTCGCAAAAACCGAAAACGTTTTCGACAACGCCGCGATTGTACCAGCTGCGGTCAAAAAACACGATTTCTCCTGCCGCAGGTAGATGTTGGATATAGCGCTGGAAATACCACTGGCTGCGTTCCTGATCCGAGGGTTTACTGAGCGCAACATTGCGTGCCCCGCGTGGGTTAAGGTTTTCTCGGAACCGTTTGATTGTACCGCCTTTACCTGCGGCATCACGGCCTTCGAAAATAAGCGCGATGCGGCTGCCGGATTCTTTTACCCAAGACTGCATTTTGACCAGCTCGACCTGCAGAGCCTCCATCTGCTTGTCATAGTCCTTACGCTTCATGCGCTCGTTGTAAGGGTATGATGGATTGAGGATGTCGTCTTTGTCGGATTTCTCAATGGCCGAGCGGACATCCTTTGGCGCTTCTTTACGGAAGTATTTTTCAATAGAGCCTTTTTCAGACCGGGCCATACCTCACCTCACAATAAAACCCATAACTTACTATGGATTAGCCGGCGAATTAACGCAAACCTGCCCTTTGGGCTGCGCGATCAATGGCTGCGGCGACTTCGGGGGCTGCGACGACCTGCGGCATGTGGCCAATGCCCTCAAGCTCGATCAGCTCTGCGCCGGGAATCTGTTCGATCAAGCGATGTGAATGCCAACCAAGACCCACGGTGTCATCCGCAGTGCCGTGTACGATCTCGGTCGGTACGTCGATGTTCTTATAGCTGGGCTGCAGGGCGCGCACTTCTTCCAGAAGGTTGGCACGTTGCTTGGCGTTGGCGTGCATCGAAGCACGGCGGATCGTCAAGCCGGGGCCAAAATGGTCAGCATATCCTTCGGGGGCGGTTTGAGGTGCGAAGACGCGATCCAAAGCTTGTTCGACATACCATTCCGGAACAAACGCACTGATCAGCGGCAGCGCCAGCACGTTTCCTGTAGGTGTTGAGGCCATCTTGTTGAACCCATCAAGAGGTGTCTCCCACGGGATGGCAGCAGGCGCGATCAGGACCAGCGCTGAAAGGTTATCAGGACGCGTCACCGCCCATGCCAGAGACACAGCCCCCCCATAGCTTTGCCCAGCTACTATAGGTTTCTTGGCGCCAAGTTTTTCAGCCGCTTTTTGCAAGATTTCCGCTTGCTCTACAATAGTTTCCCCGTTGGGATTAAAGCTGTCGCTATATCCCAAGCCGGGACGGTCGAACACGATAACCCGGTAGTTTTCGGCAAGGATCGGCGCCAGTGCAAAGGTCATGTCCCGTGTGTTGCCACTCGATCCATGGATCAACACAACATCGGGGCCATTACCCATTATGACAGCGTGAATGCCGACGCCATCAACGTCGATGATCTGGCCCTCTGGTGGGAAAGCAGTTTCCGCGCGCGCCTTATTGTGCGACTCGCGCCAAGTGGTGATGACGGCAAGCCCAATGACGAGCAAAAGAACTGTTATAAGCGCTTTAACGGCCAATGTTTTCCATCTCGAACGGGGTAGACTGATAAATCTCGTTGATCCAGTTACCGTAGAGCAAATGCGCATGGCTGCGCCATCGGTTCTGCGGCGGACGGCCTGGATCATCGTCAGGGTAGTAGTTCATCGGCACGTTGATTGGGGTACCGTTCGCCACGTCGCGGTCATACTCCTGTTTCAGCGTATCACTGTCATATTCGAAGTGATTGAAGATATAGATCGCGCGGTGGGCCTGATCCTCGACCAGGCACGGTCCGACTTCGTCACTGCCCAAAAGCGTTTTTAGCCCCGAGGCGGTGTCGATCTCGGATTGTTTCATTTCGGTCCAACGGCTGACAGGGATAACGCAATCGTCCGAAAAACCCCGTAAGAAGGGCGACGCTGGTGCAAGATTGCTGTGACGGAAACATCCAAACGCCTTGGCGTCCAGGATGTGCTTTTTGACGCCGTGGAAATGATTGATCATCGCCATTCCACCCCAACAAACGCCAAAAGTTGAATGGACATTGGTCTGAGTCCACTCAAAGACTTCGCTGATTTCGTCCCAGTAGGTAACATCATTGAACTCAAGATGTTCGATAGGTGCGCCGGTGATAATCAGGCCATCAAATTTCTGATCTTTGACCTCCTGAAACGGGCGGTAGAACTCAGCCATGTGTTCGGCCGCAGTATTTTTCGTGCGATGCTCGGTCATCCGGATCAACGACAGGTCGATCTGCAAGGGCGTCGCGCCAATCAGGCGGGCGAATTGGTTTTCGGTCTGAATCTTTTTCGGCATCAGGTTCAGCAACCCGATCCGCAAAGGGCGAATATCCTGACGCATTGCCTGATCCTCGGCCATGACCATGACACCCTCTTTCGAGAGGACGTCGAATGCGGGCAGGTCGGAGGGAATCTTGATTGGCATCAGTGCAAGCCTTTGGAGTTACAGTGTAGAGGCGGTAGTTAAGCGTGGTGAGCGCGGGTCTCAAGGGTGCGTTCGATCAACTCATCGAAATCACCCGCGTCACGAACGCTGTGCATGTCATTTGCAGTGACCGTCACGCCCCAATTGTCGGCCATCGCCTGATAGCGCGGTTGCCGATGCGCTAACGCGCGTGCATAGGTCCACCGGACAAAAGCATCTGGATCGACTTCGGTCGCGCTGCAGCCTTGTTCTGCCAGATATTCCTCCCAAACTCGTGTTAGGAACTCTGGCTGGTAGGACATCGGTTTAGGGGCCTTGTCGAACCTGCGGACCAACTCGGCGGTGTGGTCCTCATCGCCTTTTAACCAGATCATTAATGTCTGGCGCGACAATTCCGACAAGACCGGATCGCGCGCATCATCAGGATCAACCCACTCGCAAATAGAACCGCCCGTGTCGCAAATGAAATGCGGATATTGGTACAGGCGCTTGGCACGATCAATGAAATATTCGGTGTCCAGAAGAGCGTGAATTTCAGCCAGGCGAAACTGCTCTTGTCTGCGGCGATACTCCGACAGCTCCAACCCGCCGAACGCAGGATCGCCCGGCTTGCCCAGGTAAGCGGCAACAGGGGTCAGGTTTTCGAACGAGATATTCGAGCCGATGTAAATCGAATCCGACAACAGAAGATCGCGCAGAAAAGGGACCTTCATGGCTTGGGCTTTGGCGTTATCGATAATGTATTCGCCCATGTAACGTGTGCCGATACGATAATCGATCGAGTAGTGAAACCAGTCTCCTGAATCCCGTAGCACGTTCGAGACATAGGTTTTGCCAAGCCCTGACATGCCGAAGAAAAGCACTTTCTTCCGCTCTGCGTCCCGCCACTCTTTCGCCGAATTGTAGATCATCGACCGCTATCCCTTTTTTAGACCTTGCTAATTCGGGGCAGCGGCGGCGTCAATCGCGCGCAGCGGATCGGTTAAGTATTAGCAGCCCAAGTCCGAGAACCGCAAAACCTAGATAAGCTTGTACCGGAAGGGCTTCGTCCCTCAGGACACTGCCCAGCAGAATGGCGATGGGCGGAATGACAAGTGTTACTAACATCAGGTTTCCTGCACCCGCCATAGCCAGAACGCGATAATACAAAAGATACGCACCTGCGGTCGCGACCAGGGCGTAATATGAGATCGCGGCCCACGTTAACGCAGGCAGATTGAGCACGGGTATCCCGTCGGTCATCAAGGTTATGGGAAGGATCACCACCGTAGCTCCAGTCAACATCCCCGCTGCTGCAACGGTTGGGGGAAGGTGCGAAAGCGTAACTCTCGCCCATGCGCTGGCGAAAGCGTATGACAGTGCGCCGGCAATGATCGCCAGTTGGGCGACGTTTTGTATGTTAATGCTCGCAAAGTTCCGCCAGCCGATGGCGATAGTCACACCCAGAAAACCTAACCCGACACCAAGGGCGCGGGCTTTAGTCAGCCTTTCGTCCCGGAACAGCATGGCGGCTACCAATACACCGAAAACCGCCGTGGCCGCGTTGAGGATCGAGGTCAGCCCGGTGTCGATATACAACTGACCCCATGCCATAAGGGTGAATGGAATAGCGTTATTCAGCAGCCCCATGACAAGAAACGCACCCCATGTACGCAGGTCGGTCGGGACGCATTGTTGTTTTGCCCAGACTATTAGCCACAAAGCCAGCATCGCCCAGAACACACGATGCAGAACAGAAGTCATGACTGGGATTGTGTCCAAAGCGATGCGGATCGCCAAAAAGGATGCACCCCAGATCAGCCCCAGAAGTAAAAGCTCGGCCCATGCGCGGCCAGAGAGATGTTTTTGATCAGCCATATGTTTGTTTCTCATATCGCCAAGGCTGGAGGCGACCCGAAACATGCGAAAAGGCCCCACCGATTGGGCGGGGCCTTTGAATGGTTTGGATTATTCTAATTAGTCCAGCGCGTAGGTCAGCTGCAGACCGACGCTCCAGGCGGAGTTTCCGCTGAACTCGCCGCCAGTGGTTGTGGTCGCGTCGCCGATATCTGTATAGCGAATACCGCCCGAGATCTGAGTTTTCTCAATCGAGTAGGTGCCACCGACGCCGACGCTCCAGAAACCGTTGGTCGGGCCCAGGTTGGACACCTCGGAGCCTGTGTCTCTTTCATAGCCAAAGGACAGCGCACCCGAGAATTCTTCGGAAAACTGGTAGCCGACACCCAAAGTGTAGGTGAAGGTATCATCTGCGAAGCTCACAAGGTCTGTGTTAGCAAGGCTAGCGAAAACCTCTGGGGTCACATTGGCTTGCGGCCAATCTACCCACCGAACAGATCCAAAAACCAGTGTTTTTGGCGCTACGCCGGTTTGGAAATCCAGATTAACTGATTGTGGCGTCTCGACCCTAGTCGTCGATTCGGTCGGGACAACTATCACACCCGTCGGGCCAAGGCCGTTCACGGACTCAGTTGTGCTGATATCGTGGGTTATTTTGGAGTTGTAAACCAGTGATACACGTGCGGCAATTTCTGGTCGTTCCCAAGCAACACCAACTAGGTATCCGAAGTCTGTTGTGTTGTCGAATTCAACTTCGTACCCAGCTACGAATGGGACCGCGACTTCTGCCTCAATTCGTTGTCCGCGAACGCCACCAATCGCACTAAAGCCGCTGCCAATTTTGTAGCGAAGAACGGCTGTAAGTGCGTCCACGTCTGCATCAGCACGCAAAACGTCTTGACGACCAGCAGCCCCAAAAGGAACGTTCTGAGAAAGTGGGAAGTTCGATGGATATTCGACGTCTGCACCAAAGGGCTGGTCATAAAGAAGCGCAAAATCCAATTTATCCGTCAGGGCCCGTTTGTAGCCCAGACCCGGAGAGAAAAAGCTTTCACCGACGTTTCCGGAATCCACACCGTTCTGCTCACCGCTGATATCTGGGTTTGCGTAACCCAGGCGCGCCTGGACCACCGAACCGTCTTCGAAAATCAGGTTGATGCCCTGACCGCTACGATCAAGTCCTGCGGCATGCACGCCAGTCGCGCCAACGCACAAAGCGCACGCTTGTAGAAGCGCCTTTTTCATGAATTTCCTCCCTTATACTTTCCTGTATGCTGCGCAGTGCTGTGATGTGAGTGCGCGCAGTGTGGTGTTTACTTATGATGCTCAATATTCACTCGGGGTTCATTTTAGCGTCAACTGGTGACGGTGCGTTACTTGCGCTGAGTGTCGCGAGGAACTGTTGCTAAACTGTTACGATTTTCGGCGTGAACGTTCAGAAAGATACCTGCAAAGATCACAACGGCCCCTAAAAGCGTCCAGTGATCCAGTGGTTCTTGGTAGAGAATCACCCCGACAATCGCGATTGTCGGCAGTCTGGCGAAGTCGAAAGGCACCACAATTGTGGCCGGAGCAATCGCCAGAGCGTTCGTAATACAGAAATGCGCAAGCAACCCAGCCAGCCCGACGAGCAGCAGGAAAGGGGCGGTTGATAATGTCGGCAAGGTGATCTGGCCATCGAATGCAGAAGCAGCAAACCCGAGGCCGGCCTGAATGACAGTCAGCCAGAACATAATGCACCCGATGCTTGCGAATTGGGTCAGTTTTTTTGTCGAGATCGTCGTCAGGGCAAAGAATATCGCGGACATGGCGGCAGCCACAACGCCCGCGCTGAGGGGAACGGCCCCCGGACGCGCCACGATGAGGATACC
Source organism: Ruegeria sp. R8_1 (assembly GCF_017743815.1). Classification (NCBI taxonomy): domain Bacteria; kingdom Pseudomonadati; phylum Pseudomonadota; class Alphaproteobacteria; order Rhodobacterales; family Roseobacteraceae; genus Ruegeria; species Ruegeria sp. R8_1. Next base: position 19,771 of record NZ_JAGHRL010000006.1, on the reverse strand, counting down.
GAGGAATCCGATCAGGGCCGACAGGACCCGAGTTGTGGTCAAACGCTCACCCAGCAAGAGCGGAGACAGCAGGATCACCCAGATGGGCTGCGTGAATTCAAGTGCAAACACTTGCGCCAGCGGAACAACCGAAACGGCGTAGAACCACAGATTTTGCCCGGTGAAATGCAACACGTTCCGAATGCTGTGCAGCCCCAGCCTGTGCGTTGAGACCTGATGCCAATTACCGGTTGCCGTAAGAACAAGGCCGACGACCAAGATGCCGACAATGCTGCGGTAGAACATGATTTCGAACGTGTCATGCGTCACGCTCAGCTCGCGTCCGGCTACCGCCATTGAGGAAAACGAAGCGATCGCACCGAGCATCCATAAAGCGGCCTTGCCGATTTGCGGTCTGGAATTTTCCATGCAAGGCCCTGTTAACTCTGATGTGTATTGTTCTGATACGTAACCGGAAATCTGTCGCGCAGAAACAAAAAAGCCGGGCGATGGCCCGGCTTTTTGCGTCATTCCCACTCGATTGTGCCCGGAGGTTTCGAGGTAATGTCATAGGTGCATCGGTTGATCCCCTTGACCTCGTTGATGATCCGCGTGGCCGTCTCGCCCAGGAATTCATGTGTGAAGGGATAATAATCTGCGGTCATGCCATCGACCGAGGTCACCGCCCGCAGGGCGCAGGCATAATCATAGGTGCGCCCGTCGCCCATCACGCCCACGGTGCGCACGGGCAGGATCGCCACGAAGGCCTGCCAGATCTCATCATAAAGACCGTGCTTGCGAATCTGGTCGATATAGACCGCATCCGCCTCGCGCAGAATTTCCAGCTTTTCGCGGGTGATTTCGCCGGGGCAGCGGATCGCCAGGCCGGGGCCGGGGAAGGGGTGACGGCCGATGAAACTCTGAGGCAGGCCCAGTTCGCGGCCCAAAGCGCGTACTTCGTCCTTGAACAGCTCGCGCAGGGGTTCGACCAGCTTCAGGCCCATTTTCTCGGGCAGGCCGCCGACATTATGGTGCGACTTGATCGTGACCGAGGGTCCGCCGGAAAAAGACACGGATTCAATGACATCGGGGTACAAAGTGCCCTGCGCCAGGAACTCGGCCCCGTCGATGGTGTCGGCGTGTTTCTGGAATACGTCGATGAACAGCTTGCCGATGATCTTGCGCTTGGTCTCGGGGTCGGACTGGCCTTCCAGTTCGCCAAGGAACAGGTCGCTTTCATCGGCGTGGATCAGCTGGATGTTATAGTTGTCGCGGAACATGCCGACGACTTCCTCGGCCTCGTTCTTGCGCAGCAACCCATGGTCGACAAACACGCAGGTCAGCTGATCGCCGATCGCCTCGTGGATCAGGATCGCCGCGACCGAGCTGTCGACACCACCGGACAAGCCGCAGATGACCTTCTTGTCGCCCACCTGTTCGCGGATCTGTTCGATCATCTGCTCGCGATAGGCGCCCATGGTCCAGTCGCCGCTGAACCCGGCCAGTTTGACGAAATTCTCATACAGTTTCGCACCTTTGGGGGTGTGGTGCACTTCGGGGTGGAACTGCACCGCATAGAAATGACGCGCGCTGTCGGCGGTGATGGCAAAGGGCGCATTTGGAGACGTCCCGAACACCTCAAACCCCGGAGCGATTTCACTGACGTGATCGCCATGGCTCATCCAGACCTGCTCGTCACCCTCGGCGAACCAACCGTCCAGAATGTCCAACTGACCCTTAGGAGTGACGAAGGCACGACCGAATTCGGCAGTACCGTGGCCGCTTTCGACCTTGCCGCCCAGTTGGTGCATCATCACTTGCTGGCCATAGCAAATGCCAAGGATCGGCACGCCATAGTCGAAAATTTCCTGCGGGGCGCGGGGTGAGCCCTCGCGCGTAACGCTGTCCGGTCCGCCTGAGAAGATTACAGCTTTGGGTGCCATCTGGCGCACAAAGTCCATAGTAACATTCTGGTAGGGGTGGATTTCGCAGTAGACGTTCAGCTCGCGCAGGCGACGGGCGATAAGCTGCGTTACCTGGCTGCCGAAGTCGATGATCAATAGGCGGTCATGGGATGTCTGGCTCATGGTTGGCTATTAGGTCGCACGGCGGCTATGTGCAAGCGTTATGAGGTGTTTCTGACCAGATACGAGAGGGAGATTGGATCAATGACTGCCATTCGTTTCGCGAACGCGACTCAGAAAGACACCACGGCGATCACTAATTGCATAAAGGCGGCTTATTTTAATGCGCGTGAATACCTTACCGATTTACCGGATGTGACTGCGGGTATTGATCGGGATATCGCTGAAAACAGGGTGGTTATGGCCGTTTCAGAGGACCGTTTGGCGGGGGTGATCATTTTTGCACGGCAAGGCGCCGAGATGAAGGTTTTCAATCTGGCCGTCTCACCAAAGGCGCAAGGGCAGGGAATAGCCGGAAAGCTGCTTGCCCGGGCCGAGGCCGAAGCGCGCGAAGCCGGATGCACCCTGATGGTATTGCGCACGCACCGGCTGATGCAAGATACCCGCGCGATCTACGCGCATCTGGGTTGGATTGAAACAGAAGTCAGCGGAAATTCCGTGGCCATGCAAAAAACGCTTGAAGCAGATTAGCCCATCGATTCCGATTTTTCACTGCCTCGATGAGAGGCACGGCTAACATCGGCCCGGTAACTCCAGATCGCGATGAGGGACCAGCAAAGTATGTAGAAAATGCCTGTGAGGATAAGAAACTCACCGGGAATGGGGCCGACATCAGCTCGATCGAGGGCCTGATGAAAACTTTCAACCGGTGTCGGATGGACCGAAATCTTGACGCAAAAGGCAAGGCTCTGGATCAGTAAAATCCACAGATAATTCCTTCGGATTCGCCGCCCGATCGCGATCATCAGGCTGACGTGGTAGCGTGGGTGCAAATAGTCCTGAGCCAAAACCTTTTGCCAGTTCTCTTCCATGTGAAGATCGCCGTCATACAGAAGTGGTGCATAGAAATGGGTTTCCAGCCATCTGGCCCGGGCGCGCCACACATTGAAATACCGGTAACGCCGCGCTTCGAGCATCAGGAAAAGGATAATCAGAACGCCAACAAGTACCAGTGGAAGCGGCGAAGCCTCGGGCGATGAAAAAGAAATCGACAGCGCAACGCCCAATGTGACAACTGCCCAGTTGGTCGTGGTATCCAGCCGTGTGCGCCAGATCGTGCTCCGGTAGACTTCGCCGCGGTATAGATGCGCAACTGCACCAATCTCGGCCGCGTCCAGACTTTTTCGTTCCGCAGATGGGCCCGCGGCGTGAGGCGTTTCCGAATCCATTCTTACATTTTGAGCATTCGAGAAATGGGGTCAAAACAAAAGCGAATGACGGATCATGTCGCTTTTACCCCTATTGCGACGCAATCCACGTCTGGTGACTCCGGCTGTTCCGGTAACACAATGTCCAACGTGAACATGTTTAACGGGATCATCTCATGACAGAGGCAAACACCCGACGCAGAGCCAGAAGCGGTGGCGGAGCCGCCCGCCGGGCCGAGCGTACCGCGGTTCGTATCGAAACGGCGAAGTATATCGAGCGCAATATTCCGAACTTTGAAGTTTTGAACGAGGAAGCGCTGGAAATTATCGAAAGCAACGCTGAAACCATTCTGGCCGAGGTTGGCGTCAACTTTGTCGACAACCCCGCTGCACTAGAGCGCTGGAAGAACGCCGGTGCCGACATTGATGGCGAGCGTGTGCGTATCCCCCGAGGGTTGGCGCGTGAACTGATCAAAACCGCACCCAGCGAGTTCACCCAGCACGCCCGCAATCCCGAGAAATCGGTGGTCATCGGTGGCCGCAATCTGGTTCTGGCTCCGGTCTATGGCCCGCCCTTCGTGCGCGATGCGCAGGGCGGTCGCCGCTATGCGACCATGGATGATTTCAACAAGTTCGTGAAACTGGCCTACATGTCCAAGTGGTTGCACCACTCGGGTGGTACGGTCTGCGAACCGACAGATGTGCCGGTGAACAAGCGCCACCTGGATATGTTGATGGCGCATATGACTTTGTCGGACAAACCCTTTATGGGTTCGGTTACCGACCCAAGCCGCGCGCAGGACTCGGTCGAGATGTGCGAGATTCTGTTCGGCAAAGAGTTCGTGCAGGAAAACACCGTCATGACCTCGTTGACCAACATCAACTCGCCGATGACCTTCGACGATGTGATGATGGGCTCGCTGGAGGTGTACGCCGCGAACAATCAAGCCTGCATCATCTCGCCCTTCATCGTGGGCGGTGCGATGGCTCCGGTTTCGGTAGCGGGGACGCTGACGCAAGTTCTGGCCGAGGTTCTGGCCGGTGTCGCCTATAGCCAGATCATCCGTCCCGGCGCACCAGCGATCTTTGGCGCGTTTGTGTCGTCGATCGACATGAATTCGGGCGCGCCAACCTTCGGGACGCCTGAGGCGTCTTTGGTTACCTATGGTGCGGGTCAGCTGGCACGTCGCCTTGGGTTGCCATACCGGTCAGCAGGGTCGTTCTGCGGTTCGAAACTGCCTGACGCGCAGGCCGCATATGAAACCGCGAACTCGCTGAACATGGGGCTGATGGCCGGTGTTAACTTTATGTTGCATTCCTGTGGCTGGCTGGAAGGTGGTCTGGTGGCGGACTTTGAAAAGTTCGTCATGGATGCTGATCAGTTGGGTGTTCTGCACGGCGTGGCCAAAGGCGTCGCCTTTGACGACAACGCACAGGCAATGGATGCGATCCGCGAAGTGGGCCCCGGTGGTCACTACCTTGGCTGCGCCCACACGCAGGCCAACTTCAAGGACGCGTTCTGGAAATCGGAACTGCTTGACTACAAGCCGTTCGAAACCTGGGAAGATGAAGGCGGTCGGGATACTCGGCAGCTGGCTACTTCGCGGGTCGAACATCTGCTGGCGAACTACCAGCAGCCGCAGCTCGACCCGGCGATCCATGCCGCTCTGAACGAGTATATCGAGAAGAAAAAGGCCTCTATGCCCGACGCTTTTGCCTGATCACTGATATTGCGCGGCGCGGCTGGCTTTGTACAGCTGCGCCTCGCCCAAGAGCGCGATCAACAGGTCCAGATGGCGGACCAGAGAATAGGCGGCGTCTTCGGCCAGCCTTTGCGCGTTTACATCTTTCTCCATTTCCATCAACTGCATGAGTGCCGCGCCAGATCCGGGCAGTGCACCATAGCCCAACAGGCGTTGAAGGTGACGATCTCGATCGTAGTCTTGCGCTCCGTGTTTTGCGGCCCGCGCCAGCAAACGAGGGCGGCGGAGGGCGGTGATCATGGTCATCAGGTCCTGCATGTCGGGGTTCCTTGGTCCGAGTAAAAGTTGCCCTCTTTGTCACACAACCTAAACGGGCGTTGCCTCAACCGCATTCCCTCCGAACGATGGTTTCATGAGTGTTTATGATTTTGAAGCAAATCTGGTTTTCGTCCCTGTTGGTTAACGAACGAGTAACGAAAGCGGCTCTAGTTAGAATTGGTTAACACATTTATCGGGGGCGATTGGGAACGGAATTGTTTTGTCGACGAGGGCAAGGAAATATGGAAAATAACGTGGCTTTTACCATTCCGGCTTGGGTACCCGAAGGGGCGCAGAGGTATCTCGCGCATACCGAAACCGGTCAGTCGATCCGCGATATAGCGCGGTCAGCGGGATGCCATGCGTCGACCATACTCAGACAAATTCGCCGGATTGAGATGCGGCGAGACGATCCGCTGGTGGATGCCGCGCTTCAGACGCTGGCGGAAGCTCATTTTTCGGACACAGCTCAACAGAGCTGCGCCTTTCCGGCCGCTCAGGAAGACGATCTTGCTGCGGCCGAGGAAAAATTCAATCGAGAGGCGATGCGCGTTCTCAGGCGGCTTTGCGAAACTGGGTCAGTTCTAGCCGTGGCCGAAGAAATGGATAAGGCCGTTGTGGTGCGCGATGCGGGTGACAGCGGTACCACGCGGACGGCGGTAGTGGATTGCAAAACCGCTCAAGCCTTGGCTTTGAAGGACTGGATCACGTGTGATAACCCCGGACGAATTTCACGTTATCGGATTTCGACTTCGGGTCGTGCCGCGCTTAGCCAGCTTGTGGCCGAGGCGGAAAACAAGGCACGTAACCGAAATGATTTCGGGTTGGCCGAGGCACAAGCGCCGTTTCAGACAGCCTCATCCCTTGCGCAAGTGGGCGCTGCAAAGGCAGAACGTCCTCGGCGCATACGTTACAGCGCCGCTGAAAGCCCTCTGATCGCCTTGGCACGGCGTCGGGATCGGGACGGAAAGCCTTTTCTGGACGAAGCACTGGTTCGGGCGGGTGAGAGGCTGCGCGAGGATTTTGAACTTGCTCAGATCGGTCCTCAGGTTGCGCAGAACTGGGATCATTTCCTGACGGCAGGCGGCCGCGGCAGTTTTGGCGCGGGTGCGAAGGACGGGCGGGGTTCGTCAGATGCGCGCGATCGGGTCGAGCGGGCTCTGTCCGACCTGGGGCCGGGACTCAGCGATGTTGCACTGCGCTGCTGCTGTTACCTGGAGGGTTTGGAACTGGCCGAGAAACGCATGGGGTGGTCTGCACGCTCGGGCAAAATTGTGCTGCGGATTGCACTTCAACGGTTGAAACGCCACTATGAGAGCCAAGCAGAAAAGAGCCGGATGATCGGCTAGCGCGATAATTTACGGTTGCGGATAATGCGTGTTGAGATAATCAGGGGTTATGAATTTTACACTCCGACAACTTCAGTATTTCAGCGCAGTGGCCGAACAGCGAAATTTCGGCAGGGCGGCACAGAAATGCAACGTGTCACAACCCGCCCTGTCAGTTCAAATCAAAACGCTTGAGGAAACGCTGGGCGGCCCGCTGTTTGAACGGCAAGCGCGCGACATCCTGTTAACCCCGTTGGGGCGGGATGTTCTGGACTATGCGCAGCAGGTTTTGGGGGCTGCTAATCGTCTCGACCAGTTTGCTCGGGATCATTCGGGCGGTCACCGGTCTTTGTCGATCGGGATCATACCGACGATTGCACCCTATATTCTGCCCGGCGTCTTGGCAGGATTGCGGACGATGGACGTTTCGTTGCGCGTGCAGATTCGCGAGGCGCGCACCGATCGACTGTTGGACATGCTACGGGCTGGTGACATTGATGCGGGGGTCATGGCTCTGCCCTCGGGCGGCTCTGAGTTGTTTGAGCAGCCTTTGTTCGAAGACAGGTTTTTACTGGCGGGCAGTGCTGGCCGGTTGCAAACCATGCAGCGCGACACCGAGGCTTTGCGACCGGTGGACCTTCAAACTACGCAGTTGATGCTTTTGGACGACGGGCATTGCCTGACAGATCAAGCGCTGGAGGTCTGCGGTCAGGACCGCAGCAGCGGCTTGATTAATATGGGGGCTTCTTCGCTGGCGACATTGTCGCGTCTTGTTGCCGAGGGATTTGGGTTGACCTTGATGCCGGAACTGGCCGCGCAGGCTGAGATTGGTGCTGTGCGAGGTCTAAGCTTAAAGCGTTTCGGCGCACCACAACCCTTCCGGACCGTAGGTTTGGTGCGTCGGATTTCTACCCGGGGTGAAGACTGGTTTGACAGTCTGGCCGGCGTCATCCGAGCAGTCGGAACGGATATCGTTTCGGCAACGCGGACATGAAAAGACCCGCCAACAGGGCGGGTCTTGCAGAGGTACTCAAAGTCGCGATCAGGCCAGAGTTAGTTCTTTCTCTGCTTCCAGATGCGTCATCAGATTTTCCGGAGATGACACGCCATAGGGGTCTTCGGGGCAGTTATCCATCAGTCCGGGCTCTTCGAACCACGCTTCGACAACGCCGTCGGTGATGATGGCCGCATAGCGCCACGAACGCATTCCGAATCCCAGATTGTCTTTGTCGACCAGCATCCCCATTTTACGTGTGAACTCGCCCGATCCATCGGGAATGACCTTGACGTTCTTCAAGCCCTGATCTTGCGCCCATTTGTTCATGACAAAGCTGTCATTGACCGACATGCAGTAGATCTCATCAATGCCGTTTTCCTTGAAGTCGGCAAAGCCGTTTTCAAAACCGGGCAGTTGGTAGGTCGAGCAGGTGGGCGTGAATGCACCGGGTAACGAGAACAGGATCACGCGCTTGTCGGCAAAGTAATCTGCGGTGGTCTTGTCTTCCCAGCGATAGGGGTTGGGGCCTTCGACGGCCTCGTCACGCACGCGGGTGCGGAAGGTCACTTTCGGCAGCTCGGTCCCGGTCTTCATGTTCAAATTCCTGTGATTCCTGTGTGAATTGAGGCGGATTTAAAACAGTTCTAAATGTGCTTCAATGCGATTGTTTTCGCAGATGCGAATTTTCTGATATTTATTGGAAGACGCTGAAATATCGCAATAATCGATTGAATCAGTACAGTCAGTATTCTGCAGATGCATGGTGCGCGGTCATGGCAGCTATGCACGGGTGGGCTAGCTTGTTACACAGGAATGTACTAAATCCCACTCAAGTGACCCTAAGTCAGGAAAGCCGCCGTGCGTGATCTGAAGATCCCCGAACAACGTCATCCCGAAAAAGCGCATCGTCAGGACAATGCGCAGCCGAAAAAACCGAAATGGATTCGGGTGCGGGCACCAGGGGGCAAGGGCTACGCAGAAACGCACAAGATTATGCGTGAAAACAATTTGGTCACCGTCTGCGAAGAAGCTGGGTGCCCCAATGTCGGCGAATGCTGGAGCCAGGGCCACGCCACCATGATGATCATGGGCGAAATATGTACCCGTGGCTGCACCTTCTGCAACATCGCCACTGGTCGCCCTGATGAACTGGACGCGTTCGAGCCGGGCCGCGTGGCCCATGCGGTGCAAAAGCTGGGTCTGAACCATGTGGTTATCACTTCGGTGGATCGCGATGATCTTGCCGATGGTGGGGCCGAGCATTTTGCGCAGACCATCCGCGCCGTGCGTCATCGCTCGCCCAAGACCACGATCGAGATCCTGACCCCCGATTTTCTGAAGTGTGATCCTGCGGTTCTGGAAACCGTGGTCGAGGCCAAGCCGGATGTTTTCAACCACAATCTGGAAACCGTTCCCGGCCTCTACCCGCAAGTCCGCCCCGGTGCGCGCTATTTCCACAGCCTGCGCCTGTTGCAGCGGGTGAAAGAGATGGACCCTTCGATCTTCACCAAATCCGGCATCATGGTCGGTCTGGGTGAAGGCGAGCAAGAGGTTCGGCAGGTTATGGATGACATGCGCGCTGCCGATATCGATTTCCTGACCATCGGCCAATACCTACAGCCGACGCCAAAACATCACGGTGTTGATCGCTTTGTAACGCCCGAGGAGTTCGCTTCATACGAGAAGGCTGCTTTTGGTAAAGGTTTCCTGATGGTATCGGCGACTCCGCTAACGCGTTCGTCCTATCATGCAGGTGACGACTTTGCGCGCCTGCGTGACGCGCGTCAGGCAAAGCTCGAACAAGGGTGAGCCCCGAGGTGTTGGCCCGGCTAACCCGGCTGCGGCACGAATTGCATCAATATCCTGAATTGTCCGGGCAGGAGGCCGAAACGGCCGCCCGGATCGCTGATGAATTGCGCGCGCGCGATGCCGATCAGGTATTGACCGGGATCGGCGGGCATGGCGTGGCTGGAATATTCGACAGCGGCCAGCTCGGGCCCACAGTGGCGATCCGTTGCGAGCTGGACGGGCTGCCGATTCAGGAAATATCGGATGCAAGCTATGCCTCACGCGTGGTGGGCAAGGGGCATCTGTGTGGACATGATGGCCATATGGTCATGGTTCTGGGCGTAGCTGATCATCTGGCGGAGACCCGCCCTAAAAGGGGTCGCGTGGTTCTGATCTTTCAACCCGCCGAGGAGACCGGGCAGGGGGCTGCAGCCTTTCGCGCTGATCCCCAGTTCGCGTCCATCGCGCCGGACCATGTATTTTCGTTGCACAATCTGCCCGGCCTTGCGCTGGGTGAGGTGTTGCTGTGTGAAGGCCCTGCCAACTGTGCGTCACGTGGCATGAGAGTGGTGCTTAAGGGTAAGACCTCGCACGCAGCGGAACCGCAGGATGGAGTCTCTCCGGCAAAAGCGCTTGCGTCTTTGATTCCACAACTGGCAGGTTTGGGATCGGGCGGCGCACTGAATGCCGATTTCGCCCTGACCACTGTGACCCACGCCCGGCTGGGCGAACCCACGTTTGGCGTCGCCCCGGGCGCGGCCGAGCTTTGGGTGACGCTGCGCACCGTATCCGACGCTCGGATGCAGAACCTGATCGCCGAAGCCAAAGCGCTTGTCGCCCAAACCGCAGAAACCCAGGGCCTTGCGGTTGAGATCACCTATGAGGATGTGTTCGAGGCCTGCACAAACAACGGGCAGGCTGTAGCCACTGTAGCTGAGGCCTGCGCCGCGCTCGGCGTTCCTTGTACTTTTACGACGGAACCCCAGAAATTTTCCGAGGACTTCGGCCAGTTTGGCAAAAGCGCCGCGGCGGCGATGTTTTGGCTGGGTGCCGGACAAGCGCACCCGCAATTGCACAATCCGGACTATGATTTTCCGGATGCGCTGATCCCTGTTGGGGTAGATGTATTCAGTGCAGCAATTCGATCTCTTGTAGGCTGAGCCCTCAGTTTACAAGATCACCGACGATTCCAACGGCATCAATAACTGTCTTTGTGTCATCGGATATCGACAGGATTTCGTCATCTACGCGGATATACCGCTGACCGGCGGGCAGGGGTTTCAACTTCCAACCATCCAGATCGTCAAGATAGTCAAAATCCAAGTCATTAGGGATTTTCTGACCTCGCGTATAACGCTTGATCTGTCCGGGCGGAACACCGACGCCTTTATTTGTTTTTACCGACTTTTCAATTTTCGACTTGTCGGGGCCTTGACCTTTGCCCTTGTTGTCCTTTGCTTCCGCAATTCCAACTGTTGCGGCTAGCGCGAAAGCCGCCAGAACCCCAATAGACAGTGTTTTCATATGTATAAAACCTCCCAAAGTACTCGAATGGTAGTCGCTTGCTGGGAGGAATGTCCAATAATATTCCAATAGATGAATTTTTAGGAGGCTTAACCACTGCTCCTTGCACAAGCTGGATAGGTCAGAAGGCCGCTCAGTCTTCGACAAATCGAACCTTACCGATAAACGGCAGGTTGCGGTTGCGCTGCGCGTAGTCGATGCCGTAGCCCACGACAAACTCATCAGGGATTTCAAACCCGATCCAGTCCGAGCGGAAATCGACCTCGCGGCGGCTGGGCTTGTCGAGCAAAGCGATGGATTTCAGCCGCGCGGGTTTACGGCTGCGCAACAGTTTGGTCACGTGGTTCAGGGTGTGGCCAGTATCGACGATATCTTCAACCACCAGTACATCGCGTCCTTCAATTGCGCCGCGCAAGTCTTTGAGAATACGTACTTCACGGCTGCTCTCCATCGAGTCGCCGTAGGAGGACGCCTCAAGGAAATCCACCTCGATTGGCAGATCTAGTTCACGCACCAGATCGGCGATGAACACAAAACTGCCGCGCAACAGACCCACAACAACCAGCTTGTCGGTGTTGCCGAATTCCTGCGTGATCTCGCGGCAAAGTTCTTCGATCCGGGCGGCTATGGCCTTGGCCGAGATCATCTCATCTATCACATATGCGCGGTCTGTCATCACTGCCCCCTTGATCTTTGGCGCGCAACATACGACATGACGCGCCATTGTCACCTGCAAATAGCGGACCGCCATGCCGACCCATTCCGAGACACGTCACCTGCCGTATACCGCTCAGCAGATGTATGACCTTGTCGCGGATGTGGCCAAGTACCCGCAGTTTTTGCCGTGGTGCGCGGCGGCCCGGATCAGGCGCACTTACGCGGCGGGCGAGGCCCAGGTGCTAGAGGCCGATCTTGTGATTTCCTTCAAAGTTTTCCGCGAACGGTTCGGCAGCCGTGTGACGCTACACGCCGAGGATCGCCGGATCGACACCGAATATCTGGACGGGCCGTTCAAATACATGAAGTCCGACTGGCAGTTCGAAGACGCGGCTGATGGGGGCTGCAACATCTCATTCCATGTGGATTTCGAATTCAAGAACGCCATCTTGCAGGGCATCATCGGCGTCGTCTTCAACGAAGCCATGCAGCGCGTGGTCAAAGCCTTCGAGGCCCGCGCCGCAGATTTGTACGGCTAAGGCTTTACCCATCCCCGGCGCACGCTAGACTGCGCCGCATGAGTGATTTTACCACCGCTTTGGCCGGGTTCGCGGCCGGTCCCGTATCCACGTCGCAGCAGGCTCGGATCGTTACGTCTTTGTCCGTTCTGGATTGGCTGGCCGTTGGGCGGGCAGGCGCGGAAGAACCCGTGTCGCAATCTGTCCGCGCGCTGGTTCTGGACGAAGGCGGCGCGGCGCAGGCGCATCTGTTCGGCGGTGGGGCAGCACCCTTACGTGGGGCGGCGCTGGTCAACGGGACGGTGTCGCACGCGCTGGATTATGACGACACGCATTTCGCCCATATTGGCCACCCCTCGGTTGCCATACTGCCAGCGGCTCTTGCGCTTGGTGAGTGGGACGACCGCATTCTGGTTGATGTTCTTGAGGCCGCTTTGGTGGGGATGGAGGTCTCGATCCGTGTGGGTCTTTGGTTGGGGCGCGACCATTATCAGGCCGGGTTTCATCAGACAGCAACAGCGGGTGCGTTTGGGGCAGCTGTCGCAGCGGGCCGAATTCTGCGGTTCGATGAGGGTCAGATGCGCAAGGTTCTGGGCCTGACAGCGACCCGCGCGGCGGGGCTCAAGGCGCAGTTCGGGACGATGGGCAAACCCTATAACGCGGGGCTTGCGGCCTCGGCCGGGGTCGAGGCCGCGCTACTGATCGTCAAAGGGTTCGACCCTAACGCGGATGCGCTGGAGGGCCCCTATGGGTTCGGGGCTACGCATCAGGGGCAGGGTGATGTGCAGACCGCTCTGGACGGATTGGGCGAGGATTGGCTGTTCACATCCGTAAGCCATAAGTTTCACGCTTGCTGCCACGGCCTGCACGCGGCGCTGGAGGCCGCACGCGCGTTGGACATCGCCGAACCCGAAGTGGCCGAGATCACGGTCAAGACCCATCCGCGCTGGATGAGCGTGTGCAACCAGATGTCTCCGACCACTGGGTTGGGGGCCAAGTTTTCATACCGGACGGTGATTGCGATGCAAGCGTTGGGGTATGACACCGCCTTGCCCGCCAGCTATTCCCAGAAGACATGCGCCGATCCGCGCCTGATCTCGCTGCGCGACCGCGTTACGGTCGAAGCGGATGAAACGCTGTCCGAGACACAAGCCCACCTGACCCTGCTGCGCCGCGACGGCGCGCGCAAAGAGGCCAGCCATGACCTGCTGGCCCCAATGCCTCTGTCCGAGCGTGAAGACCGGGTGCGTGGCAAGGCTGCCAAGCTGATCGGAGGTGATGAGGCGGACGCGATCTGGTCGATGCTGCGCACCGGTGGCCGCGCCCGCGATCTGGCAGAGCTGCTGGCGGGTTAAACCACCCGCCAGTGCAGCGGGAAACCGGGGTCGAACACCGTAACAGGCCCATCACCGGACTCGATCTTGTCGGGATAGACGACCGCTTCGCCCTTGGTCAGCGTGATCGTGCCCTCATTCACCGGCAGGCCATAAAAGCCCGGACCATTGAGCGAGGTAAACCCTTCCAGCTTGTCCAATGCCCCCTCGCGGTCGAACATCTCGGCCACCAGTGACATGGTGTTGGTCGCGGTGAAACACCCAGCGCAGCCACAGGCCATTTCCTTGTTCGCATCCGTATGCGGTGCGCTGTCGGTGCCCAGAAAGAACCGTTTATCGCCCGAGGTCGCCGCGGCCAGCAACGCCAGCCGGTGTTCCTCGCGCTTGGCGACGGGCAGACAGTAGTAATGAGGCTTGATCCCGCCGACCAGAATATGGTTGCGGTTGATGATCAGGTGATGCGCCGTGATCGTCGCGCCCAGATCGGTGTCATTAGCCTTGACGTAATCCACGCCGTTCGCGGTGGTGATATGCTCCATCACCACGCGCAAGCCGGGGGTCGACTTACGGATCGGGTCCAGAACACGGTCGATGAAAACGGCCTCGCGGTCGAAAATGTCGATCTCAGAGTCCGTGACCTCGCCATGCACACACATGGGCAGGCCAATCTCGGCCATCTTTTCCAGCACCGGACGTATCTGGTCGAAATCCCGCACACCCGAGGCCGAATTGGTCGTGGCCCCCGCTGGGTACAGCTTGCACGCCTTGATCAGCCCGCTGGCATGGGCGGCGGCGACGTCTTCGGCATCCGTGTCCTCGGTCAGATAGAGGGTCATCAGCGGCTCAAAGCTCATCCCGTCGGGCAGGGCGGCCAGAATGCGGTCGCGATAGGCGGCGGCCTGATCGCCGCGCACCACGGGCGGTACAAGGTTCGGCATGATGATCGCGCGGGCGAAATGGCGCGCGGTTTCGGGCAGGACAGCTTCCAGCATCGCGCCATCGCGCAAATGCAGATGCCAGTCGTCGGGGCGGCGGATCGTCAGGGTATCGGTCATGGCCACCGGCTAGCACAGAGCGCGCAGCCGTAAAAGGCCCCGAATGCGCGGCTGCCCCTTGTCAATATGCCCGAACGTCGTAACTCCTTGCAAAGCCCCGGTCTTGACGCGCGCGCGCTGTCGTGACCTCTTGTGCCCCGAGGGAGATCGCCATGACACAGCCAAATTCCATCGACGCCGTTCAGACCATGCTGGGCGATCAGGGCTATGTCTGCGGACGGGCCTTGGCCACGGTCGTCTTCCTGTCGCTGAAACTGGGCCGCCCGCTGTTTCTGGAAGGTGAGGCCGGGGTCGGCAAGACCGAGATCGCCAAGGCGCTGGCCGCCGGGCTGAACCGCCGCCTGATCCGCCTGCAGTGTTACGAGGGGCTGGATGCGTCCTCGGCCGTTTACGAATGGAACTTCCCGGCGCAAATGGTGGCTATCCGCACCGCCGAGGCATCGGGCGGGGCCGACCGGGGTGCCCTGCAATCCGAGCTGTTTTCGAACGACTACCTGATCGAACGCCCGCTGCTGCAGGCTATGCGCCCGGACGAACACGGTGCGCCGGTCCTGCTGATTGATGAATTGGACCGCACGGATGAACCGTTCGAGGCGTTCCTGCTGGAGGCGCTCAGCGATTTTCAGGTCACGATCCCCGAACTGGGCACCGTCAAAGCGCCGGAGCCGCCCATTGTCATCGTCACCTCGAACCGCACGCGCGAGGTGCATGACGCCCTGAAACGCCGCTGCCTCTATCATTGGGTCGACTACCCCGATTTCGATCGTGAGATTGAAATCCTCCACGCCCGCGCACCCGAAGCGGCACAGCAGCTGAGCCGCGAGGTGGTGGCCTTCGTCCAGCATTTGCGCACCGAAGACCTGTTCAAGAAACCTGGCGTTGCGGAGACGATAGACTGGGCCAAATGCCTGCTGGCACTGGATGTGATCAACCTCAGCCCCGAAGTGATCGGCGACACACTGGGCGCGATCCTGAAGTACCAGGACGACATCCAGAAACTGCAGGGGTCCGAGGCAAAGCGCATTCTGGACGAAGCCAAAGCCACGCTTGAACCGATGTGATGGCGGAGCAGCTTCCCCTAGATATCCCAGATGACCCCAAACTGGCGCAGAACATCACCCATTTCGCGCGGGCCCTGCGCAAGGCGGGCTTGCCCATAGGTACGGGTCGTGTTGTCGATGCCATCCGCGCGGTGCAGGCTGCCGGGTTCTCGGAAAAGCAGGATTTCTACTGGACCCTGCACGCCTGTTTCGTGAACCGTCCCGAACATCGCACGGTGTTCGCGCAGGTCTTTCGTATGTATTGGCGCGACCCGCGGTATATGGAGCATATGATGGCCATGATGCTGCCGGCGATCCGTGGTGTTCAGGAAGACCGCAAGGCCGACGCGGGCGAAAAGCGCGCGGCCGAGGCACTGCTGGACGGGGTCGAACGCGATCAGCCGGAAACGCAAGATTCGGGCGAAGAGACAGAGCTTGAGATCGACGCTTCTCAAACGGCCTCGACCGAGGAACGCCTCCGCAGTCTGGATTTCGAGCAGATGAGCACTGCCGAGATCGCGCAGGCCAAGCGCATATTGGCGCGCATGACGCTACCCGTAAAACCAATCGCATCCCGGCGCGGTCAAGCCAGCCATGTAGGGCAAAGGATCGACCGCGCCCGCACTTTGCGCGCCGCCATGCGCCAGGGTGGAGAGTTGCACGAAATCGCCCGACAAAAACCCCGAACCCGCTGGCCAAATCTGGTGGTGCTGTGTGATATCTCGGGGTCGATGAGCCAATACAGCCGCATTATCCTGCATTTTCTGCACTCGGTCTCGAACGCGAAAGGCGCTGGATGGGCCAAGGTTCACGCGTTCACTTTCGGGACGCGGCTGACCAATATCACCCGCCACCTGCATCAGCGCGATGTGGACGCCGCTTTGGCCGCCGCTGGGGCGGAAGCGCAGGATTGGGAGGGCGGCACCCGCATCGGCGAATGCCTTCACGCGTTCAACCGCGACTGGTCGCGGCGCGTCATGGGGCAGGGCGCGGTGGTTCTGCTGATCTCGGACGGATTGGACCGGGGCGAACCGCAAGCGCTGGGGAAAGAGATGGAGCGTCTGCACCTTTCCGCCCGCCGTCTGATCTGGCTGAACCCACTGCTGCGCTGGGACGGGTTTGCACCTAAGGCGCAGGGCGTGGCCGCGATGCTGCCGCATGTGGACAGCTTTCGGGCCGGGCATTCGATTGCTTCGCTCGAGGATCTTGCCGAGGTCATCTCGAAACCCGATGACATGGGTGAGAAAGCGCGGCTGATGACCGCGCTTTCAAGTTAGAGTTAACTTAGCTGTTCTTCGTTGCACTTGCGGGCCATTTCCATGGCCTTGTAGGTACCAGTCAGATCCACGGTGAAGGCAAATTCCTTCTCGGGGAAGACAAGCATCACCTTTTGCTTGGCGATGTCTTCAGCGAATTGGGGATCATTGGACAGAACGTATCCGCCCGAATACCCCTTGGTGATGTTGCCTTTCATGCCGGTGGCTTCACCGATATAGAGGTTGTCGCCCAGCAGAATTGCCACAGCCTCGGTATCGCCGCGCTTGATGTCTGTTTCTTCTTTGGTGAAGACGCCTACATAGCCAACGCCGCGATCTTCGGTTAGTCCCATCTGAACCACGTTTTCGGCGTCATCGATGGCCTCAATCAGGCAGGATTTCTTGTCCTGATCAATGAATACCTTCCAGCCCTCGACCTCGCCATAGCGCAGGAATGTATCTGCACTGACTGCCGTGGATGCCAAAAGTCCGATTGCTGTTCCGAGTGCAAAAATGCGTTTCAACTCTTTGTCTCCCTTGTGAAAATTAAATATGCGCATATTGGAATGCCGCAGGGGTATGTGTAGGCTAGAATCAGCTCTGTCGACAATCAATGCTTTGCGGTGAATTGTAAAAACTCAGCCAATTCACGCCTAACCCTGACTGTGGTTTCTGACCCTAAAGTCGGGGTTCCTTTTCATCTGGCCAAACCTGCCTATGTTGGGTCAAAGCACTATGGGAGGGCGCAATGGATAGATTCGACAACAGCCCAGAAACTGCGCTGCGCTGGTTCAGCGATGGAAAAAAGGCCGCGCTTGCCACCGTGGTTGAGACTTGGGGAAGCGCCCCGCGCCGTGTGGGCGCGCAGTTGGTCATTGGCGGCGATGGTCGGATCGAAGGTTCGGTGTCTGGCGGGTGCGTCGAAGGTGCGGTAATTGTCGAAGCATTGGAAGCCATTGATGAAGGCGAAGCCCGTCTGTTGGAGTTTGGCGTCAGCGACGAAGATGCGTTTGCCGTCGGTCTGGCGTGTGGCGGTACGATCCGGGTGCTGGTCGAGCCCATCGGAAGCGTTCTGCCCGAACCCATGCTGCGTGAACTGGTCGAGGCGCGGGCCGCGCGAGAACCACTCGCCTATGTGGTCAATGTCGAGACCGGCCACCGCGCGCTGCGTCGCAACGCGTATGCCGACCGGCTGCGCATGGATCGCTCGGGGTTTGAAGAGGACGGCAAGACCTTTGTGGCTGTTCACAACCCACCTTTGCGCCTGATCGTTGTGGGCGCGGTTCACATTGCGCAGGCGCTGGTGCCGATGGCGCGGATTGCGGGCTATGACCCTGCGATTATCGACCCAAGGGATGCATTTGCATCCAGCGCCCGGTTTCCGGGTGAAACCATCCTGACCGATTGGCCAGATGAGGCTGTCGCTAAACTGGGTCTGGATTCGCGCACAGCTGTTGTATTGCTGACTCATGACCCAAAGCTTGACGATCCCGCATTGGAATCCGCACTGCAGGCCGGAGTGTTTTATATCGGAGCCCTCGGCTCAACCCGGACCCATGCCAAACGCGTGGCCCGTATGACCGAAGCCGGGTTCACCGAAGATCAGATAGCCCGCATTCATGGTCCGATTGGTTTGGATATCGGTGCTGCTGACCCGTCCGAAATCGCGGTCGCAATACTGGCTCAGATGACCGCCGTGTTACGGGGGAAAGCGTGAAATTCGGGCCTGTCCCCGTTGCCGAGGCGGCTGGCGCGATCCTTGCCCACTCGATCAAGGTCGGTGACCGCAAGCTGCGTAAAGGCATCACGCTAACGGCAGACCACATCAACGACCTGACCGAGGCTGGCCTTGGCTCCGTCACTGTCGCGCGACTTGAACCGGGTGACTGTCACGAGGATGAGGCCGCCCGGATCCTGGCTGCCGCTCTGGCTCCGAATCCTGTCGAGGCGGGCTTGCGCGTCACCCAACCTTTCACCGGTCGGGTGAACCTGCTGTCGGATGGACCGGGCGTCGCCGTGCTGGATGTTGAGGCGTTGGAGGCCTTCAATCGCGTCAACCCGATGATCACTGTCGCGACCGTTCCTCAGTATCAGCAGATGGGCGAAGGCGGGATGGTGGCGACGATCAAGGTCATCTCGTACGCCGTGCCGGGTGGCGATGTAATGCACGCCGCTCGTTTGGCGCAGGCGTCCATTCGTATGGTCTCGCCGGTTCATGCAACGGCGGGGTTGGTGGTTACCGATATCCCCGGAGGACCACCGAATGAAAAGGGGATCGCAGCAATCCGTGGCCGCGTCGAAGCCTTGGGGATGCAGTTGGCAGACGTTCGGATTGTTCCGCATCAGGCGGAACCTTTGTCCACGGCTGTGTCCGACGCTGCCGGGGATATCGTCATGATCCTGACCGGGTCGGCCACGTCCGACGTGTTCGATGTTGCGCCCGAGGCTGTTCGCGCCGCCGGAGGGCAGGTGGACCGCTTTGGTATGCCGGTCGATCCGGGCAACCTGTTATTTCTCGGCTCGCTTGGCGACAGGCCCGTGATTGGCCTGCCGGGCTGCGCGCGTTCACCGGCACTGAACGGGGCCGATTGGGTCTTGTCCCGCGTGGCCTGTGGGATCGAAACAACTGGGCTTGATATCGCTGGAATGGGGGTCGGCGGCTTGCTGAAAGAGATCCCGACACGACCGCAACCCCGCTCTTCTCGGAAACCGTGATGGGGTTGGGTTGCCCGACAATCCTCTGAACCGTCTCAGATTTTTGTTCTCAAATGAAAACCCGCGTGTTTAACTCGGCCTGAGGAATAACACGAAACGGGAGGGTTTCATGACACAGGTCTCGATGACTGTGAACGGCTTAGCTGTGAGCGGTGAAGTTGAGGGTCGGACGTTATTGTCTGGATTTTTGCGTGAACATTTGGGGATGACCGGGACGCATGTTGGGTGTGACACGGCGCAATGTGGTGCGTGTGTTGTGCATGTGGA
>NZ_JAGHRL010000005.1:0-401868 GCF_017743815.1 Ruegeria sp. R8_1 | reverse complement strand
CTGGGAGATCGCGGCTACGACGCGGACTGGTTCCGCGAAGCCATTAATGACAGGGGAATAACGCCCTGCATCCCAGGTCGAAAATCGCGCGACACGCCTGTCCGATACGACAAGCGGCGCTACAAACGACGCAATAGGATCGAGATTATGTTCGGGCGCCTGAAGGACTGGCGGCGTGTAGCTACCCGCTATGACAGATGCCCCAAGGTCTTCCTCTCTGCAATCACGCTCGCGGCTACAGTCCTATTCTGGCTGTAAATCAATGAGTCCAGAGCCTAGGTTCTTTAGCCCTAGCTGTTTTTTGGTTCACCACAACTAGCAACCTTTTCCTGTTAAGTTTTTCTGTCTGCTGAAATACGTGTAGTAATCAATAGCCCTGCTTTTCACCTCAGCAGGTACGCATCATAGTCCGTAGTACGGCTCTTGCTTGCGACTCAGACAACAGACATGGATCGTAGACTTCCGAGCAACTCCGATCAGACCACAGGACCATTTAGCTTCCGGTTTTGTTATTTCCGGTATGGCTACTCGAAAACTTTTTTCTCGGCAGACGACCAGCTTACCTTCAAATCTCTTCGCCACTTAAACGTTGACACTTCACGCCCAGCTTTGCGGACCAGCTGAGTTTGATCACTTCACGCCAGTTGAAGAAGCTGCGCTCTGTTCTCTCTCAACGAAGACAGAGCACAGCCTACCTTCGAACCCGAGGCTTACAGAATGGAACGTGACCTAGATCAGACTACTAGCAATCTTTTCAAGCAACGCCTGAGCTTCCTCGACTGAAACGTCTTCAATCTGAATGCGGATACGCACTTCGTTGGCCGTCAATTCGCCGACCACGTTGCCTCCACCGGACAACGCGACAGAAGTCAGTTTTTGCACTTGCTGAGGCCTACCTCCCCGCGACTTGTTTTTGCCGGGTTGGTTCAATGATTTTAGTGCTGCGTTTAGAACAGCCCATTCTGACTTCGCATCACTCGGCTCAGAAGCAACCAGGGCATTCCGAAGCTCTGGCTGAGCGCCCGAACGCAATGCAGCCGCAAGAGATAATCCTATTTTCTCTGTTAAATCAATAGGATACCTCAATACATCCCCCAATGCTTCGTGCACGAGGGCAAAACTTCGGACTTTCGAGCGCTTGGCTTTAGAAGCTGCTGCAAACAAAACATCCACCGCCTCCTCGGTCGAGGAAAAAACTCCCTGCCCCGCAGCCAACACGGCAATTCGACCTCGTTCGTATGGGCTAAGATTTGCTCTCAGCTCATTCTCTTCGACCATCGAAACGTAGGCTCCCTGCCCCGTTCCAGCTTGGCGCACAAAAGCCGGGATTTTGGCAAACCTCGGATCCGCTTGAGATAGACGGCGGAAGGCCACCAGTCGTCGAAAGCCGGAAATCAACCCATAACCTTCGCCGCTTCGCGTCACCTCAATTGGCGTTCTCAATCCGTTTTCCCGAAGCGATTCTAGCAACTCGGCCATCGCCTCTTCGTCCTCGACCATACGGTCGCGACGAATGAAGTCTGGATCAATTGCTTCGATAGGCAGCTCTTCGGCGACTAGTCCAGCGTCTTGTGCTGCGCGCCATCTGGACGCGTCGCCTTGATCTTTCGCCAAAGCTGCCCGATCAGTGACGGACGTCATACCGTTTAGCATGGCAGCTTCTGCAGCAACTTGCGCTATTGGGGGCGTAACACCCGAACCCTCAAATGGGTTCAGCGATGGTTTCGCGGCGAAACCTTCCTCGATCTCTTTGAGATCCTTAGTATCTGGCACCGTCAGTCTTCTGCGTTTAGCCATTGCTCTCACCTCCCATATTTGCATCACGCCACCAGCAACCGATCAGGACTTCCTTGAATTCTGCGTATGTGCGATCAAACGTTTCCCGCCCTCTGACGTAGGTTTCCCGATTGAAGTCCCTATAGTCCGCCTCGTAGATGCCGTTAACTTGCTCGCCCGCCTGCCCCACAAGTGCAGTAAAATCCTGACGGTAAGCATTCATAAAGTCACCAAAATAGGCTTGGATAACATTCGCCATGTCTGTTTGCTGGCTGGCGTCAAATCTAGTTATGATGGCCCGAACAACGTCCCACTCAAATTTCAATTCCGGTAGACCTGCGGCCCTCAATGCCGCATTCTCTCCGTCCTCTATACTGGCGAACGTTGTATAGAGCATATCGAAGAATCTGCCCGTTGAATCAAACTCAAGGAACGAGGCCCCCAACGGCACCAAAAGAATGTCCGCGGCTGCAAGAGCGTTGATTGTAAGGTACCCAAGTGCAGGAGGGGTGTCGAGAAAGACAATATCGTAGTCATTCAGAACCCCCTCGTCCTCTAGGAAATTTGTCAAGCCATCCCACAACGGCCAACTCCGAAGTCCCATTCTCCACACGGGTATCTGAAACTCGGCCCAGTAGAGGTTCAACTGCGCTCCGATTAGGTCAATGTTTGGCCAATGTGTTTTTTGAATTACGTCTTTTGGCGAGGTTTTCATCGCCTCTTCTAGAGTTTCATCCAAGGCTATTTCTGGCTGTCCTGCGGCGCTTCGCACACGGTTCTCTTCCTGTACCGCGCGCGCGTAATCCTTAGCTATCAAAGGGAAAACTGTTTGCCACTCATCTGCTACGCGTCCGCCCAAGATAGAGGTCATGGATCCTTGACTGTCCAAGTCGACAACCAGCACCTTGTAGCCGTCTAAGGCAGCGGACATTGCCAAATGCGCAGCGGTGGACGTTTTACCAACGCCTCCTTTGAAATTTGCGACAGCCACAACTTTCGCAGGCATTCCTTCCGGACGATAAGGCAGGTATTCTTTCGTACTAACTCCGCCTGCCGCAAAATGGTTTCTAAGACTTATAACTTCTTCAAGAGTAAACCATTTGGAGCCGGCCTCACCTTCTCCTTGCGGAAGTTCCGGATTGGCCTTCAATACACGTCTTAGATGCGCAGGAGCTACCGGAATTAGGTACTTTGTTATTTCCCAAATAGAAAAACGACGAAGGCGTTTTTCTCCGTCTGGGGCGTAACCTCTTAGTGCCAGGTCTTCCCTCCCCTTAGCGCAAAAGGTCGCCGCCTTGGCAAACCGCGTGGTTCCAATAGGGTCTGGAAGTTTCCCTGCCGCTTGCGCTGGATCTAAGTTAAAGTATGGGGGCAGGGGAGGTTGCGTGGGTTTGCTCATTTTGTGTGCCTCACAGTATGTTCGCTATTAGAGCGTATATCGCCAAACTTAGCGAACATTTTACGTAGGCGCTATCCTGTGAGTCGGGGTTTTCCACAAAAAACATGGATAGAGCGCCCTGGAGGTCTGTTCTGAATAAAAAAATGAATGGAACAACGCAATAAATCGTTTATTTATTTTTAGGTATTTAGAATCTTTGCCATTAGAGAAACGTTTAAAAACAACGGGATACTGTGTATTGGGTACCTGCTTACGGGTGTTAAGGGACCATTCTTCGGTATCAAAGGTACCCGTATGCAGGTCGATTGGTAACAGAATTCGGTGGGAAAGGGCCCGATTCGCAGGATGTGTCGAAACCCGCCTTTTAGGCTCTGATAAAAGCGAAAAATGTATGGGCGCTGGCCTGTGGTTACGGAAGTGTGGTCAGTATACAGAGGTTTCTGTGGATAAGTTCGGAGGGAAAGTCTTTGGGTACCCGTCTGCAGGATAAGGGTCATCCCGTATTTAGGCACCCAAAATTGTTTGCTCCGGAGGTACCTTTCGTGTCAAATGTCACAATAAAGAGCAGTCAGGCAGAATCATGCCAGAAACGAAATTGAACCTCGACCGTCTCTCGGGTGCGTTGCGCCGTGAAGCAGTCAAAAAGAACGTCGCTGCTATACATATCAGCGGTAAGTTGACGCTGTTGCAGCGTAAGTTGTCGAATGTACTTTTGCTCAACGCCTATGATGCATTGACGTCTGCGACAACCCACACGATTGATGCGCGAACACTAGCGATGATGGTTGGGTACAATTCAAATGATTTTGATACTTTGCGATCAAGCCTTCGAGCTTTGGCTGAAACTGTAGCCGAATGGGACATGCTTGATGAAAAGGGTCGTCAAGAGTGGGGAGTTTCGTCTCTTTTAAGTTTTGCTAAGCTGAAGGGCGGTGTCTGTGAATATGCCTATTCACCAGCCCTGGCTCAAAAACTCTATGACCCCAAGATTTACGCTTTGATTAACGTGCAAATTCAGAAGAACTTCAGTTCTGGTCATGGACTGGCGCTTTATGAAAACTGTTACAGGTTTGTCAGAACCGGTTCGACTGGATGGTGGTCGTTGGATGTTTTTAGGAAATTGATGGGCGTTGATGGAAGCGACTACTACAGTAGTTTCAAGCATCTGAACGCAAAGATTATCAAGCCAGCTGTGGCAGAGGTAAACAAGAGCTCGGATATTCTGGTTGAGGCGGATTTTCAAAAGAAGGGTCGTACCGTCACCGATATTAGGTTCAGGATTAAAGGTAACCCCCAAAAGGCAATGTTCCAGATTGACGACAGTGATGGGGTTCGAAATTTGCCGGTTTATAAAAAGTTGCTGAAGCAAGGGGTGTCCGACCGGTTAGCTCGTCAGTGGATCGCGGAGCACGGTGAAGACTACGTACAACAGAAACTTGAATATGTAAGCGGGCAGGGGAGTGTGAAATCTGCGCTGGGGTATCTTTCAGCGGCTCTACGAGACGATTACCAATCAAATTCACCCAAGAACGACGTTGAACCTTCGCCCGAAGCCAAAGAGGCTGCTCGGCTGCGGCGCCTGGAAAAGTATGAGGAGGATCAGGCATACGCAAAAAGAGCTGCTGAACGTTCCGAACGTTCTCGTATGTTCGCTATTGTTGAGAAGTTGGTTTCGCGGCGAAACCCCACGCAAAGAGATGCTGATAAGCGTCTGTTCATGGCAGGGTTGGAAAATGAACTTGATCGAGAGCACTTCCGGACACATGGGTGGCGGTCCGGGTTGAATGCCTCTAAGATTTTTGAGTTTTGGGAAGATCTTGAGCCTGAATCGTTCGTGCCGGTTTCGAAAGACGCATAATGGGATCTTTGGTCTCTCAATAGTTTTTGCAGTATTGTTTTGAGCAATTTGACGTTCGCACGACACTAGAACCACAATTTGTTCATTGCCCGCATATCTTCAGCAAAGAAGTTTCTCCTAACGTCGAGAACATATGTAATTGCACAACGTTGGCTGACCAAGATGCCAATTGAAGTTTACTGGGAAGAATTGGGATGCGCGACGATAACTTTTCGTTTGGTTTGCCAAAAGGTAATGCGCAAAAAGTTAAAAAAATGAGCACATAGTACGAAGCGACTATTGCTGACTTGCTGTTTTAAAAGAGCCCTATGACTCCAAAACAAACCCGTTTTCGCTGGCTTTGTTGCCAAGTTTTGAGCCACGGAACTGTCCTGGCGATTACGCCAAAATACCGAGTAGCCAATCAGTTCGGCGTCGTGTGGACCACTGAGACACCGCAGCCGGCCATGATGTCTTCCAGTTCCTGGTAAGAAATTCAGCTTCGGATACAGAAAACTGTCGTAAAAAGGATCACGCCCTTTGGACTATGCGAGCCTTTGAAGAAAACCAAGAGCTGGTCTTCGGCAGGTTTTACTGAAATTCATTCATCCGCGGCATCTGACGCCGTCAATAGCCAAAAGTCTGCAACAGATTCCGGTGATACTTATCGCAGCTTCCCTGAGTATTTCGGATCTTGCCGTGAAGGTAGGTGTTTCTGTCGGGTAGCTTCAAAGAAGATACTTTAACAAAGCAAGCGCGAAGCTAATGGATATTTGCAAAGTGTCCCGCTTTCTTAAACATGCTTGATAGTGGCACTACCAACTTGTTCGCGCGTTTGAATAATGTCTGAACTGCGCAGATAATTAGTGTGGCCTCAAGCTTTCAAAAGGGCGCATTGGTTCTAGCGCTAACAAACGCACTACTTTTGATGGTTCTTTAGTGGATGTGAACGCCTATAAGTTCACTGGTCTCTCGCGCGCTGCAAGAATTGCCAAAACAATCCTCAAAACTTCCAAAAAATAGACAGTTTGCACTTTTTTTAACTTTTTTGTTGCCGAAACCGGTTTCGGAACATTGAAGTGGCCTTAATGACTACGAATCTTTCATATCCGCTAAGCAACCATTCCAGCCAGATGACTGTGTCCGGCCGAGTTAAGCTGGACGAGTTGGCCGCACATCTTGGCTTGTCCAAGAGCACGGTTTCGCGGGCGCTCAACGGGTATTCCGATATTTCTCCGGTCACGCGTGCTCGGGTTGAAAAGGCCGCGCGGGCCTTGGGGTATCGACCGCTCAGTCACGCGCAGGCGATCCGAACCGGGCAGGTTCGGGCTATTGCGATGGTTCTGAACAGCGAAGAGCCAGATCAGCACAATCCCTTCCTGCAGGATTTTCTGGCCGGAGCCTGCCAAGCGGCGAGCAGTCTCGACTGGACCATGACCATCTCTACGGCCACATCCGAGAAAGACACGCTGAAAGTGCTCAGCCGACTTTACCAGGAGCGCAAGGCAGACGGTTTCATTCTACCACGAACAGCGGTGAAGGATGCGCGCATCGGTTTGCTGCGTAGCCTCGACGTTCCGCATATCCTTTATGGGCGCACCGGCTATGGGCAGCCGAACAAGTGGGACGAAACCTCGTGGTTCGACATTGCGGGGGAAAGTGCAATGCGCAACGCCGTTTTGCGGCTGAACGAATTTGGGCATTCGCGTATCGGCTTTGTTGGAAGCGACCCCAAGTTCAACTACGCGCATCTGCGCCGTGACGGCTATGCCGAGGGTATGCAGGCTGCTGGCCTGCCCTTGGACACGGATCTAATCCGTGAGGGCGCACGCACGCGCGAAGACGGTGCGTCGCAGGGGCGGGCGCTGATGGCTCTGGAATGTCCTCCGACAGCGATTGTGTTTGCGACCGATCTGGCCGCTCTGGGGTTCTGCGCGGATGCGCAGGATCAGGGTTTCGAAATTGGGCGCGATATTTCGGTGATTGGCTATGACGGCGTACCGGAATGCCAATACGCCCGCCCGGCGCTTACAACCTTCTCGGTGGATTCGCGCAAGGCAGGGCAACGGTTGGCAACCTTGTTGATCCAGCAAATCCAAGGGGCTGAGCCCTCGACATTACAAGAACTGGTTGATGCCACCCTTGTTAAGGGTGGTTCGGACGGCCCGCCCAGACTGACGCCAGAAGAACTGGCGCAGAAACGACAATATCTAACAAACCAAAAACGGGGAGATCTAACATGAGACTGAAATCCAAAGCGTCCCGGCTGTTGCTTGGAACGTCGCTCGCCTGTGCGCTGACGGCGTTGTCGGCCCAAGCGGACACGATCCGGTTCTGGACCACAGAGGAACAACCCGAGCGTCTGGCCAAGCAACAAGAGATGGCCGATCAGTTCAAAGTCGAAACCGGCACCACAGTCGAGGTTATCCCGGTCACCGAAAGCGATCTTGGAACGCGTGCTACTGCCGCATTTGCCGCCGGGGACCTGCCGGACGTGGTCTATCACACTTTGCAATACGCTCTGCCTTGGGCCGAGGCTGGTATTCTGGACACCGAAGCCGCGACCGAGGTGATCGAAGAACTGGGTGCTGGCACATTCGCTCCGGGGGCTTTGGCGATGGCGGCGTTCAATGGCGAAACCGCGTCGGTGCCGGTGGATGGCTGGACGCAGATGATCGTCTATCGCAAGGATTTGTTTGACGAAGCCGGACTTGAGGCGCCCAGTTCTTATGCAAATGTCTTGGCCGCGCTGGACAAGCTGCACAACCCGCCCGAGATGTATGGTTTTGTTGCCGCAACAAAGGTGGACGAGAACTTCATGAGCCAGGTGCTGGAGCACGTGTTCCTTGCCAATGGTGTCAGCCCGGTCGGCCCGGATGGGTTCCAGCCTCTGGACGAAGCGAAGACAACTGAGGTCTTGGACTTCTACAAGGCGATTTCAAAAGCGTCGCCTCCGGGTGAGCTGTTCTGGAAGCAATCGCGCGAGCTGTATTTTGATGGCAAAGCCGCGATGATCATCTGGTCGCCCTTCATTCTGGACGAGCTGGCAGGTCTGCGCGATAGCGCGCCGCCAACAATCAACGATGACCCGACCTCGCGCGATCTGGCGTCGAAAACAGGGATTGTCACCAATTTCTCGGGCCCCTCCAACCCGGATGGGGCAGCTTGGGGCGATATTCGGTATTTTGGGATCACCAATGACGCCGACACGGACGCGGCGATGGAGTTTGTGAAATTCGCTATGGATGACGGGTACACCCAAACCTTATCCATCGCGCCCGAGGGCAAGTTCCCGGTTCGTCGGGGTAACGCCGAAAACCCGACCGCTTTTGCCGAAGCCTGGGCAGAATTGCCTGTAGGCGTCGACCGCAAGGCGCCGCTGGGTGATCTTTATGATCAGGCGATGATCGATGAGATTGTCGGCGGATTGGATGTGGCGCAGCGTTGGGGAGTGGCCGAAGGGCAGCTTTCGCTGGCCTCCAAGATGATCAACAGTCAGGCCATCAACCGGGTTGTGCGCCAGTATATCGATGATGAAATCGACGCCGCGGCTGCCGTGGCCGCGATGAATGATGAGCTTGCCAAGGTCCAGTAAACTCCTGCTTGACCGGCACTTGTAGCGGCGTGCGCGCCGCTACACCTAAACCTCTGAGGTCCCTTATGTCTTCGGCCACCCCACCGACCGGAACCGGGGCGCTAGCCAAACGCGAGGCGCGTCTGGCCTGGGCGTTGCTTTCCCCGACCGTAATCAGCGTATCGCTTGTCGTGATCCTGCCCTTGCTGGCGATCTTCTGGATCAGTTTCAAGCCGTTCACCTTGTCCGATCTGCGACCGCCTGCACCCGTTGTGCGCGAGAGCTTGCGCGGATCAGGTGATGATTTGCGGATTGAATACCGTGTGCGAAACTCCAGTCAGGATATTGCTGTCACGGGTGTCACCTTAACCGACGTTTTGCCGGATGGCGTGACCGCAGGCGAGGTTCTGGCCCCTTGCGTGCTGGACGGGCAGGATTTGTTCTGCGATTTCGGCACCCTCGAAGGTGGCTATCGCGAACGTGTTCGCATTCCGGTCACAGTGGAGGGCGACCCGGACACTTTCGAAGATCTGATCGAAGGGTCCGAACCCAGAGTAACTGGAAGTGGCCCAAGCGTTCTGACCAATTTCGAGTTCAGCCTCGAAAACTTCGCCCGCGTTTTTGACGGGGATGAGTTCTGGGGCGTTTTGTGGGTCACGCTGTTCTACACTGTGTTCGGCACGATCGGGGCGCTGGTGATGGGATTGTTCGCAGCCCTGTTGCTGAACAAAAGTTTCAAAGGGCAGGGGATCATACGGGGTCTTTACCTGTTCCCCTACGTGGCCCCGGTCATTGCCGTGGCCTTTACTTGGGTTACGCTGTTTGATCCGTTCTCAGGCTCTGCCAATGCGCTGCTTGTGCAAATGGGGCTGAGCAGTGAGCCGATCAATTTCTTCGGCGAACGTCCTCTGGCCCTGATTATGGTGACAGTGTTCGAGATCTGGCGCTATTTTCCGCTGTCCTTCCTGTTCATTCTGGCGCGAATGCAATCCATCGACTCTAGCATGTATGAAGCGGCAGATATGGATGGGGCGTCACCGTTTCAGAAGTTTTGGCTGCTCAGCATCCCGCAACTGCTGGGCATCCTCTCGGTGCTGTTCCTGCTGCGCTTTATCTGGACGTTCAACAAGTTCGACGACATTTTCCTGCTGACGGGCGGCAACGCGGGGACTCGTACGCTGACCGTCAACGTCTATGAACAGGCCTTTGCGATTTCCAACATCGGGGCAGGGGCAGCGGTGGCCGTGGTGATCCTGATGTGTCTGATCGCCTTCAGCTTTGTCTTCTTCCGTTTCATCAGCCGAGAGGAGGGCTTGTGATGCGTAAAGGCTATTTGAGTGGTCCAGCTTTGGGCGCGCTCTGGCTGGTTGTGATTGCGACCACCGTCGCCATTACCATGTCCTTCTCGACAGGGGCGGCGTTTCGACCGCAGGTTTTGCTCTGCCTTCTTTGGGGCGCTGTAGCCGGGTTGATCTATGTGCGTTACCCCGAACGACACGCTATGGCGCGGCTTGGTCTGTCGACCATGCTAGGACTGTCGGCCCTGACGCGCTTTGGTCCCGTTCTGATCGGCTCTGAAACGTCCCTGCAGGCGTTGTTGGTGACCGTTCTTGCCATGGCGGTCGTGACGCACCTGTCACTTACCGCGATATTGCGGGACACACCGTTTGGGGAACTCACACGGCACGAATTCGAAGATGCCGTGATCCGGTTCTGCACCGGCTTTGGCTATATCTTTTTCACCGCCATTGTTGTCATCCCTTTCTACGTCATGGTCATGACCAGCCTGAAATCGCAACAGGCGCTATTGCAGAACCCTTTGGATTTCTCGGTCGACCTGTCGCAGGGCAGTGCGTTGTTCCGCAGCTATGCCGAGCTGTTCCGCGACTTCAATTTCGGCACCTACCTGTGGACATCCTTCTATGTCTCGGTCCTGACGGTGTTCATCACGCTGGCCTTCAGCGTGCCGGGTGCCTATGCGGTTGCGCGGTTCCGGTTCAAAGGCCAAAAGGCCTTCTCGCGCTCAATCCTGCTTATCTACATGGTGCCGATGATCGTACTGGCGCTGCCGATCTATATTGCCTTCTCGCTGACGGGCCTGCGCAATTCGATCCTGGGCATCGTTATGATCTACCCGGTCACGACGATCCCGGTCGCCCTATACATGCTGCAGGGCTATTTCCGCGGCCTGCCGACCGAGGTCGAAGAGGCGGGTCTGATGGACGGCCTGTCGCGGCTGGCCGTGATCTGGAAGATCACCTTGCCGCTTAGCCTGCCGGCACTGGCTTCGGTCTCGCTTTACGTCTTCATGATCGCCTGGAACGAATTCCTGCTGGCCTTCATGCTGCTGGACGACCCGTCGAAATTCACCCTGACCCGAGGTGTCACGATGCTGAATTCCTCGGAAATTCCACGCCAACATCTGATGGCCGGTGCGGTGATTGCCACCGTTCCGATCATGGCCCTGTTTCTGGGGCTTGAACGTTTCATGACCAAGGGCCTGACGGCAGGCTCGGTCAAAGGATGACTGACATGAACTACTATACGACCCCAAGTGAATCGGCCCGCAACATTCTGATCGCCAATGATCGCGGTGGCTATACCATCCCCACCAGCGGCCTTTACCCCTATCAGTGGAACTGGGACAGCGCGATTGCCGCGCTGGGTTTTGCTGAGTTCGACATCAACCGCGCCTGGACCGAGCTTGAAACGCTGTTCTCGGGCCAATGGGCGGATGGCATGGTTCCCCATATCCTGTTTCACAAACCCGATCCGGGTTATTTTCCGGGGCCCGACGTTTGGGGCGGTACCGGGCCTATCCCGTCTTCAGGCATTATCCAACCGCCATTGGCCGCCACAATGGCCGGGCGTGTGCTAGAGATGGACCCCGCCGCAGGAACCGAACGGATGCGCACCTTGTTCCCGAAGATGCTGGCCTGGCACCGCTGGATCATGAAATGGCGTCTGGATGATCACGGTGCAGTCTGCACCACCCACCCTTGGGAGGCCGGGCGGGATAACGCCCCGGACTGGGACAATACGATGGCGGCGATTGATGCCTCGGATGTGGGTGAATATCAGCGCCGTGACACCAGCCACGTGAACAGCGCGGACCGACCGACGAAATACGATTACGACCGTTACATCAAACTGGTGAACATCGGGCGCGAGGTTGGCTGGGATCAGGAGAAACTGCTGGCATTGAATCCATTCCGTGTGGCCGATCCAACCATGAGTTTCACAACCTTGCGCGCCGCCCGCGATCTGTTGGCTATCAGCAAGGATCTGGGGTTAGAGGCGGAAGGGCTCAGTGAGGATGTGGACATACTTGATACCGGAGCACGTTCGCTTTGGAATGACGCGCTTGGTGCGTTTGACTCGCGCGATGCGCATACCGGTGAATGGGCGGACAGCGTCTCGAACGCCAGCTACTTGTGTTGGTATGCGGGCATTGACTCTGGCCGGATGCTTGAGCGGGTCAAGACGGTTCTGACTACTGTCCCACACCCTATTCCAAGCTATGACCCGCAAATGCCCAAGTTTGACGAACGCCGCTACTGGCGCGGCCCGACATGGGCATTCATGAACATGCTGACAGGTTTCGGACTGGCCGAGATGGGCCATGGGGTTGAAGCCGAAGCCTTGCGTCTGAAAACAGCCCGGCTGATCGCGGGCCATGGATTTGCCGAGTATTTCGACCCTCTTACCGGAGGTCCGGCAGGAGGCAATTCTTTCACTTGGACGGCTGCGGTTTGGCTGCATTGGGCGGGGAAGAACTGATGGGGAGTATCCAGCTTAAAGCCGTCGAGAAATGGTTCGGCGAAGTTCAGGTGATCAAGGGCATCGACCTGGACATCCAAGACGGTGAGTTTGTCGTTTTCGTGGGGCCGTCTGGTTGTGGCAAGTCCACTTTGCTGCGGATGATCGGTGGGCTCGAGGATATCTCGCGCGGATCGCTTCTGATCGATGGCGATGACGTAACCGACCACCCGCCCTCCAAGAGGGGGCTGACGATGGTGTTTCAGTCCTATGCGCTATACCCTCATCTTACCGTGGCTGAAAACATGGGTTTTTCGTTGAAAGTTGCGGGCGTGTCGAAACCTGACATAGCTGAACGTGTGGGAAAGGCTGCCGAGGTTCTCAAATTGGACCCATATCTGGAGCGCCGCCCCAAGGATCTTTCCGGCGGCCAACGACAGCGTGTCGCGATCGGCCGGTCTATCGTGCGCGACCCCACTGCGTTCCTGTTCGACGAGCCCTTGTCCAACCTTGATGCAGCTCTGCGTGTCGAAATGCGCTATGAGATCGCGAAACTGCACCAAAGTCTGAACCGAACCATGATCTATGTAACCCATGATCAGGTCGAAGCGATGACTCTGGCGGATCGCATCGTGGTGCTGGAATTCGGCAAGATCGCGCAGGTGGGCAGTCCGCGCGAGTTGTACGAAAGCCCCGCCAACCTTTTTGTCGCGCAGTTCATTGGCAGCCCAAAGATGAACGTTTTGCCTTGCTCTGTGGCGGGGGACCGGTTTCGTCTGGAAAACGGCGGCATTGGCCCATTTGACCGAACAGGTGACGCGACCCGGTTGGGTATCCGTCCTGAACATATCAGCGTTGTTGAATCTGGTTCGGGGAATAGTGATGGCGTGGTCGAGGTTGTCGAATACCTTGGGGCCGACATGTTTGTTATCGTCGACTGCGGATTTGACGAGAAGGTGACCGTTCGCCTTGGTGGGGATACAAAGATCAAGGCGGGAATGCAGGTTGGCCTTCTTTTCGCGCCTGAGAAACTGCAGTTCTTCGATGCGTCAGGGCAGGCGATCAGCGCAAATTAAAAGGGGGATAACCTTTCAAGGTTTAGTCTGGTCGGGCGGAAACGCTGCCGCGCAAGGCTTTGCGACCCAGTATCGCATGCCTTAACAAGCCGTATACAGCCACCGAACAGGCCGTGGCCCTGCCACTTGCAAAGAGGTTCGCAAACGCAGTTCCGTCCGGCATTGGGATGCGGTTAGAAAGCTAGAACAAGAATAGTTTTTGCGGTTCAGATGGCGACTTGTTGCTGCATTCCCTCTGGGGCTATTGATCGACCCGTTGGGTTGAAAACGGCGCCAGACTTTCTTTGAATTCTTCTATGAATTCCAGCGTCACCAATGAAGGTTGTTTCAGAATCGGCCGCACCAGAGAAAGCGTATGTGGCAGTGCTGGTGCAAAGGGTCGAAATGTTAAACCTCGCGGAGTGTACTGCACAGCATCCAGTTCACTGACAACGGACACACCTGCGCCTTTTAAGGCAAGTTCGCAGGCCGCTGTAAACTGTCTGACTTCGATATGAGAATTCAGTGTAACATTAGCGTTTTGAAACAATTTGGAGAGTCTTAAGAAAAAATCACTGTCACGCCGAGTGTGAATTATCTTGCTGTCTGCAAGATCGGCTGGAGTGATTTCAGTCAGGTTTTGTAGTTCGTGACCGGTTGGGAACACGCAGACCGTTCGAACATCTACGTTATTGCTTTCAACTGCGGGGTGGCCGTTAAAACTGTCTGTTATCCCAAAATCATACTGTTCGCCGATCATCCACTCGAGGATGCGTTCGGGTCTGTCTGGCTCAATCGTTAAGGTTACCCCGGGACGGTCTTTCAAAAATCCTGCGACTACATCTGGAAGATGGCTGGTGGCAAAACCGGGGAGGCAGGCAACTCGTATATGCCCCGCCTTGCGCTGAGTGATATCCTGACTGACGTCGGATATCTGATTCATCAATTCAAGAACACGCTCTACGCTCGGCAAGAGGTAGCGCGCCTCCTGTGTGGGCACCAACCGGCCTTCGCGCCGGTCAAAAAGCTGAAAACCTAACGACTTTTCAAGATCCGAAAGCAGTCGGCTAACAGCTGGTTGGCTAACTCCCAAATCAACAGCGGCTGCTGTGACAGATCCATTGGTTGTCACCGCGACTAAAGCTTCTAGTTGTCGTATTCTAAGTATTTGGCTCATTGCTAATTCCGGTGATGAGTAGCCCTCCATAACACTGTGTTATTTTTTTATCCATCAGATCAGACTTGAATTATGATCTTGTGCGGTTAACGTCGTGAAATCGTCAGGTGTACCGGTTTCGCATTGCGGTCGGTATTCAACGAAGCATCGAGCCTGATGCATGGGAGGAATCATGAAAAAGAATTTTCTCGGCGCTCTAGCCGTAACAACTGCTTTGTCTCCGGTGGCTGCAATGGCGCAGACCGAAGTTCAATTCTGGCACGCCTTCACGGGTCGGTTGGGTGAACTGGTGAAGGCCCAGGTCGAAGAATTCAACGCCAGCCAGGATGAATTCGTGGTCATAGAAAGCCACAAGGGCAATTATTCAGAAACACTGAACGCGGGGATTGCGGCGTTCCGCGCTGGTGAACAACCTCACATCCTAATGGTGTTCGAGGTTGGTACCGCCACGATGATGTCTGCTGAAGGGGCAATCAAGCCGGTGTTCGAGGTCATGGCCGAAAGTGGTGCGTCCTTTGATCCGGACGCCTATATTGGCGCTGTCAAAGGCTATTACACCACGACGGACGGCGACATGCTGTCCTTACCCTTCAACTCGTCCACGCCAGTGTTGTGGGTCAATCGCGATGCTTTCGAGGCGGCCGGTGTCGACCCCGATACAGACCTGTCCACTTGGGAAAACGTGGGCGCTGCCCTTGATCAGCTGAAAGCCGGGGGTGAAGACTGTCCCCTGGTCACTGCGTGGCAAAGCTGGATTCACCTTGAGAACCTATCTGCTTATCACGACGTCCCGTTCGCCTCGAAGGACAATGGGTTTGCCGGTCTGGACACCGAGTTGATGCTGAACGGACCCACGCAGGTCGCGCATCTAACTGCGATGGGAGATTGGGCAAAGGATGGCAAATTCATCTATACCGGTCGCCGCAACGAAGGCGGTGCGAATTTCCGGTCTGGCGAATGCGCTTTGTTCACCGAAAGCTCGGCGGGTTACGCAGGTATCAAGGCCGAAGCCCAGTTCGACTTTGACGTGCGCCCCTTGCCCTATTGGTCTGGCGTGATCAGCGAGCCGCAGAATACGATCATCGGCGGTGCTTCGCTTTGGGTGATGGAAGGCCATGAGGACGACGCGTATAAAGGCGTTGGCGAATTCCTAAGCTTCTTGTCGACCTCGGGTGTTCAGGCCGATTGGCACCAGAATACCGGTTATCTGCCGATCACCGCCGAAGCCGGTGTCGAGACGCGCAACGCCGGGTTCTACGAAGAAAACCCTGGCACCGACATTGCCGTGATTCAAATGACTGCGAAAGAGCCGACCGCAAATTCCAAGGGTCTGCGTCTTGGGTCTTTCGATCAAATCCGTGGCATCATCGACGAAGAACTCGAGGCCATATGGTCCGGCGAAAAGACCGCCCAGGAAGCGATGGATAGTGCGAAAGAACGTGGTGATGCGTTGCTGCGCCGTTTTGAATCGGCAAATCGCTAAACTCTTGGCACATGCGGGCTCGTCAGAGCCCGCATTCTAAACTGCTGGTGGGCTGACAAATTGGAAAAACGCGTCACTTTTCGCGGCTGGCTTTTGCCAATTGCATTGATTGCGCCGCAGGTCATCATCTCGGCCGTTTTTTTCTTTTATCCCGCCGGACAGGCCGTATGGCAGTCTTTGTTTATTCCGGATCCTTTCGGGTTGTCCTCGCAATTCGTTGGGTTGGGCAATTTCGAATTCCTGCTTAGCGACAAGTTTTATCGCGCCTCATTCGTGACAACGGCGGTGTTTTCGACGCTAGTCACCTTGTGCTCGATGATACCTGCACTGTTTCTGGCAGTGATCGCGGATCGCTTGATCAAAGGATCCGGCGTTTACAGGACGCTGCTTATTTGGCCTTATGCGGTCGCGCCAGCTGTGGCCGGGGTGTTGTGGCTGTTCATGTTCAACACCCGCGTCGGCGTTATCTCGTGGTATCTGGGCCAGTTTGGCTATGACTGGAACCACGTACTGAATGGAACCGAAGCCATGGGGCTGGTTGTCGTCGCCTCCGCCTGGGGGCGCATCAGCTATAACTTCCTGTTCTTCTTTGCGGCGCTGCAATCTGTGCCAAGATCGGTGATAGAGGCGGCAGCGATAGATGGTGCCGGGTTTTGGCGCCGGTTTTTCACCATCGTATTGCCCCTTTTATCACCAACGGCCTTCTTCTTGTTGGTGGTAAATGTTGTCTACGCATTCTTTGAAACCTTCGGGGTCATCCACACGATCACCGGGGGCGGTCCACAACAAGCCACGACCATTCTGGTCTACAAGGTCTTTTCCGACGGGTTCGTGGGGCAGGATCTGGGATCATCCTCGGCCCAGTCGGTCATCCTGTTGGTCGTGGTTGGCCTGCTGACCGTCATCCAGTTCAAATACGTGGAAAAGAGGGTGCACTACTAATGGCCGCCCAACAACACGGAATGGTCGAGAAACGCGGCGCGGGGATATGGCTGACCCATGCGTTCATGATCGTAGGCGTGCTGATCATTTTCTTTCCCATCTGGCTGGCCTTTGTCGCCTCGACTGTCACGCAGGCCGATATCGTGTCGCCCCCCATGCCGGTGATGCCGGGGGACCAGTTCTGGGTGAACTACAAGGCGGCGCTGTTTTCAGGTGTCAACGTGCCCGTGGCAACGATGCTGTTCAACAGTCTGGTGATGGCCATCGGCATTGCCGTGGGCAAGATCATCATCTCGCTGCTGTCGGCTTTTGCGATTGTCTATTTCCGTTTTCCCGGTCGTCAGACCTTTTTCTGGATGATTTTCATCACCCTTATGCTGCCGGTCGAGGTGCGGATCGTACCAACGTTTGAGGTCGTCGCCGGGTTTGGTATGCTAAACAGTTATTCCGGGCTGATCTTCCCGCTGATCGCTTCGGCCACCGCGACCTTCCTGTTCCGTCAGTTCTTTCTGACCATTCCCGATGAATTGGCCGAGGCCGCGCGTGTCGATGGTGCCCGCCCGATGCGGTTTTTCATTGATATTGTCGTGCCCATGAGCCGCACCAACATCGCCGCTTTGTTTGTGATCCTGTTTATCTACGGCTGGAACCAATACCTGTGGCCTCTGCTGATCACCACTGATCCCGAAATGAACACCATCGTGATGGGCATCAAGCAGATGTTCCCATCTGGCGATGATTTTGCCCATTGGCCGACGATCATGGCCACATCCATTCTGGCGATGATACCGCCGGTCATCGTCGTTGTGTCCATGCAAAAGCTGTTTGTCCGCGGCCTTGTCGATAGCGAGAAATAAGAAATGGCAACTGTTACCCTGCAAGACGTCAAGAAAAGCTTTGGCCCGACGGACGTGATCCACGGCATCGACATGGAAATCGAAGACGGAGAATTCATTGTCATCGTCGGCCCGTCAGGCTGCGGAAAATCAACGCTTTTGCGCATGGTGGCCGGGTTAGAGACCGTCACCTCTGGCGAAATACGGATCGGTGGCGAGCGTGCAAATGAAAAAGAGCCGATGGACCGCGACATTGCGATGGTGTTCCAGAACTATGCGCTCTATCCACACATGTCCGTGCGTCAGAACATGGGGTACGGCCTGAAAATTGCCCGCTTGCCCAAGGCACAGATCGACCAGAAAGTCACCGAGGCGGCCAAGCTGTTGCAATTGGAGCCGTTGCTGGATCGTAAGCCAAGACAACTGTCGGGGGGTCAACGTCAGCGGGTTGCGATGGGACGGGCTATAGTTCGCGAACCGGCTGTTTTTCTGTTTGACGAGCCGCTCTCGAACCTCGATGCCAAGCTGCGCGTTCAAATGCGTCTCGAAATTCGTGAGCTTCAGGAAAAGTTAGGGATCACGTCTCTTTATGTGACCCATGATCAGGTCGAAGCGATGACGATGGCCGATCGGATGATTGTCATGAACGGGGGCGTGGCCGAACAGATTGGCACCCCGTTAGAAGTTTACGAGACCCCTAAAACGTTGTTTGCTGCGCAATTCATAGGAAGTCCTGCAATGAACGTTTTCGATGCGCAGCGTGAGAATGGGTTGATCCGGGTCGGTGCATCCGAAATTGGCCCGTCACAAGGTCCCAATACTGCTTTGAAACTTGGGATTCGACCAGAACATCTGATCGTAGATGAAAACGGCCCGTTCGAGACAGCGGTTCAGATGGCAGAGCCCTTGGGAGCGAACACGTTGTTGCACGGCCATCTTGCGGGTTCTGGCGCGATGATCACCGTCAGCCTGCCGGGTGTCCACCCAATCGAAGGCCGCCATCCGAGTATCCGCTTTTCGGTTGCACCGGAGCATATGCATTTTTTCGACAGTAAGACCGGAAGACGATTGGACAGCTGATCGATGCCTATGTTTTGCAAAGGCCATCGCCTCCAAAACATAGTTTTAGGAGCTTGTCGAAACAATGGAGTGGAGCGGTCGCAACTTTGCTAGGTCCCCCCAAATTAGTTCTGATGGTTGAATCCAAGCGGTGCAGGGATCAAGTCAAAAAGCAGAGCGGGGTCAGGCGGACGCGGCACCAACGGAAACGATCTGAGTGCACAATGTGGTCGCCGCAGTGAGTGACCGAGCCGTGGTCTGCGCCATAGTCGGTAAGATCATCCATTCCAACGCCCAAGCGCTGCCTGATCGTTCCTGTTCATGCACCAATGCGTGATGCATTCCTGACACCTGCGTTGCGTTGAACCGTGCCAGAGTCACCAGAAGTTCGGCCAGAATGGGGTTCTGTTTATGTGGCATGGCCGAAGATGCCCCGCCACCGGACAGAGTGATCTCATCCACGCCCTGTTGGGCCATCAGGCAGATATCCTGCCCCATCTTCCCCAGCGACCCCGAGATGCGCGACAGCAGATCGGCATACTCGACCAGTCTGTCGCGGGCGGTGTGCCAGCTTTGATCCGCCACATGCAGCCCTAGGGCATCGGCGATATGCTTCGCCAAGTCGCGTTGCGCAGGCCCGATCGTCTGACCATCGCCAACAGGTCCGGCCAGTTGTACGCATTCCACGCGATGGCGCAGGTCGGACAGGCTTTGGTGATAGGCCCGCAGCGGATCGCGCCAGGTTTCGATCCGGTGGCCGACTGTGACGGGCAGGGCAGCCTGCATCCGTGTGCGCCCCATGATTTTGCGTTCGCCAAATTGTTCGCTGAGATTGCCCAGCAGGACCGACAGCCGCAACAGGCGCTCTTGCAGCAGGTCCGTGGTTTCGCGCAAGGTCAACGCCAAGGCCGTGTCCATTACGTCCTGCGAGGTCGTTCCGGTGTGAATGGCTGGTGCTAGTGGTCCTGCATCCGACCTCAGGGCCTGAACCAGCGCCGGAACAGGCAGCCCATCCGCCATGGTACCCGCGCGCAAGGTCTCAATGCCGGGCGCGGTTTGTTCAATCCATGCGGCCGCAGCGTCCGCTTGGTCGGCGGGGATTTTGCCGGTTGCGCCCAATCCGCGCGAATAGGCGGCCTCGAAGGCCAGCATATGGGCGAGCGACCGCTCCGCCGACCACATCTCTTGCGCCTCGGGATCGCCAAACAGGCCGGAAAACCAAGGGTGCGAGAACAGATCGGTCATCTTTGTCGTCCTTATTTTGGGCCGTCCGGACTGGCGTTAGGCCGCAGCCGGGCGCAGGCCCAGAATGGCGCGGGCCTGATCGACATTGGCAACCGGGCGTTCATGGGCATGACACAGGTCAACGGCCCGCTGCACCAGGGCTGCGTTGGACGGGGCAAGCGTGTCGCGATCCAGACGCACATTGTCCTCCAGCCCCGTGCGCACATGCCCGCCCGCCGCGATGGACCATTCGTTCAGTTTGATCTGCCCGGCCCCGATCCCGGCGGCGCACCACGGGACGTCTCCGAACAGGCGGTGCACGGTTTTGACGTAGAAGTCGAATACATCTCGATCCACCGGCATCGCATTGCGGACCCCCATGACAAATTGGACATAGGGTGTATCGGGCAATTGCCCCTCGCGGTGCATCCGGGCGGCTTGCAGGATATGCGACAGATCAAAGGCCTCGATCTCGGGTTTAACGCCGTATGTCACCATCTCGCTGGCCAGCCAGTTCACCAGATCGGGCGGGTTTTCATAAACGCGCGTCGGGAAATTGTTCGACCCCACCGAAAGCGAAGCCATATCCGGGGCCAGCGGCAACATGCCCCCGCGCGCTTTGCCCGCGCCGGACCGCCCCCCGGTGGAAAGCTGCACTATCATGCCGGGGCAGTGCGTTTCGATCCCTTCCTTCAGCGCTGCAAACAAGTCGGGGTCCGAGGTGGGTTTGCCCTCGGCGTCGCGCACATGGCAATGAGCGATAGAGGCTCCGGCCTCGAACGCTTCGTGCGTGCTTTCGATCTGCTCCGGCACGCTGATGGGAACGGCTGGGTTGTCGGCCTTGGTCGGCACCGATCCGGTGATCGCCACACAGATGATGCAGGGGGTTTGTGAGACAGGGTCAGACATCGAAAAACACCGTTTCAGAGGGGCCTTGCAGGTGGATGTCGAACCGGTAGCCGCCTTCCACCTGTTCCGCGATCAGAGTTTGCCTGCGCACGGGCTGCTCGATCAGATTCAGCACCGGGTCCGACGCATTTGCCGCCATTTCATCGGGGAAATAAAGCCGGGTGTTGAGGCCCAGATTGATCCCACGTGCAACGAGCCACAAGTTGATATGTGGTGCCATTACTGCGCCGGTTTGGTCAGTCACGGCGCCCGGTTTGATCGTGTCGAACGCCCATTCGCCCGTCTCGAAATCCGGTATCACACGGCCCCAGCCACGAAAGCCCGGATCAACAGAGCCCTGATCGGGATAAACGCCATTGTTATTCGCCTGCCATGTTTCGATCAGTACATCCTTGACGGGCGCGCCGATTCCATCGTGCACCACGCCGCGCACGGTGATCTTCGATCCCGCTGCGTCCGGCCCCGCGATGTCACGGCCCAACTCGTGCCGGTAGATGTCGAACCCGGCGTCTCCGGGGGCCAGCCCGATATGCACATAGGGCCCCGCAGTCTGTGAGGGTGTTTCCTTGAGATAGTCCAGCTTTTGCACCATAGTCAGTTCCCCTCGGGCCGGTTTTCGAAATAGGTCGACCGCTGCCCGCGCAGCACGATGTCGAACTTATAGGCAAGACAGTCGAAGGGGACAGAGGCGTTGATATCCAGCGCGGCCACCAGTTGGTTAATCGCGCGCGGGTCGGGGATCGCGTTGATGATAGGGCATTTGGCAATCAGCGGGTCGCCTTCAAAGTAAAGCTGCGTGATCAGGCGTTGCGCAAAGCTGGTCCCGAAGACTGACACGTGAATATGTGCAGGCCGCCAGCTGCTGACCCAGTTGCGCCAAGGATAAGCGCCGGGTTTGACGGTGCGAAACTGGTAGTAACCCTGATCATCAGTCAGTGTTCGCCCGCAGCCGCCGAAATTCGGGTCGATGGCGGCCAGATAGGTATCTTTCTTGTGGCGATACCGCCCGCCCGCATTGGCTTGCCAGATCTCGACCAGAGTATAGGGCACCGGGCGGGCGTTTTCGTCAAGCACCCGCCCATGCAGCAGAATGCGCTCACCCACCGGATCACCGGTTGTAGCGAAATTGCGCAGAAGGTCATTGTCCAACGGGTCGATGTCACTATGGCCAAAGGTCGGGCCGGACAGCTCACTTGTGGTTCCTTCCAGCGACAAAAGCGGCTGTTTCGGAGACCGCGTCACGCTGGTCTTGTAGTTGGGGTCCAAGGCTTGCGGATGCCAGGCCCGGTCGCGTGGGAAAAGCTGGGTCATTCCGCCATGTCCTCCATCTCGGAAAAGGTTTGTTTGGCAAGGGCAATGGCCCGATTGGCGCAAGGAACGCCTGCATAGACGGCAGCGTGCAGGAAAGCCTGAAGGATATCGTCTTTCGAGGCCCCGGTATTGGCGCAGGCACGCACATGCATGGGGATTTCGTCAAAGTTCCGCGTCGCGGCCAGCAGCGCCAGCGTGATCATAGACCGTTCGCGCGGGGTGATCGTGTCATCCGCCCACAGCGTGCCCCACGCGGTTTCAGTGATCATGTCCTGAAACGGTGCGTCAAAGGCGGTTTTGCGCGCTTCG
The DNA here is from genome assembly GCF_017743815.1 of Ruegeria sp. R8_1. Lineage (NCBI taxonomy): Bacteria > Pseudomonadati > Pseudomonadota > Alphaproteobacteria > Rhodobacterales > Roseobacteraceae > Ruegeria > Ruegeria sp. R8_1. The sequence continues at coordinate 379,218 of NZ_JAGHRL010000005.1, read as the reverse complement.
GCGCGATCCACATAGGCGTCGCCCAGAACCTTGCGGCGCACGGACATGCCGGTTGCATGGCGATCCATCACGTTCCCCTTTTCGTCGGTCATCTTCAATACGGCAGCCCCACATAGTTCTCGGCCATCGCCTTTTGTGCGGCTTCGTTGCTGCGCAGAAAGTCAATCTCGGCCCGTTGCATCTTAAGGTCAAATTCCGATTGGTCGGGAAAGCGGTGCAGTAGGGTTGAAAACCACCAGCTGAACCGCTCGGCCTTCCAAACCCGCGCCAGAGCGTTTTGCGAATACGTGTCGATCCCGGCCTCAGACCCGTCTTGGTAATAGCCCCTCAAACCTTGAAACAGGTAATGCACGTCCGAGGCCGCCGTATTCAGCCCCTTGGCCCCGGTCGGCGGCACGATATGCGCGGCATCCCCGCACAGAAATAGCCGCCCCCACTGCATCGGCTCGGTTACGAAGGAACGCAGTGGCGCGATGGATTTTTTGATCGATGGGCCGGTTACAAGGCGGTCGGCATATTCCTGTGGAATGCGGCGTTTCAGCTCGGCCCAAAAGGCGGCATCGGTCCAGTCTTCAGGGTGATCGGACAGTGAACACTGGATGTAGTATCGGCTGAGCGCCTCGTTGCGCATCGAGCACAGCGCAAAGCCGCGATGGGACGAGGCATAGATCAGTTCGTGATGCACAGGCGGGGTTTCGGACAGAATGCCCAGCCAGCCAAAAGGATAGATCTTTTCGTATTCGCGCCGGACCGACAGTGGGATGGTCTGGCGGCTGACCCCGTGAAATCCGTCGCAGCCTGCGACGAAATCCGCATCGATACGCTGATCTCGCCCATCTGTGGTGAAGGTCACATAGGGCGCGTCGGTTTCGGCGTCATGGATGGTGACGTTTTCGGTGTTGAAGATCATCGCGCCACCTGCGGCTTCACGCGCGTCATAGAGGTCACGGGTCACTTCGGTCTGGCCGTAAACCAGCACCGGGGTGCCGGTGTGGTGTTGGAAGTCGACCCGGAAGCAATCCTCGTCGACCGCGATCAATGTGCCGCTATGTTCAATTGCCTCAGCGTGCAGGCGCGCGCTGACGCCTGCCTGATCCATCAGGTCGACAAAGCCTTTCTCCAACACACCTGCGCGTATGCGACCCAGCACATAGTCCTTTGTCCGGCGCTCCAGAACGATGCTGTCGATTCCCTGCGTTGCCAGAAGCTGTGACAACAGCAAACCCGACGGCCCGCCCCCGATCACAAGAACTTGCGTCCGCATCTGATCCTCCTGTCCCCGCTGTGCAGGATTGCATTGTGCAAGAGGTTTCGCAACGCACGGATGCGGCCATACCGTTGCGATAAAAGCATAAGGGGGCCATACATGATCCCATGCGATGACTGGCTACTGGCCCGTATCGGACCTGGGACGCTGGACTGACGATACGCGGGTTTGCAAAAAAAGTTGCGATATTATGCATGTTATGCATTAAATTGCATCGCGACGCATCGCGCAGAGGAGGAGGAACCAATGAAGATCAAACGCACGCTCATCGGGGCGTTGGGGGCTTTGGCCCTTGGCATGGGAACGGTGGCGAACGCTGCCGAATATGAATTCAACCTGCAAAGCTTCTTACCTGCGCAGGCGACGATTCCATCGAAAATCATCGACGTCTGGGCCGACAAGATCGAAGAGGATTCGGGCGGACGTATCGAAATCACCCGCTATCCTTCGATGCAACTGGGCGGCAAGCCGCCGGAATTGCTGGATCAGGTGATCGACGGCGTGATCGACATGACCTGGAACGTCATCGGCTATACGCCGGGCCGCTTCCCGTCCACCGAAGTGTTCGAACTGCCCTTCCTGGTGAATGACGCCAAGCCCGCTTCGGCCGCGTTCTGGACCTTGCTGGAAGAAGACATCGCCGCGCGTGAATTCTCGGACGTGAAGGTTCTGGGTGGCTGGGTCCACGGCCCCGGCATGATCCACGCCAATAAAGAAGTTCTGACGCCAGATGATTTCAACGGCATGAAAATCCGTGGCGCCTCGCGTCAGGTAAACGCCCTGCTCAGCACGTTGGGCGCGACCCCGGTGGGTATGCCTGTGCCTGCGGTGCCCGAGGCGCTTTCCAAGGGTGTGATCGACGGCACGACCATTCCGTGGGAAGTGACCAAGGCGCTGAAAGTGCCGGAACTGGTAGAAAACCATACCGAATTCACCGGGCCGATGATGTATACCGTGACCTTCGTTCTGGCCATGAACAAGGAAAAATTCGCCGCACTGCCAGATGATCTGAAAGCTGTCATCGACGACAATTCGGGTCTGGAGTTCTCCATGTTTGCAGGCGAAGTCCAGCAGGCCTATGACGAGCCCGCACGTGAAATCGCGCTGGATCGCGGCAATAACGTGGTGACTCTGGACGCCGAACAATCCGCCGCCTGGGCCGAGGCCGCACAGCCTGTCTACGACACCTGGCTGTCCGAGATGAACGAAAAGGGCATTGACGGTCAGGCCCTGATCGATCGAGCCAAAGCGCTGATGAACGAGTACGGCAGCTAGGCCGGACTTTCCGCGCGGCGAAATCCGAACGCCGCGCGGAATTGAAACCAAAATCTGCATCGGCACTGTTGGTGGAGGGGACATGCACCAAATGGTAGAAAAGCTGGCGCGCGGCATGGCATTGCTGGGCGGCGCTGTTCTGACGGCTTTGATCTTGTTGATCTGTATCTCGGTACTGGGCCGGTCCCTCAATACATTGCTGCATGGGTGGATCGGGCAGGTTGCGCCGGGCTTTTCCGAATGGGCGCTGGGGCTGGGTGTCGGGCCTATCAACGGCGATTTCGAGATCGTCGAGGCCGGGGTGGCCTTTGCCATCTTTGCCTTCCTGCCGCTCTGCCAGTTGAATTCGGGTCATGCGGTCGTGGATATTTTCACCTCGAAACTATCGCCCCGGGTTGACCGTGTCCTGCGCATGTTGGCCGAGGTGGTCTTTGCTGCCGTTCTGGTCCTGATCGCAGTGCAGTTGTTTGGGGGCATGATGGCGAAGCTACGGTTTGGCGAGAATACGTTTATCCTGCAATTCCCCGTCTGGTGGGGTTATGCCGCCAGCTTGTGCGCAGCCGTAGTGGCGGCAGTCGTCGGTCTTTATATGGCGGGAATCCGCATCCGCGAATGTGCGACAGGAAAGGAAATCCTGCCGTGAGCGATCTCGCCATCGGGTTGCTGTCCTTTCCCGCTCTGCTTTTGTTGATTTTTGCCCGCGTGCCGATCGGGTTGGCCATGTTCGTCACCGGTCTGGTCGGCATCGTGACCGTCACCGGAAATCTTAACATTCCGCTGGGCCGCCTGAAATCCGAGACCTACACGACCTTTTCCAGCTACTCGCTGTCGATTGTGCCGATGTTCCTGCTGATGGGGTATTTTGCCACACTGGGCGGGATGTCGACGGCCTTGTTTAAGGCTGCCGAGGGCTTTTTGGGCCATCGCAGAGGCGGTGTGGCGATGGCCGCGATCGGAGCTTGCGCTGGGTTCGGGGCGATCTGCGGGTCGTCGCTGGCAACGGCGGCCACGATGGGCCGCGTGGCCCTGCCCGAGTTGCGCCGGTATGGCTATGCGGGCGGGTTCTCAACCGCCACGCTGGCCGCAGGGGGGACACTGGGCATTCTGATCCCGCCATCGGTCGTGTTGGTGATCTACGCGATCCTGACCGAACAGAATATCGCCAAGCTGTTTCTGGCTGCATTCATTCCCGGCATTCTGGCGGCATTGGGTTATGTCGTGGCCGTCTCGGTCTATGTGCGTCTGTACCCAGACAGCGCCGGAACGCGCCCCGCCGTGCCCTACCGTGAACGGTTTCGGTTGTTGCTGGACGTCTGGCCCGTGCTGGTTGTCTTTGGCGGCGTTGTCGGCGGCATTTATGCGGGGTGGTTCACGCCGACAGAAGGCGCGGCTGTGGGTGCTGCCGGAACCGGTCTGATCGCGCTTGCAAATGGGGGGCTGACTTGGTCGACGCTGAAAGACAGCTTTACCACCACGGCCAAATCCACGGCGATGATCTTTTTCATCATTCTGGGCGCGGGGTTCTACAACGGGTTTCTGGCGCTGACGAATGTGCCGCAGGAACTGGCGAATTTCGTTCTGAGTCAGGGCTTTAGCCCCTGGGCAATTCTGGCTCTGATCCTTGTGTTTTATCTGGTTCTTGGTTGTGTGATGGACAGCCTCAGCATGATCCTGTTGACGATTCCCATCTTCTACCCGGTCGTCTCGGTGCTGGATTTCGGCTTGGTTGACCTGATCGCGATGCAACATGATGCAGCCCGCGCTGCGCTGGCCGGAACTGCCGACATCGCCCCAGACATCCGCGCCGAGATCGAATCTCTGATTGCCTCGGGGGCCGAGATCAGTCGCGATTTGCAGAAAGAGATCGATATCCGCGTCACCCAAGGCATGGCCGACCGCATCGCCGAAGAGCGCACCGCCATCTGGTTCGGTATCCTCGTGTTGATCGTGGTTGAGGTCGGGCTGATCACGCCTCCGGTCGGTATGAATCTGTTTGTGATCAACACGATGGACCGTGAAACCCGCATGACCGAAACCTACAAGGCCGTGCTGTTCTTTGTCGGATCTGACATCCTGCGTGTTGTCCTTTTGGTGCTGTTCCCGGCGATCACCCTGTTCCTGATCCCATTTGGCTGAGCTACGCCCATTTGTGCAAGAAAATGCACAAACGCAAAAAACACTGTTGCAAACATACCTGCGAGATGTGCATTATAACGCATATTTCAGGCGCCGGGGCGAAATTTTCTAAAACCCCGGTTCGAATGATCCCCCAACGTGGCGACCCATAGGGGAAATGGGCGGCACATCAGGGTGATTGTTTTTCCGGCAAGCAGCCGCTGGCCTGTCGAGGGGAGGAGGAACCCGTGTCAGAAAACCAGAATGCAGCCCTTTGGTTTGTGGATCGTCACCTTCGCGAAGGGCGCGGTGACAAAGTGGCCTTTCACGAGGCCGACGGACAGCAACGCACCCTGACCTATCGCGCCCTGGCCGAGGAAAGCGCACGGTTTGCGGGCGCGCTGGCGCGCCATGACGTGCGCCGCGAAGAACGTGTGGCGATGGTCGTGCTGGACCAGATCGAATTCCCTATCCTGTTCTGGGGTGCGATCAAGGCCGGGGCCATTCCTGTTCCGATCAATACATTGCTGTCTGCACCGGTTTATGGCGCGACCCTGAACGATAGCCGCGCGACGGTCCTGATCGTTTCGGCCGAGATGTGGGATACGGTCGCACCTGCGATCCAAGGCAATACAAATCTGCGGCAGGTGATCGTCATAGGCGACGCGCCCGATGGCACCACCAGCCTTGAGGCGTTCATGGATGGGGCCACGCCAGTGGAAACCGTCACCTCGGACAGTGATGAGGCCGCGTTCTGGCTCTATTCCTCGGGCTCGACGGGTCTGCCGAAAGGTGTGCGCCATGTGCAGTCCAGCCTTCGGGCCACCGCCGATACATTCGGGGCGCAGGTGCTGGGTATCCACGAAGAGGACGTGGTGTTTTCCGTCGCCAAGCTGTTCTTTGCCTATGGGTTGGGCAATGGGCTGACCTTTCCGCTGTCGGTAGGGGCGACGACAATCCTGTTGGGTGGCCGCCCAACGCCGGATGTGGCGTTTCAGATCATCGCCGCGCACAAGCCGACGCTATTTTGCGGCGTGCCCACCTTCTTTGCCGCGATGAATGCGCGGTTCGAAGCGGGCGATCTGCAAAGTGAGCCCAATCTGCGCCTGTGTACATCGGCAGGTGAGGCGCTGCCCCGCGAAGTCGGTGAGGCGTGGGAAAAAAATATGGGTGCGCAGATCGTGGATGGGGTCGGCTCGACCGAGATGCTGCACATTTTCCTCTCAAACCGGCCCGGAGACATTGTCTATGGAACCTCGGGCACGGCGGTTCCCGGCTATGACGTGCGTCTGGTCGACGAAGCTGATCACGAGGTTGGCGACGGCGAGGTGGGCGAGCTGCTGGTTCGTGGTCCTTCCGCGGCCGAAAGCTATTGGAACCGGCGCGAGAAGTCGCGCGCGACTTTCGAGGGGCATTGGACCCGGACCGGCGACAAATATGAGCGTACAGCCGAGGGTCGCTATATCTATTGCGGGCGCACGGATGACATGTTCAAGGTGTCCGGCATCTGGGTCAGCCCGTTCGAAATTGAACAGACGCTGATCGAACACCCCGCCATCCTTGAGGCTGCGATTGTGGCCCATGCCGACGAGCAAGGCTTGGACAAGCCCCGCGCCTTTGTCGTTCTGAAAGATGGGCAGAGTGAGGATGCGATCGGGGATCTGAAGGACTTTGTTCAAGACCGGATTGGCAAGTGGAAATATCCGCGCTGGGTCGAGGTGGTGGACGATCTGCCGAAGACTGCGACCGGCAAAATCCAACGTTTTAAGCTGAGGGAAACCGCATGATCTGGCAAGATGGCGGCACGGGCCGCATGAATGTGAACGGCACGGAACTGGAATACGGCACCTGGGGCCCTGCGCCACAGGATGCGCCGACCATCGTGATGCTGCACGAAGGGTTGGGTTGCGTCGCGATGTGGCGGGATTTCCCGGCTGAGATTTCGGCGGCAACCGGTTTCGGTGTTCTGGCCTATTCCCGTGCTGGCTATGGCCAATCCGATCCAGCAGAATTGCCGCGCCCGCTGGACTACATGAGTGTCGAAGCGCAGCAGGTTCTGGGTCCCGTTCTGGATCAGGCTGGCATTCAGCGGGCGGTTCTGCTGGGCCATTCTGACGGTGCGACGATAGCAGCGATCTATGCGGGTTCGGTCTCGGACCAGCGGGTGCGAGGGCTGATCCTGATAGCGCCGCATTTCTTTACCGAAGAGATGGGGCTGGCCTCGATTGCCGCCGCGCGGGAGGCGTTCGATACCGGCGATCTGGCAGGGCGGTTGGCTGCGTATCACCGTGACCCCGCCGCGACCTTCAGTGGCTGGTGTGATGCGTGGCTGGACCCCGGTTTCAAGGACTGGAACGTGGCGGATGCCATCGACTATCTGCGCATTCCGACCCTTGCGATTCAGGGGCGCGAGGATCAGTACGGTACAATCGCGCAGATCACCGAGGTCGAAACCCGCAGCTATGCGCCGGTTGAAACGGCCATACTGGACGACTGCCGGCACGCGCCGCAGTTCGACCAACCCACTGCAACCCTGACGGCCATCGCGGAGTTCACCGCCCGGCTTGAGCGGTTGGAACATGCAATGCCTGAAATGGCATGACCGGCGACTGTTGGCCTCCGCACGCTTATGTACCGGGTCAGACAGCGCGTCACCCCGAAGGTCTGTTTGACCCGCTGAAAACCGGCCTGTCCGGTGTCGCGCCGTCTGATTTGGAGGATACACCGGCTTGGACCAGCGGTTTGGCCTTTCTGAACGAAGGGTATTTTTGGGAGGCGCATGAGGTGCTCGAGGCCGTCTGGCTGGCCTGCCCACCAAATTCGCCAGAACGTCTGATGGTGCAGGCGGTTATCCAATATGCAAACGCCTGTCTGAAAGGCCGGATGGGGCAGCCTCGCGCGATGGCGCGGCTAATGACCTTGTCCGACGATCTGGCCCGTGAGGCGGTGGACCGGGCAGGAGGGACCGTTCTGGGTTTGAATGGCGAGATGTGCAACATAGTGCACAACAAAATAGAAATAGGGGATGAAGCTAGCAAAAATTGCATCTAAAAGATGCGTTATTTTGCACTCATTCCTTTACTCGATACATGCAGCGCACTATTCTGCATGACTGAACGTAGGAGTTGCACATGACCAAGGTCATCAATTTTCAGACTGATCCATCGCAGTATCGCCATTGGCGGGTGGAATATGATGGGCCGGTTGCGAACCTGTTTATGGATGTCGACGAAGATCAGGGATTGTTCGAGGGGTATCAACTCAAGCTGAACTCTTACGATCTGGGCGTCGATATCGAACTGGCCGATATCGTGCAACGGATGCGCTTTGAGCACCCCGAGGTGAAAGTGGTCGTCATGCAATCCGGCAAAGACCGTGTGTTCTGTGCGGGCGCAAATATCCGCATGCTCGGGGGCGCGGCGCACAGCCACAAGGTGAATTTCTGCAAATTCACCAACGAGACGCGCAACACATACGAGGCTGCTGAAAAGGATAGTGGTCAGAAATATATTGCCGCCGTCAAAGGCGCCTGCGCCGGGGGCGGCTATGAGCTGGCGCTGGCCTGCAACCACATCATGCTGACCGATGACAGCACCTCCTCGGTCGCGCTGCCCGAGGTGCCTCTGCTGGCGGTTCTGCCCGGCACCGGTGGGCTGACGCGGGTGACCGATAAACGCAAGGTGCGGCGCGATCTGGCCGATGTGTTCTGCTCGACCGAAGAAGGGGTCAAGGGCAAGCGGGCACTGGATTGGCGTTTGGTGGATGAAGTCGTGCCGAACTCCAAGTTCGATGCCACCGTGCAAGAGCGCGCCCTCGAATTCGCCGCCGCGATGCCCAAGCCGGATGCCACTGGGGTTGCCTTGGGCCCGTTGGATAAGACGGTGGGTGAGGATGGCTCGGTCACGTATAGCATGATTGAGGTGGCTGTTGATCGGGGTGCCCGCAAGGCGACCGTGACGATCAGTGGCCCGGATGCCGACGCGCCGCAGGACATGGCCGCGTTCACCGCGCAAGGGGATCAGGCCTATCTGTTGCGGCTGGCGCGCGAACTGGACGACGCCATCCTGCATCTGCGCCTGAACGAAATGGAGCTGGGCCTGCTGGTCTTCCGCACCCAAGGCGACCCCGAACTGTTCCAAGCGCATGAGGCGCTGTTGCTGGCCAATCGTGACCACTGGCTGGCCAACGAGGTGCTGCAATATTGGAAGCGCCTGCTGAAACGGATCGACGTCACATCACGGTCGATGTCAGCGCTGGTCGAACATGGCTCGTGCTTTACAGGTATTCTGGCCGAAATCCTGTGGGCGGTGGACCGGACCTACATGATGGAAGACGAGTTCGAAGGCGACAATCGTCCCTTGGCGACGGTCACTCTGACCGATGCCAATTTCGGACCTTTGCCTATGGGCAATGACCTGACCCGGCTTGAAACCCGGTTCTACGGCACGCCCGATGCGGCATCTCAGATGGAAGACCATAAGAACACCGCGCTGGATGCCGAAGCAGCCGACGAGCTGGGTCTTGTGACGATGATCCTGGATGACATCGACTGGGAAGACGAGATCCGCATCTTCGAGGAAGAGCGCGCCTCGTTCAGCCCTGATGCGATGACCGGGATGGAGGCGAACCTGCGTTTCGCCGGTCCCGAAACCATGGAAACCCGCATCTTTGGTCGCCTGACCGCATGGCAGAACTGGATTTTCAACCGTCCCAATGCGGTGGGTCCCGATGGCGCGTTGCAACGGTACGGCACCGGGCTGCGCGGCGAATACGACATGGAACGTGTGTGACAGGTTCCCCCCGAGCTTCATCAGGAGAAAGACATGCTAGACGTCATCAACGTAAGTTACGACACTCAGATCCCCAACAATGTCGGCCTGAGTCAGGATCGCAAGGTTCTGAAAGCGCTTGAGAAATGGCATCCCGGCTATATCGACTGGTGGAACAAGCTGATCCCGCAGAATTTTCAGGACTCGATGGTTTACCTGCGGACCGCCGTCAGTGTTGACCCCAAAGGCTGGGCAAAGTTCGACTATGTGAAAATGCCGGAATACCGCTGGGGCGTTCTGCTGGCTCCGCAGGTTGAAGAGCGCATCATTCCAATGGGTGAGCATAAGGGCGAAAAAGCGTGGCAAGAGGTGCCGGGCGAATACCGCAACATGCTCAAACGTTTGATTGTCATTCAGGGCGATACCGAGCCGGGCTCGGTCGAACAGCAGCGGTTCTTGGGTCTGACCGCGCCATCGCTTTATGACATGCGGAACCTGTTTCAGGTCAACGTGGAAGAAGGCCGCCACCTGTGGGCGATGGTTTATCTGCTGCAGAAATACTTTGGCAAGGATGGCCGGGAAGAGGCGGATGATCTGCTGATCCGGTCCTCGGGCTCCGAAGAAGCCCCCCGTATGTTGGGCGCCTTCAACGAAGAAACACCCGATTGGCTGTCCTTCTTCATGTTCACTTATTTCACCGACCGCGACGGCAAGATGCAGCTGGAAAGCCTGGCGCAATCTGGGTTTGACCCGCTCAGCCGGACATGCCGCTTCATGCTGACCGAAGAGGCCCACCATATGTTCGTGGGCGAAACCGGTGTCAGCCGTATCGTGCAACGCACCTGCGAGGCGATGAACGAGGCCGGTTTGACCGACCCCTACGATATCGGCAAAGTCCGCGATCTGGGCGTGATCGACCTGCCGACGATCCAGAAAAAGCTGAACCTGCACTATTCGCTGTCGCTGGACCTGTTCGGACAGGAGGTTTCGACCAATGCCGCCAATGCCTTCAACGCGGGTATCAAGGGCCGGTATATGGAGAACCGCATTGACGATGACCACATGCTGCAAAGCGACACGTATGCGGTGAAATCCATCGTCGACGGTGCAATTGTGACGCAAGATGTGCCCGCGCTGACCGCGATCAACATGCGGTTGCGCGACGACTATGTCCGCGACGCCTCGGGCGGCGTCGGTCGCTGGAACAAGATCATTCAGAAAGCCGGGATCGAGTTCAATCTGGCCTTGCCGGATGAGGCATTCCACCGCCAGATTGGCGTCTTTGCTGCGATCAAGGCCAATCCCGAAGGCGATATCATCTCGGAAGCGGAATGGGCTGCGAATGTCGACAAATGGCTGCCGTCCAAGGAAGACGGGGCCTATATCCAGTCGCTGATGGTACCGTGCTATGAGCCCGGCAAATATGCGGGCTGGATTTCGGCCCCGAAGGTCGGGATCGACAACAAGCCCGGCGATTTCGAATATGTGAAACTGCACATGGCCTGATCTTGGACCTGATCGGAAGGGCAGCGGGAATCCTCTCTGCCCACCACTTTTGCCTGCCAACGCGGGAAGGATATGGATGATGCCAGCGGAACGCTCCGCACTTAGCGCAGACAAGGCCGAGATACAGCCCAATCACGCGGTGATCCGGGGGCGTTGTCTTGGCTGTGACACCTGCACCGGCATCTGCGCGGCACTTGTCGACGCCATGACCCTTCCCGCCCTTATCCAGCGACGGCATAAATCATGAATAAACCCATCAAACAGCACCTGATCGACCCGGAAATCTGTATCCGTTGTTACACGTGCGAGATGACTTGCCCCGAACAGGCCATCGAACATGACGACAACAACGTGGTTGTGAATGCGGATCTGTGCAACTTCTGCATGGATTGCATCCCGGTCTGCCCGACCGGTTCGATCGACGAATGGCGCGTCGTGACCGAGCCTTACAGCCTTGAGCAGCAATATGAGTGGGAGGAGTTGCCGGAACAGGAGGATCTGGGCTCGGACGACGCCGACACCGGGATTGAGGCGCTGGATGATGCGATGGCCGCGTTGCTGGCCGATGCCCATAAGGGTGCGGGGGGCAAGTCTAAAGCCCCGGCCACGGCCTCGAAACCCACGATCAACCTGTACAATTTGGGCAAACCTGTTCAAGCCATTGTGCAGGGCAATTACCGCCTGACCGAGGCGTCCTCGGACAGTGACGTGCGCCATATCATTCTGGATTTTCAGGGCCACCCGATGCCGGTTCTGGAAGGTCAGTCGATCGGGATCATCCCGCCCGGCACCACCGGCGAAGGGCAGCCGCATCTGCCACGGCTTTACTCCGTGTCCAGCCCGCGCGATGGCGAACGGCCCGGTTTCAACAATGTCTCACTGACCGTCAAACGCGAAGAGGGCGGCGTTTGCTCGAACTATGTCTGTGATCTGAAAAAGGGCGATACGGTCAATGTCACCGGCCCGTTCGGGTCGACTTTCCTGCTGCCCGATGATCCCGACGCACGTATCCTGATGATCTGTACCGGCACCGGCTCGGCCCCGATGCGCGCCTTTACGATGCGCCGTCAGCGCAAGGTGGGCACCATTCACGGTGGCATGACGATGTTCTTCGGGGCGAGAGCGCCCGACAGTTTGCCCTATTTTGGGCCGTTGCAGAAAGTACCCAAGACGCTGCTGGATCAGCATCTGGTGTTCAGCCGGCAAGAGGGCCAGGACAAGGAATATGTTCAGCATCGGATGCTGGCCAAACGGGACATCGTCGCCGATCTGCTGCAAGACCCCAACAGCTATGTTTATATCTGCGGCCTGCGGGATATGGAGGACGGGGTTGAGCAAGCCCTGACCGAAATCGCCTCGGGTGTTGGGCAGGACTGGACCGCGCTGCGGGATCAGATGCGTGATGCGGGTCGATACCACGTGGAGACCTATTGATGTCGGCCCGGCCAGCCTCGGCCTATCGACATGATATCCGGGTGACATGGGGTGATTGCGACCCGGCCCGCATCGCCTATACCGGACGCCTGCCGTGGTTCACGCTGGATGCGATCAACGCCTGGTGGGAAGAGCATCTGGGTCAGGGCTGGTATCAGCTGGAACTGGACCGCAATGTGGGCACGCCCTTCGTCCGGCTTGAAATGGATTTCAAAGCCCCGGTCACGCCCCGGCACACGCTGGCCTGTCACGTGTGGCCCAGCCGGTTGGGCACATCCTCCATCACGTTTCGCGTCGATGGCGAGCAGGATGGCCAACTGTGTTTTTCGGCCCAAACGGTCAGTGTCTTCATCGTGGCGGACGCGTTTGAAAAACGCCAACCGCCGCAGGATATCCAAGACCTATTGGCTCCGTTTTTGCATGACGCGGAGCAGACCGGGACATAACCGTTTTCCTTTTTGGTCCGGCGAACGTATTGTGCATTATTATACACATTTGGAAATGCGGAACATGGCGGAAATTACAACCTTCAGCGGGGTGTCGACCCAGATCGACACGGAATCCGAGATCGAACGCAGCATCTCGGCGCTGATGGTGCAGGTGGGCGAACGGGTCCGCAGCGCGCGTGAACGCAAGGGCATTTCTCGTCGGGTTCTGTCCGAAAGCTCGGGCGTGTCACAGCGCTATCTGGCGCAGCTTGAATCCGGGACGGGGAATATCTCGATCGGGTTGCTGCAACGTGTGGCGCATTCGTTGGATCACCGGATCGAGTGGTTTGTTGGCGCAGAAGATCCGTGGAATTCCACAAGCCTACGCGTGGCCGAGCTATTTTCCGCAGCTGATAGCGAAACACGTGATCAGGTGTTGCAGGCACTCTCGCCGGGCAGCGATCAGGGTGGACGGGCACAGCGCGTCTGTCTGATTGGCTTGCGCGGTGCGGGGAAATCGACGCTTGGTAAACTTGCGGCTGAACAACTGGATGCGCCGTTTTTGGAGCTGAACAAAGATATCGCCCTGCATGGCGGAATGCCGATTGACGAGATCCTCGCCCTTTACGGGCAGGAAGGCTATCGCAAGCTTGAGGCCGGATCGCTGGACCGCGTGATCGAAAACTATGACCGCGTGATCCTGGCCGTGGCCGGTGGCATCGTGTCCGAGCCTGAAACTCTTAACAAGTTGCTGTCCAGTTTCCATACGATCTGGCTGAAGGCCTCGCCGCAGGAGCATATGGACCGGGTGCGCGCGCAGGGTGATGAGCGGCCCATGGCGGGCAATTCCGACGCGATGGAGCAGCTGACCTCGATCCTGGCCAGCCGCGAAGTCCTATATGCACGTGCGCGGTTCATGCTGGACACGTCGGGTAGGGCGTTGGACCAGTCGCTGGATGAATTGGTGACGATGATCCGGACGCAAAAGCTGTTGGATGCGTGAGCCGGGCCTATATCCGCACATAAGTGAACTATAACGCAGAAGGAGCCGATGATGGCCGTGGATGTCTGGCGTCAGGGGGCCGTCGGTTTTGTCAGGCTGAACAACCCGCCTGTGAATGCCATCGGTCTCAGCGTTCGGCAGGGCCTGTGGGATGCGTTGGCTTGGGTTCAGGCACAGAAAGGTCTGTCGCGGGTGGTGCTGCATGGATCGCAGCGCGCATTTGCTGCGGGCGCGGATGCACGAGAGTTTGACGCGCCGCCGGTTGCGCCGCATTTGCCGGAGATTTTGAATGGGATCGAGGCCTCGGACGTGCCGTGGGTTGCGGCGATCACGGGGGTTGCGTTGGGCGGTGGGTGTGAACTGGCGCTGGCCTGCCGCTATCGGATCGCGGCGCCGGGTGTCCGGGTTGGCCTGCCCGAGGTAACGCTGGGCGTGGTGCCCGGCGCGGGCGGCACGCAACGCTTGCCGCGCCTGATCGGGATTGCGGCGTCGGTTGACTTGATTGCAACCGGCAAACCCGTTCCGGCTGAACAGGCCGAAGCCTTGGGGCTGGTGGACGGTATCGCAGAGGACCCGGTGGATGTTGCGCAGCATCTGGATGTTGGCACGCTGGAACTGTCTGTGTCGCCCGGATTGCAGGACCGGCCCGCCGCAGATGATACGGCGATTGCGGCCGCGCGCGCCGATGTCGCGCAGCGGATGCCCCACCAGATCGCGCCGCCACGGGCGATTGATCTGGTGGCCCTGTCCGCCACAACCACTTTGTCGGACGCAATGACCCAAGAACGCGCGGCGTTTCTGGACCTGCGGCAAGGCGCACAAGCCCGCGCCCTGCACCATATCTTCCTTACCGAACGCGCTGTGCGAGGGCAGGACGCCCCCAGCACTAGCCACATCGCAAATCGTATTCTCGCGCGGTACCACGAAGCGGCGGATACGGTGCTGATGGATGGCTCGACCCCGTGGGAGGTGGACGAGGCCATGGTCGAATTCGGCTTTAACATGGGTCCTTACGAAGCGCAGGACCTGACCGGTGTGGACATCGCTCTTGCTAATCGCCGCGAAAACGCTCCGCGCGAACCGCACCGCCGATATATTCCCATCGCGGACCGGATGCTCGAGCTGGGCAAGCTGGGCAAAAAGGTCGGCGCAGGCTGGTATCGATATCCCGGCGGGGGTGGGAAGGTTGACGACCCGATCGTGGCCGACCTGGCATTGGAGGAGGCACATTTCGCAGGGATCACCCGCTGTGACTATTCTGAGGAGGAGATCAGGGACAGGCTGCTATGTGCGATGATCAACGAAGCGGTTGGTCTGCTTGACGAAGGAATTGCCTTATCGGCTCGAAGTATTGATCTTGTTACCGTAAGAAGCTGTGGCTTCCCACGGTGGCGTGGTGGGTTGATGTTCTATGCAGATACGATCGGGGCTGAAACTATCTTGGCGCGTCTGGATACCTATGCGAACGAAGACAGTTTGGTTTGGGCACCCAGCCCTTCCCTGCGATATTGCGTAAAAAACAACGCCCGCCTGGCTGACCTGTTTCCGACCAAGTGACACTTAGAGACCCACAGTTAAACTTATCTGTTTAGAAAAGATCAGACGTTCGGGATTGCTGGAAGAAGAGTTCTCATGAACTGAGGAAGAGATGTCAAAACAGCGGCTTGAGCACGGAGTGGGCTTTCTGAATTCGCCAGTTCTGAGAGAAATAGGCCCGTCTTTCAGGTCGATCCCCAGACGCCGGAATTCACCACTTGTGCCGATGTTCTGTGCATTCGCATAGGAACATGGTGATACGCCCGGAAAGGTAATACGACGCGAGCGAATAGGCGTTACGAGGTCATCAACCAAACAGCGTTTTCTGGTTTGCTAAACACTGTATGAGATAGTCATATACTGTGCGAAAGGGATTTGAACTGTTCTGGCTGTTCATCTCCCGAACGAGGACTAAGATGGCGCCATGACCAAAGTCAGACCGCGCATTCCACATGATTATTTTCCGCCTTTTGGTGGGTTGAAGTCCTTCTACGAGGTTGCTTTGACCGGCAGCGCCGTCAAGGCAGCGGAACGCTTGCAAGTTTCGGCGTCGTCTATCAGCCACCAAGTCAAGTCGCTTGAATCCGAACTGGGGGTCCGGTTGGTCGAAAACCGCAAGGGACGTCTGTTTCTGACCGCGGATGGCGCACAGTTTTTTGATCAGATCAAAGGGCCGATGTCCGAGATACTGCGCGCGACCGAGGCCATCCGTTCGATGCCGGGACGCAAGCGGATATCTTTGACTCTGACGCCGTCTTTTGCAGCCGGCTGGCTGTTGCCGAGGCTTTCCGATCTTGAACGTAGCCACCCCGATCTTGAGGTCAATTTGGTCACCACAACACGTGTGGTTGATCTAGAGCGGGAAAATGTTGATCTGGCAATCCGGCGGGGAATGGGCGAGTGGCCTCAAACGGTTGTGACTCCGCTTATGCGTGAAGTCATCGTGCCCGTGATGTCGCCTGCGTTTGTTCAGACGATTAGGGGTATGGCCATGGAAGAAGTTTTGAAAACCCAGCG
This sequence comes from Ruegeria sp. R8_1, assembly GCF_017743815.1. Lineage (NCBI taxonomy): Bacteria > Pseudomonadati > Pseudomonadota > Alphaproteobacteria > Rhodobacterales > Roseobacteraceae > Ruegeria > Ruegeria sp. R8_1. Next base: position 362,868 of record NZ_JAGHRL010000005.1, on the reverse strand, counting down.
GGTTTTGGCAAATACGACCGTGGATGCAGAATGGGATTACTGGTGCCAGGCGCGGGGGTTTCAACCTCCGGCGGCCAATCAGCGGTACAGTCTTGAAACCTATGAATTGACGATTCAGGCGGCACAGGACGGTTTGGGTATTGCGTTGGGCCGCAGACCGCTGGTGGATTCTTTGCTTTCGGCTGGCGTTCTGTGCGCGCCTTTTGATCTGCCCGACGCCGATAATATCGGCTATTATGTCGCGCGGCCCGATGGTGCCATGCGGTCCGATGTCAAGCGGTTCCATGACTGGTTGCTGACGCAAAGGAATTGAATTTTTTTCAACTCTTGCTGAGGTTTTTGCAGTACAAACCTGTTCCTTCGCAACCTAGCTTCAAACTAAGGTTTGCAGGAGTTTGGCGATGGCCCAGCACAGTGACATTCAGCGCAACGGCCCCCTGTCGGGCATTAGGGTCATTGATCTGACCGCCGTTGTGTCCGGCCCCATGAGCACGATGATCCTTGCCGATCAGGGAGCCGATGTAATCAAGATCGAACGCGCCGACGGCGACTTTACCCGTCACGTGGCGACGCGCCGGGGGGGACATTCGGCCTCTTACCTGAACAATAACCGCAACAAACGCTCGGTGGTGGCCGATCTGAAAAATCCCGATGATATCGCCATGATCAAGACGCTGGTGCAGGACGCCGACGTGTTTATCCAGAATTTCCGCCCCGGTGTCGTGGATCGTCTTGGGCTTAGCTATGAAGTACTGAGCGCGCTGAACCCCCGGCTGGTCTATATGTCCATTTCCGGGTTCGGATTCGAAGGACCTTTGGCCAATAAGCCGGTCTATGACCCGCTGATACAGGCGTTATCGGCGCTGACCACGGTTCAGGCCGGATCGGACGAGGAGCGTCCGCGTCTGGTCCGCACGATCCTGCCCGACAAGCTGACTGCCGTTCAGGCCAGCCAAGCCGTGACCGCAGCGCTGTTCGCGCGCGAACGCACAGGAAAGGGCCAGAAGGTCACGCTGTCGATGCTGGACACGGTGGCGGCTTTCCTCTGGGCCTCAGACATGAACGGCCACACCTTTGTCGGCGATGAGATGGAGGTTGAGGTCAGCCAGTCTTTCCATGATCTGATCTACGAAGTGAAAGGCGGATACCTCAGTATTTCGATCATGCAGAACAAGCATTGGGAGGCTCTGGCCCATGCCACAGGTCGCCCTGATATCATCGACGACGAACGCTTTAAAACGACCGAGCTACGCGACATCAACCGGGACGCGCGGCTGGACTTGACGCAAGAGATCGTGCGTGACCTTGACCGTGACACGTTGTTGGCTGCACTGGAAGAGGCGGGTGTCCCCTGTGCCCCTGTCCTGACACGACGCGAGATGCGCCAACATCCGCAGCTCGAGGCCAATGGTATGTTCGTCGAATATGACCACCCGACCGCAGGTCGCCTGCGGCAGACCCGGCCGGCGGCGGTGTTTCACGGTACTCCGGCGACCGACTTGCGCCCCGCGCCGGAACTGGGCGAACACACTGCCGAGGTTCGCGCGAGCCTGACCCCAGACCCTCTGGCGGATGCATCATGATTGACTTCTATTACTCCCCCACACCGAACGGTTGGAAAGTTGCGATCATGCTGGCCGAAACTGGTTTGGATCATCGCACCATTCTTATGAACCTGCGCAGTGGCGACCAGTTCCAACCCGACTTTCTGGCGATCAGCCCAAACGCCAGGATGCCGGCCATTCTGGACCATGACGCAGACGGTGGCCCGCTGAGTGTTTTCGAAAGCGGCGCCATCATGTTGTACCTGGCAGATCGCAGCGGCCAATTCGGCCCCGAAACCCCACGCGAGCGGATCGCCTTTACCGAATGGCTGTTCTGGCAGGCAGCCAATCAGGGTCCGATGGGCGGTCAACTGAGCCACTTTGTGAACTATGCGCCGAAAGATCAGCCCTATTCCCACAAGCGATACAAGGGCGAGTTCGAACGGTCTCTGGCGGTCCTAGAGAACCGGCTTGAGGGGCGCGAGTATATGTTCGACCGCTATACGATCGTAGATATGATGTGTTTTCCGTGGGCCTTCATCGCGAAACCTTTGGGCGTTTCACTGGATGCTTTTCCAAACGTTGCCGCCTGGCGTCAACGGATCAAGGCACGCCCTGCCGTTCGTGATGCGATCAACCTGCACAAAAACGCTCAGTTCACGGGCAAAGCCACGGCACAGCAGAACGAAACCCTGTTCAACCAATCGGCCGCCCACCTGATGCCAACAAAAGAGAAATCCCAATAAAATCAGAACCACCAGCAAGGAGACACCAATGCCCAAGATCGAAGGAAGCTGCCTGTGCGGACAGGTCACCTATAGTTCCAGCGCCGATGAGCCTGCCATGATGGTCGTCTGCCATTGTCCGGATTGCCAGCGGCAAAGCGGCTCGGCCTATTCGACCAATGTGCTGGTGCCGACCGAGTCGATCGCATTCGAGGGTGACAGCCGCAGGACCTATGTGATGAACGGAGCATCCGGGCAGCCGGTGACCCGCAATTTCTGCGGCAATTGCGGCTCGCCCCTGTCGACCGAGATGCCGGCCTTTGGTGACCTTGCGGCGGTAAAGGCCGGGACGTTGCAGGACAGTTCATGGGTCAAGCCCTCGATCCAGATCTGGTGCAATTCTGCGCAACCCTGGGGCCCGGTTTCGGATGATATGGACAAAGCGCCCGCCAATCCGGGCTAAACGTCTGATTTGAAACCCCGGCCCGTGCCTGATGAGATCAGGCGCGGATCATACGTAAAACGAGCAGGACATTGCCTTATGAAAGTTGCCGCTGTTCAGGCCGCTCCGGTCTTTCTTGATCCACAGGCCAGTACGGACAAGCTGATCGCCCTGCTGCGGGATGCGGCATCCAATGGGGCCGAATTGGTTGTCTTCCCCGAGGTTTTTTTGTCCGGCTATCCCGTATGGCTGCGTGCCCAGACCGTGGCCCATAATGACGAGCTGCTGAAGATCGGGCATGTCGCCTATCTGAAGTCCGCGATTACGACCGACGGCTCCGAAATTGCTGCGATCTGTGCCGAGGCAACTGACCTTGGCGTTGCCGTCATGACCGGGATCGTTGAGCGGGCTGGTTCGGGCGGTTCGGTCTATGCCTCGTTGGTGACAATCCTGCCCGACAAGGGTGTGGTGAATGTGCATCGCAAGCTCAAGCCGACGTTTCACGAAAGGCTGCTATGGGCCGATGGGGATGGGCATGGTCTGGCCGTTCAGGATTGGAAAGGCATCCGGGTCGGCGGTTTGAATTGCTATGAAAACTGGCAGCCTCTGGCCCGGCAAGCGCTGTACCAGCAGGGAGAGCAGTTGCATATCGCAACATGGCCAGGTGATCTGGACGTAACCGACCACATCACACAGTTTATCGCGATGGAGGGGCGGGTTTATGTGGTTTCGGTCTCGGGTCTGCTGCGCAGTAGTGACATTCCTGACAGCTTCCCCTTGCGAAAACACGTAACCGAGGGGCGCGATGTCATCAACGACGGCGGTAGCATGATCGCGGCACCCGGTGGCAAATTGATTGCGGGTCCAGTCACGGGCGAAGAGATCACGCTCTATGCTGAGATCGATGTGGATCAGGTCTTCGCCGCACATCTGAAACTGGACCCGGCAGGGCATTACAGCCGTCGCGACATCCTTAGCCTCAACCACAGCAAACAGCGGTTGGACTAATGGCAGCGGTCAGGCGGAGCCGAAGGTTTCATAGTGAATTTGGCTTCCGTCTATTCCGGCAGCTTCTAGACCTGACTTCAGATCAGTCACGAATCCGGCGGGACCGCAAAGCATGTAAAGCGCATCCGCACCGGCATCGAGCGCCAGAACCTCTGCGGCCGTGACACGGCCTTCTGCGTCGAAATCGCGACCAACCAGATCGCCGCTGTCGGGTTGGCTGAAAAACACGCGTTTCCGTGCGCCGCGGGTCGCTGAGATCAGGTGGTCTGTTTCTTGGGACAGTGCATGGTGTTGACCGTTGCGTGCGCCATGCACGAACCATACCTGCCGTCCGGTATTCTGTTGCGCCAACCGATGCAGCATGGCCATCATTGGTGTCAAACCAACACCCACGCTGACCAGAACCAAAGGGCGCGTTGAATCAGGGATCAGAAAATCACCAGCCGGAGGGCGGGCTTCGATCGTGTCTCCTATTTTGATGCTGTCGTGTAAGAATTGCGATGCAGTCCCACCTGGCTCGCGCTTTACAGTGATCCGGTAAGTGTCTTCACCGGGTTTGCCCGACAGGGAATAAGACCGACGTATCTTTACATCATGCGCAGGTATTTCGAGGGCGATCGGCAAATGCTGCCCGGCTTGAAAGGGTGGCAGAGTATTGCCTTCGGCCGGAGCGAGGTGGAATGATGTGATCCCCTCGGCCTCGGATTTCTTGTCGACTACGGTCAGGTTTTGCGACGGGGCAGGGTCCGCTGACCAACGTAACGAAAGTGCCTCGGTCCGTTCGATCACCGCGTCGATCGTAACGTCGATCATGCGCAAAATGTTTGGATCACGCGCTTCTTCGGGCGCCCAGTCGATCTTGGCGCGCCCGGTCAGATGCAAAAGTCCACCGGTTGCGAAATCGACAAACAACAATCCGACACGAGGGTCCTGCAGCAGATTTCCAATCGTGTTGAAAAAGTTGTTCCCGGAATAATCCGGTATGCGCAACCGGGTTGGGCTGATCACGCGCACGAACCCCGGCTCGCCGCCTCTATGCGAAGCGTCGTACCCATCCGAGGCCGCCTTTTGCGGGGCGTGATGACCGGACCCCAGGAAAAGCGTGTCAGTGGCACGGATGCGAGCGATTTGGCCGGGGCTGAGATGGTCGGATTCTTGGGCCTCTGTGGGCACGGTTCGCGGGGCGCGCCACCAGTCGCGTTCATTGATGTACTGCGGGCAGTTTCCGAATGTTTGGCGAATGTCTATGACCAGCCCTTGGTCCGAACGTCGGGTCCGGCCGCTAAGACGGTTGCGGCGCCTTGTGGCCAGTTCGATCCCGACGACCCCAATATCGGTCCCTTGCTGCAGGCTGTGTGCCAGAGGATCCAGCGGGTCAACTTGTGTATCCAACGTCAGGCGCTCCGGATCAGGAGACCCGATGAACCCATCAGGCCCTTCGATGATTGTTGCCCAGACCTGACCGTCCGAGTCACCTGAGGCGACGACGAGAAACGGTTGCGCCTGATAGAACGTACGGTGCTGTTCGGGCATGAAGTCGCGTATATAGCGTGTTCCGATGGTGGCAATATTATCCGCGCCCGCGCGTTTTTGTGCGGCCAGTTCACCGGCATGGAATGGGGTATCTGCATCGACCATCGGTTCACTCCTTCTTTTTTCCCGACACTGGGAAACCTTGCCCGAAGCTCTTTACACTCAAGTTTCGGGCAGGTTTGGTTCAGGCCACGAGGCCCGCAGCGGTGGAGGGCATCGGCTCAAAGCCATCCAGGGCCTCGAAACGCGCGATCCAGGCCCGTACGTTCGGGTAAGGGTCAAGCGAGACATTCCCCTCGGGCGCGTGGGCGGTGTAGGAATAGGCAGCTACATCTGCAATTGTCGGGCGGTCGCCAACCAGCCAATCACGCCCCTCAAGGCCATTTTCTAGCTTTTTCATTGCCTTGGCTGCGGTGGCCGCGGCAAAATCAGCATCCAACGGAGCACCAAAGACTGTAATCAAACGTGCGGCACATGACCCGAACGCAATTTCACCTGCGGCAAGGGTCAACCATTTCTGGACAGCAGCTTCTCCGACTGGATCGCTGGGCATCCAGTCAGACGCATATTTCCGCGCAAGGTAGACCAGAATTGCGTTCGAATCCGATACGACGACATCGCCATCTTGTAAAACCGGCACTTGACCGTTTGGGTTCATGTCTAGAAATTCGGGTGTCTTGTGCTCTCCGGCAGCCAGATCAACAAAGACGGCCTCATGCGCAATTCCTGCGAGCTGGGCGAAGACCAAAGCACGATGCGCGTGACCTGATTTCGGGAAATGGTGGATACGAACTGCGTTGGACATCTGTTGGCTCCTGTCATTCATAAGCTGTGTCTGACGGACAGATAACTCTTGCGAAGTTGGATGATAATTGTCAGATTTTGCGAATAATTAGGCCCTGAAAGGGCGCAATAAAATGGACAAGATAGATCGAATGCGCGCATTCGCGCTGGTGGCGAAGAATGCCTCTTTCACGTTGGCGGCGCAGCGGATGGGGCGTTCATCTCGACTGGTCAGCAAATATGTTGCTGATCTGGAAGAGGCATTGGGTGTGCAGCTTTTGAACCGTACGACACGCAGCGTATCCCTGACAGATGCGGGAGCAACGTATCTGGCGATGTGTGAACCGCTGCTGGATGGGTTTGACGAACTTGAGGAAACAGTCCGAAACGCCCAGAAATCACTGCGCGGCGTAATCCGGATTTCGGCGCCGACCGGCTTTGGCTCGGTGCGGCTTGCGCCGTCTCTTGCGGCCTTCGCAACCCAGCACCCCGAGGTCGAGATTGACCTGAACCTGTCCGATCGCAGGGTGTCGATCGTTGATGAGGGTCTGGACCTTGCTATCCGGATTGGTCCGATGCGCGACAGTTCACTGAAAGTGCGTCAACTGGGGCAAATGCCTTTAATCGTATGCGCATCCCCCGCGTATCTGGGCCGCGCAGGCACGCCGACAGACCCGCGCGCCCTGGCGACACATGACTGCATTCTTGACGGTAACATGTCCGAGCCCGGGCTGTGGCGGTTCGATATCAAAGGCGAAGATGTGGCGGTTCCCGTTAGCGGACGGTTGCGCACCAACGCCCCCGCAGCTTCGGCGCGTCTTGCGATGGATGGTGTGGCGATCGCTCGATGTCCTGCTTACACAGTAGCTGAGGCTCTCAGGTCAGGTGCTTTGATCGAACTGTTTGCTACTTATCGTGTGGCACCTTATGTCGTCGCCGCTCTTTTCCCGCAAAATCGCCGTATGACGACCCGCGTCAGGCACCTGATCGACCACCTTGCAAACGACGACCTAATCACAAACGCAGGCGCGTGATCAGGCGGGGGGATTTGTCTAAGATCACCTCAGACAATGAATTTGCGGAACGTATTTGCCAAGGCTGCGTTGCTTGCCAGAAAAGAGCCTGACGAGAAGATGTCTTGATCCGGCCAAAGCGGCTGCACGACCCCTTTGGCCTCCTGTACCAACAGAATTCCCGAGGCAATGTCCCACGGACCCAGGTTCCGCTCCCAATATCCCTCAAGCCGCCCGGCTGCGACATAGGCAAGATCAAGGGCTGCCGCGCCGTTTCTGCGAATACCAGCACATTCTGGCATAAGTCGTTCAAGGTCCTGAAGGGCAGGTTCCAGATAGGTCACACGCCCCCCTGCAGGGACGCCAGTGGCAAACAAAGCTGCGGTCAGATCACTTTCGCCGCTGACCGATATCTGTCGCCCGTTCAAAAATGCGCCGCAGCTGCGTTCGGCTGTGAACATTTCGGCTTTCTGAGGATCGTAGATCAAGGCAGCCAGTACATCGTCGCCATCACATAACGCTATGGATATGGCCCAATGGGGAATACCTTTCAGGAAATTCGTCGTCCCGTCCAACGGATCCACCACCCATCGCAAAGCCGTCCCGATGCCCGCGCGCGTTCCAGTCTCTTCACCGAGCCAACCATACTTGGGGTAGATCGCAGTCAGGTGTCGATCGATTTCAGCTTCTGCCGCGCGATCTGCGTCGGATACGAAATCGCCTTTGGATTTTTGCTCGATGTTTAGCGCGTCACGAGTCTTGAAGGCTTGCTGCAACCCGGCCCCGGCGCGAAGCGCGGCCCGTGCCATCGCCTGCATGTGTTCAGACGCCTTGGGCGACAGCCAAAGAGCAACTTCCTGCGGCAACGTCATCTGTTGGAATACCGTATTCTATGGCAGAGGGTCGATGGGTCTTCCAGAATAGACCCGTAGTTCTCGGGAAGATCTTCGAATTCAGTTTCACCCGAAATCAAGGCGTCCAGAACTGGGTCTGCCAACAGGTCAATCGCCTTGGTTAGCCGCTTTTTGTAGTCCCAGCGCGCTTCCATATGTGCGGGGATACGACCGACTTGGCTGCTGATGATCCGCAACCGCCTTTGATGGAATCGGGCACCAAGCGGCACGGTCGTGAGGTGATCACCATACCAACTGGCCTCGATAATCGTTGCTTCGACACCGGCAGCGTTTATTGCTGTCGCCAATCCGCTTGAGGTGGCTGAGGTGTGGATGACCATGTCTGCGTCTTCGGGCACGTTTTCGGGGGTGGCAAATGCACAACCCAACTGTCCGGCAAGCGCGGCCTTGTCCGGGTTGATGTCCACTATGCAAACCTCGGTTCCGGGCGTTCTGGCGCACAGGTATCCGGTCAGCGCGCCGACAACACCGCCGCCAACAATGGTCACTCTGCTGCCTGCGCAAATGCCCGCGTCCCACATGATATTCAATGCCGTTTCCATATTGGCTGCCAACACGGCGCGGGCAGGCGGGACTGCTGGGTTGATCGAAATGGCTGCATGTGAGGGTATGCTGAACCGTGTCTGGTGGGGATAGAGCGCGAATACAGTCTCACCCTCACGCGGTCCGGATTGAACGGTGCCAACAGCCGAGTAGCCATATTTGACGGGGAAGGTGAAATCGCCTTGCTGAAACGGCGCACGCATAGTGTCATGTTCGCTGCGCGGTACCTGACCGTGAAACACAAGCCGTTCGGTGCCCCGGCTGATTCCCGAGAACAGGGTGGACACTTGTATATGGTCCGGGCCATCAAGGATGTCCGTTTCGCGTATTTCAGTGCTTGAGGCACTGGTTATCCAAAAAGCCTTTGGCGGCGGTTCAGAGTTGGTTGTCATCGTTCATTATTTAGTTTTCAGGTCACATGCGCTGCAGTACGGCAAGGTAAAGGGTAAGAGGCTCCAATTTCGTGCCGGGGTTCCAAGGTGCAGTCAAACAGCACATCCGTACCTAAGCCATAGACATCTGTCTTGGGTCGCAAAGCCTGCGCAAGGCTCGCAACCGGAGATGTGGTCAGCCCTTGTGGTCCCGCCCCGATCAACAGGGGTGCAACCGCGACATGCAGCCGGGTCAGTAACCCTGCTTCAAGAAACTGAGCAATCGTGATGCCGCCACCTTCGATCAAGACGCGGTTCAATCCGCGCTGACGCAAGGCGCCCAGGATTTGTGCCGGCGAAATCCAATGGGTGCGGGGCAACCTGACCACTTCGATATGGTCGGGACGCGGTGCATCTACCGATTGGATGACTATGCACCGGGCGTTCATGTCCTGCATCAGACCGATATCGTTTGGCATCCTCCCGTTTGGGTCAATGATCACGCGGACCGGATTTTGACCTTTGACGAGGCGAACGGTGAGGCGTGGGTTGTCATGCAGTGCAGTTTTAACGCCGATCACAACCGCATCCGACAAAGCCCGTAGACGGTGTAAATGTACCAGTCCTTCACGACCAGAGATGTCTTTGGCATCGCCCGAAACAGTTGCAATCCGTCCGTCCAGTGATTGCCCGATCTGCCCGATCACCTGACCCGAGGGGTTCGGCTGTGCTAACGCTCCATAGACAGAGATGGCCCGCTTTTCGCCTTCCGTCCAATCCGGATCGCACAAACAACCATGACCTGCTCGAACGGCAAGAATGCGGTCCCAAACCCTGGATGTTACGTCAACGTCGTGCATTGGTTTCTCCGCATTCTGTATAGAGTTGAGCGACTGTCATCGCGGTACCGATAAGTGGTCAGTGTGCCCAATCATCCCAAGCGTTTCCGCGACCACGCCCCGCCTGTCTTGCCCCCAATCGAGGGCGTGTTTCGCGCCCGCCTCGTGGGCTGCCTGCGCGATTCCGTCTAAAACTGCGTCATGCAGTTGGGTCTCTTGCGGCCCCAACCGCCACGGGCTTTGTGCGGAAGCAACTGTGTAGCCTACTATTTCGCTCAATTCTGCAAACCGTGACCCGGATAACGGCCCCAGCGCTGGTCCCAAACCTTTGTCGTTCGTCTGGTGCCGGTTGAACGCCCGAGTGACGACACAGTCACGTTCGTCGTTGGGCGTCCAGCTCATTTGACCATCGTAGTTCAGGGCCGTGTAAATTGGTATGCCCGCATCGGCTGCTCGGAGGAGCAGAGCATTGATCCAGCTTTCGGGCATAAGATCGAACAAGGCCGAAGCCGTGATCAGACCGACGCCCCCGAGCGGCAGATTTTTTACGTCACCGAGATTGCCGACGACGCATTCGGCTTCGGGATGGCGGTCATTTGCAATTCGCAACAGGGTCGCGTCGTTGTCGAAAAAGCGCCAACGCATCTTGCCGAACCCTGCTTGAACAAATGCCCGGGCCGTTGATCCGGTGCCACTGCCCAGATCCAGTACAATGGACCCATCTTGAACGCAGCTTGCGGCACTGGCGAGCAGTTTTGGATCGCGGGCCCGGTGATCGGCTGGTTCCCGAAGATCCAGCCAATCCGGTTCAAAGCTGGTTTCAGATGTCTGCTTCATACCACCCACGCGCCACATGGCTTTCGTGCAGCTGCACCCGAATGCGTTTGACACGCCCATTGTCGCCCAATCCGCTGGTTTTTGCGACCGCCTTGAGTTGATCCCAGATGTGGTAACACAGAAACTCGGTCGTGGTGATCTTGCCCTTGAACGCCGGGACTTCGTCCAGATTGGCGTAGCGCAGCGGGGCAAGCGTGTTGGCCAGAGCCTCGGTGGCCAAGCCGATATCAACGACCAGACCGTTTTCATCCAGATCTTCGGTGTAAAACGCGGCATCCACCACGAAGGTCGCGCCGTGCATCCCTTGCGCGGGGCCAAAAACAGGAGAGGGTAGGGAATGCGCGATCATTACATGGTCGCGGACTTCAACAGCAAACATAGGCAGTCCAGTTCATTTCGTGGGTCCAGAGGGGAAAGGCGGCGCAAGTGACTCGGCCACCCGTTTGATGACATCGGCGAAATGCCGGGTTGTGTCGTGCCAGCTCGGCAACCCTGCCGACTGTTCCAGTGAAGCATGCGCAGCTTTCGCCAACTTATCCGGGTCTTCCAGCAGGGTGCGCAATTCGGCTGCAAAGGCATCCGGTTGATCGGCGGGCACAAGACGCCCGGCATGGCCAACCGTTTCGGGGACCGCGCCGACTGCGCAGGAAACAACCGGCAGACCGTGCAGCATCGCCTCGCTCAGGACCATGCCGTAGCCTTCGTAACGGGTGGCCAGAGCGAACATACTTGCGCGTCGGTACGCATCCTCGATGGCGGCACCATCGACCTCGCCCCTTAGTTGGATACGATTAGCTAACTCAGCATTCGAGATCTGTGATCGCAATTCTGCCGTATAGTTTGGGTCTTGCGGGCGGCCGATAATTTCTGCCTGCCAAGGCAGGTCGGCAATTTGCGCCAAAGCAGAGACCAGGACGTCGTGGCCCTTGCGCGATGACAATAATCCAACGCTCAGGATCAGCGGTGGTGAAACAGGCGCCGAACCAGTCATGGGTCGCAGGAAGCCGGGGCTTGCCACAGTGATCCGATCAGGGGACACACCGAAATCGGCCCAAAGTGTCTGGCCGATGTGGGTGCTGGTCACGATGACATGGGCGACGTGTTCCAGCACTGCGGCCTCGTTGCGGATCAAATCCTGCGCGCGGGCGGGATCTGTTCCGGTTTCCAGCCCAAGCGGATGGTGGACAAGCGCGATCACAGGTGCGGCAATACTGGCGACACCTTCGGGCGGCATGGCGCCCAGAGCCAAACCGTCCACGATAACCGGGGTAGAGGCAGGAACGGCCCGCAGAGCATTCAGCGCAGCTTCCATGTCGTGCGCAGGTGCATTCGGAAAACTGCCGGGCAGTTCCAGATGCGCGGTTGGGCAGCCAATTTGGTTCAACAAATCCAATACGGTCGCATCATAGATGTAACCGCCGGTGCGCTGGTCTTTGTCTCCGGGTATCGCAAAAACGGCGCTCATGATGCGTTTTCCAAGGGATTTGTGTTCAACTCAGCTTCGGAGGGCATAAAAACAAAAGCAACCGCAGGAAGGGCGGCCAACAGCATCACAGCCCCATAGCAGATACCCATCGCGATCCCAGCTTCGGGCGATGCCCCCAGTATGGGAAAAAGCGCGGCGGCGGCGCCCTCTCTCCATCCCCAACCGGCGATCGACAAAGGCACCAGCATGGCGCACAGGACCAAGGGCAGAACTGTCACGCTTGCCTCAATCGACAGTTCCGTTCCAGTAGCACGGGCGCATGCATAGAGGCCGAAGATCAACAGAGCAGCGGCCGTCATGGCATGAGCCGAAATCTCTGGGCGGACCATCAGCACAAGGCAGAACTTCGTAAAACGGGCTGTCTTTTGAGCCGACGCCAGCCAGATCAACACTCCGAAAGTCAGGGCAATGCCAGCTCCCAGCATCCATCCTGTCCCGCTGGGCCATTCGATTCCACCCGGCCAGAACAGACTAACGGAAAGACCGGCAACCAGGACCGCAAAAAGGGCCACCTGACCCATAAGCCGCTCGGCCACGACGGATTGCGCTGCGCGTTTCAGGTCGCCATGCTGGCGTGTTCGGATTGCACGGCTGACATCGCCAACGACGCCACCGGGTAACAGGGAATTGGCGAGAAGGGCTAGATAATATTCCTTTAGCGCTGCGCGGTAAGTGATCTTCAGCTCCAATGCCCGCGCGATTAGCTGCCATCGCCGTGCCATTGATAGGGTGCTGCAATTCAGGGCAAGGATTGCTATCACAATCCAGAACGGCTGAGCTTCGCGCAGTCTTTCCCAGACCTCTCCGGCCGCGCTCCACCACAAGACGACGCCCAACAGCGCGAGTGATCCGAACAGGCGAAACAGGCGGCCGCTCATCTCGGTTCCCCCGCCAATTGCCCCGAAGATGTGAAGGCTGAGAGGAAATCATCGCGAAACGTATCCATCCGACGCACCGGGCCATCCGCGGCGGGCGCTAGACCGTCAGTCCACCCCCAGTGGTCAATCAAAGACAGCACATCAGTGGGGCCGATTACATGGATCGGGACATCGCGATTGTCACTGCCGGCCACAAAACCTGCGGCCTGATGATCTCCTGCGACAATAACCAGTGGTGCTTGCTCACCTAGTTTTGCCACATGCGAAAACACGGCTTTCAAGCTGTAGTCGACCGCGCGGCGATAGGCGTCCCGCACGTCATCGTGATCCTGCCATAACTCGCGCGCGGGGGGGCCTTGCTCGGCCATCGGTGTGAAAACGGTTCCATCGCCCAGGTCCTGATCCCTGATCATCTGCGGGATCGGTGTCCATGGCGCGTGGGAAGAGATCAGCGCAACTTGAATGAAATCAGGCCGTGGGTCGGGCGGTAGCAAATCCTGATAGGTCGCCAGAGTGAACTGATCAGGCATAGTCACCCAGCCAAAACGTTTTCCGCGATAAGGAATGTCCGCGGCTGCAAATATGTGATCGAACCCCATCACGGCGCTTTCGGGCCACGCCAGCGTAATCGCAGGCATTATCGCCGCCGTGCGATAGCCGGCATCCCGCGCATAGTGAAACAACCACTTTCGATTGCTGACCAGCATTGCGTTGTAGCGTCCGTTATCCGACGTCCAAAGGCCGGTCGACAAAGCACCATGTGCCAGCCAGCTTTCGCCACCTGCCGTGGGCGAGGTCAGCCAGCCGCTTTTGACGGACAGTCCGGCTTGCGTAAGGGCCGTCTCGGCGCTTTGCAGCGTCGGCAGGTGGGTATCGGAATACAGTGGATTATCAAAGCTCGCGCGGCCATAGCTTTCAATCCAGATCAGCAGAACATCGCGGCCCGAAAGCCTATCCAGCAAACCTTGCGCCTGGCGCATCGGATCTGCCCGCGCCTCGCGACGGAACACAGCCAGATCGTCAACGGTTGCCTGCATCTCGGTCCCACGCTTGAACACTAGCCGGGATGTCCACGCCGTGCCCGGAGGGCTTTGATCAAAACGCCAGTATTTAAGGTGATGCCCGGCGTCCGCCACGGCCCAGGATCCTGTGATCATTATGCCAAGCACCGCAGCCGTATTCGCCCAAACGGGGGGTGACAGAGACCCCCAGGCTTTCAACCCAAAACGCAGCAATACGAAATAGATGGCCACCAGCGCGCCACCTGTGACAGCCATCGCGATGGCCAAGGGCCTGCCGACACTGTCTTGCAACAAGCCAAAACCTGCCTCGATCAAAAATGTATCGACGATCGGATTGAAGGTGCGGTTATACGCGGTGAACGTGGCGTAGTCAGCGAGTTTCATCAGGCTGGCTGCGACCAAAAGGGCCGCCAGAATTGACGCCACCCCAGGGATCCTTCCAAACGCGATCATGAACAAAAGGATCACGGGCAATTCCAGCGGCCAGCGATTCACCGCAGACCAATTCATTGTGCCGGGATGGTTCGGCAGGACCAAAGCGCAAAAGACCAAAAGAGCGCCGAGGACAAGTGCGAAAGATAACCTCATGAGTTGCGGCTCAGCAGCCAACGGATATCTACGCCAAATGAGTAACTCAGTGCGATTGACGCACTGATGGAAATCGGCGCGATCAGAAAGGGTGGTGCCAGCGGGCAAATCAGGATCAAAAGTGCCGCGATTTGAACCACGCAGATGGTTTTGCGACGAAAGGATGGCCTAAGCTCTCCTTGCAATCGGGGTATTGCCCAACCGGCAATAACAAAGGCGTAGCGAGCAAAACCAAGAATCAGAACTTCGGCCTGTGTGGTTCCGGATAGCATCAGCCACAGCGCAAGCACGGCACCCAAGGCGGCATCGGTTTCCATGTCGAACCGCGCGCCAAAATCGGATTTCAGTCCAGAGCGTCGGGCCAGCCAGCCGTCTAGGCCGTCCATCGCAAATGCACTTGTTCCGATACAGAATATCACCCAGCCCGACACAGTGTCGGCGACAAAAAGCGTGCCGAAAAGGTACGCCACAAGGGCCGCGCGCAGCAAGGTTACGGTATTGCAAAGGCCCAGCACCCCGTGAGGGTACGAAGTTGCCAACCCCAGCCCTGCAAGGGCCGAGGCCACGAAGAACGCAAGCAGAACCCAAAACACGGTTGGCAGGGTTAACCATGCCAGGATTGTCAGCCCACACCCAATCAAACCTACCTGAAGCCAAAAGGAGGTCAGGGGCGACATCAGCCAGAGAGACTGGCGATCGGTTGTCACGCGCTGTGACGCTTGGGCTTTGGTTTGCGGTGTCATAATCTATTGTGATCTAGCGTAGATTTCCCTTTTGACTAATCTCTTAACAAATGCCGAGCGTCATTATTCAGGTGATCACGAAACCTTGACCGAAGCAATCAATGGTAAATGGTCTGACGCCATGCGCAGATTCGGCGTCGACATAGCCTGTGTATCAAAGACCGCATCAGGCCGATCGGTCATAATTCGGTCCAGAGGCAACAAAGGGCGGTGTGACGGAAAGGTCGCCCGCGCAGGTCCTGCAAGCTTTTGCCCAACAAGACGTCTGTGAAACATCAAACCACCCCACGGCCGCCATTCGTTCAAGTCACCCAGAAGAATTGTCTGCATCTTAGGGCGGCGCCGCAAATATTGCCCGATGATACGCATTTGTATGACGCGCAAGGGTTGGAACAGCGATAAATGCGTTGAGAGAATTCGCATATCGACGCCGTCTCGCAGGGTCTCGACCACGACCGCGCCGCGGTGGCAATGCCCCGGAAGATCGACAACATCGCGGTGGGTCACCTCAAGTAGCGGGTGAAGAAATAGAATAGTTCCCAGGAATCCGCCGCTTTGTGATCCCCATCGCATGGCCTGCTGATCATGCTGGTAAACCAAGCCGGTGTCGGCCTGTATGCGGCGCACGTCCAAAATTCGCGCATGTGGCCGGCACTCGCCATCTGCCTCCTGCAAGGCTAAAACGTCCAGCCGAAGAGGGGCCAGATCAGCAGCGATGGTTCGATGGATGCGATCAGGATCAACCCGCTTGTCCGCTCCCTTGGCGCGGTGAATGTTCCAAGTGGCACAAGTCAGACGGGTTAAGCGCATTTAGTTTACTTTGTCGGTGCAGGGCGCGGGCTATATGGTTTTATCACCACCTTTATGTAGTTCGACAATCGTCAAGGGACCAGCCATGCGCAATTTTGCTTTAAGCTTTCTGATCGCAACCTCTCCAATCGCAGCGGCCGCTGAAATGGCGAGCTACGAACTGGACCCTGAGCATACGACAGTGTTTTTTACCATAGAACACATTGGATATGCCGACACGCTGGGGATATTCGGCAATGTGCAGGGCATTTTCGACTATGACACCGAGACGCAGGAACTGGCGAATGTTCAAGTCGCGATCGACGCCAAAAGCGTCAACACCTTTAACAAGGCGCGTGACGGGCACGTTAAAAACAAGGATTTTCTGCATGTCTCGGAGTTCCCCGAAATCACCTTTGTCGCAGAGTCTGGTACAGCCGCCACGGACAATGCGGGCACAGTGACCGGAGACCTGACGATATTGGGTGTGACCCAGCCGGTG
Source organism: Ruegeria sp. R8_1 (assembly GCF_017743815.1). Classification (NCBI taxonomy): domain Bacteria; kingdom Pseudomonadati; phylum Pseudomonadota; class Alphaproteobacteria; order Rhodobacterales; family Roseobacteraceae; genus Ruegeria; species Ruegeria sp. R8_1. The sequence continues at coordinate 346,308 of NZ_JAGHRL010000005.1, read as the reverse complement.
ACACTGAACGTGACGTTGAACAAGGCTGAACCCTACCCGTTTGGGCACAAACGGTTTGTGCTTGGGCTTTCGATAGATGCCGCTATCAAACGCAGCGACTATGGCATGACCTACGCGGTCGAGAATGGCCTTGTGGGCGACCTTGTGAACATAAAAATCGAAACCGAAGCTATGCGGATTGAATGATGCGTTTCGTCCTGCACCAAGCTTAAAAACGGTCTCATTTTTTTGTGCGCGTTTGTGAACGGTGTATCCATTGCGCGCGTAGTCCATGTGCCTAATGTCCTGACCACAGCAAGCATCGCCGTTTGTCATGTTGCGGGCGGCTGCCAGCCAGTGAAAGGACATTTGATGAAATCGTTGGTAAAAGCCGCACTAGGGGCCGCCATAGTTGGCACCTCTTTAGGGACCGTTGTGAATGCTGGAGATATCCAGGCTGGTAGTGAAACGGCTGCGCAATGCGCCGCCTGCCACGGAAGTGCCGGTATCAGTACGGCCGACAACTTCCCAAACCTTGCCGGTCAAAAAGAAGGCTACATCAAAAAGCAGTTGATGGCGTTCAAAACCGAAAGCCGCAAGGATGATCTGATGAACGCCATCGCAGCGAACCTGTCCGATGCAGAGATCGATAATCTGGCCGCTTACTTCGCCAGCCTGCCCGGGGGCGAAGCTGGGGCGGTTGCCAGCAATGAAACGGGTCTTGACGGATCTTTGATGGCGTTCCCGAAGGATCATGAAACCACGTTCACCCGTTACCACCGCAAAGACTATGACGACCGTAAACAGGTTCGGTTCTTCAGCGGTAATGATTTGGCGCTCGAGGGGGTCAAGACCGGTCTGCCGTTCAAACCTGGTTCGTATTTCCTGGTCGAGATTTACGACGCTAAAAAAGACGCCGATGGTAATCTGCTCAAGGACGCTGAGGGTAAATTGATAGCTGGCGAGCGTAAGCTATTTACGGCAATGGAAAAGCGCGACGGTTGGGGGGATGATGTCCCTGAAATCTATAAGAATGACGATTGGCGTTATTCGGTCTTTGAAGTCGACGGCTCGAACAAGGCTGGTGTGAACGAAGCTCCGTGCATGGCCTGCCACAAGCCGCTGACCGAGGATGACTATGCGTTTACCGTTGACTGGGTCGAAGATTTCCACGCGTCACAAACGGCTGGCTATTCCCACAAGATCGTTGAGTAACAGGGCACTCGCCCAACTTTAGATATCTGAAAACCCCGGTTGAATTGCCGGGGTTTTTTGCTTGTGCAGCGCACATAGGGCTATCCCTTTTTCTTGCGCATGCTCAAACCAATGCGTTTGCGCTTGGTATCCACATCGACGACGGTCACTTTGACAATCTGGCCGGTTTTGACCACGTCATGGGGATTTTTGACAAACCTGTCGGCCAACTGGCTGACATGCACCAGCCCGTCCTGATGAACACCGATATCAACAAACGCGCCGAAGGCAGCGACGTTGGTCACGGTGCCTTCCAGAACCATTCCGGGCTTTAGATCGGAAATCTCCTCGACACCTTCGCGGAATGTCGCTGTTACAAAACTTGGACGCGGGTCGCGCCCGGGTTTTTCAAGCTCGGCAAAGATGTCTTGGACAGTCGGAAGGCCAAATCTGCTATCGACGAATTGCTGCGGTTTCAGCCGTTTCAGGGCCTGTTCATTCCCCATGATCTGCCGAATGTCCCGCCCGCAGGCAGAAACGATGCGCCGGGCTACGTCGTAGGCTTCGGGATGCACCGAGGATGCATCCAGGGGCTCTTTGCCGTCCCGGATGCGCAGAAACCCTGCGGATTGTTCATAGGCGCGTGGACCCAACCGCGAGACGTCCAAAAGTTCGGATCGCGTGGCGAATGGGCCGTTGATGTCACGATGTGACACGATGGCTTCGGCAAGGCCAGGCCCCAGGCCTGAGACGTGTGAAAGGAGCGGGGCAGAGGCGGTATTCAGGTCCACCCCGACGGCGTTCACGACATCTTCGACGGCGGATGCCAGTGACTGCGATAGCCGGTGCTGATCCACATCGTGCTGATATTGGCCTACTCCGATTGATTTGGGTTCGATCTTGACCAGCTCGGCCAACGGATCTTGCAGGCGCCGTGCGATTGAAACGGCGCCGCGCAGTGACACATCCAGATCGGGAAACTCACGCGCCGCGAGTTCCGAGGCCGAGTATACCGAAGCGCCTGCCTCGGATACCACCACCTTAGTGGGCGCTTTCACTGACTTGGGCAGCAGTTTCAACGTGTCAGTGACCATCTTCTCAGTTTCGCGGCTTGCTGTGCCGTTGCCGATCGCGATCAACTCGATCTGATGTGCTTCGATCATAGCCAGAATGCTTGTCTGCGTGGCCTTCAGGTCGTTTTTCGGTTGAAACGGATACAGCGTGGTGGTGGCGATGACTTTGCCGGTTGGGTCGACAACAGCCGCCTTTACACCGGTGCGAATGCCGGGGTCCAATCCCAGCGTTGCCTTGGCACCTGCTGGCGCGGAAAACAGCAAATCCTTGAGGTTATTCGAGAACACTTGAATTGCGTCATCCTGCGCCCTGCTGCGCAGATCGGCCATCAATTCAACCATAAGGGACAGGGACAGTTTAACCCGCCACGTCCAACCCGCCACTTTGCGAAGCCACACGTCTCCGGGTGCATCGCTACGTGTGTGCAAACACGCAGCAACGATGGCCTCTGCGCGCGCCACTCCGGTCTCGGGTTCAGGCGCGATATCAAGTGTGACAATACCATCCTTCGAAGCACGCAGCATAGCCAACGCGCGATGAGAGGGCGTATTGGCCCAAAGCTCGACATGGTCAAAATAGTCACTGAACTTGGCGCCCTCCGTTTGTTTGCCGTCGATGACTTTGGACGTCAGATACGCTTCGCGCTGCATGAAGTCGCGTAAATCGCCCAGCAAACTCGCATCCTCGGTCAATCGCTCGGCGATGATGTCACGCGCGCCGTTTAGGGCATCTTTGGTGGTGGGCACGGCTTCGGTTACATAGCGCTCGGCCAGTGCCTCAGGATTGGCCGAGCGGTTTGTCAGGATCGCATCGGCCAGCGGCTCCAACCCGTTTTCTCGCGCTATCATGGCTTTGGTGCGGCGCTTGGGCCTGTAAGGCAGGTAGATATCTTCCAGCTGCGCCTTTGTGTCCGCTCGAGTGATGGCCTTTACCAGATCGTCTGTCAGTTTGCCCTGATCCTTAATCGAGCCCAGAATCGTTTCGCGCCGCGCTTCAAGTTCGCGCAGATAGGTCAGCCGGTCAGACAGCGTGCGCAGTTGAGTGTCGTCCAATCCACCCGTTGCCTCTTTGCGATACCGCGCGACAAAGGGAACGGTGGCCCCTTCGTCCAGCAATTTCACCGCAGCACCGACCTGTTCGGGGCGGGCGCTGATCTCTGTGGCGATTGTGCGGGCGATGCGGTCCAAGGGTGCCTCCTGAATATTATCCGGAGGACCTACTTAGCCAGCCATATGCCGAAGGGAAAGAGGCCTTAGACCCGAGCGGCTAGCGCCTGTAAATCGTCGTGCAGCGTTTTGGCAATTTCGACGTAACCACGTTCGGTGTTACGGGCCCTTGCTGCAAAGCGCCTTTGCGAGGGCAGGCGGGCACCCTGACCGATGATATCGGCGAACAAACGCTCGGCGCGGGTATCATTTGCGGCCAAACGGCCACCGCTGAACTGGGCCGGATCAAAGGCAAGAATGATCTCGCCGTGATAGGGCGCGCCGCCCGCGCCTTCGGCGTATTCCATGCTTTCAAGGCTGGTCAAATCGTCGATCAGAGGGCCTGCCATCAGCTCGATCATGATCGACAGGGCCGAGCCCTTGTAGCCGCCAAAGGTCAGCATTGCGCCCTCCATCGCAGCCTGTGGATCGGTCGTGGGTTGGCCGTACTTGTCGATGGCCACACCCTCGGGCAGGGGCTTGCCCGCGCGTCGATAGAGTTCAATTTCGCCGCGGGCAAAGGCACTGGTGGCAAAGTCGAAGGTAAACGGGTCTTGCCCCTGACGTGGCCAACTGAAGGCCAGCGGGTTGGTGCCGAGGCTACCGCGCGTGCCCCCCGCAGGGGCGACCCAGGAATGGCTGGGCACCATCGCCATCGCGGCCAGGCCAACCGCAGACAGGCGCTCGACCTCGGGCCAGAGCGCCGAGAAGTGAAAGCAGCGGTTGATCGCCATGGCGGCAATACCGTGGGTTCGCGTCTTCTCGATCAGTACCGGCAGCGCCTGTTCGAAGGCCAGCAAGGACATGCCACCCTGCGCATCCACCCGAACGATGGCATTGTCCGAATGTTCCAACACCGGCGCGACATGCCCATCGATCTTACCCGCTTTCATGGTGTCGTTGCACATGAACAGGCGGAACAACCCGTGAGACTGGCAATCGTCGATTTGACAGGTCGCCAGCATCCCTGCAATTGCGGTTGCGTGGTCCGGTCCAAAACCGGATTTCGTCAAGATGTTGAGGCTAAGGGCCTTAATCTCGTCCAGTTCCAGTTTGACCGTCTCGTTCATGCCCCGCCCCTGCGCTGTCATTTAGTTATGACAGGCATAGCGCGGCGGGGCAGGTGAGGGAAACGGTTTTGAGCCTTAGCTCTGCGCCTCGTCCTGCAAATAGGCAATCACGTTGGTGATGTCTTCCTCTTTCTTCAGGCCGGGGAACTGCATTTTGTTGCCGGGCAGGGCGCCTTTGGGGTCAGCCAAAAAGGCAGCCAGAGTTTCAGGGTTCCAGACCAGCCCTGAAGCCTTCAGAGCGTCCGAGTATTTGAACCCTTCCGCTTGTGCTGCTTGTGCGCCGACGATTCCGTACAGTGACGGTCCAACGCCATTCTTGCCTTCTTTGATTTGATGGCAGGCTTTGCATTTGCGGTAGACTTTCTTACCGGCTTTGATGTCACCTTCCACCGCAGCGACGGCGACCGGGGTTGCAGCGGCAGCAGGTGTTGCCTCGGCTTTGTTTTCATCCATGTTGAAGAACAAACGCGCAGTGACCGGTACGGTGCGGGTGATGCCGGGCAGGCTGGCCAGTTCCATCAACTTGTCGACACCTGCATTCACGCCTGCGTCTTCGGTGCTGATAAACACCATGTCATTGGTCGACACCATAACCGACGTCTCGGATACGCGGACAACGAACATTTCTGCGTCGAATTCCACGTCGGTCCCCACCAGCGTAAGCACGGCTTCGACGTCAATTACCGCGGTTTCGCCTACTCCAAGCGCTTTGACCTCGGCCATGTCGAACTCGGCCTTCAGGGCGGCAGTGCCCGTTTTGCGGAAGACGTGCTCGATCATCCGCTCGTTACGGATGTCGATATTCGTTTCGACCGACGACAGATCGATTTCGATCTCGGCCTTGCCATCGGGGCCCACGTGACCGGACAGGTTGGTGAAGGAATTGACCTCGCCCACGGTGTCTTTCTTGATGGTACCATACGCCAAATGAGAGTTTTCAGGCGACAGGGTCCAATGCTCGGCCAGTGCTGGCGTTGCAACAATTGCCGACGCAATCGTGACTGCTTTCAACAGAAGTTTCATTTCTTTCCTCCACGGGTTATGTCAATTCTGACCAGGCGGGCCCGGCTCGTGAATGTCAAACACACACAGGTCACTATTTATTCAATGGTTGGTGCAATTAGTTCCGAACAAGCCGTACGCGGCGCGATACAGACGCATTCAAAACGCGTCTGGCGGTTTGGGCTGGCCTTGTCCGGCGCCTCCGACGTAGCCGACGATTTGTTGCAATCCACTTGTCTTCGCGCGCTCGAGCGCCATCATCAAGTGACATCACATGACCGGTTGGACAGTTGGCTGATGACGATCTGCCGCTCGATCTGGCTGAATGAAGTCCGGGCGCGCTCGGTTCGGAAGGCGCAGGCGCTGTCTGTCACACCCGAAGCAGAATTAATTTCGCCTGAAGCTGACTCGGAAACGAATATTTTCGCAGCTGAGGTGTTTACTCAAGTGATGCACCTGCCAGAAGCGCAGCGGGAAACGGTCATGCTTGTGTTCGTTGAGGGCTATAGCTACCGCGAAGCGGCTGCGATGCTGGATGTGCCGATTGGAACTATTATGAGCCGGTTGTCTAACGCCCGGCAGAAACTTAAAACCGTGATGCAGCTAAGTGCTGCAGACGCCGTTCGACGGAGTGGCAAATGAAGTTTTCCGATGAGACGCTGATAGCGTATCTGGAAGGCACAGTGGATGACGACCAGGCAACCGCGATTGAACGCGCGGTCGAGGACGACCCTGAGCTGGAGAAGCGCCTGATGGCGCTGGACCCGTTCGCACCTATGGTGCAGGCGGTATTTGAAAAGGTGCCCGCCGAGGCGCCGAAAGTTGAGCTGCCAGAGCCGCAGCCGGTGGAAACTGCGCATTCTTCAGGCGGACCATGGCGCCTGATGGCCGTTGCGGCTTCGGTCGCAGTTGTCGCTGTGTCAGCAACGTTCTGGACAACCCGGCCCGAACCTCTGGGTTGGGCACAACAGGCGGCGATCTATCAGTCGCTTTATGTACCTGACACGATTGCGTCGCTGGACAATTCGGAACAGGCGCTGAAAATGCAGTTCGATTTGGCAGAGGCAGAGCTGGGACGGTCCTTGAACCGCGACACGCTTGAAGCTTTGCCGGGAATGGAACTGAAACGCGCGCAGGTTCTGTCATTCAATGGCAAACCGCTGGTTCAGGTGGTATTTGCCGACGAACAAGGCCAACCATTCGCTTTCTGTATCATCCGACAAGGTGAGGGTGCCCCCAGTAAGGACGTCAACCTTGCCGAGCTCAGCGGTCTGGCAACGGCGACATGGTCCGAGGGTGGCTATGGTTATATGCTGATTGGCAGCAATCCGCAGACGCCTCTGGAAGGGCAGCTGGATATTCTGACCACAAGTTTCGCCAGCTGATCCATCTGCTGCAGAAACGGCTTGTGAACTGGTGGAAATACCCGAAATATGCCGGGTATGACCACTAAACCTGTCAGGCCAGACCCGGAAGATGACGACTCGCTGGGGCCGCGCAGCATCTATGATGCTGATCCACCAGAGGAAGACGATCTGTGGTTTCTGCCCGCCGACGCCGAGATTGACGAGGATTTTCTGCCGCCGGGTCCGAAGGTCGACCGCAGAACACTGTTCGACTTAAGGGATTGGCGGGCCGCGCAGGCCGAACTCTCCTATGAACTGGCGGATCTTGCGGCAAGTTTCGGGGCTTTGGACGAAAGACTACGAGCGGGTCCAGAGGGGTGGACGCATCGGTTGGCACTGATGGATGTCTCGGACCTGGGTTGGTGGACCGGTGATCGGATTAGCGTTGATCGCCTGGCTCTGTGGACAGGGTTGCGGATCGGATCGACCGGAGATGACGTTCAGGCGTTGTTTCGGGCAGGTTGGGCCGTCAGACGCCTGACAACCGGAGCTGGACCGGCCGAGGGTGGCTGGAGCACTGGACTGACCGCATTTCTTGATCGTATGGCGCTTGGCATGGACGAGGTCCCCGAGGCGATTGCTGATTTGGCGGACGTGATGGACGGGGTTGCAAGCCTGCACCCGGTTACGCAAGCAGCGATTGCTTTCCACGCATGGCGCGCTCTGTCACAGGGCATGGGACAAGACACAGAGGCTGCGGTCATTGCCGCCCGACACGCGGCAACGATGGGCCGGGGAGGCGCTCTTTTCATGCCGGTTGCACTGTCTGGGCCGGGTGCTTTGCGTGGGGTTGGAGAGGTCAACGATAAGCTAAGCGCATGGATCAAGGGGTTGGGGCAGGCCGTTTTGGCTGCATTGCTTCACTTGGACCGTGTCAGCGCGTGGGAACTCCGTGCTCGGAATCTGACGTCCGATCTGAGTGGGAAAACCCCACCAATGCTGGTTGATGTCCTAGCCGCGTGGCCAATGGTTTCCGTTCCTTTGGCCGAAGAATTGACCAAGGCATCACGGGCGACTGCGCAACGTAACATTGACCTTTTCACATCACGCGGTTTGATCCGCGAGGTGACAGGGCAGGGACGTTACCGTGTCTGGACCGCAGCACTGTAATCCATGATCCAGTTGCGAAAGTCCCGGGCAGGGGGTCGCAAAGCAGATTTGGACGGGTAAATCAGGTGATAGGCTTCTTGCCCCGCGACGTCGATGCCGGGCAGGCAGGGCACAAGGCCCGACAGGGTCATGACCCGGTCAGATGCAGGGGCACGCGCCAAGGCAATACCGCCTCGGTTGGCAGACAGTTCAGCTGCCATTATGGAATTGTCGGCAAAGAAAAACCGGGCCCGCCCAGCCGGAAGGCGCAGTGTTTCGAACAGATGAAGCCAGCTGGCGCGATGGGTTGAAACTTCGATGAGAGTGAATTGAAACAGGTCCTCAGCGCGATGGATGCGATCCGCGATATCTGGCGGAGCGACGGGGTAAAGGCGTTCGCGCAACAATTCGTCACCCTCAGTGCCGAAAAGTGCCGGGTTTCCGAAAACGATTTGAAGATCGGTAAATCGATTGGCAAAGTCTGCCGTCAGATTACCTGTCGTCAAAGACAGGTTGATACTGGGGTACAGGTCCTGAAACGTTGGCAACCCGCTGGCTAGAATACCATGCGCAAACAAGAGTACCGACTGAACGTACAAGCGTTGCCCGCGCGTTTCGCCAAAAAGACCCGTGGTCGACGTCTCCAGCATCAAAAGCGATTGCTGGACCGACGGTAAATAGGCGCGACCTGCCTCGGTCAGTGTCACAGAGTGGGCATGGCGATGGAACAGGGGCGTTCCCAATTGATTTTCCAGGGCTTTGACTTGCTGACTGACGGCGGCTGACGACATGTTCAACTGCCCAGCCGCGCGCGCAAAGCTTTCGGTGCGGGCCGCGGCTTCGAAGACACGAAGCCAATTGAGGGATGGGATGCGGGACGACATGAATTCAGGCTAAGCTCAACTTATCCTCACGGGCAAGACACAACATTCTGCCCAACTTCGGATAACGTCTAAGCTTTGAAGACATGCCTGAGAAGGAGACACGCATGTCTGCATTGAATTCCGCGCCGATTGGCAGCCTGACGCCTGAGCAGATAGAAAGCTATTGGGAGGACGGATATCTGTACCCGCTCACTACGTTTTCGGAACAGGAAACGTCCGAGATCAGGGCAGAGTTCGAACAGATCGAGAAAGACTGGCTTGGCGCAGATCTTCCGCTACCCCTGAATACCTATAAACGGGTCAACGCACATCTTGTTATGCCTCTGGCCGCGCGTGTTGCGACGGACCCTCGGGTGCTGGATATCGTTCAGGGTATTCTGGGGCCGGATATCATGGTTTGGTCGGCCGAGTTTTTTGTTAAGGAACCGAACACCCGCCAAACAGTCGGTATGCATCAGGACCTGACCTATTGGGGGATGGGAGAAACGCCGGATCAGGTCACGGCGTGGATCGCGCTGTCTCCTGCAACGTGTGACAGCGGCTGCATGGATTTCGTACGCGCCAGCCACAAAAACCCGATCCTGCCGCATAACGACACCTATTCGGATACGAATTTATTGTCGCGCGGGCAGGAGATCGCGGTGGAGGTCGCGGATGAGGAGAAAACCCATATCGAGCTGGCACCGGGTCAGATGTCGCTGCACCACGGGTTGACCATCCACGGCTCTGGGCCGAACCGCTCGGATGACCGGCGGATTGGTCTGGCCATCCGTTATCTGAACCCGAATGCAAAGCAATTGGTGGCCGAACGCGATTATGCCCTGTTGGCACGGGGCGAAGATACGCAAAGCAATTTCGTGCCGGTACCTGCGCCCGAAACGCTGTTTTCACCCGAGGCGTTGGCGCTTTACGAACAGGTACGGCAAGATCAGAGCAAGGCCCTGGCCGAGGGAGCAGGCAGTTCTGTGCCGCTATACGCCAATTCTTAATACGGCGGTCAGCGGCCCACACCGATATAGGTTTCGAATCCCGATTTCCGGGCAGCCGATTTCGAATAGATGTTCCGCAAATCCACCATCCGGGGGGACTTCATTGAACGTGCCATGTCCGACAGGTTCAGGGCGCGGAACTCATTCCATTCGGTCAGCAATACAACCGCATCCGCATCGGCGGTTGCGGTATAAGGGTCGTCGCACCATTCTACGCCCGGCAACAAGGCTAATCCCTCGGCTCGACCCTGCGGATCCACAACCCGAACCGTTGCGCCTCCGCCGATCAGTGCGGGGACAATGGTCAACGAAGGGGCATCACGCATATCATCTGTGTTGGGTTTGAACGTAACACCCAGAACCGCGATGGTCTTACCGTTGAAGCTGTCATCGCATACGTCGCGAATTTTCTCGATCATGCGGTGTTTGACGCCGTCATTCACGCGCATAACCGTTTCGGTGATCTGCATCGGATAAGCGTGTTCCTGACCGATCCTTGCCAAAGCAGCGGTATCTTTAGGAAAGCACGAGCCACCATAACCCGGACCAGCATGCAGGAACTTGTTGCCGATACGACCATCCAGACCAATGCCGCGCGCGACTTCTTTGACATCACCGCCCACACGTTCGCACAGGCCGGCGATTTCGTTGATGAAAGTAATCTTGGTCGCAAGAAACGCATTTGCCGCGTATTTGATCATCTCGGCGCTTTCCAGGTCCGTCGTCAGGATCGGGAAGTCTCGCAGATAGAGCGGCCGGTAAATCTCGGCCATAACTTCTGCGGCGCGGTCGCTTTCAACGCCAACGACAACGCGATCGGGGCGCATGAAATCGTCAATCGCCGCTCCTTCGCGCAGGAATTCAGGATTTGAAGCGACGTCAAAGTCTGCATCCGCATTGGCCTCAAGAACAGCCTCGTGCACCTTTCTGTTGGTGCCGACGGGAACGGTCGATTTGGTGACGATCACGGTGTAGTCGGTGACCGCCTGAGCAATCTCTTGCGCGGCGGCCATCACGTAGGTCAGATCAGCGTGTCCGTCGCCGCGCCGGGTTGGTGTTCCTACGGCAATGAAAACTGCGTCTGCACCGTCCACGGCAGCAGCCAGATCGGTCGTGAAACTCAACCGCCCTGCTGCTACATTCTTGGCCATCAGGACATCAAGTCCCGGTTCGTAGATGGGAACTTGGCCGGCTTGCAACATCTCGATTTTCTTTTCGGCTTTGTCGACGCAAATAACGTCATGGCCAAAATCCGAGAAGCAAACGCCCGACACAAGGCCAACATAACCTGTGCCGATCATCGCTATCCGCATTTTTCAATGTCCTTCAACAAAAGACTGTTTAACGCGCGCCAGCATTTCGCAAAGTTCAACGGGTTTCAATGCCGTTTCCTGCGGCCGGGTTGCATTCTGGGTGTTCTTGCTGTTTCTGAGAGTTCTACCAGCCAGATTGAGTTTTGTGGAACGAGACAATGACAAAAACTGCTTTAGTAACCGGCATCACAGGGCAAGACGGATCGTATCTGGCCGAGTTTCTCTTGGAGAAGGGGTATGAAGTTCACGGAATCAAGCGCCGCGCATCGTCGTTTAATACGCAACGCATTGATCACATCTATCAGGATCCGCACGATCCGAACCCTCAACTCCACTTGCACTATGGTGATCTCAGCGACACATCCAACCTGACTCGAATCATTCAGGAAGTTCAGCCGGATGAAGTGTACAATCTTGGTGCGCAATCACATGTCGCTGTCAGCTTTGAATCACCCGAGTATACAGCAGATGTAGATGCGATTGGGACGCTGCGATTGCTGGAAGCGATACGGTTTTTAGGCCTGGAAAAGAAGACACGTTTCTATCAGGCCTCCACTTCCGAGTTGTATGGCTTGGTGCAGGAAATTCCTCAGAAAGAGACCACGCCTTTCCATCCTCGGTCCCCATACGCCGTGGCCAAGCTCTATTCCTACTGGATTACTGTGAATTACCGTGAGGCGTACGGGATGTACGCGTGCAACGGGATTCTGTTCAACCACGAAAGCCCGCGCCGGGGTGAAACCTTTGTGACGCGGAAAATAACACGGGGTCTTGCGAATATTGCGCAGGGGCTTGAGGAGTGCCTTTACATGGGCAACATCGACAGTCTGCGCGATTGGGGGCACGCGAAAGACTATGTGCGGATGCAATGGCTAATGCTGCAGCAGGATGCGCCAGAAGACTTCGTTATCGCGACAGGCGTACAGTACTCTGTCCGTCAGTTTATCGAGTGGTCCGCTGCGGAACTGGGTGTGACGCTGGAGTTCTCGGGTGAAGGCGTTGAGGAAGTTGCGACTGTCAAAGCGGTCGAAGGCGAAAATGCGCCCGCGCTTCAGCCTGGGGACGTCGTCATGCGTATAGATCCGCAATACTTCCGGCCCGCCGAGGTCGAGACCCTGTTGGGCGACCCGTCGAAGGCCAAAACCAAACTGGGATGGGTGCCTGAACTGACCGTTCAGGATATGTGTTCCGAAATGGTAAGCGAGGACCTCAAGACCGCCAAACGTCATGCGCTGTTGAAAGAGCACGGCTTCGATTTACCGGTAAGCCTGGAAAATGGCTGAGGTGGGCGCAATGCAAAAAATCTATGTTGCCGGTCATCGTGGTATGGTCGGTGCGGCCATACTGCGGCGTTTGCAAAATCGTCAGGCGGCAGGTGAGGCATTGACGATTGTAACCCGCACTCATGCGGAACTGGATTTGACTGATCAGTCCGCAGTTCGGCAATTCATGGAGGCCGAACGGCCCGATGTTGTCGTTTTGGCGGCGGCCAAGGTCGGAGGTATTCACGCGAACAATACATATCCGGCAGATTTCATTTACGAAAACCTGATGATCGAATGCAACGTGATCCATCAGGCGTTTTCAGTGGGAGTCCAGCGCCTGCTGCAGCTTGGCAGCTCATGCATCTATCCCAAGGCTGTACCGCAACCGATGCGAGAAGATGCTCTGCTGACCGGAGTGCTCGAGCCGACAAATGAGCCGTATGCAGTCGCCAAGATTGCAGGTATCAAGTTGTGCGAAAGCTACAACCGGCAGCACGGCGTTGACTATCGCTCGGTTATGCCAACCAATCTTTACGGCCCAGGTGATAACTTTCACCCCGAAAACAGCCATGTTCTGCCGGCTTTGATCCGACGTTTTCACGAGGCCAAGCGGGACGGTGTGGACGAGGTTGTTATCTGGGGAACCGGTAAGCCTCGCCGAGAGTTTCTACACGTGGACGATATGGCCGAAGCGTCTCTGTTTGTGCTCGATTTGCCACGCGATGTTTATGACGCGAACACAGAACCCATGCTGAGCCATATCAACGTCGGTTGTGGCGAGGATATCTCGATTGCGGAGCTTGCAACTCTGGTGGCCCGCGCGGTGGGTTACACCGGGCGGATCACTCAGGATGTCAGCAAACCCGATGGCACAATGCGTAAGCTCATGGATGTGTCACGACTGGCGGATATGGGTTGGCGTGCGCGGATCACCTTGCAAGACGGCATCCACGAAACCTATGCGTGGTTTCTGGAACAGGCAGATGCTGACTTGCGGGCAAAGTAAAACTCAGATCACAAAACCTTTGATCAGAACCAGCGCCCTGTGGCGGTTGCGGTCGGCGCGACAAGTGCAGGGTCGGAAACCGTTGATAGTACTTGGTAGGACACATCTGTGGCTGCCGGCGCATCAAACCCGACAAATCGCGAGACCGATCCACCGCTGCCGCTTAGGGCAGGTTTGGTCCCAGAGGCAAAGGCAATTGGAAAGGTCCAACTGTTTTGCCCGCTTGAAAAAATCGCGCCTTCGCCGATGGTGCAGCCTACTGCGCTCAGATTGACTGTACAGATTTGAGTGCCGTCTGCGAAACGAACAAATTCACCATTTGCGTTCGAGCCCCGCTCGATCACCGCGCCTGTCGGCGTGCCTGATGTTTGTGACACAGATCCTAGCACATTGCCGGGGCTATAGCCAAAATCCGCCCGCATCAAACGACCCGCAGTTACGTCTGAAGCACTGCTTTGAATCGCTGCACCAGATGCAATTGCAGTTGTCGGATCGAAAACAAGGGCATCTGTCCATGTGTTCCCATCTGCCGAAACCTTGATTGAAAAACCAGTTGAGCCTGCCAGCCCCATTTCAGCGTGACCGGTCCAGTTGGATTGAAACAAAAGCGAAGCGGTATCCCCCGCGCTTGCCTTGTTGATCTTTAACTGGTGGCTATTGCCCTCATGGCTCAGCAATGTGGCAGAAGAACGAACCGAGAGGCGGTTTGTTGCGTCCGAGGTCGTTGCGACGCCTATCCCGTCCAGATTCTGCGTTGCCCCTGCCGGTACAACCCAATCCGAGCCCGTCCAGACTTTCACACGCCCGGCGCTGATGTCCCACGCTCTCCAACCAATATCTGGCGCTACAAAGTGCCACGCATTATCCAACCATGCCGCAAGCATGTTTTCCTGACCTGACCATTCACCAACCGGGGCTTCACCCACGGCATGAACTTCACCTTGCGCTGGGGTCACTGGTGGGTTTGATGCACCGGTTGCCACGACGCTTAATTGAACAATCACATCCAATTGCCGTAAGGCTTCGTTATGAGTGACGTGCTTTTGTGCTTGCGAGGGTTGAATGAATGGTAAATCCAAGCGGGGTGAAACTTGTGCCATTGGGGCGTGTCCTCCTGAAGATGCTGGTCCGACAATTGCTTTGCGCGCCAAACTGCCATCAAATGGATGAATCCACGCTAAGCGGGCAGAACGCTTCGGAAAGAAAGTGGTAAGTTTTCTGTCAGGTCGCCCGAAAAAGAAAAGGCACCCAAAACCGGGTGCCTTTGTGCTGAGATAATGGAGTGGAAATTATTGGGCTGCTTGGTCAGTCGCCATCGTATCGTGCAGATATTCCCGCAGGTCGTCGCGCAGATCGGGTCGGGCCAATGCAAAAGCCACGGTTGCTTGTAGAAATCCAGCCTTCGAGCCGCAGTCGAAACGTTGTCCTTCGAACTTGTGCCCAAATACCGGCACACCATTTCCGATATCCTCGGCAATCGCGTCCGTCAGCTGAATCTCACCACCGCTGCCTTTTTTCTTCTGGTTCAGATTATACAGAACCGATGGGCCCAGAATGTAGCGACCGATCACGGCGAGGTTCGAAGGTGCCTCATCCGGTTTGGGTTTTTCGACCATGCCACGGGCGCGAACGACTTGACCGATATTCTCACCTACGTCCAAAACACCATAGGAGATGGTTTTTTCCTGAGGAACTTCCATCGCGGCAACCATGTTTCCGCCGGTTTCCTCGTAGGCTTCGACCATTTGCTGCAAGCATGGTTTGTCCGCGGCGATGACGTCATCAGGTAACATGACGGCAAAGGGCTCATCCCCGATCAATCGGCGAGCACACCACACAGCATGGCCTAGCCCCAAGGCTTTGTGCTGCCTGATATACGCGATTGCGCCACTTTCCATGTTGGTTTCATCCAGCACTTCAAGCAGCTCGTCTTTACCCTTGGCCTTGAGTTCTTGCTCCAGGATATGGTTGTGATCAAAATAGTCCTCAAGCGCGGATTTGCCGCGTGATGTGACAAAGATGAATTCCTTGATGCCAGCCGCGCGCGCTTCGTCAATTGCGTATTGGACCAGCGGACGATCGACCAGAGTCATAATCTCTTTGGGGACGGATTTCGTCGCAGGCAGAAAGCGGGTACCCAGTCCCGCAACCGGGAAAATCGCTTTGGTAACCTTGCGTACCATTGTACCTCTCAGTTTTTAAAATTTGCACCGAAGTCCAGAGGCTTCGGTACGTTGTCTTAGGCCGTGAACCCGGAATGTTCAATGACCTCGCGAGACCGCTAGGGAAACAGGAGAAATCGTGCCATCCCTACGCAGCGAAGTCAAAACGATCCATTGTCACATGCGAATGAAACCTTACCTTTTGTGCTATGTTTAGAAACTAGTTTATATTTTAGAGTGAGATAGTTTCCAAAAGAGCGCCTAATTGATGGAAAAACAGGCAGGTTGGTTAATACCTCAAAGCCAGAATCTGGCTTTGAGGTGTGTATTAGGCATTGGCCATAATGGTTTCCAGTGGATCATGTTCCGCAACGAAGTGATCGGACTTGATTTCGTTAAGTTGCGGGACATAGTCCTCTTGGCCAGCGGACAGGCGACTGGGGAGAAACCGCAGGGCAGCCTTCGGATCCATCGGCGAGGGAAGCTCACCCGGGATCTTCAAGCGTTGGCGGCTCCGTTCCACATCTGGGTCAGGGATCGGAACAGCCGATATCAGAGACTTGGTATAGGGATGGATCGGATCAGAACAGATCACCTCGCCATCGCCAAGTTCCACGATGCGGCCTAGATATAAAACCATAATCCGATTGGACACGGCACGGACAACCGATAGATCGTGACTAATGAAGATCATGGAGAGACCGAATTCTTGCTGCAACTCACGAAGCAACTCCACGATCTGCGCCTGAATGGACACGTCCAAAGCCGAGACCGCCTCGTCGCAGATGATCAATTTGGGTTTGTTGATCATAGCGCGCGCGATGCCAACCCGTTGGTTCTGACCGCCCGACAACTCGTGCGGATAACGGTTGATCATGTTGGCGTTTAAGCCCACACGCTCCATCATTTCGCTGACCATCTGCTTGCGCTCGCGGTCCGTCAGATCAGGGCGATAGGTCTTGAGCGGCTCGGCGATCGAAGCCGAGATTGTCATGCGCGGATCGAGGCTAGCCAACGGGTCCTGAAAGACGATTTGCAAGTCCTTGCGGTACTTGTTCAGCTCGGCGCGTTTCAGACCCACAATAGGATGGCCCAACCAGCTGACATTTCCGGCGCTGGGTTCGATCAGTTGCAACACGGCGCGCGCCAGCGTGGACTTGCCACAGCCGGATTCGCCCACAACGCCAAGAGTTTCACCCTTGCGGATGTCAAAGCTGACGCCATCGACAGCCTTGAGCGGCACTTTGCGGCCGAACAATCCGCCTTTGACGTTGATCGGGAAATGCACCTTGACGTCATCGACCTTAAGCAGGGGCTCTTCGACCTTCTCCAACGCCTTGGGCGCATCGCCCGCATCAATGCGTGGCATCGCCTCGAGAAGGGTGCGGGTATAGTCGTGCTGCGGGGCGCGGAAGATTTCGCGGGTGTCTCCGGCCTCGACAAATTCGCCCATGCGCATGACTTGAATGCGGTCGCACATACGGGCGACTACGCCCATATCATGGGTGATCAGGGCAATTGCGGTGCCTTCGTCCTTTTGCAGGCGCACCATCAGGTCAAGTATGTCGGCCTGAACGGTCACGTCCAGCGCCGTTGTCGGCTCGTCCGCGATCAGCAGTTTGGGATTGCACAGCATCGACATGGCGATCATCACGCGCTGACGCATCCCGCCTGACAGCTCGTGGGGGTATTGATCCAGTCGCCGCGCGGCCTCGGGGATGCGGACGCGGTTCAGCCAGTCCAGGCAGCGGGCCCGCGCCTTCGCACCTTGCAACCCTTCATGCACCTGCAGAACCTCGCGCATTTGCTGGCCGATCCGAAGATGCGGGGTCAGCGCGGTCAATGGGTCCTGAAAGATCATGCCCACGTCCGAGCCACGGATCTTGTTCAGGCGGTTGATCGGCAGGTTCAGGATTTCGGTGCCGTTCAGAGTGGCCGAGCCAAGCGCCCGCCCGGCAGGCGGCAGCAAGCCCATCGCGGCCATGAAGGTCTGGCTTTTGCCCGACCCGCTTTCGCCCACGATGCCAAGGCATTCGCCGGGGTTGATGTCGAAACTGATGCCTTTGACGGCCTCGACCACGCCATCGGGCGTGTCGAACTGGACCTTCAGGTCTTTTACGGAAAACAGGCTCATATCAGCGATCCTTCGGGTCCAGAGCGTCACGCAGACCATCCCCGATGAAGAACATCGTGATGATAATGGCGACGTAGAATGTCAGCGGGAACATCAATTGCCACAGGGTGCCATACCCCATGGTTCCCGCCCCTTCGGCAATCAGACGACCCAGCGAGGTGTAGGGTTCTGAAATCCCCAGCCCAAGGAACGAAATAAAGCTCTCGGTCAGGATCATTTCAGGCACCAGAAGCGAGGCATAGACGATCACAACGCCCAACAGGTTGGGCAGGATATGGCGGTACATGATGGTGAATTCGCTGACACCTGCGGCGCGGGCGGCCTCGATAAACTCGCGGTTTTTCAGGGTCAGGGTCTGACCTCGTACGATCCGCGCCATGGTCAGCCAACCAACCGCGCCAAGTGCGATGAACAGCATAAAGAAGGATCGTCCTGCCACTACAAGCAGTAGAATAATCACCAGAGTTGCCGGGATCGCCAGTAAAATGTCGACAAAGCGCATCATGACGCTGTCGGTCCGGCCGCCGATATAGCCGGCGGCGATGCCATAGCAGGTGCCAACGATCAGCGCCGTGGCTGCACCGATCAGACCGACCAGCAGCGATGTGGTGGTGGCCTGAATGACGCGGCTGTACAGATCGCGCCCCAGATCATCGACGCCAAAGAAATGGCCGGTTTCGACCGAGGGCATACCCATGCCCTGCACGTCACCCATAACGTTCCAGTCGATCTCTTCATTGTTCCAGACCGCGAAATAGGGACCGATGATGGTGAACAGAACTATCAGCGCTAGAATGACTAGGCTGGCCATCGCAGCCTTATTGCGCACAAAACGCATCCGCGCGTCCTGCCACAGTGAGCGCCCCTGAATGACCGTGTAATCGGTGATATCTTCGGCCAGGTGGGCGGCTTTTTGAGATTTTCCAAGCATGGTTCGCCCCTTAGTACCGGATTTTCGGATCGAACCAGGCATAGGCCAGGTCGGTCAAAAGGTTCACGACGACGGTCAGCGCGCCATAGAGGATCGTGACCCCCAAAAGTACTGCGTAGTCGCGTGAAAGGGCCGAGCCGACATAGGCTTGCCCCAGACCTCCGGTCGAGAAATAGATGTCCACGAAGACCGAACCGGTCAAAACATAGACGAAGACCGGGCCCAAATAGGAGACGACGGGCAAGAGCGTCGGTTTCAACGCATGGCGCCAGATCACGGTTCTGGTCGGCAGGCCCTTGGCCCGCGCGGTGCGGATAAAGTTCGAGTTCAGAACCTCGAGCATCGACGAGCGTGTGATCCGCGCGATCGAGCCGACATACGAGGTCGCAAGCGCGATAACGGGCATGATCAGGTAAGGCCATTGCCCTCCGTTCCAGCCACCGCCGGGCAACCAGCCCAACCACAGGGTAAAGGTCAGGATCAGGATCGGGCCCATGATAAAGTTCGGCAGCGCCTGAGCTGCAATGCCCAGACCGACGGCGAAATAGTCGATCCAGCTATTGTGCTTGATGGCCGCCGCAATCCCCAGACCCACGCCAATCGTGGTAGCAAACAGGAACGACAGCGACCCATAGGTCAGCGAGATCGGGAAACCTTGGGCGATGATGTCGTTTACATCGCGGTCCTTGAACTTAAACGACGGTCCGAAATCGAAATGCACCACGATGTTATACAGGTAGTCCCACAACTGCTTCCACAGCGGCTGGTCCAGCCCATAGCGTGCCTCGATATTGGCCAGAACCGCAGGCGGCAGGGGCCGTTCCGAGGTAAAGGGCCCACCGGGCGCGAAGTGCATCAAAAAGAAACAAGCGACGATCAGCAACAGGATCGTCGGGACGGCGACCAACAGCCGCCGGATGATATAGGCAAGCATTTCATGCCCCCAATTATTGGCTGTGCCCCAAAGCGGTTCTTGGGGCACAGCGGGATCTAAAGGTGATTACTCGGCTGTTTTGTAGAGGTTTTTGGAGTACCAGTTCTGCTCTACGTTATTGACCGGCCAGTTCCCCACATCGCTGTCCATCATGTAGACGCCAGCATAGTGATAGATCGGGATGACGGGGGTCTCTTGCGCGATGATACGCTCGACCTCGGTATAAAGCGGCGCGGCATCGTCCGAGGTTTTGGCCTGAGCCAGCAGCTCATCAACTTTGGCGTTGCTGTACTTACCGTCGTTATAGCCCGAATCCGATTGCAACAGGTCCAGGAAGGTCGAGGCTTCGTTATAGTCGCCACACCATGCGCCACGGGCCAGATCGAAGTTCTGGTTGCCGCGCTCTTCCAGGAACACTTTCCACTCCATGTTGGCCAGTTGGACCTGAACGCCCAGCTTCTGTTTCCACATCTGGCTCAGCGCCACGGCGACCTTTTTGTGCGCCTCGTCGGTGTTATAGACCATCTCGAAGCTCAGCGGGTTGTCGGCGCCGTACCCGGCCTCGGCCAGCAGTTCTTTGGCCAGTTCGTCGCGCTCTTGCTGCGACATTGACGCCATTTCAACAGCCGGAACCGTAAATCCTGCGGTGGCTTCTGGAACGAATGTATAGGCTGGCGGCTCGCCACCGGCTTTCACGTTGCGGGTGATGATGTCACGGTCCACTGCCAGCGACAGAGCCTGACGGACCTTGGGGTCTTTGAACTCTTCAGGGCCGCCTTCGGACAGGTTGAACGTGTAGTAATAGTTGCACAGACGCGGGAAGCTGATGGCCTCTTCCGGGTGTTCTTTCTGCAGGCGTGGGAATTGACCTGCGGGAACTTCGGTGCGATCCAACTCACCGGCCAGATAGCGGGTCAGGGCCACGTTTTCGTCGTTGATGACCAGGGCCACGACCTTTTCGATGATCGTGTTGTCGTTGTCCCAATACATCTCGTTACGCTCGCGGACCGAACGTTCCTGCGGTAGATGCTCGGTCAGGACATAGGCGCCGTTTGACACGATGTTGCCGGGCTTGGTCCATTCGTCGCCGAATTCTTCAACTACTTTTTGCGGGGCAGGGAAGGTCGTTGAATGCGTGGTCATCTGGGCGAAATAGGGTAGTGGAGCGCTTAGTTTCACTTCCAGAGTATGGTCGTCGATGGCTTTGACACCCAGTTCATCAACGGATTTTTCACCTGCGATAATCTCGGATGCGTTTTCGATCGACATCAGCTCCATGTACCACGCATAGGGCGAGGATAGAGCGGGATCGACGGCACGTTTCCAGGCAAAAACGAAATCGCCTGCTGTAACCGGATCGCCGTTGGACCACTTAGCGTTGTCTCGCAGGGTGAAGGTGTAAACGTCTTTGGCGTCATTGGTGGTAAAGCCGGTTGCTACACCAGGAACCAGATTTCCGTCTTCGTCCTGGTTCATCAAACCTTCGAACAGGTCGCGGACGATTTCAGCGCCTGACACATCCTCGACCACCTGCGGATCGACCGAGCTGTGCTCGTCCAGAATGCGGTATGTAAACGTCTGGTCATCCGCCAGCGCTTCGCCGGTTTCGGGATGTGTTCCAGCCGCAAAGGCCGCGCCAGTGATCATGGTTGAGGTCAGCAGACCTGCTAGTGAAGTTCGAAGGTATGTGTTCATAATCTGATACTCCCGTTCAGTTGGGGCACGGCGCGGGCATCCAGGTAGGATCGCGGCGGGCCGCCTTATGTGTCCGACGCTGACACTGACCGCAGATGTTCAAATTTTGCTTTGACATATCGCAAGAAACATCGCGTCGTCGTCATTCTGTTCGCAGTCGGGAAAGAGATGCGAAAGTTGCCTTTCACTGGGGTTGAACGTGACATTATTTCAAAAAAGGTTAAAGCCTTTGCCTGCAAATTGTGCCCTCTAGCGCCAATCGTGAATGAAACAAGGGTCGGCTCGGAAATATTATGAGGAAAGGTAGTAGCTTCTTAACACTTTTGTGAAAGAGGCATGAGTCGGATTGACGTCTAACCTAGGGTAATTAAGCGATGGCAGGCTTGCGCAGCCACGAATCGCTATCTGGCCAGGGTTGTTTTCATTTCGAAGGTTGGAAAGCAGGTCGGGGCTCGCCCGGTCTCTTGTTGCCAGCGACCGATAGAACGGCGAGTCTTGAAGCCGGGCAAGCCATCTGCTCCTCCGACGTCGTGCCCTTGTGCTTCTAAGGCGCGTTGCATCGCGGCAATATCTGAACGGTATAGACCGTCGATGTCCTCCCAGCGGCCCTTAAAGTCGCCGACACCGAATTGGATGCGGTCGCCCACGTGGCCAACGAACAGCGCATAAAGGTCGCTGTTGTTGTATTTTTTAAGCACGTAGAAATTTGGTGTCACCAGAAATGCAGGCCCTTTTCGTCCAGCAGGCATCATCAAATACCCTTCTCCCGGCAATTCGTGCTGCGGAAACGGTTTGCCCGAAACCCGTTCGATACCCAGCTTAACCCATTCGCGGATAGGTTTGCCCTGGTCAGGTCCTTCCCTCGCGCAAGATATCGAGGGAGGGACTTTGACTTCGAACCCCCAATCGCGACCCCGGACCCATCCATGCTGCACCAAATAATGTCCAATTGACGCTAATGTATCGTCGGCCGAAGACCAGATGTCCGTGGCGCCGTCTCCATTTCCGTCGATCCCATGTTCAAGAAAGCTTGAGGGCATGAACTGAGGTTGCCCTAGGGCACCAGCCCAACTGCTTTTCATCCTGCCAGGCGGTGCAAGACCGGCTTCGACTATCTGCAGGGCCGCAAGCAGCTCATTGTAAAACAGTTCTGCTCGGGTGCTCATGAAGCCTTTTGTGGCCAAGACCTGTATGGCATCGTGCCGGATCGGCACCTGACCATATCCACTTTCACGCCCCCATATGGCCAAAAGAATTCGGGCCGGCACACCCGTTTCAGCTTGAACCTGCGCTAGGGTCTGGGCGTGGCGGCGGCCCATCTTGCGTCCAACCGAAGTGGCACCCTGAACTGATCCCGCGCTGAAATAGCGGGCAGGCGCGCCAAACTCGGCCTGTTTCTGCTTTGCCGGTTGTGCTGCGTTGGCGCCGGGCGGTACGAGGTCGGGAAGATCCCAGTTAAGGGTCACGCCGTCAAAGGCCTGCTGAAAAGTGTGCTTTGAAACACCTTTGGATTTGGCGTCTGGCCAGACGGTTTCATTAATCCAAACCTGAAACTGTCGTTCGACAGCAGTCCGATCCTGACACAGGGCAGGGCTTGCACCAAGCAAGCCGATCAAAAGATACACAAACCAACGCATTTCTCAAGTATCTCGTCCCAAGGGTCTAACAAGTCAACTGTTCAGCCGTTTAAGAATTGGTTGATTGAAATAGGAGCAGGACAATTTACGGTTTCGGAAAACTCTTGAGAATTTTCCAGACTGTGCCGATAGTTTGGCCAGCACAAGCACTGCAGGAGGGCGAGCAGGCGTGACCCACTACAGAGTGTCATCCATTGTTTTGCCATTTGCCATTTTAGTTGTGGCAACAGGGTTTTTTGCGACGGTTGCTCATGCCAGCGACAGCTTTATGGATCCTCAGGGTCCCATCGCGTCTGTCCAGAAAACTCACTTGGTGCGGGCAACCCTTCTGATCATGATCGCGGTAGTACCGGTACTTTGCTTGGTTCCGTTGATTGCTCTGCGTTATCGCAGACGCAAGCACAGTAAGGCGGCTTACGAACCGAGTTGGGATTTTTCGGCGCGTCTGGAATTTTTGATGTGGGGTATTCCGGTCGTGATTGTTGCAGTTTTGTCATTTTATTTGTGGAAATCGACCCATCGGCTGGATCCCTACTCGGCACAATTCGGCGAAACGCCCGCAGTGAAGGTTCAGGTGGTCGGGCTGGATTGGAAATGGTTGTTTATCTACCCGGACCATGGCATCGCCACTGTGGGAGAGTTCGGGATACCTGTAGGGCAACAAGTCGCGATAACGTTGACGACCGACACCGTTATGCAGTCTTTCATGATCCCTGCCTTAGCCGGCCAGATTTACGCGATGCCGGGAATGACCACTCAACTGCATCTCGTCGCCAACACGCCAAAGACCATGCAGGGTGAAAACACGCAGTATAATGGCCGGGGCTTTACCAAGCAAAAATTCCTGACACAGGCCATGCAGTTGCGGGATTTCGATGCGTGGGTAAACAGCGTGCGCGCCAACGGCATTCCGCTAACAACCGAGACCTATAAAACACTGGCAATGCGCAGCGACAGGGACGAGGTGCAGGCTGCATTGGGTACCGCGACGATGCCTCTGAACGCCTTGTATTTCACACTGGATGACGGCGACTTGTTTCATTCTATTCTGCACCGTTACCACAGCGGCCAAGCTTTGTCGGCAGCGCAGCAGCCCGGGACCGTTTCATATGGTCAGGAGGGCGGACAATGACGACTGAGTACAGCGGAATATTCGGCCGCCTGAGTTGGGAATCTTTTCCGATTGCGGGGCTGATCCAGTCTCCGAACGCCAATGAGATCGTCGCCAACGCCGCCGCTGCGATTGTAATAGTCGGAGCAATAGCCGTTGTCGGCCTACTGACTTGGTTTCGTCTTTGGGGCCCGCTGTGGCGCGATTGGCTGACCAGCGCGGATCACAAGAAAATCGGCATCATGTACATCGTCTTTGCCATCGTCATGTTGGCTCGGGGCGTTCTTGAAGGTGTTGTCATGCGCGCTCAGCAGGCCGCAGGCCCAGGTGAAGGTTTTCTGGAAGCTGAACACTTTGCCGAACTGTTCAGTACCCATGGCACAATCATGATTTTCTTTGTCGCGGTTCCCTTCGTGTTCGGCATTGCGAATTTTTTGGTTCCCCTGATGATCGGTGCACGAGATGTCGCCTTTCCGGTCATGAACCAGATCAGCCTTGGTCTTACGGTCTCCGCAGGCATGATGCTGATGGTTTCATTGGTGGTCGGAGAGTTCTCGACCGGTGGCTGGACGGCCTATCCACCCTATACCGGAGCAGCCTTTAACCCCGGTGTAGGGCCGGACTACTGGATCTGGGCCATTGTTGTGTCGGGCATCGGAACAACTCTGACAGGCATAAACTTCGCGGTAACGATCTATAAATTGCGCGCGCCCGGTATGACCTTCATGCGTCTGCCGATGTATTGTTGGACGATCATCTGCAGTTCGATCCTGATCGTTTTCGCAATGCCACCGCTAGGCGTGGCGGCTCTGATGTTGGCGGCGGATCGATATCTGGACTTCCATTTTTTCACCAATGACCTTGGTGGGAACATGATGAACTATGCAAATCTGTTCTGGCTGTTCGGCCACCCCGAGGTCTATCTGCTGGTCCTTCCCGCGTATGGGATTTATTCCGAGATCTTCGCTACCTTTTCGGCGAAACGACTGTACGGCTACAACTCGCTTGTCATCGCCACGATGTCGATCGCGATTATGTCGTTCACGGTCTGGCTGCACCATTTTTTCACGATGGGTCAAAGCGCGCTGATAAATGCGGTGTTTGGGATTGCGACGATGCTGATCGCTATTCCGACCGGAGTGAAGGTTTATGACTGGATGGCCACACTGTTTCGGGGCCGTATCCGTTTCTCGGTCCCGATGCTGTATGGCCTCGCATTCCTTATGCTGTTTGTGATTGGGGGCCTCAGTGGCGTTCTTCTGGCTAATCCAACGTTGGATTATCAGGTTCACAACACGCTGTTTCTTGTCGCGCATTTCCACAACGTGTTGTTGCCCGGGGTGTTGTTTGGTTTGCTGGCCGGATATAACTACTGGTTCCCCAAGGCCTTTGGGTTTCGACTGAACGAAGCTTGGGGGCGACTGACGGTTGTTCTGTGGACAGTTGGGTTCATGTTGACCTTTTTGCCGCTGTATTTCGTCGGTCTGATGGGGATGCCCAGACGGTCTTTCAGTTGGGAGGACACCAGCTTCCACCCCTATATGATCGTTGCGGCGGTTGGATCACTGGTGATCCTGTCAGCATTGCTGGCGGTCGTTGCGCAGCTATGGATCAGTATAAGAGACCGCGAGAAAACACGCGTGCCGGTTGGCGACCCATGGGATGCCCGCACTCTGGAATGGTCGACGCCGGCGCCGCCGCCGCCTTACAACTTCGCCATCATTCCCAACGTGACCGAGCGGGATGATTTTGCTGCGGCCAAGGAACGAAACGAAGCTTACCCGCGGCCTGAGGCTTACGAGGATATTTTGCTGCCGCGCAATACGGCGATCGGTTTCGTTTTGTGTGTCTTCAGTGGTGTTTGGATGTTCGCGCTTGTCTGGTGGATCTGGTGGTTGGCCGCGTTGATGAGCGTCCTTATCGTCGTGGCGTTCATCGCCTGGACGTTCCAAACGGACACCGAAGAGGTCATACCGGCCACCGAGGTGCGCAAACAGCATGAAGCATGGCTTGAGATCGTAAGCAATTCGGACCCTGTCAATCGCGACCATGAATGCACACCTGAAAACCGTGGTCTTGCGCGACCAGATATGGAGGCCGCAACATGAAGCGCGCTCCAACCCATAGTTACCCCGGATTGAACCTGGGCCGCAGGCATCCCGAAGCGGACAAGGCCAGTGAAGTCGTCACATTCGGTTTTTGGGTCTTTCTAATGAGCGACCTTGTCTATTTTGGTCTGATGTTCGCGATCTACATCACCATGATAGATGCGCAGGCCGGTGGACCCGGTCCGCATGAGCTGTTCAACCTCAAGAGCATTTTTGCCCAAACGCTCATCTTGCTAACGAGCAGCTTGACTGTGGGATTGGCGATGCTGGCTCTGAAGTACAACCTGCCACGCTCACGCATTGTGATGTGGTTTGGCGTCACGCTGGTTCTGGGGTTGAGTTTTCTGGTTCTTGAATTGAGTGATTTCATGGCGATGGCTGAAAAGGGAGGCATTCCCCAACGCAGCGGGTTTCTGTCCGCTTTCTATGGCCTCGTTCCACTGCACGGCCTGCACGTTGCTGCCGGTTGTATCTGGTTGATCGTGCTGGGCATCCAGTTTCGCGTTTTCGGTCTGACAGACCTGCTTATGTCGCGGGTCGTCCGGTTGGCCTTGTTTTGGCATTTCCTTGACCTGATCTGGATCGGGATCGTCACGATCGTTTATTTCGGAGGGCTTGCCTATGGATAAGCGAAGCGAAATGCACCGTCGGGAACGCCGCCGTTATCTTATAGGATATGGCGGCTCACTTCTGCTGACCATCTCTGTCTTCATGGCAGCTTTTGTCTTCGGCATTGCGACCAAGGGCGTCTATCTGACCATTGGATTGCTGGGACTTGCGCAATTGATTTTACAGCTGGTCTACTTCCTTCACATTGACCGCAGGCGCAGCAGCCGTGAAGATTTGGATCTTGTGTTGTTTTCAACGCTGGTTTTGCTGATCATCATAGTCGGTACAATCTGGATCATGGGAAATTTGGCGGTGCGCATGCACACGTTTCCAATGTAGTGACCAAGTTGGAAACGCGAACGCTTCGGTATTCAAAGCCTCGTCAATAAAAGACCACATCCAAGCGCTATCCAGCACAAGGCAAGGCTGAGGCATATGTTGCCCGCAGCCAAGGCAAATGTGTTCTTGCGCCGCAACTCCAGCGATTGATATGCAAAGCTTGAAAAGGTTGTGAAGCCACCGCAGAAGCCGAAAACAAGGTGTTTCTGTTCCTCGCTTATCTCAGTCACCCCGCCGAGGTACCCGATCCAGAGGCCCAGAATGAAGCTTCCTGCAACATTTACGATCAACGTCGCGAAAGGCAAATCGTGATTGATTTTCAAAGCCACCCAATGGCGCAGGACCGCACCTAGACCCCCGCCTAAACCAAACATTATATGCTGGTAAAATTCGCTCAACACCCGGACCTCGTGTTGAAAACGCGGCGACCTATTGCTTCGCCCGCGAGGGCGGCAATCAGGCCACATGCGATCTCAAGTACGGCAGCCACTACGGTGTACCAGGGGTTTATGGCGGCCAACATGTCTAAGTCTGCAACAAAAGAGGAAAAGGTAGATAACCCGCCGCAAAACCCGACAGCGCCAAGGTGCAGGACATGGGCATGTACGCGGTGCCTTATGGAATATAGCCAGCCCAAGACAAAACAGGACGCAATATTAATCCCGAAGGTTGTTGTTAGGATCCGAATGCCGGGGATCTCTATAGAAAAAGCCTCTCGAAACAACGACCCTGCTGCGCCGCCCACGAAAACAGCCAAAAACATCCACGCTGTGGCTGAAACCTTCGGGTGGGTAGATTTTTGGGCCAATGGTTTCGTCCGTTTCAAGCGTGCGAGTTGGATACCGTGTGACTAAAGTAGGATCAACTATGAGCCGACCTGAAGCCCTGCCGTCAAAATCACCGCCATCAACATGCACTGATACAAATGCTTGCAATCAAACGCCAAATGCCCCCACGATTTGATCGAACCGCCATCTGATTTGGAGAGCTAGGATGATCGTCCGCAGATTATTTTATTTTCTCAGTTATGTGTGTCTGCCGCTGACGGTTGTTTGGGGACTCTTTTGGCCTCCTGCGCATTGGTTGTTGATATTCTTGGTACCATATTCAGTGATCGGGCTTTATGACGTTCTGACCACCAAGCACAATGTGCTCAACAACTATCCGGTTCTAGGTCACTTCCGATATATGTTAGAGTTCGTCAGCCCCGAGATACGTCAGTATTTCGTTGAGACCAACGAAAGTGGCCGACCTTTTAATCGTATCATCCGTGGGTTGGTCTATGCGCGCGCCAAGGGGCAGGTGGATACGCAGGCGTTTGGTACGCAATACGATATCCTGACCGTTGGATATCACCGCGCCAACCACTCGCTCGCGCCCAAACATGTGGATGAAAGTGAAAAGCGTGTCTTGCTGGGTGGCCCCCAATGCAGCCAGCCCTACAACGCCTCGCGATTGAATGTATCTGCCATGAGTTTTGGTGCCTTGAGCGCAAACGCGATCAGAGCTTTGAATGGTGGCGCCAAGGATGGTGGATTCGCCCACAATACGGGCGAAGGTGGGTTGTCCCCGCACCATTTGGCCGAGGGCGGAGACATCATATGGCAGATTGGAACCGGTTACTTTGGGTGTCGGACTGCCGATGGCGGTTTCGACAAGGACAAATTTGCCGAAAAAGCCGGCACAGAAGTTGTCAAGGCGATTGAAATCAAGCTGTCGCAAGGGGCCAAGCCATCTCATGGCGGTGTGCTGCCTGCCGCGAAAGTTGACGAAGAAATCGCTCAAATCCGGGGTGTGCCGGTGCATCAGGACGTTATTTCTCCACCGGTGCACTCTGCGTTTGAGGGGCCAACGGGGCTGATGCATTTCGTACAGCATCTGCGCGAAATGTCAGGTGGTAAGCCGGTCGGGTTTAAACTGTGTATTGGACGCCCGTCTGAGTTCATGGCGATCTGCAAGGCGATGCTTGCAACAGGGATTGTGCCGGACTTCATCACCATTGACGGTGCCGAAGGTGGCACCGGCGCCGCCCCGGTCGAATTCACCAATCGACTGGGGATGCCTCTGAACGAGGCTCTGATCTTCGTCAACAACTGCCTGCGCGGTGTAGGGTTGCGGGATCAGATCAGGATCATTTGCTCGGGCAAAGTGGCGACGGGATATGACATGATCGAGAAATTCGCGTTGGGTGCCGATATGTGCAACTCGGCTCGGGCGATGATGTTCGCGGTAGGTTGTATTCAGGCCTTGCACTGCAACACAAACAGATGCCCGTCCGGCGTGGCGACCCAAGACCCGATCAGGGGGAGAGCGGTGAACGTACCGCAAAAACGCAAGCGTGTTCAGCGCTACCATGACGCGACTGTGGAAAGCTTTGTAGAAATTCTGGGGGCTATGGGCAAAGAAACCACCGCCGAGTTGCACCCATCAGATATCCGGCGCCGTACCGCAGATGAGCGTGAGAATTCCTATGCTGATCAATACACGCTGGTCGATTCCGGTGCTTTCCTTTCAGGTTCCATTCCGGATGAGTATGCGGCTGATTGGGAACAAGCCACCTCTGAACATTTCTGATTTTTTTACGAATGCCGCCAAGGATTGACCTTTCAGGTGCGTCTTACTCATCGTGATGCGCATGGAAACGTCGGATGAAGACTTGGCTCAAGCCGCGATTGAAGGGGACGCTAAAGCGTTTGCTGTCCTTCTGGAGCGTCACTACGATCGAATTTTCCGTCTGGCCTATCGATTGACCGGCCGCGAGGAACAGGCCGAGGATATTACTCAGGATATCTGTGCCAGTTTGCCGTCCAAGATTGCCGGGTTTCAAGCGCGGTCGAAGTTTACCACTTGGTTGTATCGCGTTGTGGTGAACGCCGTCGAGGACACACGCCGCAGGCAGGCGACGCGCAGCAGAGCCGCGCTTGGGTGGGGCGACGTTGAGCAGATGCGCCGCGCCGAAGCAGCCGAGGTGGCGGAAGCCGTCGAGTGGCTGCAAACAGCGATGCGGTTGTTGCCGCTCGACTTGCAGGAGACGCTGGCCCTGACCCTTGAAGATGAGATGACGCATGCGCAGGCGGGTGAAATATTGGGAGTGTCCGAAGGTACCGTGTCATGGCGTCTTGCTGAAATTCGAAAGCGTCTGCGTGCAATGCGACAAGAGGAGTTGGCACAATGACCGATGATCTTGAGCAGTTGAAGAAAGTAATGGACGTCTCGACCCCGGGTCCAGACGCAACCCGTCGAGCCGCCAATATGGAACTGGCGCAAAAAAACTTTGTGGCGCTCCAAGGATCGTCGGCCCAGGACCGTCCCACTGTCAGACGAGGCCCGTTGGCCCGCGTGACAAAAGGAGCGAAATCCATGTTGAATGCCCTCTCACACCGTGGTCTGCTGACGGCCACGACAGCCGTTGCAGCCGTTGCTTTGGTTGTGGTCCTGCCGCAGACACGTGACTATGTGCCGAACCCGACGTCCTGGAAACAAGTCCAATCCGATGCCCCACAAAATGTGGTGGCTGAGGCTGAAGACGCTCTCGGTAACAGTGAGCCAGTGTATGAAGCCCCAGTGTTGGCCGAACTCGCCGCCCCATTGACTGAGTCGAGAAACCAGCGGGCTACAGGCCAGAAATCCGTCGTAAATGGTAATTCCCTGACTGCGGATGAGGGCGGCAGCACGCCATCTGAGCTGTCGCGCCTGCATGGCTTGTCCCTCGAAAGGGATACTGAGGCGTTTGCCACTGCCGAAACAAACCCGCTGAAAATTACAGCAGACGATCCCGTGTCCACATTTTCGATCGACGTCGATACGGCCTCATATTCAATCGTTCGGTCGTCGTTGCTGAATGGCAAAATGCCCCCGCGTGATGCGGTGCGTATCGAGGAAATGATAAACTACTTCCCCTACGCCTATCCTCTGCCCGAGGATCAGGCGCCTTTCCGACCTTCGATCACTGTAAGCCCAACCCCTTGGAACGATGGGACTCAGCTTGTCCATGTCGCAATTCAAGGTACGATGCCGGTTGTCGAGGAACGCCCGCCGCTTAACCTTGTCTTTCTGATCGATACGTCGGGTTCGATGCAGGACGCCAATAAACTGCCGCTGCTCAAGAAGTCCTTCCGCTTAATGCTGGCTGAGTTGCGGCCCGAGGATCAGGTGTCTATCGTCACCTATGCAGGCAGCGCTGGACAAGTTCTGGAACCGACATTTGCTTCTGATCAAGGTAAGATCCTAGCTGCCCTTCAGCGCCTTGAGGCCGGTGGTTCGACTGCAGGGCAGGCCGGGTTACAGCAAGCCTATGAAGTGGCGGAAACTATGTCTGCTGAAGGTGAGGTTACCCGAGTCCTTTTGGCGACGGATGGTGATTTCAATGTTGGGATGGCTGATCCCGAAGCGCTGCGGGACTTTATTGCTCGCAAGCGAGACAGCGGAACATATCTCAGCGTTCTGGGGTTTGGGCGCGGCAATCTTGACGATGAGGTCATGCAGACGCTGGCTCAGAATGGGAACGGTCAGGCCGCTTACATCGACACCTTGAGCGAGGCGCGTAAAATTCTGGTCGACCAACTGACAGGTGCATTGTTCCCGATCGCAAATGACGTGAAGATTCAGGTCGAGTTCAATCCCGCTCAGATCGCTGAATACCGCCTGATCGGCTATGAAACCCGAAGCCTCCGCCGCGAGGACTTTGCAAACGACAAGGTCGATGCCGGAGATATCGGGGCAGGGCATTCGGTCACGGCGATATACGAAGTGACCCCGGTGGGGTCTGAGGCCATTAGGAACGAACCTCTTCGCTATGCCGACAGCGTGGTGTCCGACGCGTCTGATGAGATTGGCTACTTGAAGCTGCGCTTCAAAGCACCGGGCTCAGAAGAAAGCCAATTGATCCAGGAACCGATTTTCGCCGGGCAGGGCGACGTGACCAAAGATATTGGTTTCTCATATGCCATTGCTGGGTTCGGCCAGTTACTACGCCGAGGTTTATATCTAAATGGCTGGTCTTACGATGAAGCCATCGCACTGGCCAGCACATCCCGTGGCGATGATCCGTTTGGGTATCGATCAGAAGCTGTGACGCTGATGCGCCTCGCGCAATCGCTTGAACGTTAGTCACAACGGGTGCCGTCCTGCGCGGCACCCAGCAACCTCTGTCAGAAAGACCTAGGGTTGTTGCTGGCGTGGGTGTGTATTCTCCGAACACTCCATTCGACAGCGTCGCGCATGGTCTTGCCCAATGCGACGTCAAAGGCATTGACCAGATCGGGTGTCTGGTCGCTTTCTGAAATGACATATTCCTGAAACGAGTCCGACGCGATGATCTTGTCTTCGAACTCATCGATGATTTTGATATTCATTCTGACTTCGACCCGTACAATTGATGAGCCGTCGGGTTGTGCTACGACGATTCCCTGAAATTCGCGTAGGTCTGGGACTATGACATAATCCGCGCGCAAACCGACAATAGACCGTCCGACTGCAGCGACTTTTCCGCTGTTTTCATAGCTTTCGACCAGCAGGGATTGAACAATCAAAGGTGCCCGGTCCACCCAACGCGCCCGCGGTAGGTATTGCACCTGAAGCGGTGTAGGTTGCACCGCGATCTGATCCGTATTGACCGCCGCTGTTGCGGTCGGTTCTTCCACTACAATCTGTCGTTGGATTCGCGGCAAGGACGTTGAAAATGTGCTTTTGGGCGTGAGCAAGTAGAGATCGTTCGGTTTAGACGCCTGCGTAAGCGTTCCCAGTCCTGTACAGCCCGCGATGGCCGCAACCGCCAGTAAAGCAAGGAATATCCTGATCATTGGCGAAACTCCGATGCTTGGGTTCCCAGCAAAAAGCGTGCAGGATCGCGTTCGACCTTGTCGACCAACCGATCGAGGCTAACGACAAGCCGTTGGGATTCTTCGATAAAGCGAGTGAATTGGGGCAAGCCAACTCGCATGAAATCAGACAGTTGACGGCGGTTCTCTTGAACGATGCCGTCAATCGTGCCTAGCAATTCAGAAGCGGACTTTGAAGCACTGAGAACATCAGCTGATATTTCGTCCAGCCGGTCGGTTACCCGTGTGACAGTGTTCGCCACCTGATTGGCTGCGTTACGAATGTCTGCAACCACCTCTCCCACGTCTTCGTTAATCACTCGGTTCGCCGAGTCAAAGGCACGCTCGGCCGAGGTGAGGGTTCCCTTAGCCGCTTCCATCGCACCAGTGATCGTACCAAGGGTTTTGTTTGCATTAAGGAAAGTCTCGGAAACGGTTGCCAGCGCGACGCTGCCTTCATCCGACAGGCCCGACAAGTTCTCAGCCAAAGACGAGGCTTGCTCAATGAATGGTTTGAGATCCTGTTGGATGACCTGATCCGCTGTTTCAAAAGTAACCTTTGCACTGTCCAAGGCAGCTGCGGCGGATTCGGACGCTGTTTTAACGCTTTTTAAAGTGTCCGTACCAGTTTCCAGCGTTGTTTCCGCCGTGTCCGCCAGATTATCAAGCCGTTTTGAGAAAGCAGAAATCTCACGTGCGGCTCCGCCCAGATCAGACGACAGGCCTTCAAAGTCTGACAGTGTCTTATCTAGGCGACCAGTGGCCGAGGCGACGTTTTCCAGAATATCCGAAACCGCCTGCCGGTTCTTGTCGTCGACGACCTCATTGATGTCTTCTAGCAACGTTATTGCTTTTTCCATCAGCAGCGGAGCGCCTTCGAATAAGGATTGTATCGCGCTGCGTTTACTTTTGATGAGGCTATCTTGTGGTAGACGTTCGGCTGTGGACGAACCACCGGTCAGCTCGACATAGCTGACACCTGTTACACCAAGCGATTGTAACTGAGCGATTGTCTCTGTCGTAACCGGGATTTCTGCGTCAACTTCCAGGCGAACGCGTACTTTTGAAGGGTCATTTTCATCGAGATTCAGAGAAATCACCTGACCTACCGGCAGGCCATTGTAGCTGACTCCACCAGCAGCGGATAGGCCCGAGACGTTGTCGAACAACACATCATAATAAGCGTATTGCCGCGAGATTTCGAATTTGGCGAGCCACAGAAAGAACCCGAAAGCACCAAGTATGCCCGCAAGGGTGAAGGCGCCGATCAGGATATAATTCGCTCGGGTTTCCATGGTTCTACCTGCTTTGCCCTTTCTCTTGCGCTGCGCGCGCCCGAGGGCCGGTGAAATATTCTTGCACCCAAGGATGATCGACTTTGGTCATTTCTTCAATCGGCCCTTCAACCAAAACGCGTTTTTCCGCGAGAACGGCAATACGGTCACAAATGGCATACAGGCTGTCCAGATCGTGAGTGACCATGAATACAGTTAATCCCAGCGCATTTTGCAGTTCTCCGATCAGGTCGTCATAAGCGGCGGCTCCGATCGGGTCCAACCCGGCCGTGGGCTCATCCAAGAATACGATTTCGGGATCCATTGCCAACGCGCGGGCCAGCGCAGCCCGCTTGCGCATCCCGCCCGAAAGTTCCGAAGGAAACTTGCCGCAACTCAGTTGTGGCAAACCAACCAGGCTGATTTTCAAACTGCCAAGTGCGCACATTAAGCTTTCACTCATACCAGTATGTTCGCGCAGAGGAGCGATGACATTCTGCAAAACGGTAAGTGACGAAAACAGCGCCCCATCCTGGAATGCAACACCCCAACGCTGTTCAATCCTTCGACGCTCCTGTTCTGGACCGTTCAGCACGTCGACGCCCAGAACTTCAATACTGCCAGCTGCAGGTTTGTTCAGCCCGACAATTGTCCGTAGCAGTACGGACTTACCAGTACCTGACCCGCCGACGATGCCCAGTACCTCACCGCGCCAGACGTCCAGATCAAGGTGCTGGTGAACCACCTGCGGCCCGAACTGGTTGGTCAGGTTACGTACACGAATGACGGCTTCGCGCTGTGTGTCGGCCTGGGTTGTTTTCTGCAGAACGGTTCCGTCCATGTCAGACCCCCATGACCGAGAAGAAGATCGAGAACAAAGCGTCAAGTGCAATAACCATAAATATGGATTGGACAACTGATGAAGTTGTTCTTTGCCCGACGCTTTGAGCAGACCCCTTGACCTGCATTGCCTGCCAGCAGGCTATCACCCCAATGACCAGCGCAAAGAAGGGGGCTTTGATCATGCCGATCGCAAATTGCCAAATGCCTGTGTTTTCCTTTAACCGCGTCGCGAACATTCCGGGGCTGACGTCGAGGTCGATCCAGCTCATCAGTCCACCGCCGATCAGGGCGGAGATATCGGAAATAAAGCCAAGGATCGGCAACATAATCAGCAAGGCGACCACCCGCGGGATGACCAGAACCTCGATCGGGTCCAGGCCCAAGGTGCGCATGGCATCAATCTCTTCCTGCACTTTCATCGAGCCTATGGACGCGGTGAAAGCCGAACCCGACCTACCGGCCACAATAATAGCCGTCAGAAGAATGCCCAATTCCCGTAAAACCGAGATCGAGATCAGTTCGACCACGAAAATCTCGGCGCCGAACTGTTTCAACTGGGTTGCACCTTGGAATGCCAAAACGACGCCAATCAGAAAACCCATCAAGGCAACGATCGGAATGGCTTTGAAACCGACCTCTTCCATCTGCGAGACCAGAGCCGCCCGCCGTAGCCTGCGTGGGTTCAGAAGGGTCCGACCTAGTCGGTGCAGCGTCAGGCCAAGAAAGTCCAGCATCGACAGGGTGTCTTTCCACCCACCCGCCGTCCGCTTGCCGACGCTTTCCACCCAGTCTCCAAAGCTGCGATGGTGAATTTCAGTTACTGGGTCATCGGGGATGCTTTTGGACACAGTCGCAATCAGGTCGGAATAGGCAGGTGACGCACCATGAAGATCAATCTCACCCCCTGCCTTTTGAACCCGGCGCGTCAGATCGGCGACCAGCCATGCGCCGCTTGTATCCATTGCCTTAACGTCTGACAGGTCGACAACGACCTTGTTCCCCGTAGGCGTGAAGGATGAGAATGCGGCTTCTATACTGCTTAGGGTTTGGGTTAGCAGTTCACCCGACACTAGAATGCTGATGCCTTCAGCATCATGGTTCAAATTTACGGTTGGTCGGGTCATGAGCGTATGTGATTTAAAACACGCGTGCGCTGCAACGTATTTTTCGAAAGATTCTGGTTATTCTCTCCTCTCAATAGCGCATGTGTGACAGTTTCAGACGCAGGATTGATCGATCAAGCCGACAGACACGTTTCAAGTCTGATCTTAACTAAGGCCAAGTGTGACGAATCTGTTGCTGCTTGGGCAGAACCCGGACAATGTCCGCATCAAAAGCCAAGCCAGCAGGATCAGAGGAATTGGGATGCAACGCGCCGGGAATGTCCTTTTTATCATTATTGACCAGCTTAGGGCCGATTGTCTGAACGGCGCACTGGCGGGACATGTCGACCTGCCCAACATGCGCGCCTTCATGCACGAGGCGGTGACGTTCGACAGGCATTTTTCAGTGACCAACCCTTGTGGCCCGTCGCGCGCCTCTATCCTGACCGGGCAATATGCGATGAACCATCGATCCGTGCGAAACGGAACACCTTTGCGCCACGACACTCCGACCATAGCAAGTGAAATGCGAAAGGCTGGCTATTCGCCTTTGTTGTTTGGCTATACCGACACGACGGCCGACCCTAGGATACACGACCCAAATGACCCTGTTCTTCGGTCTTATGAACAACCCATGGCCGGGTTCGAAGAAGTGGTCGAGATGCGACTAGAAGAGTCTTATCCATGGCGATCGCACTTGATGAAACAGGGCTATTCCTTTGACAGCTATTGGGATGTCCATTCACCGGTCTCTGAATCCGGTGGTCCCGCCAAGCTGAATGATCCAGCGTTGTACGCGGCCAAAGACAGTGACACCGCGTTTTTGACGGATGTATTCCTTAATAGTATGGCGCCGCTTGTTGGGCAGAATTGGTTTGCACATCTCACCTATATCCGCCCGCATCCACCCCTTGTGGCACCTGCCCCCTACAACAACATGTATGACCCGACGTCGCTCCCTCTGCCTGCCGGGCTTGGGGGCGCGAACAGCGAGGCCGAAGTTCATCCGTTCTTTGCACCTACCATGCAAAAACAGACTGCTGCTGATTTCGTCCTGGGTTTTAAGAACGTTGATCCGACGCCTGAGAATATCCAAATTCTGCGGTCTGTTTATCTGGGGTTGGCGACGGAAGTTGACCACCATATCGGACGGGTCGTCCAGTTCCTGAAGGACAGTGGCCAGTACGACGACACTTTGATCATCATCACTGCCGACCACGGAGAGATGCTCGGAGATCGAAACAGCTGGGGTAAAATGACCGTCTATGATGCGGCCTATCACACGCCCCTTTTGATCCGGTTGCCTGGCAATCGAGACCAAGCGGGTTCCGTCATTTCTGCTCCGACCGAGTCCATCGATGTTACCCCGACTATTCTCGACTGGATTGGGCAATCCATCCCAAATTCGATGGACGGGCGGTCTCTGCTGCCTTTGCTGCGTGGGAACCTGCCCGAGGACTGGCGCAGCTATTCCTTTAGTGAGCTGGACTTTTCCGAACCATTGAACCCCACGATCTGGCAGGAACAGCTAGGGACTGATCCCAGCGATTCATCTCTTGGAATATTGCGGGATCATCGCTTTACTCTGGTCGAGTTCGCTGCGGATCTGCCTCCCATGCTTTTTGACCACACGGGCCGTGGAGAGCTTGAAAACGTGGCGTCCAACCCCGACTACGCACCCGAACTGGCCCGGCTTACGCGCCAAATGTTGCGGCACCGAATGCGCAATATGGACCACACGTTGTCATTATGTGCGATTACATCCGACGGCCCAAAGTCTCGCTCTAGGCATTGATCGAATTCTGCGTGGCCTTGGGCGCTAACGCCTCTACACCTGCGAGATTTCCGATGTTACGGATATAACTCGGGGAGGGTGAAATTGGACATCACCGAAGAACAGATCAAAACGATGACGTCGGCCGGGTTGAATCTGATTGGTCAGGCGTTGTCGATCTATGACAGTCAGCTGCGACTGGTTGTAAGCAATCGACCATTTCAGGTGATGTTTGACCTGCCCGATGACCTCGTCAAACCCGGTGCGCTGTTTCGGGATACCATCCACTATCTGGCGACACATGGTGAGTATGGCGACGATGCCGATGCTGACCAGATCGTCGAACGCCGAATCCGACAGGCTTTGACTTTTGAACCCCACTACCTTGAACGCGTTCGGGCCAACGGTCAGGTTATCTCGGTCGAGGGCGCGCCATTGCCCAAGGGGGGGTGGGTTGCAGTTTATACAGATATCACAAGCACCAAACAGGCTGAGGCCCTGCTGCGCGCCCGTTCGGTAGAACTGTCCGGGCAACTTTTGGACAGGGCCGAGGAACTGTCGGCAGCGAACCGAAAGCTGGCTTCTACAAATTCGGCATTGGAAGAAGCCAAGCGGCAGTTGACCGAAATCGAAGCCCGCACGCGCATGACGACTGAAATGATGCCTGCTCATATAGCGCATTTGGATATTGAAGGAAGATATGACTATTCCAATCGACGTCTGAACTCAGTGATGCCGGGCCGTCCGTCCGATATTATCGGGATGCATATTTCTGAGGCATTGGGTGCTGCGGCCTATGACAAAGTCGAGCCGCACCTTCAGAAAGCGTATGACGGGGAAACATCCGTTTTCGAGTTCACCGAAAACCAGGGTTCGCGACGTATTCGTGTTTCTTTCACGCCAGACAAAGAAGGCGGGGTTTATGTCATGTCAGTTGATATCACCGAAGAAACACAAGCCCGGGTCGCCTTGCAGCAAACGCGCCGTCGGGCCATGGCGGCCCAGATGACCAGCGGCCTTGCCCATGATTTCTCGAACCTCTTGACGATCATTCTTGGAATGCAATCCCGACTGCAAAAGATGGACTTGCCGGAATATGCCCGTGAGTTGGTCACCGCCACGCAGCAGACCGCCCGCCGCGGGGGGCAATTGCTGAACAGAATAGCGGATATGACGGGCAATCGCACTCCTCAACCCAAGGCAACCGATATGCGTGGGTTACTTGAAGACCTGCGCATTCTGGCCTCGCCGTCGTTGCCGCGCGGTGTTGGGCTATCGGTGGTCAATACACTGCCAGACGTCGCCTTGATGCTGGATTCAGGCATGGTGCAGGATGCCCTGCTGAACCTTGTGTTAAATGCGCGCGATGCCTGTGGTGAAACAGGTCAGATTACCATCAGCGCGCATAAGGTGGGTAGCATCTGGGCGGAAATCGCGGTTTCCGATACCGGCCCCGGCTTTTCGACTGAAGCATTGGACAAAGCACTCAACCCGTTTTTTACCACCAAGGGGAATAAGGGGTCTGGGCTTGGTTTGCCAATGGTTTATGATACGGTCAAACTGGCTGGCGGCGATTTGGATCTGCGCAACACACCGTCTGGCGCCTCTGTGGTGCTGCGTTTGCCGTACAGACCGGCTCCGCCCGTGCAAGAGGGGCTTGTGCTGCTGGTCGAAGACAGCGACGCGCTCAGAAGCCAATTCCGCGACATGCTGGTCGAACTGGGATTTTCCGTGATCGAGGCAACTTCGAAATCCGAGGCTTTGGCTTTGGTTGAAAATTTACAGGACATAGTCTTGGTGCTGTCGGATATCCGCCTTGAGGGAGAGGAGACCGGGTTGAACCTCTTGGACGACATAAACGCATCGGTGCCCTGCATTCTAATGACTTCGCTGCCCTATTCCGACCCATTGCACAAACAAGCGCTTGTCCGTGCACCAGTTTTACGCAAGCCATTCACCCGCGCTCAACTTTGCGCCCTGATCAGAACCGAGGCCGCCTGATGACCCAACCACTGGTCACGATCGTTGATGACGAACCTGAAATTCGACGGATACTGACCGATGCGTTGGAGGAGGCAGGCTTCCGGACCCAGAGTTTCTCTCGTGCGCGCGAGTTCGAAGCCTCGTTGAAACGTGTTACTCCAGACGTGTGCCTGGTGGATCTTTCATTGCCTGACACAGATGGTCTGGCGCTGGTGCATCGCCTGGCGCTAGAGCAAGGCGCAGCGGTCATAATCATTTCGGGCCGAGCGCAGGTACAGGACCGGGTTACCGGTTTGGAATTGGGTGCTGATGATTATATCACCAAGCCCTTTGATCCTGCCGAAGTTGTTGCGCGTATACGGGCCCGGTTGCGAGCGCCGCGGGTGCGACCAACTCATTCTGATGTGGCGCATTTTAACGGCTGGACTGCCTATTTCGATCGCTACATTCTGGATGATGGAGCAGGGACCGAGACCCCATTCAGCCACGCCGAAGGGGAAGTTTTGCGGCTGTTTCTGGAAAGCCCAAAAAGGTTGATCAGTCGGGCACATATGCAAGAGACTTTGGGCGGTGCCGCAGGGGATAGTTTTGATCGGGCGATGGATGTCAGAATCTCCCGACTGCGTACAAAATTGGGTGAAGACCCCAAAAACCCCAGATTAATCAAAACGATTTATGGTGCAGGCTACATTTTTCTGGGAGATGTCGTTTGGCAATAAGCGTGCGGCATTATGAGTTTTTCAGTCCATGGTCGCCAAGTGATTTCAGGTTATTAGTTCGGTTGGCCCGCCTTCAGAACTTCTTTCTATTCCCGCAGAGCTTGCTCTTTGACTTTGACGACGGGTCTTATCAGGTATTCCATCACAGTTTTTCGTCCCGCTAGAATATCGACTTCGGCGATCATGCCGGGAATGATCTCAACTGCCACTCCGTTGGCATCCAGAAAAGACTGTTTGGTTTGAATCTCAACGACAAAAACTTCTTCGTCATTTCGTTCTGATCGCGTTATCGTGTTTGCACCGATCCGGACGATTTCCCCATCCAGCGCACCGTATCGCGCGAAATCATAAGCGGTGATTTTGACCTTCACCGGCTGTCCGGCGTGCAAAAACGCGATATCATCTGGACGCACGTAGGCTTCGACAAGCAAATTGTCCCCGAGTGGAACTAACTCGATCAATTCCTCTCCGCTGCGGGCCAACCCACCAATCGTGGTTCTGTGAATCCGGTTGACCACGCCTCGAACCGGAGATCTAACTTGCGCGCGACTTGCGCGATCCTGCAAAGCCGGCAAAACGGGTTTTAGCGCTGCCAATTCCGCCGTTGTAACAGCAAGATCAGTCAAGGCCGCGGTGTGAAACCGGCTGCGCGTCGCACGAATTCGGTCGTCAATCTCTGCGAGGCCGGTCTGCAGCCTGTTGGTCACCGCTTGCGCACGTGTTCTGCGCCCATGCCACTCGGCTTCATTACGGCGCAGAGTCAACAGCGTCGTGGCGGGTTCCATCCGTTTTTCTACAAGCGGCGTCATGATGGCGCGCTCTTCAGCTAGGATCTTAAGAGTTTCGTCGGCTGTTAACTTGTCTACCAGCCCTTCTTCATACTCCCTTTGTTTCTGCTCCCGTTGACGCTCGAGGATCGCGATCTCAGCGATGAGCTCTGACTGACGACCTTGGTACAAAGCAGTTTCCGATCTGACCACGTCCGGCGCACCTTCCATCAGTTCCTTGGAAAAAAAGAGCTCACGGTCTTCAATTTCGGCCATCAGCCGCTCCGCCCGTGCCATTAATCCAAAAGCGCGCTGTTGTTCCTGACTGAATTGACTATCGATTTGCGTCGTGTCGAACTCCATCAGCAGCGCGCCTTTTTCCACGAATTGACCTTCGTTCACGTGCAGATGCTGGAGCACACCAGTTTCTGTTGCTTCGATCAGCTGGACGTCCGCCAATGGAACCACCCGGCCGTCTACACGTGTTACGTCGTCCAGTTCCGTAAGATAGGCCCACAAACCCGCGCTGATAAGACACGCCAATATGAGCAATAACAGGATCGAGCCCTTAAGAGGTGACCGTCCGCGCATTTCCCGTGCCAATGACGCAAAATCATGATGCTGCGACATTCAGATGCCTCCGCTGAGCAGGGGTGTGGCTAGTTAGGATACTCTTGGGACCATCGGCGCTGACCTGTCCATTTTCGATAACAATGACACGGTCCACTAATGACAGCAGGCTGGTTCTGTGGGTGACGATGACCACCGTAGTATCCGTCGTCGCTTTCTTGAGGCGGTCTACTACTTTCGCTTCAGTTTTGACGTCCATCGCACTGGTCGGTTCATCCAACAACAGAATTGGAGGGCGAGTTACTAGAGCCCTGGCTAGGGCAATAGACTGCCGCTGCCCACCTGATAAACCCTCGCCACGTTCTGACAACATTAAGTCATACCCCCCGGATCGGTTGGCGATAAAATCTTCTACACCTGCAATTTTACCGGCTTCGATAATGTCCTGGTCGCGAGGCCTGGTGCTGCCACTTGCAATATTGTCCCGTATCGACCCTGAGAAGAGCCAGATATCCTGTAGAACGGTCCCGATGTTTCGACGCAGATCCCCGGGGTCCAGCTGGCGAATGTCCACTCCGTCAAGCATCACAGACCCGGACTGGGGCTGGTATAGCCCAAGCAACAGCCGTGTGACTGTGCTTTTCCCCGAGCCGATTGGGCCGAGAATTGCGACTTTTTCTCCGGGTTTGATATCGAAGGAAAGGCCTGACAAAGTAGCGTCCGCCTGCTCTGGATAAGTGAACTCCACGTTTCTGAATGCTATTTGGCCTTGGCATTCAGGTCGACGTATCCACTTTTGACCTTGAGGTCGTTCATTCGTGGCGTTCATCAGTGCGTTAAGGTTCTTAAAGGCACTTCGGGCCTGATTGATCCGTGTAAGTGTCTGGGCCAGTTGCCCAAGCGGCGCCAATGCCCGTCCTGTCAACATAACCGAAGCTATAAGCGCACCCATACTTCCATGACCATCGGCAATTAGAAAAACTCCGTAGAACACGATCAACACTTGGGCCGCCTGTTGCGTGAAACCCGTCAAATTTAGTGCAAATTGCGTAACTGCACGACTTCTCACGCCGTGGGAAGACTGCCGTTCCAATGCATCTTCCCAACGGGCACGCATTTGTTGTGCCGCAGCCGTTGTTTTGATGGTTTCCAACCCTGACACAGTTTCGACTAGTACGGATTGCTTGGATTGCCCGTCTGAAAAACTCTGCTCGGCCAGCCGTGACAGAATTGGTTGAGCAATCAGACCCGTCGTCAGAACAACCGGCACTGCCAAAGCGGGCACAAGTGCTAAAGGGCCCCCGACCAAGTAAATTACAAATATGAACAAGCCAATGAACGGCAAATCCACTAAGGCGACGAGGGTTGCCGAAGTAAAGAACTCTCGCAGAGTTTCGAATTCCCTAACTGTGCTCGCCATAGCGCCGGTTGAACCGGTACGTGAAGTCATGCGCAGATCAACCAATTGATTGAAAATCCGACGCCCGATGATCAAGTCGGCTTTCTGCCCAGCCTGATCAATGAACCCTGCCCGCAACAACTTGAGGGCGAAGTCGAACAGCAAAGCCAACCCAACGCCTATTGTCAGCGCAAT
This sequence comes from Ruegeria sp. R8_1, assembly GCF_017743815.1. Taxonomy (NCBI): domain Bacteria; kingdom Pseudomonadati; phylum Pseudomonadota; class Alphaproteobacteria; order Rhodobacterales; family Roseobacteraceae; genus Ruegeria; species Ruegeria sp. R8_1. The sequence continues at coordinate 302,726 of NZ_JAGHRL010000005.1, read as the reverse complement.
TAGTGATTCCTTGGCTTCGTTAGGTAAAACACGGTCATAGACGACCATGATGAAAACAGAGGTGGACAAACCTAGCAGGTTGGCAATCGAGGCCGCCAGGACAACCTGAAAATAGGACCAACGGTTTGCTGCCATCGCGGACCAGAACCAATGGCCCGCATTAGGGTACCCGCTGTTTTTTGTATCTTCGGATTGAGACCGGCGAAATACGATCGCATAACCGGTATAAACATCTTGGAGATTGTTTTCCAAGACTTCACCAATCTCTTCACCCAGACTTGGATCATAAATTAAGACCCTGCCACTGGTCGTGCGCCCATGAAAAACCACGACGCGATCGTCTTCTAAAAACAACAGGGCAGGAGCCAACGTATTGTCGAAACTCGAGAGCGTCCAAGCGCCAAAACCAGCTTGGAGTCCGGCATTTTGCGCAACTTGAATCGCGTGGGGAATGGTTAAGTTCCCCGATACCCCGGACCGTGCAGCCTGCAAGCTGGCTACTGAAATCGATCTTTCCAAAGATGAGGCTACGTGAATCAAACACGTTTCCAGATCAGGTAAATCTGTCCTTTTGGTTAGGGAACGCAGGTCGATCATTGATTTGCTCCATGCTCAAACGTCTGGATTCCCAACAGATCAAGGATGTCCCCTGTCAAACTGAGCACCGCATAGTTTGTCAGAAAGAAACTCTGTTCGGCGAGGATTAGCCGTTCCTGCGCGTTAACAAAGTCGCGTTGTGCGTCGAGGATTTCGATCAGACTGCGCCGCCCTATGGTGAACTGAGCGCGAGCAGCTTTAACGCTGTCAGCATTAACGGTGGCTGCAATCCGAGCTGCCTGTAGTCTTTCCGCTCCCGCTATTTGGTCAGAGCGCACGAATTCTAACTCACGGCGAAGTTGACGAACCAGATCTTCTCTTGCAAATTCCGCCTCTTTGACCTGAGCTTCTGCTGAGGCAATCGCCGCCTTTCGTTGGCCTGTGCTGTCAAGTTCGTAGTTGAACGATAGATCAACGCCGAAATTCGCATCATTGTCTTCATCGCGATCCGTGAAGGCCGCAATTTCTATGTCGGGTTGACGTCTTGCAATCGCCGCTGACTGCTGCGATTTAGCCGCCAGCAAAGAAGCATCAGCACGGCGAACCTGAGGGCTTTCGGCAATGATCTGTGCATCTGTTCTTGGCACGCTTGGAGCTTCTATCGCTGGTGATAAGGTGCCAGGTTCGTGGCCAAACACTTCATGAAACTGAGCTTCAGCTCGATCTGTGCGGGCTCTGGCATCTGCGAACCGTGTCCGCGCGTCTGCCATGCGGGACTGCGCGGTCAATACGTCGGCGCTTGAACCGGCGCCCTGTTCAAAACGCTCTGTAATCTGGCGCGTTATTTCCTCATGGACGCCCACGTTTTCAAGGGAAATTCTTTGAATCTCTCTTTGATTAGTAACTGAGACATATGCCTCAATTGCGGTTAGGGCGATGGCAGCGGCAGTTTGCAGTTGATCGCCGCGACTTTCAAGAACTCGGGCTTTCGCGGCAGTCAATTCTCCGGACGCAGCGCCGCCGTCATATACTAGTTGCGATATTCGAAAGAAGGGCGTTACGCTTGCAATATCGCTGTCCACGCGTTCGGATCTGGCGTTAATTCCCATTGAAACGCGTGGCAGAAATGCGCCCCGGGCGGAATCGCGATCTGCTATTGCAAGGTCATATCTGCTTGCGCTACGTGCGTTGGAGGGGCTGTTTTGAACGGCCGAACGTACGAGTTGACCGAACTCACTTTTTGCCAATTCAGGTGAAGGCGCGGTTGCGCCGACACCGACCGATCCGTGCTCAAAAGACTTTTCAACAAACGCCAGGTCAGGTGCGGAAGCACATCCTGATAAGCAACAAAGAACAAAGAGCAGTTTTGTGATGGGGGTGAATCTGAGATTTGCCATTACAGTTCACGTTTCACCGATTTCTATCATTTCATCCGACTGGGCGCACGCTAATGCTTGAATGAAATCAGATACTTCTGAATTTTCTGTGAATGGTTTTGCGAAGCGATCATAAGTCAATTTTTCTTGAGCGCGCGAAATCCAGGTGCAGTGAGCCATAGAAACCTTATGTGCATGGATCAAAAGCAGGGCACCGCTTTCGTATAAAAAAGCTAAGGTGTCTGATGGCATTTCTCGTACTTTTGGAAGCGATGCACCAAAGCAACCCGTAGGTAGTGAAACGTTTTCGAAAGTTTCTATGGGCTTAAGAAAACCGAGATCAGAGATCATCTGGCATAGCTTGCGTGTTTTGTTTGTCTCGATCGCGCAGGCTTTTAGAAAGACTAGAACGCGGCGTAATTCTTGCGACAGTTCACCGTTGTCATCGAAAAAAGGTTCTCCGTCGGATTTTAGTCCAATCAACTCGGAACGCTCGTTGACCATTAGTCTGTAGTCTTCGGTTTTCGGGTCTGTTACTTCCACCTCAAAAGGGGGACAGCGCAATGCAGCTGGCACATAGCTTGCAAGCCAGCGACCATCCGGCGCAACAAAAGGTGAAGTCTGTGTTTCGCTCATTGAAAGCAGAGCGACCGGCATGATGTGTTGACCAATTTGTCTGAAAACAATTGGATATGCTGACGCTGCCTGAAAAATTTCCTGAAGAACAATAGGGCAGTGCCTAATGTTTTCTGCGAAGTGGTAGGTCTTGAATCGAGACCAACCTTTGTCTTTGTGGCGACAGTAGGTCACTGGTGCCAAGTTAGTTTTTGACATGTGCGGACTTCCGTTCTGGAGTCGCTGCCGGCAATAATTGCCGGCAGCGTGGCAGGAATTTAAACCGACGCGCCGGTCGGGTCGGTATGTAGGATGTTGTCTGCGCTCAGTCCGCTTAGATCATTCAATCCCGTGAACTGAGCGACAGTATCGACTGTTGCCGATCCCGGAGCCGAATAATCAACCTTGACCAGTACGCTGTCCGTGCCGTCGGTGGCGAGTACGAAAATCTCGTCCCCATTCTGTACGCCAGTCAGGCTTTCAACTGCCGTTTCGATGGTGCCAGATGTCAGATCTGACAAGACAGTCGTGAAGCCCACAACGCCGGTATTCCCGCCTAAAGCGTCCCCTGCGCCGAGGGTCTCAACTCCGGTTCCATTGCCGCGCAAGGAACTTACGTTGAGACCGCTGAACATCAATGCGTCGGTGACGTCGGAAACGGGACCCAAAGTGAAACCTGTAATCGTGTCCACCCCGTTTTCCGTTGGGTCGGCTTCAAACACCACAAGGTCTCGTCCCGTACTGGTCAAGTCGATCGAATCGTCGCCTCCCTGACCGCGCAAAACGTTGTCGACATCGGTTGCCGTGAGGGTTTCGTCACCGTCCGTGCCTAAGTGATAAACTGTTGGACCACCGTCAGGTGTTGTCACGGACAACACTACAGGCTGGCTGGCATCTTGTACCGTCATGGTGAAAGTTACTAAAGGTTGGGAGAGATCCGTGAACACAGTGGCTGCTCCGCCGAAACTTACTGCCGATGCTCCAACCGGATTGGTGAGAAACAGGTCAAAAGCCCCGTTTTCTACATCCGACCCGGAATCGAACGTTACCACCGATGGGTCAAACCCGAGTTCTGCAGTGATTGCCAAGCCACTCGATATATCTCGGCCCGGGTCTGCGTAAATTTCGAAAGTCAGAGTTGAGCCGTTGCTGTCTGTTTGGACAATCGTATACGCCCCGGGCTCGTGAGCATTGTTCTGGTCCGAAACCGGAAGAGGATCAGAACCTCCGCTTACTGTTGCCGAAGCCTGAAAGTTCAAATTGTCCCCTGCATCAATGCCGGTGAAAGCTGAAGCGCTTACTGGCAAAGACCAATTGCCATCAGCGGCTACAGTCGCAGACCCGACCGGAGACCCGTTCAGCGTAATGTCAACACTTTGTCCTGAACTCAAACCAACTGATGTTCCGGAAACTGTAACGCCCGAGTTCTGGGCGCTACCAAGGTCAACCGCACTATTTGATCCCGTCTGGTTTATAGTCAAAATCGGGCGCAAATCGGTTGTAAGGCTTGTCGTAGCTGGCGTCGCCGAGTTGCCTGCTGTGTCGCTGACCGTCGCTGACAAGGTGAATCCGGTACTGTCCGACAAAGATGAAAGATCGAGCGTTGGAATTGTCGCGGACCAAGTCCCTCCGGTGACAACAGCTGTGTAAGTTTGATTGTTCAATGTGACTGAAACAATCTGTCCGTCTTCTGCACTGGTCGACCCCGAGACCACAAGATCGCTGCTTGCTTCATTGATATCTAGGATTGGCCCTATTGGCAGCGCATCCAACGTGATGGAAGGTGCGCTAAAATCGGTTTGCAAAGTCCCGGTGTCGCTGGAAACATTTCCGGCTGCGTCCGCAATCGTCGATGTGACATTGTACGTGACCCCATCTTGCAATGTACCCAACGCCGTTGAAGAGGCAGTATAACTCCATGTGCCACCAGAGACCGTTGTCGTCCCGGAAACATCCACGGTGCCGTCTGGGCGAGCGATTTCAACAGTGACAACCGTGCCGTCTGCAGCATCCGAAGTCCCAGAAACTGTCATGTCAGTGGATTGCTCAGATCCGTTTAGGACAGCGCCATCGGATAGCCCGGTGATATTGACCGTTGGAGCGGTAAAGTCCGTAATAAAACTGCTGCTGGCCTCGGATGCAGGATTGCCCGCTGCATCCGAAACATTGGCCGTGACAGAAATCGTAGCGCCATCAGTCAACGCCGACAGATGTGCCGCAGGGATGGTGGCGTTCCAGGTGCCACCGGACACGGTTCCAAAGTATGTCTGTCCATTGATTTCAACAGTGACAGCTTGGCCGTCTTCCGCTGTCGACGATCCATTAACCGTCAAATCAGTTCCCCGCTCGGATGAGTTTAAAACGGTTCCGCTAGAAAAGCTGTCGATGCTCAGGGTCGGGGGGGTCACATCTTTGTCCAAGGTCGCGCTGGCCTGAGGGGCATTAAGACCATCTGTGTCCATCACGTCTGCCGTAATCGTGAATGAGCCACCGTCGCTGAGGGCGACCAGATCAGCTGTGGGGACGGTTACACTCCAGCTGCTACTCGTGATATTGCCGGTATATGTCTGCCCGTTCACTGTTACTGTGACCTGCTGTCCATCCTGTACATTTCCGCTTGTTCCACTGATGGTCAGATCTGCCCCAACTTCAGCGGCATTGATGACACTTCCAACGGGCAGTGGTGAGATAGCGATAGTGGGGCCAGTCAGGTCCACGGGTACAGAACTGAAGGCCGGAGGTGAAACGTTACCGGCGGCATCAGAGGCAACCGCGTTTACAGATACCGGCGTTCCCGTCGTTAACCCCGAAAGATCGGCGGCCGGAACCGAAACGCTCCAGCTGCCGCTCGAGGCCGTTGTCGAATATGTTTGACCGTTGAAGTTTACCGTAATTGCTTCCCCGTCGGCGGCCGTGGTCGTGCCGGTCAGTGACAAGTCGCTGCTTACATCAATAAGGTCAATCGACCCACCTGCAACCTGATCTAAAGTGACAGCCGGTGCGGTGAAATCGGTTTCGATGCTGGTCGTAGCCTGAACGGCCGGGTTTCCGGCCTCGTCCTGGACGTCCGCTGTAACAGTAATGGTAGAGCCATCGGACAATGCAGCCAGATCCGAGCTGGGAACCGTGACGGCCCACTGTCCTCCTGAGATTGATCCGGTATAGGTTTGACCTCCGACGGTAACCGTAATTGTTTGTCCATCTTCTGCGTCTGTCGTGCCAGAGACTATCAGGTCAGTTGCCTGTTCGGCTGCGTTCATCACGTTCCCAGCTGAGACTCCTGAAATTGCCACGTTTGGTGGCAATGTATCGATGTCAAAAGTGACCGTCTCGGTCGAGATTTCGTTCCCATCAACGTCGAGGCTGCGGACGACAACATTTGTCACGCCTTGAGGTAGGTTGGCTGCCTGTGCAGGCGATAAAGACAGGCTCCAGGTTCCATCGCTGTTCAAGGTGGCCGGCGCGACAAAACTTCCAATAGCAACTTGGACTGACTCCGCGCCTTCAGCCGCGTTTATGTTCAATGCGGCACTGCTCAATGCGGTGGATTGTACACCAGAAAGGTTCAGGTGAGGGTAGGTCGGAGCCGGGGGAGGAGCAGAGTCGCCACCGCCTCCTCCTCCTGCGCCGGCTGCTGCAGCCCCTGCCAGCCCAAGCCCCCCAAGTGCAGCGCCTACGCCGCTGATGCCACCGGCACCAACCGCGCCGCCAGCTTCGGCCGCCAGGCTGAATTGTGCAATTTCGGCCACCGCATCCTCGGCTATCATAATGGCGCCGCTTTCAAGAATTTGAACCTTTTCAGCTGCAACGACCATCGTTTGACCATTTGCCAATTTCAGAAGAACATCTCCGTCCTTCAACAGCTTGACCGATCGAACACCTGGAATGGTTTCGGCGAATTGGAAGGCGTAGAGTTCCTCGATAGTGGCCTGAGCAAGTGCGGGCAATGCCAACAGAGTTGAACCAAGACCACCGGCTAGTCCTGTTCCGGCCCAACGGCGCATCTTTCCGTCGATCCACTTTTGTAGTTTGGATTTGTCAGCTGCCTCCACCTGCAATTCGTGCGTACCGGTTCTGGATTCAGGTTCTTTGGTCATCTTACCCTCATATGTGGTGTCCGCGTCCGCCCAATGGGGCAAGTTGCTGTTCATCTGTCTTTCCCATCTGTGACTCATGCGGTCGGACCTGAAAAATTTGTGTTAATCTGAAACTGAACTCCTCGTTTTCACCACAATCGCGCTTTTGTTTCGACCTGGGCATCAGGTCATCCTATTCACGAAGCCAGATGTGGCGTGGGGTGATGGTTATGATGCTTCAGTTCGAAGGAGTGGTTGCAACGGGAAGTGCAGCGCTCGATTCAGGTATCGGCGATACGGCTTTAAAAACGTTTAACGGAGAAACGTATCTGTACAGCGTGACGGGCCCAGGCGGCGGCGTGGTTGTTTGGAAACTGATCGACGGTGCGATCCCGCAAGTGCAAGACACCGAGTATTTTGCGGGTTCGATCTCGTTTCAGGTTGGACGTTCTGGAACACCCGTTTCCTTTGCTGACGGGGACCAACTGGTGTTGGACGTGCGCTCGGCCAGCGGATTGGTTGGGTATGAACTGAATCCAGACGGCACAATCGGGGCGCTACAAGAAACAGGAACACTTGTGGGAGGCGGGGATGTCTCTGCCGTGGCCCAGCTGTCTGGTGGAATTTTGGCTGTAGCTCATGAAACCACCGGGGAGATTGCGACCTATAACCTCAATGGTGATGGGACTGTGCGTCTTGCGGGGTCAAGCACGGGCAAAGCTGATTCGATGCAAGTGATACAGATTGGGTCCAGTTCGATTCTGGTGACCAGCGATGCCACTTCCGGGACAGTCGAAACCTTCAGTATCGATCACGGAACAGGCGCAATCAGTGAAGTGGATAATACTGACACGCTTAGCACCTTGGGGATTGCGACACCGACCGCAGTGGAAGTCGTTCAGGCTTACGGTCAGTCCTGGGTTGTGGTTGCCGGTGCCCAGAGCAACTCGTTGAGTGTCATGATGCTTGGCAGTAACGGCAGTTTGACCCCCACAGATCATGTGCTGGATTCTTTACACACGCGGTTTGGCAATGTTCAGGATCTCGAGGTTGTCGAGGTGAACGGCCATGTTTTCGTTGTCGCCGGCGGAGGGGATGACGGTATGACACTGTTCACCATGACGCCCGACGGGCAACTGATTCACCAAGACAGTTTCGAAGATACGCTTCAAAGCGGTCTGCAAAACGTAGAAGCCTTCAGCGTTGCACATGTGGGTGATGAGTTGCAGATACTTGTAGCCTCGCAGCAGGATGCGGGACTGACACAGCTATCCGCCGATGTGTCCAATTTGGGCGTCGTACGTGACGGGTTCGGTACTGTGAACGGGACAAGTCAGAACGACATCCTCAGCGGCAGCATTCTGGAAACAACTTTGAACGGTGGCGCAGGGGACGATATCCTGATTGCGGGCACCGGAGCGACAACAATGACGGGCGGGGCTGGTGCGGACATTTTTGTTGCCCAATACGGAAGTGACCCTTTTACGATTACGGATTTTCAGGTCGGAATCGATCGGTTGGACGTGTTTGACTACCCTCTACTCAGAACGCCCGAACAATTGACCTTTACGTCCACGGCAACAGGTGCGGTAATCGAGTACCTGAATGAAACGATCGAGGTAAATTCGAATACGGGTAGCCCGTTGTCGCTTGTACAGGTGTTCGGGGCAGGATTTGGAGGGCCAGACCACATTCCCGTCGATTTTGGCGACTTCGGTGGGCTTGATCCCGGCAGCTCGGACGGCATTCAGGGTGACATTACGATTGATTCCACATCTACAAATGCGGGGTTAAGCGACGCTGAGATCCGCTTTTCGATAGATGGAGGCGGGACCGTGAGCGCGCGGGCTGACGACGACGGGGTGTTCGACTTGGGCCTGCCATCTGGAACCTTCACGGGTGAGTTGGATATCGTGAAAGGGTATTCAACGGCGTCAGGAGACATTACAGCCCTTGATGCTCTTCAGGTTCTTCGTATTGCGGTCGGGCTTGACCCGACATGGGGGCCGGCTACCGCCGAAAATCTGATTGCGGCGGATATCAACAGGGACGGTGCAGTGAACGCGTTGGATGCGCTTGCTGTCTTGCAAGTGGCAGTTGGACAATCTTCTTCACACCAAGCGGAATGGGTTTTTATCGATGCCGATGCAGACCTTTCAGGTGTCACCAGAACCAATGTCAGTTACGAGACGGGCACAGATATCGTTGTGGTCGACAATGTCCTGGCTGCTGACATGACCTCAATACTGCTAGGTAACCTCGAGTCAGTTTAAGCCCGTTCTCAGGTCATTCACGGAATGCTCGATTGAAATAGTCTGATAGCGGTTTGACGAGGAAGGAAAGGGGCGTTCTTTCGTCCGTCTTGATCATAGTCTCAACTGGCATACCCGGTAGCAGTTCCTGACCATTCAGACGTTCGACCTGGCCGTCATCGGGTGTTACTTCAGCGCGGTAAAAGGTTTGACCTGTTGCCTCGTCAGTGAAGGTGTCGGCTGACACATTGATAACCTTGCCCGCAATTTCCGGCGTTTCACGTTGGTTAAAGGCCGTGAAGCGCAGCAGAACGGGTTGCCCGACATGCAGCTGATCCACATGGATCGCATCCACTCGTGCTGCAACCAGCAACGGCGTGTCTTGTGGCACAATATACATCATAGGCTCACCTGCCTGGATCACAGATTGCAAGGCAAATACCTCGCTGCCATAAACAGTGCCGGTGACCGGAGACCGAATATCCAGGCGCGACAAGCGAACGGTTAACGACAATCTCCTTTCCGCAAGTTCTGCGATCTGGGCCTGAATGTCCCTCAGTGTTGCAATGGCTTCCTCGCGCCGTGTCGCGGTCAACTCGACGATTTCGATTTCCGTCGAAGCGATCTGCCCCCGAAGTCGCGCGATGGATGCCTCAAGACGTCCGATTTCCCCGTTCAGGCTAGCCTGTTCACGCTGCAAGGCCAGAACGCGGCTTGCAGGGGTTAAACCACGTTTAAACAGGCTTTGCTGGTCTTCCAGTTCTTCGTTGATCAGTTCCATCTGACGGCGCAGGGAAGCCAGTTGAGATTCGTTGCCTTTGATCTCACTTTCAATCTGAACAAGTTGGTTGCGCAATTGTCCGGTCTGTTGTGTCAGCGTTTCCAGGCGCGCTTCGAACAGACGCTGTTGTCCGTAGACAAGGTCATCGGCCAAACCTTCTTGCATTTGAAGCTCTTGCAATTGCGCCGCCAGGTTGTCGATAGAAACACCGTCGCGTTCGGCTTCCAAACGAGCTCTGCGCGCCAGAAGCTCGAACAGTTGCGCTTCGACAATGGTTTTTTCAGAGGTGAGGAAAGTATCATCAAGCCGCACCAGTAAGTCGCCGCTTTCCACCGCATCTCCGTCGCGGGCAAAAAGCTCTCCGACGACGCCGCCGTCAGGATGTTCAACGACCTGACGATTGCTCTCTACTTCGATGGTACCCTGGGACACGATGGCACCGGCAAGCCGTGTACGAACCGACCAGATACCCAATCCTCCAACTAGGATCGCCAAGGCAACAAACCCGACGATAGCAGGAAAAGTTATGCGCCAGACAGGCCGTATTTTATTTGCGTCCTGGTCCGGCATCAGTCGCTCGCCTTTTCTCGGGTTACCTTGACAGTCGTTTTGCTAAGGTCGCGTTTGATCACGTTGGCATTTTGTACCATAGCTCCTAAAACCTCGTCCCGATTTCCGGATTTCACGACCTGCCCTTTTTCAATAACGACCAGGTCGTCGCATTCTGAAATTGCCTGCGGGCGGTGGGTCATTATGATGGCGGATTTTCCTTCGGACTTGAGACCGCGAATTGCCGCGTTCAGTGCCTCGGTTCCATCGGCATCCAAGGCCGAGTTCGGCTCATCCAATATAAGCAGAACCGGATTTCCATAGAGCGCGCGTGCCAGAGCTATACGTTGCTTCTGGCCGCCTGATAGCTGGCTGTCATTGCCATCAAGAAACGTGTCATAGCCTTTGGGCAACGTTAAAATCAGATCATGAGCATTTGCCTTTTTGGCGGCGTCTACCACGGCCTGAGCATCCGGGTTCTCGGACATGCGCGCGATGTTTTCTGAGACGGTTCCGTTGAACAGCGTCACATCCTGCGGCAGGTATCCAATGTGCTGTCCCAACTCGCCGGAATCGTATTGATCCAAGGTTGCTCCGCCCAAGCGGACTTCGCCATTTACGGGACGCCAAAGGCCCAAAAGCGCCTTGGCCAGTGTTGACTTTCCTGACCCGCTTTTTCCGATCACGCCGAGCGCTTTTCCCGGCTCCAAGGACAAGGACACATTGCGCAGTGTCGGACTTTCCGCGCCAGGCGGAATTAGCGTGACCGCCTTGGCCGTTAAATTGGCCTCGGGTGTGGGCAGTTTTGTGCGCAGAGCATCGGGCGGCGTAGATTGCAGGAACTCGTTCAATGAAACCCATGCAGTTCTGGCGCGCTGAACCATCGACCACTGTCCTATAGCCTGTTCAACCGGGGCCAAAGCTCGGCCCAGTAGGATCGACGCGGCGATCATAGCACCTGGCGTCACTTCGTTGCGCAACACCAGCAACGCGCCAAGGGCCAACATGGCAGATTGTAAAAACAGACGGAGGGACTTTGTCAGAGATGAAAAGCTGCCCGTCCAATCACTGGCGGAAATCGTTTGCCGCAATGCGTCCGTCCGCTGTCGTTGCCAGCGGTTGGTGATGTCGGTTTGCATACCCTGAGCGCGCACAATCTCAGCGGCTTGGCGGGCATGTTCCGAAAATGAGTTGGCCTTGGCCGAAGCAGATTGTGCGGCGGCGATTTTGCGATGCGTCAGTTGTTGGTTCATCAGAGCGATGACGACCAAAACCGCACCTCCTGCGATGGCCAACCACCCTAGCAGCGGATGAAAAAGGAAAATGGCCGCCAGAAAAACGGGTGTCCACGGGATATCCATCACAGCAAGCAATACCGGTGATGAGCATAGGTTTTGAATGGATTCCAGATCCCGCAGGGCCGTTGCCGGAGCTGCACGGATTTGTGGATGCAGAGATCTGCGCATAGTGGCGTCAAACACCCGTTCATCCAACTGGGATTGGAACCGTGCACCAAACCGCGCAACAATCCGACCGCGGGCATAGTCTAACATGGCCATCAGGGCATATAGCAGAGCGACCAACAAAAAAAGCGCTGCCAGCGTTTCCACCGCGCGTGAACCAAGCACCCGGTCGTAGACCTGCAACATAAAAAGAGGGCCGGTGAGCATCAAAAGGTTAACAAACACACTGAACAGGAAAGCAAGCGCCAAGAATTTTGCTCCCTGATTGCGCGCGGCTCTAAGCTCCTCGCGAGGGGCAGGTGGTGGTACTAAGTTATTTTTCACGAACGGAACCCTGGGTCCTGAGAGCTTTGACACATCTTAGACTGATGGTCAGAAAGAGAAAATGCCAGTCTAGGCCGAAACCAGAATACAGCGTGGTGTTCGCAACAAATGAGCCAGTCGAAATGGTTTGGAAGCAGCCAGCCTCACTTGGCTTCTAGTGCTGTTTTAAAGAAGGATTGGACAAGTCGAGAGTCTCCGCGCTCTTTCAAATGTGCCAGATAATAGCGGGTCTCAACCATTGCATCTCTAAGCGGAATTGCGCGCAGATTGGGGTGTGAAACGAATTCGAAATCGGCGACGAAGCCGATTCCGATACCCTGTTCTACAGCCTTCCAAATAGCTTCCCTGCTCCCCAACTCCAGAATTGGATCCAGAATGACGCCTCGTTTTTCCGTTTCGGTTTCGATGGCCAGCCGCGTGGTGGAACCGACTTCGCGTCGGACTACTCGTTGTCGGTGAAGGTCGGCAATTGAGATACTTTCCTTATGGTAAAAAGGGTGGTCGGAATTTACGAACGCCACTACCTGGTGTGTACTATAGAGCTGAGTTGTCACTCGGGGGTCAGATTGAACTTCGGCCAGGATGGCGACATCAGCGTCGTAGGACAGAATCCGATCAAAACACCTTTGCGAATTGCCAAACCAAACCTCAATGTCGATCGCCGGGTATTTGGATTTGAAGGCAACGATCATATCCGTTGCATGAAAAGGACCGACCGCGGCAATACTGAGGCGACCGGCGTGAAATCCCCGAAACGACTCTAGCAGCGTTTCGGCGTCAATCTCGGCCTGGTGCAATCGCGATGTAATGGCTAACAATTCTTCGCCTGCGTTGGTCAGATGTACTTCACGCCCAACGCGGTTGAAAAGTTGAATATTATAGCGGCTTTCGAGGTCTTTTACCTGTGTCGAGAGCGTAGGTTGCGTGATGTTGAGCTCCCTCGCGGCAGCCGAGAACCCTCGGAATGTCGCAACCGCATGGAAAGATCTGAGCTCGGATTTAAGCATTGAGAAAACCTGAATTTACATCCGCATTTATTAGAAAAGTATATATATTGAGCTCTGGCTATTTGAAAGAAGAGACCAAATCCCGAGTTGCGATGGTTGCAAAGATTTCATTCAGCTAGCTACCATTGCTTAGAGTATTTACATCCTTTGACAGGTTTTTAGGGCTCCGGAATGAGCGGAATCGATTATATCTATAGCTATGATGGCCGCTCGTCGTTGGCGGGTTCCGGACAAGCCAAGTTTCTGCGATTGGCTTCGGACAAAGGCCAGCCAGAAAGCGCGCAAACTTATCTGAAAGCGAAAGCCGTTCAGCCGGACCTGACTGCAAAAGCTCTGCGCGCGATATCTGAAATTGTTGGTTCACGATTCTATGTTCCGCCCGCCATGCTGGCGCGAATCCTGCGTGAGGCTGACCCGGTTGCGACCGTCGGGCGAGAATGTGTCCGGTTTGAAGGGTTTTCCGCCTGTTGCAGTGTGTATGCGCGACTGGACCTCGAGCAGGAGTCGCTTGAGGTGGAAAAACGGAGAACTGGCACTGCGAATGTGGATTTTGGGCCTGAATTGCGTGCCCTGTTGGCGCAGGTGAAACCAAGCAGCGAACTAACAATCGGAATCGGTTCATCCTTTGTAGATATTGCGCATGAAAAAGGCTGCGTGACAGAACGCAAAGTTCCGCTGCCGTTGCGCTGGCTGAAAGGGTTCGCCGAAGTACAAGGGCATCTTGCAGGTATGGAGAAGGTTTTTTCCCTTCCGTCCGTGCCGGCGCAAAGGTTTTTGCGTACGTTGCCGCGTTCAAAAGCCGATCATTTGCTCTGGGTTTCTGCCGCGGGAAACCGTGTGCGAACGATGACGCGTAAAAGCGCCGATAGTGTGCCTTTGCGTGGGGCGCATCGTTTACGTGTTTTGGAGACTCTGGCGAGTAAAGCGCGATATTTGAATGCTTATGGAAACCCGTCACTTGGAAGCTCTGCCTGGGAGTTGGATTTCGGCTCTCAGAGATTCACGTTGGTATTGAACGCAGAGCCTTGGCGCGGCTTTTCGGGGGATGGGCGGTTGCTGTCTGATTTGGTTCATCCGAACAGTTGCGTTCCGATCATTCGCGCCCATTTGAATTGGCAAGATAGTCTCGACCTAGCGTTTATGGGGCATGAACCTGGCGTATCAGGCGCAGACATTCGTCAGGCGATCTCACATCTGGCGGCAATTGGCCAAGTTGGTTTTGACCTTTCTCGAAACGCCTGGTTCCACCGGCAGCTCCCGTTTGGTCTGGAGCGTCTGCAGGCGCTCAACCCTCGTCTCAAGTCCGCGCGGGCGCTTTTTGACGGCAAGGCTGTGACGTTGTCGCAAACTGGCGCCGACGTAGTCAGTGAAAACGTTACTCACCGCGTGCGTCTCTCTCAAGGCGGATACAGTTGTACTTGTCCGTGGTACGCCAAACATCAGACGACGCGGGGGCCCTGCAAGCATGTTCTTGCAGTAGAGATGGAGTTGGAGCGTTTGCATTGAACGAAACGGATTTCATCCGGTTGGTCACGACAAAGTCGGCCAAGCGTGTCCTGAAGGCACTGGCCGATCTTTCCGAAGAGGACCGCCGTAAACTTGCTCCAACTGCGCTGAAAGTTCAAAAGCGTCAGCAGAAAGCAGCCTGGGACGTTCGGTTTAACGGTCTCAAACCTCCAGTTGATCTCGCCAAGGATTTGGAGGCTTTGGGCGTGGCTGTCTTGGCAACGGCGCGCCCGTCCGAATACAGCTGCGGTGATTGGCGCATTCTGCCAAGTTCAATTCCGCTGGAGGAGGTTTTTGCCGTACTGAAACCAAGCTGGATGAACGCGTGGGCCGAAGCTGCGGTCGAAGATAACCCTCGATTGATCACTACAATCCACGCCCTTGTTAACAAGGGGCTTTGCACCATCCCCAAAACTGATGCTTACATACTTGGATATTATGCTGGACAGGCCGGCATTCCGGAATTGGCCCGCTCACAATTTCTTGCCGAGGATGTCTGGCGGTTTTTTGAGGTCGAAGGTGGCGGCGACCTCAGCCTAGCCGCATGCGATAAGTACTGTGGGCGAAATGTTTCATGGGCCAACTTACTGATTGAACTCAGCCAGGACGGAACTTTGGACAGGCAAAGGCTTCTGGATGCGTCCTTGGATGCGTTAGAGCGGGACTTTGGCCAGTTCAGGGCTGGATGGTATTCCCGGTTCCACGTCGCTATGGATCCCACGGAAGATGAGGTTGCACACCGGGCAAACCGTTACCTCGACTTGCTGAGCAGCCCTGTGCCACCCACTGTTGCATTCGCCCTTAAGTTTTTGAAAC
Organism: Ruegeria sp. R8_1; assembly: GCF_017743815.1. Lineage (NCBI taxonomy): Bacteria > Pseudomonadati > Pseudomonadota > Alphaproteobacteria > Rhodobacterales > Roseobacteraceae > Ruegeria > Ruegeria sp. R8_1. Next base: position 287,424 of record NZ_JAGHRL010000005.1, on the reverse strand, counting down.
GGATGGACACAAATGGGGGGGTGGACCCGGCTTTACTTGTGACGTCTATCGAACCGGCGCTTCAAAGTCGGCAAAAATCATCGGCAAAATTGGCGATAAAGCTATTGAAAAGCAGTGCCAAACGGCATCCCCAACGCGTGCATGACGTGGCCAAAGTCGCCGTTTCGGCCCTGATATCTGAGGCCGGAGAAGTTCAGGCGCTGGCGCTTGATTTGGTCGAAGAACTGGATCAGGTGAAAGATGCCGAAATACAGGCTCGGATGCGGGATTACCTGGAGTTGGCAGCCCCTACTGTTCAAACTCGACTTGCCGCTCATCTGCAAGACGCTCCTGTCCAAACCAATGAAACCCCTTACCCAACTCCAGTGCTCGAAGACATCGTTCCAGTTGCGTCGGCGGAAGAAGCTGTTGAAACGTTTTTGGCGCTGCTTGAACACTGCGATGATGCAGTACTGACCGAGCGTGCTCTGGAAGGCATGGCACGCTTTGGCGCGTCAGCAGAGCCCTTGCTGAATCCGTTGGCCAAGCGGGCAAACCAGTTGAGGGCGCGCGGGACTGATGCTGGGCTTGAAAGCAGAAGCCATCTGCAGATTCCTATTGCAGCTACGGCCCTCGCGTGGGCGCGCGGTAGCGATTTTGTGGCGGAAATAGAACCCTCCCTGCAGCCCCGATACTCGGGTCATATTCCTTTGGAAACCGATCCAAACAGCTTTGTTGGTATGTTCTCTGCGCGTTCTGCCGAACTGCTGGAATTTGTGCAGGCCGGTCTATCGGTACCCATGTTGTCTGCTCCGACCGACAATCGTGGATACCTGGCTCCGCAACAGCTGATCCAGCGTATGAATGAGTACCGGCAGCAGAAGTTGGTTCCGGGGCAGGCGGATTTTAAGCTGGCGCTAATGCGACTCGCGCCAGAGGATCGCGAAGCGGCCCTTTTGGATTTCACGCCCGAAACCGAGGAAGAAAGAGCGCTGGCCTACGCAATGGGCGCAGATCACATTCCCGAGAAAGATCCGCAATTATGGGCGCTTGCCTGGGCTTCACGGCTGCCATGCAGACCTGATCCCGCAGTTCAGAAGTTGGTCGGACACTCCATTCCCGGAGCGGGTGTACCAGCAATTTATACGTTCCACGCCGAAATTCGTCGGATCGACGAATACTTCTGGCCCATGCCGCGGGTGGACATTTCGCCTGAGATACCCAAGCATTTACCCCGAGAATTGGGTTTTGCGGTGCCGGCAAAGCTTGTGCACACATATCTTGGTGATCCAGGTGTCAGTTGGTTCACTCACCCAAGCCCGTGGGTCGGTTGGCTTAGACCCTCGCAATCAGAACTGTTTTTTCTGTCTGGTATCTTCGAGTTGGAACTCGACCAGAAGTTAACCAACCATTTCTGTCTGATGTTTTTGGACCCTTTCTTCAGACCGGGACTAAACACCGGTCCGATGTCTCACGCAATGTTGGCTTGGTATTTGGCTAGCGCCGATGAAGGGATCGGAACAAGATCGGTTGATGCGCTTGCGACGGTCATCGCGCAGAGGACGTTCAGTCCGACCGAATTCGGTGCCGCCGCCCGTCAGCTTGTCTTTTTCGCAGCGTTGCCGCTGCGGCGATGGACCAAACGTTTGGCCGAGGTGGCAGTTGTGTCCGCTCAGCATGGCAAGGCGGTCAGACGCGCCTTGTCCTGGATGTTGGTGGACCTGCCCGACGATGTGCCACGAGACTTGGGTGGATTGCTTGAGTTGCTGCACGAATTGTGTACCGCGAGCGGCACGGGTCTTGAGAACACGGAAGCCGTTGTCGCCCTCAACAACATCAAGGTCGCGGGCAAAACAGGTAAGTTCGCCAAAAAGCTGGTCGGTTTCAATGGCCCTATAGACTAGGGTCTGGCTCCGGCAGAATTGACAAAGATCGAGTACACGGATGTCGATGCGGTGATGAACAGAACATTCCCCCGCGCGCCACCAAAAGTCAGGTTGGCAACGGTTTCGGGAACTCTGATTTTTCCTAGCAGATCACCGTCAGGGGAAAACACATGAACCCCATCCGCTGCCGAGCACCAGATATTGTCGTGTCGATCCACACGCAGCCCATCAGGAAGGCCGCTGTCAATCTCACAAAACTCAGCACCGGTCGCAAGAGTGCCATCTTCACCCACATCAAAAACGCGAAGAACAGATGATACAGATGGATCGTGACTGCTGCCGGACTCAGCGATGAAAAGACGGGTTTCATCCTTTGAAAACGCCAACCCGTTTGGTTGGACAAAGCTTTTCGTGACCGCAGTGACTTCAAACGAATTGGGATCGACACGATACACGAAACTACCGTCCTGTTCGGGCTCGGCTTTGTACCCTTCCAAGTCTGACAGTATGCCATAAGTTGGATCCGAGAACCAAATGGAACCATCCTGTCGCACGACCACGTCGTTGGGAGAGTTCAGGAGTTTCCCCGCGTGGCGATCTGCAATCACAGACCTGCTGCCGTCGTGCTCGGTCCTGACCACCGATCTGGTTCCGTGATGGCAAGTTACCAGACGACCCATCGGATCGCGGGTGTTGCCGTTGGCATACTCCGAATGCTGCCGGTAAACACTCACCCCTCCGTCGGGTGTCCACTGACATATCCGCGCGTTCGGAATGTCTGAAAACAGCAGCAGATTATGAGCTGGAAACCAAACAGGACCTTCAGTCCAGATATGTCCGGCAGATATTCGGGAAAGCCCCACATTGGTGTGAATCAGATCGCGAAATTCCGGGCGTATAATTTCATATGTCTGCGAAAGGGTCATACATCATATCCTTTGCGACTGGCCAATGCGACGACCCCGACGATAACGACACCGGTCAGGATCAACCGAATTCCGGCCCCTAGCCCGTACGAGTTCAGCATTGAGACGATCAAAAACATAAAGAGAGCGGCACCCCAGATACCGGGCACATTTGAATTGCCGCCAGCGATGGATGACCCTCCGATCACGACCACGGCAATCGACATCAACATGTATTCGGTTCCCATGTTCAGGTTGGCCCCGCCCGAGAAGCTGGCGAGTAAAAACCCCGCAAGTGCAGCGCAGACGGCCGAGTTCACGTAGACGCCAAAACGTACCGCGTTGACGGGAACTCCGCTTAGACGGGCGGCGCGCAGGTTTTGACCGATTGCCGAAATCCAGCGGCCAGCAATCGCGCGCTCTAGCACGACCCACGCGAGGATGGCCAACAGGATGCCGACAACGGCGATGTTCGGAATACCAAGGGCGCCACCGGTTGCGAATTCTGCCAACGGTTCGGGCGGTTTGATCCGCAGGCCCCGGTTCGACCAGATCGCAAGCGACTGGTACAGGAACGAGGCTGACAGCGTGGCGATAATAGGCGGGATACGCAGCAACAGTATCAGGCCAAAGTTAATGACCCCGCAGCCGATACCAACCCCGATTGCGACCAGCAGGCCGGGCAGGATCATCGCGGTTTCACTGTCCATGAATTTCAAGGCAAGCGTGGCTGCCAAAGTCATCGAAGCTGGAATGGACAGGTCGACGTTGCCGGGACCCAAAGTGATAACCAGCATTTGACCAATGCCGACAATGGCAGAAAAAGATGCAAAGGTCAGGGCGGCGTAAAACAGCGATCCAGCCCCGGATCCGGCGATCAGACTGGTTGCGCCGAAGGTGATGGCCGCTGCAAGAAAGGCCCAAATCCAGGGTTTTCTCAGTAACGCGCGCACCGGGTTCGTAGCCGTCATCGGTTCTGATGTGTTGTCGGTCATGCAACAGCCCCTTTGCGGATGAAGACAAGCCGAACGGCAAGAACAAGGATCAGGATCGCGCCCTGCGCGCCAATCTGCCAGTCCGGTGACAGGCGCAGAAACGACAGGAAACTGGCGGCCAGCGTTAAAGTCAAAGCACCAATCACGGCCCCGAATGGTGAAATACGACCGCCGACGAATTCCCCACCGCCGAGAATCACGCCTGCTATCGACAACAGCGTATAACGCAGTGCGATATTGGCATCCGCGGCGGTTGTCAGGCCGACCAGAGACATCCCTGCAAGTACGCCAAACAGCCCCGCCAGCCCGTAGGCCGAGGCTCGCAACCGCGCCAACGACCATCCTGCACGTTCCATTGCACGGTCATTTCCGCCGACACCCTGTAGGATCACTCCGACCCAAGATCGCTTGATCAAGAAGTGCACGGCCAATGCAATGACCAGTGGTGCAACAACGGCGATCGGAACCAGCGGAGTTTTCAGGCTCATTAGTGTTTTCAGCCATTCCGGCGACGCTCCACCGGGGGATGGCAGGATCAAGACCGCTAGGCCTCCCCAGACAAAGGACATGCCCAATGTAACAACGATGGCGGGCAATCCGCGCAATTGGATCAATGCGCCCAGCAGCGCGTAAGCCAAGATGGCTGCGGCCAGGATCATGTAGCCAATAACAGGGGTGTCATGGACAAATGTCGCCGTAACGCAGGCGCAAAAGCTGACAAACGTCCCGATGGAAAGGTCGATGTCATTTACCATGATGATCATCATTTGGGCGATGGTGGCCAAAGCCACTGGTATGGCAAGATTGAACAGCAGGTTCAGACCAAAATAGCTCATCGCGCGGGGCTGCAGATAGAACACGGCCCCCAACAAAACAACAAGCGACAAAACCGGCAGGGCCAGACGCAGACGATCGCCGCTCATTGCACTGCCTCCTGCATTTCGAATGAAGCATGCAGGATGTTTTCTTCGCTGATCTCATCACCGACCAGTTCTGCAGCGATTTCGCCAGCGCGAAACACAAAGACCCGGTCACATTCCAGGATTTCGTCGGTCTCGGTCGAGTACCAAAGAAAGCTGCGGCCTTTGGCGGCTTCGTTTTGAATCATTTGATAGACTTCTTTTTTCGTTCCGATATCCACGCCGCGCATCGGATCGTCCATCACGACCAAAGGGGCCGAGGATGCAAGCGCACGGGCAAACAGGACCTTTTGCTGATTGCCGCCGGACAGAGATAATATCGGGTTCAGCAGGTTGTCTGTGCGAATTCCGATCCGGTCTTTCCATTTCTGGACCAGCCCGGACTCGGCCGGTCGGTCGACCATCCAGCGTTTGCTGAACTCCGGTAAGGTCGTCAAAGATAGGTTCCTCAAAATGGACCATAGGGGCATCACACCGTCTCGGGCGCGGTCACCTGCCACGAAAACAACCTCGGGGCGCTTGCCTGATTTCCAGACGGAGGAATGGTCAAAGAAGATCTGAGCCAGCGCTTCGGCTTGCCCATGCCCGGCCAGACCGGCCAAACCCACAATCTCGCCCTGGCGCGCGTTCAGCCCTATAGCAGAGCTGACAAGGACAGGCCCCAGCTCCCGTTCGGATCGCGCTTGTCCCTGCGCGTCATCTGGTGCGACATGCCCCATTGCGTCAACGATCGATTGACGGGTAAACGCCTGTGCTGGTTTGTCATCCACGATCTGACCGTCTTTCATGATCACGATGCGGGTCGAGACGTCAAAAATTTCGCCCATCATGTGCGAAATGAACAGAACCGCTCCGCCCTCGGAACAGTAACGCTTGATATGGTCCAGCAACTGCTGAGCGATTGCCGCATCCAGCGACGAGGTTGGTTCGTCCAGAATGACAAGACTGGGCTCGCTGTCGCGGTCGGCGAAAGCGATGGCGATCTCGACCATTTGGCGTTCGGCAATACTAAGATCGCCAACTGTGGCGCGAGGGCGAATGTCATGGCCGGGAAAGACAAGGTCCAGAGCGTCCGACATTTTCTGTGACGCGATTTTGCGCCAGCCTTTGCGCGGCATATTGCGATACGGGATCCGCAGGTTTTCCAGAACCGTCAGATTTGGGCAAAGCGAGAGTTCCTGAAACACGCTACGCACTCCGGACGCCTGCGCGTTTTCGCTGTTTTTATGGGCGGGGTCCGAGACCCGATACCGAACCGCACCTTCTGTTGGGGTTAACCGCCCGTTGATCACATTGGCCAGCGTTGATTTCCCTGCGCCGTTGTGGCCAACAAGACCAACACATTCCCCGGCTTTGATCTCGATCGATGCGGCCCGAAGCGCCTGAACTGGCCCAAATGACATATGGGCCGCGTCCAGCGCGACAACCGGCGCATCAGGTGCGCCGGATATCGTTTGCATGTCTTTCATCGATTTACTTGGACGAAGCGATCACGGCCTTGGCATCTTCCAAGGAGTATTCGACATTCGCAACCGAACCCTTGGGCGTGGTTTTCAACGCGTCTTCAAGTTCGTCTTGTGAAATAGCCAGGAAGGGAACGGTAAGGTCCTTGGGCACTTCATTTCCGTCCAGAACCTGCTGCGCCACCCAGAAGGCCAGGGTGCTGACACCGGGTGCAATCGACAGCGAAGTCGTTTCATAACCGTTCGCGGCTTTTTCATCTGACCACCACTGCAGCTCATCCTGCCGGTTACCCATGACGATGGTTGGCATTGCCCGGTCGGTGGCTCCGATGGCTTGTGCGGCGCCATAACCGTCACCGCCTTGGGTCACGACACCGACAATCTCGGGCAGGCTGGGCAAAATACCCGCAACGGCTTTCTGAGCCACATCTTGAGCCCAATCGCCATGGACTGAACCCACGATTTCAAAGTTGGAGTTCTTCACTTCGTCATGGATGCCGGCGCTGATTTCATCGTCCACGAAAACGCCTGCCAAGCCCCTGATTTCAAGCAGGTTACCGCCTTCGGGATAGCGTTCAGCCAAATATTTGACCTGTTCGCGACCCATTTGTTGGAAATCAACGGCGATGCGCCATGCGCAGGGTTCCTGTACGATACCGTCAAAGGATACAACGGTAATTCCGGCGTCACAGGCAGCTTTGACGGCGCCGTTGATCGCTGTGGGCGAGGCTGCGTTGATCACGATCGCATCATAACCCTGCAGGATCATGTTTTGAATCTGCGCAGCCTGCTCGGTGGCCTGGTTTTCGGACGTCGTAAAGGCATCAGCGGCAGCAACTTTACCGTCTGCAACCGCAGCCTCTCCGACTTTTTGCCAGCTTTCCAGCATCGCTTGGCGCCATGAATTACCGGCATAGTTGTTGGACAAGGCGATGCGCTTGTCAGATGTGTCCGCCACAACGTTGGTGGCTGCGAATACCGTGATCCCGGCGGCTGCGCCGAGCATAATGGCCTTGAGTGTCATTCTTTCCTCCCTCGGCGGCCGATCCGCCGCACAAATACCGCACCCGCTCCTCCGGGACGATGTCGGAAAGATTCCCCGGCAGGTCCGAAAGGTTAAGAGTAGGATGCGCGCAAAGCTTGCGGGTTCCCGCAAAACTGCTGCGGTAATCCGCATGACAGGATCGGGGCGGACTTCTATACTCTGGTGTGCTGGCCGATTTACTGAAAGTGCGTCGATGGCTGATCTTGCCTACTACCTTAGGATTTCCAACCACCTGGCGGGAAACCTGGACATCAAATCCGCGCTGCGCTCGGTCAAGTCCGAGATTGACCGGATTCTGCAGGTCGATCATTTGGATGTCTGTCTCATCGACGACAAAGGATACTGGAACACAAGCTACGAAGTAGGTCTTCGCACAAGTTGGAGCCGTACGCGGGCTCCTGTCGAGGTATCTCCGGTACGCGATATATTGCGCGGCGAATGTGACAGTCTACTCACTGGAAATGCCTTGGAGGACCCGCGATACGTTTTCGAAGGCGCAGACTGCGGACCCATCATCAGGCATGAAATGCGCAGCCGTGTGAATGTTGCGATGAAGGTACTTGGCCGTACAATCGGGGCACTGAACTGTTCTTCCCGAAAGCCGGATTTCTACGATGAACAAGCCTTGGAACAAGTCCGCAATATCGCAGATATCCTTGCCCCATATTTCTATGCCTTGCGTGCAAATGAACAAACGCGGCGCGAAGCGATCATGCGCGCCGAGTTGCAGGCACGCGAGGAAGGGTTGCGTCTGGGTGCGCTAAGCCTGACAGACGCGTTGGAACTGGAACGTCAGCGCATCGGCATGGATCTGCATGATCAGACTTTGGCCGACATGACCCGTATCAGTCGTGAGTTGGAGCGGTGTAAGACAGTTAAAGACATCGAAGCGCTCCGCGGCAATTTGCAGATCTGCATTCAGGGTCTGCGAGAAATAATCGACACGTCCATTCCATCGTTGTTGGAACTGTTTGGCTTTCAACACGCTGTCCGAACTCATTTAGAGCGCGCGGTAGGCACCGATCAGGACATCGAGATTGACGTGCGTGATTTTTCTGATGGTCTGATAGATGACCTGCCACAAACCAAGCGGATCGCTTTGTTTCGGATTGCGCAAGAAGCCATCAACAATGCTGTACGCCATGCGGATGCTTCTTCGATCCTGGTCGAGATCGAATGTCGCGAAGGGCTTCACTTGCGGATCAGGGACAATGGCGCAAGCGCCTCCGCACTCGAGACAAAAAAGGCGTCTGGTGGTCTGACCCATATGCGCACACGCGCCAGATTGATCGCTGCGCAGTTTGATATTCGGTGTTCTGAAGGCACTGAAATCAGTGTTTGTCTTCCGGTGTCCGAATGCCCCAACAGAAAGGTGAGTGCATGAAAGTTCTGTTGGTCGAAGACGACGCGATGCATGCCAATTACTTGAAGGAATTGGTTCAGGAAGCGTTGCCCGAAGCGTCAGAGGTGAGTCTGGCGACAAATGGCCGGGACGGAGAAATTCAGGCCCGTCAGGACGCCGTTGAAGCCATTGTCATGGACCTGCGCATGAAAGAGCGCAATGGTATCGAGGCCGCACGCACCATTTGGTCAGAACGACCTGACACGCGTATTCTATTCTGGTCGAACTATTCGGATGAGGCTTACTTGCGCGGCATTGCTCGGATCGTGCCGAAAGAGGCGGCTTATGGTTATGTCCTAAAGACGGCCAGCCCATCCCGGATGCATCTGGCTTTGCGGGCGGTTTTGCTTGAAGCCCAGATCATGGTGGATCGCGAGATTCATCAGATTCAAAGGGATCAAAACCGATCCGGAGAAGCCCTGACCGAGGTTGAACTAGCCATCCTGACCGATTTGGCACTTGGCCTGCCGGATAAGGCGATTGCTGCCCGTCGCAAATTGGCGCTGCGCACGATACAAAACCGGTTGCTTTCGATATACGAAAAACTGGATGTGAACGATTTGCTGATTGATGCCGGCGATGTCGCGATCAACAAACGTGTCCGCGCCGTATCAAAAGCAATGACGTCTCAGATTCTCAACAACGAAGCCATCGTCGCAGCAGAGAAAGACCTCAGCAGCTGGTTGGCCCGATCATCTTTTCCCGTATAGCGCCACGCGTCAGGCGGGCAGAATATTGTGGTTAAGCCTGAACAGGTTTTCCGGATCATATTGCGCCTTGACCTTGGCCAGTCTCATCCCGTTTTCACCGTAGGCACCGGCCATGTGATCGGCCTCATCTTCGGGCATGAAATTGACATAGGCGCTGCCGGTGGCATGGGGCGTCATACGATCATAGAGGGCGCGTGCCCATGCAATGCATTCGTCGTCTTTTTGCGGGTCCTCCCACCGGGTGTGGACGTTCATGATGAAATGCGCGGACCGTTCCGGATATGCGGTGGCGTCGGAAGACACGCGGGCCATGGCACCGCCCACATGCGCAATAAACACCTCGCATGCCGGGTCGGGCAAGCTGGAGATACCATTCAGCAACCCCGTTATCGCATCTGATGTTAACGTGCTGAAATCGTGACTTTTCCAGTAGTTCCGCGCACCCGGTGTCAAAAGAGGGTCAAACGCCGCCTGCCAGTCCACAAAGGCGTGGGGCGAAATGACATCCGCAATCGGAGAGCCCAACCCGCGTAACTCCTTCATGGCGTCCTCGCCATCTCCCATGGGGCCGGCATAGCAGGCGGCAAAGATCAGAACTTCCCGCCCGTGCCATTCGTCAGGCAGGAAGGGCAGAGGGGGCGCTTTGCGCATCACGCTCCAGACTGTCAATTCATCGGGGGCAGAATCCGCTATTTGCACATACTCGGCCAACAAATCTGGCGCGGCTTCGATGGGGTGAACAATCAGTCCGGATAGGACCTGAGGACCGAGAGGATGCAGTTGGAATTCAAACGAGGTGACGACGCCGAAATTCCCCCCGCCACCACGGATTGCCCAGAAAAGATCGGGGTGGCTGGACGGTGATGCAGTGACGATCATACCTTCCGCCGTGACGACTTCGGCTGAAAGCAGATTGTCGATGGTCATTCCAAACCTGCGTGTGGTCCAGCCGAAACCTCCGCCCAGGGTCAATCCGGCTGTTCCGGTTGTCGAGTTGATCCCGAGCGGAACGGCCAAGCCGTGGGCCTGCGTCTCGCGGTCAACGTCGCCAAGCAAGGCGCCAGGTGCGACCCGAGCGGTTCTGGCCATCGGGTCTACGTGGACCGATCGCATCTGGGACAAGTCCAGCATAACCGCATCGTCAGCAACAGCGTGACCGGCGATCTGATGTCCGCCCGACCGAACTGACATGACCAGACCAGCGTCCCTTACAAAATTCACTGCCTTTTGTACGTCGCTTGCACCCAAAGCCTGAATGACGAATCCAGGATGGCGATCCACGATACTGTTCCATGTTGTGCGTGCTGCGTCGTATTCCGCAGTGCCTTCGCAATACACGCCACCGCGTAAAGCCGCACTAAGATCATCCAGTGAAGACTGGTCAACTTGGGCCGAAGTCCCATGCAGAGTTTTTACGTCGAACATATTCGATGCCTTCCTTAATAATGGAAGGTCTCTTGCCACTTGCCTCTGATAGAAATTGGAGTTTCAATTATTGCGTCTTACGCAAAAACTCCCGGATCTATCCGATCTACCGGAGTTATAACATCTGCCGGAATATTCAGGCGCGCGGCTGCCTTTCTCAGGCTTTCCTCGTCAGGCGCTTCGTAAAGACAATAGGTTTTGCGTTTATCGGCACTAAGGAACGAGAAGATCCATTCGACCCCCTCCTCATCGTTAATTTCCTTGATGTGCGCTTTGCCGTCGTCCGTGATATTCAGCTGTTCGGCGAAATGGCGTTCAATAATATATCTTGGCATATGCACCCCCAGGGCATGCGTTCATGAACTAAGTGACTGTTCCTTCAAGCTTAGACATAAGGGAAATCATACCCAAATTCTGTGCGATTGCCAACGCTTCGGCCTCTAGGTGAAACGCATGTTCGGGGTTCTGCTTATGCCCGAATTTTCGCAAAGCAGACGCGTATGAAGCCTTGCTGTGCGCGATCCAAGGCGGACTGGCCATATTTGTGTCGATCTCGATTGCTTTGGTCAGCATATGTTCCGCGATGTCGCGATCGCCCAGCAAGGTTGCCAGATTGCCTAGCCGGCGTGCGGCCGCCCCGGTGCAAACGGTGGTGGCACCAGCAGTGATCGTCAGGTCCTCGTAGGGCAAAAGCAGGTCGAACAGCGTTTGCGCATGGTCTTGCCTGCCAACCGCGACGCAAATATCTGCAAGATATGACAGCGTAGTTGAATACATGGCATCTGCCGGTAGGTCGAACCCTTTTGCCGCCAATTCGTTGAGAATCCGCTCCGCCGGGTCGGAATAGCCCAACTCGGCGGCGATAAGACCAAAGCCAGGTTTCCAAGTGATGTCGTCGGGGTCTTCCTCCATCAGTTTCTTAATTACCGGAGCGACCTCGTGAAGCCGGTTCTGTTCGCGTCGGATCGTGAACATCTGCACGCCGAACACACCTTCGATGTGTTTGCCGTGGGTTTTTCGGCCGATCTTTACAGCCTCAGTCGCGAATGCTTCGGCTTGTTGCCATGCGCCTTCCATGATGGCAACCATCGCGCGCGCGTGGATTTGAACCCAGTAAAGCTGCAGGTGATTGTCCTTTTGCGAGACCTCTGTCAGCAGCTTGAGCGAGCGGTCAAGCATAACCCTGTCAGCCATCTCGGCCCCAACAAACAGGCTGAGGGTCCGGTCGCGCCCTTGGTCAATCGTGCCCAGTTTTTCGGCTACGTCGTGCATGGCTTGCAGGTTTTGCCGCCAATTTCGTGCCTCTTCATCCTGCCGAGCCACAAACGGGGCACCAAAACGCATCATCATGACGGAGAACTGCGATTTGTAGTCACCGAGATTTGCCGCCAGTTTCATGGCGCGGTGGCCGTACTCCGCCCCTTCATTAAACTGACCGATAAACATATAGGCCCGGGCGAGTTGGCTCATCAACTGGCACTGGCGTCTTTCGTCGTCTTCGGGCAGACCGTTCAGTGCCTCAAGGCACAATGAGATCGCCTCATTGTGACGTTGGCTGGACATCATGCACGAATCCGCGAAGTGCTGCGCAATGTCTGCGGACAGTTCGGCATGTCCCAGTGTGCGGGCCGCGTCGGAGGCTTGTTTGAGCTTGGCAATCCCTTGAGGCAGATCCCCGAGGCTGTCGTAGCTGCGCCCAACCAGAACCATCGCCGTGATTGTTTCGGCGCTGTTTTGCGTTCCAAGGTTCTCTGCAGCATTAAGTGCCTCGGTCGCGTTGGTCATCGCTTCTTGGCTGGCAGATCGGGCAAGGGCCATTTCTGTTGCCAATTTCCATTGCGTGAACGCAACCTGCCAGTCTTCCGCTTCGGTCAAATGCCTTGCGACCAATTCAGGTCGGCGCGCAATCTCGGCTGATCGCAGACGTGTCAGGGCCTTGGCTACGTTTGCGTGTTGGGCTCTTCGGGTCGCAGACAGCATGGATTGGTATGCGGTATCGCGGATCAGGGCATGCCGGAAAACAAATTGGCCGCCGCTGTGTCCGCTTTCGAACACCAGTCCCGTTTCCACCAGTTCTGCCAGCCCCGACTGCAGGTCCGGTCTTTCCAGATCAATTGCCTCCGCCAGAAGGTCCAGCGGAAACTCGCGACCGATGACCGCGCCTGTCAACGCCATTTGCTTTGCCTCTGGCGACACGGCGTCGAGCCTGGCCATCAATGCGCCCTTCAACGAAGACGGAACGGCCAGATTTTCCTCTCCGGCTTCCATATATGCGCTGGTAAGTTCTTCGACGAATAGAGGCACGCCGTCGGTTTTTTCCATGATCAGGCGAACCAGAGACGCGTCTGGTGACTGGCCCGATATGTTTTGGATCAGGTTTTCAACCTGTTCAAAGTTGAAACGACGCAGGTGCAGGGTCTGGACGTGCGCATCACCGGCGTCGCGCTGTAGTTCCCAGCCAGGGCGGTGAGTGATCAGGATCATCAGCGGCAAATCTGCGCAGATCGCCCGGAACCGATCAAGCAAGGCGTTCGTCGACGGGTCGATCCAATGCGCATCCTCCACGCACAGAACGACCGGTTTAACCTGCGACCGCGCCTGCACCGTTTTTATCAACGTTTGCACGGTTATGTCGCGCTGTTCCTGCGGGGACAGGTCCAGAATATCCCGAGCCAATGCGCTTGCGGGGGCGACCAACGCTGCAAAAACGGGAAGAACCTGATCCAAGTCGATGCCTTGCCGCGCTTCGAGCATGGCCCGGACGTGGCGCAACACCTGGTCATCGTCGAATCCTGGCTCCACTCCTGCATCCTGTGATATCCGCTCGGTTACAGGATGGAACGGACTACTGGTTAGATAAGGCGAGCAATTCAGTCTGATGATATCAGCCTGACCGGCCTTCGTAACGTCGTTCAGAAATTCTTCTGTCAGGCGTGATTTACCTATGCCCGCTTCTCCGGTCAGCAGAATGACTTCACCCTGTCCTGCGTGAGCGCGAAGCCAGGTTTGTTGCAGGATACCCTTTTCGGAACTGCGCCCAACAAGCTGGTTTGATCCGTCATCACGATGTGCTGCTTTAAACCGGCTTTCAGCTTGCCTTTCACTAACCACCTGCAAGAGCTCTCGGGGGTCTTCAAATCCCTTAAGTTCGACGCGCCCAAGCGACGAGAATTCGAAAATACGATGCAGCATCGCTTGCGAATCCTCTTGTGTCAGAACAACCGTGTTCGGCGGGGCTTTTTCCTGCAACCGAGCAGCAAGGTTGAGGATTGGACCCGTCATCGCGCCTTCTTCATGTGTGTTTTCGCCGATTGTATCGCCAACAACTACATCGCCACTTGCGATGCCTATACGTGCGGCCAGCGGTTGACCGGAAGGTGTCCGGAGCTTTTGAACGCGGGATATAGCCTCCAAACCGGCCTTAACCGCGCGCAAGGCGTGGTCCTCGAATGCACGCGGCCAACCAAAAAAGACCAGCAATCCATCGCCAAGATACTTGGCGACGAAGCCGCCATAGCGCGATACCGCACCTGCAACTGCGTCCTGATAGGTTTGCAACAGCAGGCGCATGTCTTCGGGGTCCAATTGGTTCGTCAGTTCTGTCGAGCCGACAAGATCAGCGAAGAACACCGTCAGATGCCTGCGTTCGGCCTCATCGTTTTTGACCGCTTGATCCGGAAGCAAAGAAGTAGCCGAAGAATCGACATGGTCTTGTTGATCGAATTCCTGAATGGCAGCCAGCAGGATTTTCCTGTGGCCCAATGACACCCCTATTTCCTTGAGGTCGTCATTCGTAAGCAGAGGCAGCGCACGCGCATCGACGTCATTTTGCCGAAACGCATCGGTGTACTGACCCATCCCAAGTTCTTGCAGCCATGTTCCGACTTCAAAACCCATTTCAGGATCATGCGGCGGAAACGGTTTTGGATCAAGTTGAGCGTTCAGGCGCGCAACGGGAAGCGCGTAGGCGACGCGGTGGTTCGCGTCGCCGATACCGTTTAGTTAGACAGTCGCACCTTTGACGCGGATCGCCGATCCAAGTGCTCCGGCACAGAAGCCGACGACAACTGCGATAACCAATTCGATGGTCTGGATATTGGCAAAGGACCAGTGTGCAAAGATAAGCGTTTCAAGCACACCGACGACACCGCCCATAACCGCGCCTAGCATCAGGTTGCGGGTCATCATACCCAGCGCAAGGCCCAAGATGCCCGGCAGGCTGATAATGTTGGCGCCGATTGTTCCCAGAAGTTCAAGCATATCGTGCCCTTTCTCAGTCGGCCTGCTTGGTCAGGAATGACCGGATTTCTGCGCTGCCGTCAGCAACCTGATCTTGCAGCGTTCCAGACGCTTTGCTCGCCAGAGTTTCCGTCACCTCTTGGTATTGTTCCAGGTATCCGGGCGGCAGGCTGTGTGCGATGCCCTGATGGCAGTCGATGCATGTCATGTTGTTGTCGATCGCCCTTTGGTGTTCGGACGCGGCGCGGGTTTCCTGAATAGTGAAGTCCATGTAGTCGAAGTTATGGCAGTTGCGGCATTCGCGACTGTCCGATGCCTTCATCTTTTTCCACACAGCCGAGGCCATACTCAGACGATGGTCTTCGTATTTTTCAGGCGTACTGATTGTGCCAGCCAATTCATGATAAACGTCTTTGACAGCCATGATCTTGGCCTTGATTTTGTGGTTCCATTCATGGGGAACGTGACAATCCGAACAAATCGCCCGGACGCCCGAGTGGTTGTTATAGTGAACCGTTTCGCGGTATTCGCCCAGATTGGTCTCCATCGTGTGACACGAGGTGCAGAATTCCTCGGTATTGGTCAGTTCCAGGGTCCAGTGGAACCCGCCCCAGAACAGGATGCCAGCCAGAAAACCTGCCAGCACCAGAAAACCCGAGCTGAACATGACGGCCGGTGTCCAGATCGCGTTCCAGATGCGGCCAATCCAGCCGCGTTTTTCGGGGGAGTCTGCCATGTCGGTGCTCCTTTCAGTCAAGCGTTGGATCAGTTTCCGGAAGAAGGTTCAAAAACATTGTCGACGAGCGCGGGCGTGTCTGCCTGCGGAACATGACACTGATTGCAGAAGTACCGAGTACCGGCGATTTGATCCAGTTCACGTCCTTCGCGATCCAGGTAGTGCGTCATCGACAAGGTTGGTGCATTTCGCTCACCGGCCTTTGTCCAGTCGTGACAGGACAGGCATTGGTTGGTCCGCAGATCAATCTGGTACTGGTCGATTGAATGCGGGATCAGTGGAGGTTGCTGCCGGTAATTCCTCTGCATACGCCCTTCGATAGTGCGGTGGACCTGATCGAGTGGAACGGGTTCATCAACCTCGGCCCCGCGCAAGGCTTCGACTTGCGCGGATTGGGCAAGGGCGAACCCACTCAGAAGGATGACGGGGATCAAGGCGGCGACGCCGGTCAGGATTGGCTTGTTCATCTTGGCACTCCCTTAGGTAGGTCTGGCTGCGCGCCTCTCGGGCGCGGGAACGGGATCGAAAGGCGCGGCGACCTGGTCGTCGAACCGGTGAGTAAACTTGAAGACATCGACCGCGCAGACATCGATACAGCGGCCGCAATTCGTGCAGTCGGGCGACAGGATCAGCGGTGTGGTGCCTGTTTTGCCGCGTAACGCGGGTGAGATGACTTGGTTTTCCGGGCAAACGGCAAAGCAATCCATGCAGTCGTCACAGGCTGCGCGATTGGGCGCGCTGACACGCAACATCGCTTTGGTGCCGATCAGGCCATAGAAAGCCCCGACCGGACACAGGTGCCCGCACCATCCGTGGCGTGACACGAACAGGTCGAAGAAGAAGATTGCAACGATCATCGCCCAGACAAAGCCCGCGCCGAAAATCAGCCCGCGATGCAGCATGGTGATCGGGTTGATCAGCTCCCACGCAATGACGCCGGTCAGACCCGAGACGATCAGCACCGTAGCTAGGATCCACAGCCGGGTACCGCGTTTGGGTTGCCAGCCTTTGGGCAGGTCCAGCTTGCGATGCAGCCAATGGGCGGCATCGGTTACGGGGTTGATCGGGCAGACCCAGGAACAATAGACGCGACCGCCGATCAGCGCGTAGGCGACCAGGACTATCAGGCCTCCGATCAGGGCGGTCAGCTCGGGCCAGTGCCCGGCAACCACGCTTTGCAGCAGCACAAGCGGGTCGGTCAGCGGCAACACGCCAAGGGTCAGCGACCCGGCCAGCGTGCCCTGAACGATCCAGATGCCAAACCACGGGCCCAGCAAAAACAGGACCAGAAAGAACAGTTGAGAGGCACGGCGCAGCAGCAGGTACTTGTGCGCGCCGATCCAGCCTTTGGCTTCGATTGCCTCCTGGCCGACGGGGAGATGTGTGCGTGCACTCATTGTCCAGCCCCCGGCAAGTTGTAATCGGGTGCAAATCCACCCGGCGTGACCAGATTGTCGGTGCCCGGTCCGGGTAGGCGGTCAGGCAGGTCGATGATGCCTTCGACCACTGGTGCGCCTTTGGCGGCTTTTTCTTCCCAGCCTTTGCGATAGTGGTCGGCACTGCTGCCGCGCGCCAGCCGGGCGGGCAGAACCTTGATCGCTGCCTCTGGCAGAACGCAGCTTTTCTCGCACATGCCACAGCCGGTGCAGCGGTCGGCATGAACGGTGGGAATGAACAGCGCATGGTGGCCCGAACGGGTGTTGTGCGCGGTCTCGAGCGTGATCGCTTCGTCAATCACCGGGCAGACCCGGTAGCAGACATCGCAGCGCAGGCCCTGAAAGTTCAGGCAGTTTTCCTGATCGACCAGAACGGCCACGCCCATCTCGGCGTCGTCGATATTGTCCAGCGTGGGGTCCAGCGCCCCGGTGGGGCAGGCGGCGACACAGGGAATGTCGTCGCACATCTCACAGGGCACGTCGCGCGCGGTGAAATAGGGTGTGCCGGTGGCGACGGCATCGACGCCAAGCTCGGCCAGCTTTAGCGTGTTATAGGGGCAATCCCGCACGCACAGACCGCAACGGATACAGGCGGACAGGAAGTCTTGTTCCGGCAAGGCACCGGGGGGACGCAAGGCCTCGGCCGGCAAAGCCCGCGCGTCGCGCGCCAGCCAGGCCAACAAGGACCCGGCCGCCACGCAGCCGCCCGCGGCGCGCGCCGAGTCCTGAAGGAACCGGCGCCGCTGCGGCGAGAGGGGAGAGCCAACACCAGACATGGGTCTTACCTTTGCCTTGCCAGTCTCTTACGCGCGCTCGACCTTACAGGCGCATTTCTTGAAGTCGGTTTCCTTCGACAGCGGGCAGGTCGCGTCCAGAACCAGCTTGTTGGTCAGCTGGTGTTCGTCAAAGAACGGCATGAAGACCAAGCCACGCGGGGCCTTGTTGCGTCCGCGCGTCTCGACGCGGCTGGTTACTTCGCCGCGACGGGTCGAGATCACGATCTCTTGCCCGCGCCGCAGGCCACGGTCCCGTGCGTCCTCGGGGTGCATGAACACAACAGCCGAAGGGAAGGCCCGGTGCAGTTCAGGCACCCGGCGGGTCATCGAACCGGTGTGCCAATGTTCCAGCACACGTCCGGTACACAGCCACAGGTCGTATTCTGCATCCGGTTCTTCTGCGGCGGGTTCATAGGGGGCAAAGATGATGTTCGCCTTGCCGTCCTTCTTGCCATAGAACTTCACGCCCGCGCCTTCGGGCACGTAAGGGTCATAGCCTTCGCGGAAACGATAGAGTGTTTCCTTACCGTCCACGACCGGCCAGCGCAGACCACGGGCCTGGTGGTAGGTCTCGAACGGGGCCAGATCGTGCGCGTGGCCACGACCGAACTCGGCATATTCCTCGAACAGACCTTTCTGGACGTAGTAGCCAAAGTGCTCGGATTCGTCATTGTCGAACCCTTCGGCGGTTTCCGACAGCGGGTATTGGTCGACCACGCCATTGGCAAACAACACGTCATACATGGTCTTGCCGCGATGTTCAGGCATGGTGGCCAGCAATTCCTCGCCCCAGACCTCTTCGACGGTGAAGCGTTTCGAGAATTCCATGACCTGCCAGACATCCGACTTGGCCTCGCCCGGTGCCTTGACCTGTTGGCGCCAGAACTGGGTGCGGCGTTCCGCGTTGCCATAGGCGCCTTCCTTCTCGACCCACATGGCGGTGGGCAGTATCAGGTCAGCAGAGACGGCGGTGACGGTCGGGTAGGGGTCCGACACGGTGATGAAGTTTTCCGGATTGCGATAGCCGGGATAGCCTTCCTCGTTGATGTTGGGCGCGGCCTGCATGTTGTTGGTGCATTGCACCCAATAGGCGTTCAGGTCGCCATCTTTCAGCTTGCGGTGTTGCAACACTGCGTGGAAACCGGGTTTCGCCGGGATGGTGCCTGCGGGCACGTTCCACGCGGTCTCGCAAATCTCGCGGTGCTTGTCGTTCATGACCACCATGTCGGCGGGCAGACGGTGGGCAAAGGTGCCGACCTCACGCGCCGTACCGCAGGCCGAAGGCTGACCGGTCAGCGAGAACGGCGAGTTGCCGGGCTCAGAGATCTTACCCACCAGCAGGTGGACGTTATACATCAACGAGTTCACCCACGACCCGCGTGTGTGCTGGTTGAAGCCCATGGTCCACAGGCTCATGACCTTGCGGTTGGGGTCGGCGTATTGCTTGGCCAGACGCTCCAGCTTGTCGGCAGGAACGCCGGACAGTTCGGACGTGTACTCAAGCGTGTATTTGGAAACCGCTTCGGCATATTCCTCGAAGCTGATCGGTTCCATTTTGCCGACATTGGGGTTTTCGGCGGCTTCCTGCAGCGGGTGATTGTCGCGCAGGCCGTACCCGATATCGGTGGCCGTTTTGGTGATGTTGACGTGGTTCTTGACGAACTCTTCGTTCACGGCGCCGTTCTGGATGATGTAATTGGCGATATAGTTCAGGATCGCCAGATCGGTTTGCGGTTTGAAAACCATACCATTGTCGGCCAGCTCGAACGAACGATGCTCGTAAGTCGACAGTACATGCACTTCGGACCCTGGTTTGGTCAGGCGCGTATCGGTCAGGCGCGACCACAGGATCGGGTGCATTTCGGCCATGTTCGAGCCCCACAGAACGAACGTGTCTGCGTGTTCGAAATCGTCATAGCAGCCCATCGGCTCATCAATACCGAAGGTGCGGATAAAGCCCACCACAGCGGATGCCATGCAGTGCCGCGCGTTGGGGTCGATATTGTTCGACCGGAAACCCGCCTTCATCATCTTGGCAGCGGCATAGCCTTCCCAGACCGTCCACTGACCCGAGCCGAACATGCCCACGCTGGTCGGACCTTTCTTGGCCAGTGCCTCTTTCCATTTGGCGGCCATGACATCAAAGGCTTCGTCCCAGCTGACTGGTTCGAACTCGCCATTCTTGTCGTATTCGCCATTGGTCTTGCGCAGCAGCGGAGTGGTCAGGCGGTCTTTGCCATACATGATCTTGGACAGGAAATAGCCCTTGATACAATTCAGGCCGCGGTTCACCGGCGCGTCCGGGTCGCCCTGAGTGGCCACAACGCGGCCTTCCTTGGTGCCGACCAGAACGGAACAGCCCGTTCCGCAGAACCGGCACGCGGCCTTGTCCCAGCGGATATCCGGCGTCGCCGCCTGAGCGTCGGCCGCGCCTGTGGCCAGCGGAATACCGGCGGCCGAGGCCGTGGCTGTGGCCGCAGTGGCCTTGAGGAATGTCCGGCGTGATTCAGAATGTGTCATAGCGTGAGCCTCCGGCTGGTGGTTTGGCTTGGGGCATCGGGACGCGGGCGGGTCTCTGCGAGGTCCTCGAAATGGTGATAGGTCAACGTCAGAGACACGACCCCCGGGATCTGGTGCAGATCCATGATGGTCTCGGACGCAAGGCGTTCAGGGGTATCTTCGACAACGACGACGAAACGGCCGTCTTCGGTCTGGGCGTGGAGTTCGACGCCCGGAGTTGCGGCCATGGATTGCGCCGCATTGGCGGCATAGTCCGGCGCGACATGGGCAAGGCAACCGCAGATGTTCATTGTATCGCTTCCATTTGAGGTTGAGGGTTGTGCTTCAGTGTAAGTGCGTCAGCAGGACAAAGCGCCTCGCACAATCCGCATCCATTGCACGCGTCAACATTCAAAGCGGGTTCCGCGCGCCCTTGGGTTTGGAGCGAAAATCGGATTGCATTCTGCTCGCAATTATCCTGACAGATGCGACAGCTGACGCCGTTCATGGATAGGCATGCTTGCTTTTCAAGCGACGCGCGCCATGGCCACAGGGCCAATCGGCCGATATCAAGCGCCGGTGTTGGGCAGGCTTCAGCGCACGCGCCGCAAAACGTGCAGGGATTTTCGGTTGGAGTGAACGCGGGAAATCCATCTGCCGCGATTGAAAGAACGCCTTCGGGGCAAGCCTCGACGCAGTCTTGGCATTTTGTGCAATCATCATAAAAGACACGGCCGTCCGATCCCGGAGGCCGGGCTGTTTTGCCGTCCTCTTCGTGAAATCGGGCGCGCAGGAACGCGCGACGGGTCGTCACTGGGTCCATTTTTGACCTGGCTCTCGTCGTTTCTTTTGTTTACTAATTTCCGATTAGCTTTTTTGAAACGAGCCGGTTTTGATTTAGATCATTTTTTGGGCACTATTAAGGTTGATCTAGGATATATTTTTAAATGAATGTCGGAATTTGATTGGTGATCACAGTTTTCAGCCCAAGAATGCGTAAACAGGTTCCGTGTAATCTACCGCTTCGCGTTTGCAGTTCTCAGCAACAAAATGAACACGAAAACGGACCCTAACGAGGTGGTCACTATGCCGACCGGCAGTTCTTGCGGGGCCAGCAGCAGCCTGCTGAGGATATCGGACCCGGTCAGCAAAACAGCGCCGACCACTGCGGCCGCAGGGATTAAGTGGGTGTGCAGTGGTCCGGCAATTCCGCGCGCGATATGCGGAACCATCAGCCCGACGAACCCGATCACCCCGGCGACTGAGACAAATACAGCCGTAGCCAAAGCGGCAACGAAGAACATTTTGAAACGCAGCGACTGAACCGGGACACCCAGTGTTGACGCCGTCATGTCACCGGTCAACAAGGCGTCCAGCCAACGGCTGCGATATAGTGAATAGGCCAGAATCAGGACCAAACCGGCGCAGACGAGCGGAAAGGTTTCCCAGCGCGCCAGACCCAATCCGCCCAGCATCCAGAAGATGACAGAATGCGCAGCACGGTTGTCACCTGCGAAAATCAGGTAATTAGTCAACGCCGAGAACAGAAACGACACGGCAAGCCCAGCCAGGATGAGCTTTTCCGGTGCACTGGTTCGCAGCCCGTGGACCAGAGCCAGCACAATGCCCGAGGCCACGAGACCCCCACAAAATGCTGCTATCGGCAAAGTCCAGAACCCCAGTATGTCACCAGTCACCGTAATGACGAACACTGCCCCCGCCGCCGCACCGGAGGACAGGCCGAACAGGAACGGGTCGGCCAGATCGTTTCGGGTAGTCGTTTGCAGCACAACTCCAACAATTCCAAGGCCAGCGCCGATCACGGCGGCAAAAAGCGCGCGGGGCAGGCGCAGGTCGAAGACGATACGGTGAAGGGGTGACATGTCTCCCTCGATCACACCAGCGCCGAGCAGAATAGCTGAGACCGTATCGGACAGAGGAATGGATGTGGTTCCGTAGATTGTCGAAACCAGAAGAAGGGCGGCCAGAATGGCCACCCCCATCAAAAGTGTCAGCCCCAGACGGCCCAAATCAGTTCAGGCCCGTGCGCATGGCCGCTGCCAATTTTGCGATGGCCTGAATGTTTGCCGGCCCAGGTGTCAATTCTTCGTACCGCAAACCGATCCAGCGCTCGTTTTTGACCGCGTCGGTTTGTGACATCACAGGATGTTCTTGCAGAAACTTGAACGTATCCGCTGCTCCGTTTCCGGTTTGATAATCCAACAGCACTAGAAATTCAGGGTTCGCGGCTGCCACGGTTTCCCACGACGTGCGACCCCAGCTTGTGTCCATATCACGGGTAACGTTGAGACCACCCGCCGCTGCTATCATTGCGTTGGGGATTGCGTATTTCCCGGCAGTGAACGGAGCGTCCGCCGGGCCATCCAACAGAAACACTCGAGGTTTCGGTAAGTCTGCGGTTTGTGCCTCGATTGCGGTCAGTTCATCCTTCCAACCAGATACAAGCGCTTCGGCCTTGTCTTCGACATGCATGACTTTGCCCAGTCGCAGAATGTCGTCAAACAAAAGGTCCATGCTGGCCTCGGGGCGGTCTTTATGCAGATGAACGCAGCTTTCAGTCAGGATCATGGTTTTGATCCCGAACGGGGCAAGTGTTTCTGGCGTTACATCTCCACCGGGACGCATTCCATAGTACCATCCAGCGAAAAACAGATCGGGTTCTACCGCTACAATGTTTTCCACCGAGGGATATTTCGGGGCCAGTTCGGGGATATCTCCACGTAGCGTGTCGAATTCAGGACTGGTTTTGTACCAGCCGGTGATGCCCGTGAGACCGACGATTTTGTCTTGCAGACCCAGCGCAAAGGCCATGTCTGTCATGTTCATGTCATGTACGACCAACCGTTCGGGCTGGGTTTCAAACACCAGCGGTTCACCACAATTGTCTACGGTCACTTCATGCGCGGCAACACCGCTCGCCATGGCTATAACCAGAGCCACGGACAAGATATGTTTCATTTTGGAAATCTCCTGGAGGGTTGGGAAACAGTGGTTTTTCGTATGTCCAGCGCGGGGATCATCCGACCGTCGTGCTGAAAGAATAAGTAGTCGACGCCGAACGTGTCGCGCACATGTTGAGTCGTCAGGACCTCGGAAACAGGGCCAAACCCGGTCAGCCGGGTAGATTTCATCAACGCGACATGGGTGGCGAATTCGGGGATCATGACAATGTCATGGACAATCATTATGACGGTTATCCCCAGTCCAGCGACCAGCGATAACATCCGCCCTTTGGCGTCGGGATCCAAATGGTTCGTCGGTTCGTCCAAAAACAGAAGAGTAGGGTTCTGCGCCAGCGCACGCGCGATATGGGCGCGCTGACGTTCGCCACCCGACAACACTGCCATGCGCTTGTCGGCAAGCTCCAAAAGGCCGGTCAGGTCCAGAATTCGCGTCAAGTCGTTTGCGTGATCTTCAGAGGAGCGGTCCGAGCGAATTGGAATTTGCCCAAGTGCCACATAGTCACGCAGATGCAACCGCCCATCGGGATATTCTTGCTGACTGACGACGGCAATTTTTCGGGCGCGCTCCGTCGCTGACAATGTCTTCAAGCTCTGCTCTTGCACCAGAACGTCGCCTTCGGACAGAGCTTCAGCGCCACATAGTAAGTTCAGCAGAGTGGTTTTGCCAGCGCCATTCGGACCGGCAATGGCCAGAACCGACCCCTCTTCCAGATCGAACGAGATGTCCTGCAACAGAACTTCACCGTGAAAAGAATAGTAGGCTACACCACGCGCCTGCAGGAAGGGTCTGGTCATCATCGAGCTCCTCCAACAGCCAACGCCGGCATGCGCGCCAATGTCTTGGTTATCAGAGGTGCAGGCCTGTCTGTGGCCTTTGTCCAACCAGTCGCGCTGCCCAGGTATTGCGCGGCGAATTGGGCAAGAGCATTCAGCTCCTGCTCGGTGCCGATATCACCAAACAGGTATTGGGCTTTTCCCGGGGCCTGAAATCCGACGGTGACCGGGTGATCGCATCCAGCCATACAATCTACTGTACGCACTGCGAAACCCGCAGGCAATTCAGGGCACAAGGCATCCGCAATGTGCTGCGCTGCCTCCAGACCCTGACAGGTCGCGCAGATCAGAACAAAATGATCAGTGGGCCCGGTCATCAAGCGCCTGTTGCACGGCCGCTGAGGCCGTACTGAAACGCGGTCGCGCATAAAGGCGTACGAGGTACCATCAAGCCTCCTTCCAGGACGCCCCGCCCCGGGTTGGTTTCGGTTGCGATGGCAGGTCTCCTGACTTGCGGGTCGAGGCTTGGCCACCCTTCCCGACATTATTCATGTCAGTGGGATATTGGCTTCGCTCACCGCCTACAGTTGCGGGGGCAGTTACGGACTTGGCACTTAAACCTCACCGTATTCCCTTTTCACCGCTGGAGCATGCCCCAGGGAACCATCAAATGCGTCACTGCCCGAGATCAGATCGCCGGTCAACACAAATCACCGGAGGTTGCGCAGGAATATAGTTTTGAAAATATGTTTCCCTTCAGGAAAATTGCAGGCGATAACGGCGAAGCGAAAGGCGTTAAGGATAGGTTGGTGAAAGCATCAAACGATAGGTCCAAACTTCAGTTTTCTCAGGATCCCCACAAGGTCAGGGACCCCGGTGAAAAGAACCTCGAAACGGCGATCGGTCGGGAAATCCGCGCGTTGAGGTTACAGCAGGGCGTAACAATTGCGGAATTGTCGGGGCTGACCGGATTGTCCATCAGTATGCTGTCAAAAATCGAAAACGGATACACATCGCCTTCATTGACGACGCTGCAATCTCTGGCCAATGCCCTAAGCACACCGATCACTGCCTTTTTCCGCAGATATGAAGAAACCCGAAACGCAACCCACACCAAAGCGGGAAAGGGCGTTGAAACAGAAAGAGCCGGGACACGCGCAGGCCATCAATACAGCCTTTTGGGTCATATGGGGTCTAATGCCAGCGGTGTTGTGGTCGAACCCTATCTGATCACGCTGACGGAAGAGTCCGACACTTTCCCCACGTTCCAGCATGACGGGATTGAAATGCTCTACATGCTTGAAGGCGAAGTCGACTACAGACACGGCGATCAAATTTATCTGCTCGAGCCGGGGGATACGTTGTTCTTTGATGCGGACGCACCGCACGGACCCGAAGTGCTGCGCAAACTGCCAGCTCGCTACCTGTCGATCATCTCATATCCACAAAAACGTTAGTCACGATTCGGCGATTGATAAACCGCTGCTGAGGTTTTGCGGGGTGCCCTCTGTGATTTTTGAATGCGGGGGAAATAGATAGCCCAAAATATTCCTGATATGAATATTAATTTCCCATTGTTGATAACCTGAAGTTCGGGTGTTAGCGTCTGCCCAACTCAACACAGGAGAAGCTGACACATGTGTGGAATTGTCGGCCTTTTTTTGAAGGACAAAACGCTCGAGCCTCAATTGGGCGCGATGCTGACAGAAATGCTGATCACAATGACGGATCGCGGCCCGGACAGCGCCGGGATCGCGATTTATGGACCTGTCGGAGATCAGGCAAAGCTCACCGTGCAATCCGACAATCCGGACGCGGATTTTCTGACTCTGGCCGAAGATTTGGCCGACGTCTTGACCAGCCCCGTCAGCTTGGGTCGCAATGACACTCATGCGGTTCTGAGCATGGCCAACGACAAAGTCAGCGCTGCGCGGCAGGCGCTGAGGGAATTGCGCCCTGGCCTGCGGATCATGTCCGACGGCGATGCGATCGAAATTTACAAAGAAGTTGGATTGCCTCGGGAGGTGGCGGAGCGGTTCCAATTGACCTCGATGTCCGGCAGCCACGGGATTGGCCATACACGCATGGCCACTGAATCCGCCGTCACCACAGAAGGGGCGCACCCGTTCAACACCGGCGCAGATCAATGTCTGGTGCATAACGGGTCGCTGTCCAACCACAATGCGCTACGCCGCAAACTGATGCGTGAAGGCGTGCGGATCGAATCCATGAACGATACCGAGGTCGGCGCGGCCTACCTGACATGGAAAATGCAAAACGGGGCCACTCTGGGTGAGGCGCTGGAAAGTAGCCTTGAGGATCTCGACGGGTTCTTTACCTTTGTGGTCGGCACCAAGGATGGGTTCGGCGTGGTTCGCGACCCCATCGCCTGCAAACCGGCGGTAATGGCCGAAACCGATCAATATGTGGCCTTTGGCAGCGAGTACCGCGCCTTGGTCAACCTGCCGGGAATCGAGGATGCCCGCGTCTGGGAACCCGAACCCGCAACCGTCTATTTCTGGAGCCACTAAAATGCAGAGCTATGATGTTGCCGAACAGGGCCTGCGCGGACTGAACGCCGCCCTTCAGGCCCAAAGCACCGAGACGAACCAGACCCAGTGGCAGGTTCAGAACCCCAAGGGCAGCCATGCCATCGCCGTCGGTCTGGATGCCCCGATTGAGGTCACGGTCAAAGGTTCGACCGGGTACTACTGTGCGGGGATGAACCAGCAGGCGACCGTTCGGGTCGAAGGCTCGGTCGGGCCGGGCGTGGCCGAGAACATGATGTCGGGCACAGTGATCGTCGAGGGTGACGCCAGTCAGTACGCCGGGGCCACGGGCCATGGCGGGTTGCTGGTGATCAAGGGCAATGCCAGCTCGCGCTGCGGGATTTCCATGAAGGGGATCGACATCGTGGTGCATGGAAATATCGGCCACATGTCCGCCTTCATGGCGCAAGCGGGGACGCTGGTGGTCTGCGGCGATGCGGGCGACGCGCTGGGGGATTCCTTGTACGAGGCTCGGCTATTCGTGCGCGGCTCGGTCAAAAGCCTGGGTGCGGATTGTATCGAGAAAGAGATGCGCCCCGAGCATCTGACCCTACTGGCGGACCTGCTGGATCGCGCAGGCGCGGATGCCAAGCCGGAAGAGTTCAAACGCTATGGCTCGGCCCGTCAGCTGTATAATTTCGATGTCGACAACGCGGCAGAATACTGAGGAAGACTGTTATGGACGATCACACACCACGCACGATGCCGATTCAGTCTGCGACGTTTTCCAACCCGGTCAACGCGGAAATCCGGCGCGCGGCGGCAACGGGCATCTATGACATTCGCGGCGGCGGCGCGAAACGCAAGGTGCCGCATTTCGACGACCTGTTGTTTCTGGGGGCCTCGGTCAGCCGCTATCCGCTGGAAGGTTACCGCGAACGCTGCGACACCAGCGTTACGCTGGGCACGCGCTTTGCCAAGAACCCGATCCAGTTGGATATCCCGATCACCATCGCAGGGATGAGTTTCGGCGCGCTGTCTGGCCCCGCGAAAGAAGCGCTGGGGCGTGGCGCGTCCGCTGCGGGCACGTCGACCACCACTGGCGACGGCGGCATGACGCCCGAGGAACGCGGTCATTCCTCGAAACTGGTCTATCAGTATCTGCCTTCGCGCTATGGCATGAACCCCGACGATCTGCGCAAGGCTGATGCGATCGAGATCGTGGTGGGTCAGGGCGCAAAACCCGGCGGTGGTGGCATGCTGTTGGGTCAAAAGATCAGCGACCGCGTGGCCGAAATGCGCACCCTGCCCAAAGGGATCGACCAGCGCTCGGCCTGTCGGCACCCGGACTGGACCGGCCCGGATGACCTTGAGATAAAAATCTTAGAGCTGCGCGAAATCACCGGCTGGCAGGTGCCGATCTACGTCAAGGTCGGCGCGACGCGGCCCTATTATGACACGGCGCTGGCGGTGAAGGCGGGCGCGGATGTGGTGGTGATGGATGGGATGCAGGGCGGCACCGCGGCCACGCAGGATGTGTTCATCGAACATGTGGGCATCCCGACGCTGGCCTGTATCCGCCCCGCCGTGCAGGCGCTGCAAGATCTGGGCGTGCATCGCGAGGTGCAGCTGGTGATCTCGGGCGGTATTCGCAACGGCGCGGATGTGGCCAAGGCGATGGCGCTGGGTGCAGATGCGGTGGCCATCGGCACGGCGGCGTTGATCGCTTTGGGCGACAATGATCCGAAATGGGAGGCCGAGTATCAGAAGCTGGGCACCACCACCGGGGCCTATGACGACTGGCACGAGGGCCGCGATCCGGCGGGCATCACCACGCAAGACCCGGAACTGGCCGCGCGTCTTGACCCGGTCGAGGCCGGGCGGCGTCTGCGGAACTACCTCAAGGTCATGACGCTTGAGGCGCAGACCATCGCACGCGCCTGCGGTCACAACGATCTGCACAATCTGGAACCCGAAGACCTGTGCGCCCTGACGATGGAGGCCGCCGCGATGGCGCGCGTGCCTCTGGCGGGGACAGACTGGTATCCGGGCAAGCCGGGGTTCTGAGACAAGCGGGCGCGACCCTGACCGGGGTCGCGCCTTTTCTTTTGGATTCAACAGGGAAAGGAAAGCCGACCATGACGACAGATCTGGCTGCTTTCGCCAAGGAAAAAGGCGTCAAATACTTCATGATCTCGTTCACCGATCTGTTCGGTGGACAACGGGCCAAACTGGTCCCCGCGCAGGCCATCGCCGAGATGCAGATCGAAGGCGCAGGCTTTGCCGGGTTCGCCACTTATCTGGACATGACCCCGGCGCACCCAGACATGTTGGCGGTACCCGATCCGTCCTCGGTCATTCAACTGCCTTGGAAGCCCGAGGTTGCGTGGGTCGCCGCCGATTGCGTGATGGAAGGTGAAGACGTGGCCCAAGCCCCGCGCAACGTGCTGCGCCGCCTGATCGACGAAGCCGCCGCCGAAGGGCTGCATGTCAAAACCGGGGTCGAGGCCGAGTTTTTTCTGCTGACCCCGGATGGTGAGCAGATCAGCGATCCGTTCGATACCGCCGCCAAGCCCTGCTATGACCAGCAGGCGGTGATGCGCCGCTATGACGTGGTGCGCGAGATCTGCGACTATATGTTGGATCTGGGCTGGGGACCCTATCAGAACGACCACGAGGACGCCAATGGCCAGTTCGAGATGAACTGGGAATTCGACGATGTTCTGCGCACCGCCGACAAGCATTCCTTCTTTAAGTTCATGACCAAATCCGTGGCCGAGAAACACGGCTTTCGCGCCACCTTCATGCCCAAACCGGTCGAGGGGCTGACGGGCAATGGCTGTCACGCCCATATCTCGGTCTGGGATGCACCGGGGGCTGATGCCAAGACCAACGTATTCGCGGGCGAAGGCGACGGCCCGACCGGAGAAGTGGGCCTGAGCGAGAAGGGCAAACATTTCCTCGGCGGGATCATGAAACATGCAAGCGCGTTGGCTGCGATCACCAACCCCACGGTGAACAGCTACAAACGCATCAATGCCCCGCGCACCATGTCGGGCGCGACCTGGGCACCCAATACCGTCACGTGGACGGGCAACAACCGCACCCATATGGTGCGCGTGCCCGGTCCGGGCCGGTTCGAGCTGCGTTTGGCGGACGGTGCAGCAAACCCGTACCTGTTACAGGCGGTGATCATCGCGGCGGGGCTGTCCGGGCTGCGCTCCAAAGCCGATCCCGGCCCGCGTCATGATATCGACATGTATGCTGAGGGTCACACTGTAACCGACGCACCGAAACTGCCGCTGAACATGCTGGACGCGCTGCGCGCCTATGACAGTGACGCGGGGCTGAAGGCGGCAATGGGGCACGAATTTTCCAGCGCCTACCTGAAGATGAAGCATCAGGAATGGAATTCCTTCGTCAGCCATTTCTCACGCTGGGAGAAAGACCATACTTTAGACATCTGATTGGCAACACGCCGATATTCAGCACAACTCTTGTGCGGTTGTTACATTCTCTTGTTATGCGGCGCTGCGGCATGGGCGGTTTTGGACGCGATGCCGTAGCGTAAACTTTGTGGTATTGGGTGGAATCGCCTATGCTGCAGCGCAGAAAAAAACGAGAGGATCGGCACCATGTTCCGCCTGGATGGAACGAAAGCGCTGGTTATTGGCGTGGCCAATGATCAGTCGATTGCCTGGGGTTGTGCCCGCGCCCCGCATGCGCAGGGGGCCGAGGTCGCATTGACCTATCTCAATGACAAGGCCGAACCGCATGTGCGAGGCCTCGCGGATCAGGTCGGGGCAAAAATCGTTATGCCGCTGGATGTCCGAAAACCAGACCAGACGCAGGCGCTGTTTGATGAGATTCGCGCGCGGTGGGGTCGGCTGGATACACTGGTGCATTCGATCGCGTTTGCTCCGCGTGATGATTTGCATGGTCGCGTTGTGGACAGCTCGGCCGAGGGGTTTGCATTGGCCATGGATATCTCGGTCCATTCTTTTTTGCGTATGATCCGTCTGTCAGAGCCATTGATGGATCATGGCGGCACCTGCATGACGGTCTCGTTTCTGGGTGCCAGCCGGGTCGTCGAGAATTACAATATCATGGGCCCGGTCAAAGCGGCGCTTGAAGCTGCTGTTCGATATGCTGCTGCAGAGCTGGGGCCAAAGGGTATCTCGGTTCACGCCTTGTCGCCAGGCCCGTTACAAACACGGGCTGCCTCTGGGCTGGCTGAATTCGATGCCCTGCTGTCAGATGCCGCCGCCCGAGCACCCACGCACCATTTGGCGACGATCGAGGATGTCGGTGCCTATGCCGCTTTTCTTGCCAGTCGCGAAGCATTCAACGTCACCGGTGGGGTCCATCCCATCGACGGCGGATACAGTATCGTCGGTTAAAGGATGTCTTCATGATACCGAATACACATTCCCAGTCTCTGCAGTTCGGGTCCGATATGGCCCGCGATGCAGCCGCCGCAAATGACAGAACCGTTAGTGCCGTTGAAAATGCGCTGGAACAATCGCAGGTCAAATGGAACTTGCTGTCAAAGTCAGCTGCGTTGCAATCCAGCAAAATCGCGACGGATCACTCCGAGCGTACGCGAAACCTGTTTCAGGGCTTTGCAGACGCGTCTGCCCGAATTGCTGGCTCATCGTTCATTGCGAAGGATTGGGCGGATTACCTGAAGGACGCAAGCCAGCGGGTCGCTTTGACAATGGATGTGCTGCGTGAGCGCGGCGATATTTTCCTTGAACACGAAGCTGCTGGGTGTCCACCCGTATTGGTTTACGATTACGAAGTTGTGGTGGATGGTGCGCAGCTCAAGCGGCCTTGCAACTATCAGCTGTTGCAGATCGTGCCGCCTGAAGGTGTCAAAATCGACAACACCAAACGCCCGTATGTGATCATTGATCCAAGGGCGGGCCACGGTGGTGGAATAGGCGGATTTAAAACCGACAGTCAGGTCGGGGTAGCGCTGTCCAAGGGGCACCCGGTTTATTTTGTCAGCTTTGGTCGTGACCCGGTGCCGGGCCAGACCCTCGCTGATGTCATGCATGCCGAGGCTGGATTTGTCAGAACGGTAAGCGCCCGCCATCCCAACAGTCCTCAACCTGTTGTCACGGGTAACTGTCAGGGCGGTTGGGCCACGTTGATCATGGCAGCGTGCAACCCCGACTTGACGGGCCCGCTTGTGCTGAACGGAGCGCCGATTGCCCCTTGGTCAGGCGAAGTCGGGGAAAACCCGATGCGGTACAATGCCGGAGTTCTGGGCGGCACATGGCAGCCGATGTTCTGGTCCGATCTGGGTGCCGGCAAGTTTGACGGTGCCAATCTGGTGATGAATTTCGAACAGCTGAACCCCAGCCGGAATTACTTTGGAAAGTACTTTGATCTTTATCGTGATCCCGAAGGCGGCCGCCAGCGGTTTCTGGACTTTGAACGCTGGTGGGGTGGTTACTTCATTTTGAACGAAGCCGAAATCCACTGGATCGTCGAGCAGCTGTTTGTGGGCAATCGTTTGGTCAAGAACACGGCGCAGCTGGAGCCTGGTGTGCCAATCGACATCAAGGCAGTGAAGGGCCCGATTTTTGTTTTCGCCAGCCAGGGTGACAATATCACACCGCCTCAACAGGCGCTGAACTGGATTGCCGCAACCTATACCGACGAAGAAGAAATCCGCCTGCGCGGTCAGCGGATCATTTACATGTTGCACGACGAAGTCGGGCATCTGGGTATTTTCGTATCGTCCAAGGTCGCCCGGAAAGAGCATACCGAGCTTGCCTCGACCCTCGAAACGGTCGAAGCCATGGCACCGGGGCTTTATGAGATGAAAATCGAAAACGTCGAGGGCGAGGGGCTCGACAAGAAATTCGAAGTCCGCTTTTTGGAGCGGACACTGAAAGATGTGGCAGCGCTGGATGACGGCCAGCAGGATGAGACCTGTTTTGCTGCTGTGGCGCATATGTCGGAAACTCAGGCAAATATCTACGAAACCTTTGGCCGCCCCTTCGTGCAATCTGCTGTAACGCCAACCACGGGTCAGGCTTTGCAAGATCTTCATCCTTTGCGGCAGCAACGTGCGTTGGCGTCCTCTGCTCAGCCTGCGATGTTGCCCGTGAAAATGACCGCTGACTTGGCCAAGGAAAATCGCTTGGTTGCTGCGCAGGACAATCCCTTTTTGCAATTGGAGAAACTGACAGGGGACTGGATCGAGCAGATTATGGACCTGGGCCGGGACCTGCGCGATGCCTGGTACGAAGCCGCGTTCTTTTCTATGTGGGGCGGCCCGGTGGCGACCTGGTTTGGGCGAAAAAATGCGGCCCATCGAACCTTGCCAGACCCGGAAGGACTGAAGGCCCTTCCCGAAGTGCAGGCCGCATTGGCCCATATGAAACAAGGGGGCGTCGCCGAAGCTGTCGTCCGCATGTTGATCCTGCTGGCCTACAGCAATCAAAGTTTTCGCTCGGAAATATTGGATCGTTGGGCTCATGTGTTTAAACATGAGGATCCGTTCAAAGACCTGACAGTTGAACAGCGTCGCCGCCTTTTGCACGAACAGACGATCATAACGACGTTTGATGAACAAGGCGCCCTGAGCAGTTTGTCTGATCTATTGCCCGCCGAGGACGAGCGCAGCAAAGCTGTTGATCTGATCGAGAGGATTGTTGGAGATATTCCGCAACCTACGACCGAGCTGGTAGCTATGGTTCGAGACTTGCGACAAGTGCTTGACCTGCCTGCGCCAGAGCCTAAGACAGCGGAACTTCGGACATCAAAGACTCGCAGACCTGCAAAGCGGCCTGCTGAAATCAAGCAGAGTTGATACAGAATGAAAATCCTCGAAAATCGAACGTTTTCGCAACTGGAAGTTGGCGATGAGGCGCAATTGACCCGACTGTGTACAGTCGACGACCTGTACGCGTTTGCCTCGGCATCAGGTGATCATAATCCGTTGCATCTGGCGGCTTATGATGGCGATGGCGACGGTCGGCCCGAAGCGGTCGCACCTGCGTTGTGGCCTGCGGGCCTGGTGGCGGCGGTGTTGGGAAATATTCTGCCGGGCGCAGGGACGCAGACCCGACGTGCAGATTTAGCCTTTCATGTTCCGGTCTTGGCAGGGGATGAGCTGACGGCCTTTGTTACTGTCGCGGAAAAGCTGGAAGACGGCGATCTGATCTGCACAACCGAAGTGCACCGCGTTGGCGACAATATTCTGGTCCTCAGCGGAAGTGTTCAGGTAACACCACCCGCCCAACACATGGAGTTCGACTCGGTCGAAGTTCCGGGTCTTGTTGTTCAGCGCCATCGCCATTTCGACGCGCTATTGGAAAAGGCGCGTCCGCTTGATCCGATGCCAACAGCGGTTGTCGCCCCCGAGGATGCCAATTCGCTTGGCGGTGCCTTGCTGGGCTACGCTAACGACATCATCACGCCTATACTTGTAGGGAACCGAGGCAAGGTCGAAGCCGCTGCAGCCGAACTGGGTGCCGATTTGACAGGTATCGAGATCGTCGAAGCCGCCAGCCATGGGGTAGCTGCGCATAAGGCAGTAGACCTGGTGGTCGAAGGAAAGGCGGAAACCTTGATGAAGGGGTATCTGCATACTGATGAGCTGTTGCACGCGGTTCTGCGTCGGGAAAAGGGGCTGCGGACCGGGCGGCGATTGTCGCATGTATTTGTGATGGACGTACCGGGCATGTCGCGGCCGATCATGGTAACGGATGCCGCAGTCAATATCGCGCCTGACCTCGAGACCAAGGCGGATATCGTCCAGAACGCAATTCATCTGGCGCACTCGATAGGGATCGAAACCCCGAAAGTTGGGGTGTTGTCGGCGGTCGAAACGATAAACCCTCATATGCCCTCATCAGTAGACGCAGCGCTGCTGTCCAAGATGGCCGAACGGGGTCAGATCACAGGTGGTCTGGTCGACGGCCCTCTGGCGATGGACAACGCGGTTGACCTGAACGCGGCACGGACCAAAGGTATCACGTCCGAGGTCGGCGGCGCTGCGGATATTCTGGTCGCTCCGAATATCGAGGCCGGAAATATGGTGGCGAAACAGCTTACTTTTATCTCTCATGCCGAGGCCGCTGGCATCGTTCTGGGGGCAGCAGCGCCCATTATTCTGACGTCCCGGTCAGACGACGATGCGTCGCGCCTGGCATCTTGTGCAGTGGCAGCGCTGCACGCCAATGCAACCAAAGGTAAAATCCATGGCTGATCATGTTCTGGCGTTGAACGCCGGCTCTTCTTCGCTCAAGTTTGCGCTGTATGAACTGGTGGATGACAATCGCCCCAGTATGCGGTGGCGTGGACAGATTGAACGCTTGGGCGATGCGCCGCGTCTGCTGGCGCAATCCGCTGGTGGACGGTCGATAGACCGGCCTTTGACCAATACCAAAAGCCATGACGAAGCAATCCACGCGTTTCTGGAACTGGCGCAGGAATATCTGCCTGACATTCAGGTCCGTGCGATCGGGCATCGCGTGGTGCATGGGGGCACCGTATATTCCGAGCCTGTTCGCATTGACGACGCTGTTATTGACACTCTCAGCAGCTTTATTCCCTTTGCGCCGCTGCACCAACCATACAGCCTTGCGGGCATTCGTGCCGCCAGCGCGGCTTTCCCCGACACGACGCAGGTCGCTTGTTTCGATACCGCGTTCCATCGTACGCACCCGTGGGTCAATGACACTTTCGCGCTGCCGCAAAGTTATTATGACAAAGGTGTGCGTCGGTACGGCTTTCACGGACTTAGCTATGACTACATTTCACAAAAGCTGAAAGAGATCGCACCGGGTCTTTACGATGGCCGGGTGGTTATCGCTCATTTGGGGAACGGTGCTTCGATGTGCGCGGTCTCCGGAGGGCGTGCCATTGCATCGACTATGGGGTTCTCGGCGTTGGATGGTTTGCCTATGGGCACACGCAGCGGGCAACTGGATCCCGGTGTTGTGCTTTATATGATGCAGCAAGATGGCATGTCTGCGGATGAAATCGCCGAAGTCCTATATCGCAAGTCAGGACTTTTGGGTCTTTCAGGTATTTCTTCGGACATGCGGACTCTGTTGGCCGCCGATACGCCAGATGCGCGCAAAGCCATCGACTATTACGTGTTCCGCATCCGTCGGGAGTTGGGCGCGTTGTCGGCCGCGCTGGAGGGGATTGATGCACTGGTCTTTACCGGTGGTGTTGGCGAAAACTCAGCCCCAATTCGGCAAATGGTTTGTGATGGGATGCGGTGGATCGGAATTGAGATGGACCACGCACGCAATGCAGATGGCGGTACAGTTCTGTCGACCGATTTCAGCCGAGTCCGAATTCTGTCGATCCCAACGAATGAAGAGATGGTGATCGCGCGGGCCGCTGCAGCGATGATGTAATCAATCTGCTTTCGTCTTGCGGTTCCGCGCATACTTGAGCGCGGAACCCAAAAGCGCACTGACGATTTCTGGCGTCAGTGCGCCCATTGGATCGCGCCGGACGCCCGAGACTACGTTTCGCGCTTCGGTCAGGTTCTCTTTTATTTCAACCTCGATGTCCTGCAGGGCCATATCGCGCAGCTCGACGGCTGCGGTTGTATCCGTCGACGCAGTCATCGAGTTCGCGATCAATGCCAGCAAGACGGCAAGTACCAGATTAAGCCCGGCCAGAACAAGAGCAGCCACAGGTTTGGTCAGCGTCGCCGAAAGCCAGAAGAAGCCGGCTATGTTCAGCATCACTACCGCCAGACCGATGGCAAATCCTGCCGCGGCGTAGATGCCGGTTCGTTTCGCTGCGACAGCAACCTGCCGTTGCGCAATCAGGCGTTCGGCGCGCAGGATGATCGAAATATTTCGGGAAATGCGGCTCATGCGTGGTCTCCTACCGGGAACGGCCCATCAGGTAGCCAACCGCGAAGATTCCGATGGCAAACATAATCGACTTCTTGTGAGGAATATCCTCAAATTCCGTCAGTACCTCGTCAATCTGCGAGGTCCATTGATCCAGTGTGTCCGAAATCTGTTCGGTTACGCTTTCGGTTTCGGCAGGGTTTTCAGTCTGGGACCTTTCGGCCAGTTGTCGACGGAGCTCCGCAACTTCTGCTTCCAACTCGGCTTTTGTTACCATCCTCGGGCCCTTTCACCGCTGACATATTATCACAGCTTTGCAGTGCGCTTAAGAATGATACCGGGTTTTTCCGTTTAGTAAAACGGACTTATGTGGCTAGTAGTCCGATACCAGCAAGAAGTCAGGCGCAACATCTTCTTCGATCGTTGCAAAACGCGGGATAGGGTCTTCGAATACATTGTCCGTGCGGTCGTCGTTAACTGTGGAGACCTCGCCTATCAAGCAGTCGCCCTTTTCCGCCCAGAAGGCGTGCCATATCCCGGGCATTAGCGTAACGCTTTCTCCCGGTTGCAGGCGCAATAGCTCTCCGGGTTTGATGGTTACAGGACAACTGTCGCTGGGGACGACGACAGGGTTGTCACGGTCAATACCGCCATCCGGGTCCGACGCATAAATCTCCATCACAAGATCGCCGCCGCCGCGGTTGATGATGTCTTCGGCCTTGATGATGTGGCGATGCATCGGCGAAAGCTGTTTGTCGCGGGACACCAACAGCTTTTCGGCATAGAGCATCCCCCGGCCTTTATTCAGATCGGTCACGTCGCCGTTGCGCAAGGTGAAAAGGAATAATCCCAGCTCATCAAACCGGCCTTGCCCGTAATCGGTGATATCCCAGCCCAAACTACGGTCTCGAATCCCTTGCGCATCATCGCTGCGCATACGGTCAGGCGACCACGTGGCGAACGGAGGCAATACAGCGCCGAAAGAGTGAATAAATGCCTCTGCTTCGGATTTGATGGAATTAATTTCAGATCGTTTCATCTGTGCCTCTTCAGCTCAAAGCTCATGCGCCCAGGGTGGGTTTGCCCCGGCGCGGGATACAGTGATCGCAGCAACCTGTGCCCCTTTGATGAGGGCCGCGCCTAGCGCATCAGTTGTAAGATGGCGTACGGCTGACTTGGTCAAGTGACCGGAATTCTGCAACTCTGCAAGAACGCCCGCATTGAACGTGTCGCCAGCGCCGACCGTATCGACGACTTCGACCGGGTTGGAGGGTGTCGATATTTCTGTTCCGTCTGCCAAATAGCCCGTAGCCCCATCGCTGCCTTTTGTTACAATCACGGCGGTAGGTCCGTCTTGTAGCAATCGCCGGGCTTTGTCAGCGGTACCTTTTTGTCCGGGAAGAATCCAATCAAGATCCTCGTCCGATACTTTTACAATATCCGACTGCGAGATCATACGGTTCAACCGCGTTCGATACCGTGACTCATCCCTGATGAAGCCTGGCCTGATGTTAGGGTCCAGCATAACGGCGCGGTCAGAACCATGCTGCTCCAGAACCGAAGCGTAGGCATCAGCGCAGGGTTCGCAAGCAAGACTTATCCCGCCAAAATAAAGGGCCGTAACACCGGCCAACTGCGGCGGCATGTCTTTGGGTATCAGCATTCGGCCCGCCGAGTTTTCGTCGTTAAACGAGTAGGTCGCGTGGCCGTTTTTCAACTGTACGAATGCCAAAGTCGTTGGACGATCCGAGCGAATGACATGCGTCTGATCTACGTGGCTGTTGGTTAAGGCGTCGACAAGCTGATCGCCGAACATATCGCGGGACAAACCAGTGAGCATTCCGACCGATGCGCCCAAACGACCCAACGCGATGGCGGTATTGAAAATCGCCCCGCCGGAATGGGGAACAAAACCCTGCCCACCGTCGGTGGTCGGGGCGGGGATCATGTCGATCAGCGCTTCACCGCAGCACAAGATCATTCAGGGACCTTTCCGGTTTGGTCGTGTCAGGCCATCCGACGCGCGAGCGCACTTTTGCAGAAATTGTTAGCGCCAACAATGCCAAATTCATCCTGTTCCGAGACATAAAGGTTCATCGACCGGCGCAATTCACTAAACCGTCCCCCTGCGTTGAAGGCGTCTCGGAAGGCGTCC
The DNA here is from genome assembly GCF_017743815.1 of Ruegeria sp. R8_1. Taxonomy (NCBI): domain Bacteria; kingdom Pseudomonadati; phylum Pseudomonadota; class Alphaproteobacteria; order Rhodobacterales; family Roseobacteraceae; genus Ruegeria; species Ruegeria sp. R8_1. Next base: position 248,767 of record NZ_JAGHRL010000005.1, on the reverse strand, counting down.
GTGAACAGCCAACGGTTCTTTTCGGCCACGCCGCCCACCAGAAAAACACCGCCCGCAGGCATCATGGTTACAGCCATATCGCCCATGACGGCCCCCAGATGCGTGGTGAACATATGGGCCGCGCGCACCGCATGAGGGTCGGTTTGAGCCAGCGCGTCTTGCAGGATATCCTTTGCGGGACGGGTTTCCGCACTGGTTTGACCGGCTGCGAGTTGGATGGCTTGGTAGAGGATGGGCAGGCCGGTGCCGCTCAGGAACATCTCGGCCTCAAGGGTCAGCGAGTCGTCAAAGAAACACTCGGGCGCGACCTCGCGGGCGGCGCGAAATACTTCAACCTCGTCAGCCTGGCGCGGGGACAGGCCCACATGGCCGCCTTCGCCGGATGCCGTATGATAGTGCCCCTCGGAATAGAGCAACGACCCAACCCCAAGCCCGGTGCCCGGCCCAACGACCAGGCGGGTCCCGACCGGTGGGGTTTCTGCTCCCTGCAACACTTCGACATCGCCGGCACCGATTTCGGCCACAGACCACGCCGCTGCGGTGAAATCATTGATCACAAAAGTATGTTGCGCGCCGGTTGCACGACCGATGTCATCCTCGGACAAATCAAGCTGTGCGTTGGTCAGGCGGATCGTACCATCCCGCACCGGGCCCGCCCCGGCGGCGACAACCGCGCGGGGGTCGGTGCCAATCTCGTCGCGCAGGCTGTGAAACGCCTCGAGCAGTTGCGGCAGTTGACCCGTCGGATATTTGCGCAGATCGGTGAGTCTCCCGTTTGAGATAACCCCCAAACGGGTGTTGGTCCCGCCGATATCAGCCACCAGATTCCAGTGTTCATGCATGGCTCCGGCGGGTTGTGCCAGCGGGGCGGAGACTTGTGCACCGGCGAGGGCAGTTTTCACCGCCTCAAAGGACGCTTTGGGTGTCCGCTCCATCGTATCAAAATCCACATCAACCAGACCAAAGCGTTTCTCGTAGCCCAAGGCCCATTCGTAATTGTCCAGCAGCGACCAGATAAAATAGCCTTTGACGGGCACATCCTGATCCAACGCGTCTTTCACGGCAGTCCAGTGTTGGTTGAGGTAGTCGATCCGGTCCTCATCCTGCTGGCGTTTGGGGCTGGCCATGCCATTCTCGGTCACATAGATCGGCAGATCGCCGGTATATTCAAGCGCGGCCCGGGTCAGGAAACGTGTCAGGGCGGAAGGCTCAATTTCCCAACCCATTTGCGTTTTGGGCAAGGGGCCAGGGACCTCTTGCAGGCCGGGCCAGGCGGTGTCGGCGGGCGCGATCAGTTTGCGGGTGTAGTAGTTCAACCCGCACCAGTCCACGGGCGCGCCGATCGTGTCGAAATCATCCTGCCAGCCAGCGGGCAGATAAGGTTCCAGCCCGTCCAGAACATTCTGCGGATAGGCTTTGTTGAACACGCCGCCCAGAAAGAACCGGTTGTAGATACCGTCATAGAGGTCGGCTGCCTTGCGCGCCTCGGCGCTGTCATCGGCGGGTTCGGCCCATTCCAGATTGAACACCGCCCCCAGATTGGACATGCCCAGACCACGCATCGCCTCGATCGCACGGCCATGTGCCAGCAGAACATGGTGCATCGCGCGGGCCGTCGCACGGATATCGCGCAGGCCGGGGGCGTGGTGGCCGTCGAAGTGGCTCAGCCAGCTCACGCACCAGGGCTCGTTGATGGGGGCAACACTGAACATCCGGTCGCCGATGCGGCCCATGATGACCTCGGTGAAATCGGCGAACCATCCTGCAATATCCCGGTTGCGCCACCCGCCCAAATCCGCCAGCGTCGAGGGCAGTTCCCAATGATAGAGCGTCGCACAGGGGCGAATGCCACGTTCCAGCAGCGCATCGGCCAGTCGGTCGTAATAGTCCAGCCCGGCTTCGTTCACGGCACCGCGTCCTTCGGGTAGAACCCGCGCCCAGCTGGTCGAAAAGCGATAGCAATCAAACCCGGCCTCGCGCACCAGATCAAAGTCCTGATCAAAGCGGTTCAGGTGATCGCAGGCGATATCTCCGTTTTCGCCCCGCACCACATTGCCGGGCGTGTTCGCAAACGTGTCCCAATGGGTCTGACCTGCACCACCCTGCGCGTGGCCTTCGATCTGATAGGCAGAGGTTGCGACACCAAAGAGGAAATCTTTGGGGAAATCAGCACGGGTATATTTCATGTTCAGAACCTGTCAGGGGCGGGGCCGGTCGAGCCGCCAACTACCAGTTCGGCCTCCAGCAATCTAGTTTTAACCGGGTCGTCCGGTGATTTGATCCGGTCGATCAGCATTTCGGCGGCGATCTCCCCAGCCTGCCTGACCGAGGATCGCGTTGCGGTAAAGATCGGCACGTCTTGTCCATTCTTGAGATAGGACAGGTCGTCATCATGCGCGATGACCGATACATCGCGACCCATTTTCAGCCCAGCCTCATTCAAAGCGCGCCGCACTCCGATGGCAGAAATCATTGACGAGACCAATATGGCCGTCGGGGGGTTGTCCAGCTGCAGCATGTCGCGGGCTTCGTGATGGCCGTAAACCTCGGTCATCTCGGCACTGCGCATCAGAGCGGGTTCGGGCGTCAGATCGGCTTCTTGCAGAGCCTGCAGATATCCTTCGCGGCGACGTTGGGCGAAATCCATATCCTCTAACCCATTGATCAGCGCGATACGTTTGTGCCCCAGATCAATCAGAAACCGGGTCGCCCTCAGGAATGACCTTTTGTTGTTCACATCGACCCAGTCATACGGCACCTCGATCCCGGTCGAACGGCCATGGACGATGAATGGAACCGCCATGCGGGTCAGAACCTCGACCCGGTGTTCGTTGACCTTGGGGCCTTGCAAAACGACCCCATCGACAGCGCCGCGTTGGAACAAGTCCCGATAGGTGCGTTCGATCGAGGTGTCGTCGGCATTGGTGAACATCATGTCATAGCCATGCGCGCCATAGGTCCGAGCGGCCCCCGCAACAAAATCACCGAAGATCGGGTTCACCATTTCATGTTGCGATGAGCTGGGAATCACATGTCCGATCACCATTGAACGACCCGTGGCCAGACCTTTGGCGCGGCTGTTCGGACGGTAGCCGTGTTTGGTCGCCGCCGCCTGAACCCGCTCTCGCGTGGCCTCGTTCACCTCGGGGTATCCGTTCAGCGCGCGACTGACCGTTGTCTGCGAAAGACCAAGGATTTCTGAGAGCTGCTTTAGGTTCATTTAGTTTCAAAGCGCCTTCAAATTGGTGGCAAAACTGTTGTGAGTGGGTTTTCCTATTGGGTCAACCTGTTTCTACTCACCGTGTGTTTTATTAATTATTTGGCGAATTTCAAACCTAATATTGACAGAACTTGAATGTTAGCGGATAAAGCTCGGCATTCAAAGCGCTTTGAAAGTTGAGTCTCTTGGGCGCGACAGAGTTGGGAGGAGAATTCATGAAACACTCGCTTTACGCAGGCGCGGCAACGTTCGCCCTGATGGCGGGCGCGGCGCATGCCGACAAGGTCACGGTGTTTGGCCCCTGGTTGGGGCCGGATCAGGAAAATGTCGAAAAGGTGCTGGACGGCTTTGCTGCCGCGACCGGGCATGAGTACGCCTATGTCGGCTCGGACAGTTTCGAACAGCAGATCCGCATCGACGCGGAAGCGGGATCTGCCCCCAACGTTGCGGTCTTCCCACAGCCCGGTCTGGCCGCGGACATGGCCAAATCCGGCTTTCTGACGCCTTTGGCAGATGGCACATCCGATTGGATTCGCGACAATTATGCTGCGGGCCAATCCTGGGTCGATCTGGGGACATATGCAGGCCCGGACGGGGCTGATAACCTTTACGGGTTTTTCTACAAGGTCGATGTGAAATCGCTGGTCTGGTACGTTCCCGAGAACTTCGAGGACGCCGGGTACGAAGTGCCGACCACGATGGAGGAACTCAAAGCTCTGACGGACCAGATTGTGGCAGATGGCGAGACGCCTTGGTGTATCGGTCTGGGGTCTGGCGGAGCGACCGGCTGGCCCGCGACCGACTGGGTCGAGGACATGATGCTGCGTACACAATCGCCCGCGGACTATGACGCCTGGGTTGCAAATGAGATGAAATTCAATGACCCCAAGGTCATCGCGGCCATCGAAGAATTCGGAGCCTTCGCCCGCAACGACGACTATGTCGCTGGTGGGGCAGGGGCCGTGGCCACAACCGATTTCCGCGACAGTCCCAAAGGCATGTTCAGCTCTCCGCCGCAATGCTATCTGCACCGTCAGGCCTCGTTCATTCCGGCATTCTTCCCGGAAGGCACGGTTGTGGGTGAGGACGCGGATTTCTTCTACTTCCCGGCCTATGAAAGCAAGGATCTTGGCAGCCCGGTTCTGGGTGCGGGCACGCTTTGGGCGATCACCAATGACAGCCCCGGCGCTCATGCTTTGATCGAGTATCTGCAGACCGCCGAAGCGCACGAGACCTGGATGCAATTGACCGGGTTCCTTACGCCGCACAAGGGTGTCGACACGTCGCTGTTCTCGGACCCGACTTTGAGGAAGATGAACGACATCCTTCTAGGTGCAACCACCTTCCGGTTTGACGGGTCTGACCTGATGCCCGGCGGTGTTGGCGCAGGGACGTTCTGGACCGGCATGGTCGACTATGCGGGCGGGACCTCGGCGGAAGAGGTTGCCAACGAAATCCAATCCTCCTGGGACGCGCTGGACTAAGCGTTCCTGATCGGGCAACCCGCCAGTTCGGGTTGCCTGCCACCGTCGCAAGGGAGACGCGGCATGCATCCGGCATTACAAGGCCTGCTGACCATCGCCATCGGCGTGTCAGGGTGTGTGGGCTATTTCTACCTCTCCAACCAATTTCTGGACAAAGTGCTGTTCCCGGCGCGTGGCCCGAATGCAGGGCGTAATATCAACCGCGCGAACATGATCCGGCCTTGGCTGTTCCTGTTCCCGGCGTTGGCGGCGTTGGGTCTGTATCTGGCCTATCCGGTCGTCGAAACGCTGCGCTTGTCCCTTACGGATCGGGTGCCCGGTGGGGGCTATGAATGGGTGGGTCTGGAAAACTACATCCAGATGGCGAATGAGCCCAAGTTCTGGGAAGCCATGCGCAACAACATGTTCTGGCTGATCATCGTGCCGGCGATGTCCACCGCTTTGGGTCTTTTGGTGGCGCAACTGACCGATCGCATTCGTTGGGGCAATATCGCCAAGTCGCTGATCTTCATGCCGATGGCGATTTCTTTTGTGGGTGCATCGGTGATCTGGAAGCTGGTCTATGACACCCGCCCGGCCGAGCAGGACCAAATCGGGATGCTGAACGCGCTTTACATCTTCTTTGGCGGGACCGAGCCTCAAACGTGGCTGACCATCCCGTTCTGGAACAGTTTCTTCCTGATGGTCGTGCTGATTTGGATTCAGACCGGCTTTGCCATGGTGATCCTGTCCGCGGCCTTGCGCGGCATCCCCGAAGAAACCGTTGAGGCCGCCATTCTGGACGGCGCCAACCCGTTTCAGATTTTCTTCCGCATCAAGGTTCCGCAGATCAAGACCACCATTCTGGTCGTTTGGACCACGATCACCATCACCGTGCTCAAGGTCTTTGACATCGTCTTTGCCATGACCAACGGCCAGTGGGAGACACAGGTTCTGGCCAACTACATGTATGACAAGCTGTTCCGCGCCAATGACTGGGGTGTGGGGTCGGCCTCGGCCATGGTGATCATGCTGTTGGTCACTCCGATCCTGATCTGGAACGTGCGCAACGCGCGCAAAGAGATGGAGTGAGGCCATGAGCGATATTGCAGGAACCAAACCGGCGCTGCGCTGGGTCGTCCATGCCTCGGTCATATTTCTGGTCGTGCTTTGGGTTGTGCCAACACTTGGGCTGTTGATCTCGTCCTTTCGCACGGCCGATCAGATTGCCACAAGCGGCTGGTGGAAATCGCTTTTCCCGTCCGAACAGAACCTGACTTTGCGGTCCGCCGCGCCGGACACACAGGTGCTGGAAAACGGGGTTTACGTGATCGAAGGCAACCTGTTTGACGCGGGAACGACGGCTACGATCTCACAATGGGGTGTCAGTTCTCGGGCTGTGGATGCGTTTGTTCCTGGTGACACGGCCGAACTGCGTCGGGGTGGTACGATCACCGTGGACGCGCAAGGCAACTACCGGATAGAGAATTCGGAAGAATTTACCGGCAGCCGGGGCGCCCGTGTATTCGTGACTGCAGAATTGCCGCCCGAGTTCACGTTGGCCAATTACCACAAGGTTTTGTTGGCCGAAGATTCCTCGGACAGTATGGGGCGGGCGTTCTTCAATACTCTGACTGTGACCATCCCGGCGACAATCATTCCGATCTTGGTGGCCGCCTTTGCGGCCTATGCGTTGGCGTGGATGGACTTCCCCGGCCGCGCCCTGCTGATTGCTGCCGTAGTTGGATTGTTGGTGGTGCCGTTGCAACTGGCGCTGATCCCACTCTTGAAATTCCACCTCAATATCGGGATCGGGAAAGGGTATCTTGGGGTCTGGATGGCCCATACCGGGTTCGGGATGCCGCTGGCGATCTACCTGCTGCGCAACTACATGGCGGGCCTTCCCCGAGACCTGATCGAAAACGCGCGGGTCGACGGAGCGACCGAGTTTCAGATCTTCACCAAACTAATCCTGCCGCTCAGTTTCCCGGCGCTGGCCTCTTTCGCGATCTTCCAGTTCCTGTGGACTTGGAATGATCTGCTGGTCGCCAAGGTCTTTTTGATCGATGCGTCGGGTCAGACCACCGTCATGACCAACCAGATCGTCGAGCTGTTGGGCACGCGGGGCGGTAACTGGGAAATTCTGGCCACGGCGGCCTTTGTCTCGATCGCCGTGCCGCTGATCGTTTTCTTCGCAATGCAAAAATATCTGGTCCGTGGCCTGCTGGCCGGATCCGTCAAATAGAGGCTTCTGATGAACGTGCAGAACACTGTGGACACAACCAAGGCAACCCAAGCAGCGTCCGATTGGTGGCGTGGCGGTGTGATCTATCAGATCTATCCCCGCAGCTTTCAGGACAGCAATGGCGATGGGATCGGCGACCTGAAAGGAATAACTCAGCGTCTGGGCTATATCGCCTCGCTTGGGGTCGATGCGATCTGGATATCGCCGTTCTTCAAATCTCCGATGAAGGACTTCGGATATGATGTCAGCGACTACCGCGATGTCGACCCGATGTTCGGAACGATGGCGGATTTCAAAGAGCTTCTGGATCAGGCGCATGGGCTTGGGCTGAAAGTGATGATCGACCTGGTGCTGTCGCATACCTCGGATCAGCACCCGTGGTTTAGCGAGAGCAGGTCCAACCGCGAAAACGAAAAGTCCGATTGGTATGTCTGGGCGGACCCGAAACCGGACGGAACGCCGCCAAACAACTGGTTGTCGATCTTCGGAGGCTCGGCCTGGCAGTGGGACTCGCGCCGGTTGCAGTATTATCTGCACAACTTCCTGACTTCGCAGCCCGACTTGAATTTTCATTGCCCGGCGGTTCAGGACGCCTTGCTGGATGTGGCTCGGTTTTGGTTGGAATTGGGCGTCGATGGGTTCCGGCTGGATACGATCAACTTCTACTTCCACGACAAGCAGCTGCGCGACAATCCCGGCCTGCCGATGGATCAGCGCAACGCCTCGATTGCGCCGATGGTGAACCCCTATAACCATCAGGATCACCTTTTCTCCAAAAGTCAGCCTGAGAATATTGCCTTCCTCGAACGGTTGCGTGCGTTGACCGACGAATACGAAGGTCGCGCCTGTCTGGGTGAGGTCGGCGACGCGCAGCGCGGGCTTGAGATCATGGGCGAATACACCACCGGCGATAAGCGGATGCACATGTGCTATGCCTTCGAGTTTCTGGAAAAACGCGCATTGACCGCGTCTTACGCCAAACAGGTTTTTGACCAACTTGAGGACAAGGCCGGTGACGCGTGGCCTTGCTGGGCCTTCTCGAATCACGACGTTCAGCGACACGCGACGCGTTGGGGATTAAGCGACGAGGCCGTTCGACAGCATGCGGTCCTGATGATGTGCCTGCGGGGGTCGGCCTGCCTGTATCAGGGTGAGGAGCTGGGCTTGCCCGAGGCGGATGTGGCATTTGAAGACCTGCAAGATCCCTATGGCATCGAATTCTGGCCAGAATTCAAAGGACGCGACGGGTGCCGCACGCCGATGGTCTGGGCCGCGCAGGACGAGCAATCGGGATTTAGTGCCGGTCGTCCCTGGCTGCCCGTCAGCCCGCCGCAAGCCGAACGCGCCGTAGACAGGTTGGAACAAGACCCAAACTCAATGCTGCATCACTATCGTCGCGCAATTGCGCTGCGACATGCGCATCCGGCACTGATGTCGGGGGAACAGGTGCAAATGACCCAAACCGGCCCTGTTCTGGCCTTCCTGCGGGATGCCCCGACCGAGCAGGTTTTCTGTGCCTTCAATTTGGGCTCGGATCCGACCCAAATCACTCTGCCGGAGGGGAACTGGTACGTAATCGGGGAGGAGTTGGGCAGCGTCGACGGGGAAGGGACACTGTCCCTCGACGCTGCACAATTCTGCCTGCTGGCGCGGGATAAGGGGTAGGCTATGTCGGAACTCAAACTCACGGACGTGGCCAAGACCTATGGTCATGTGGATGTTCTGAAAAACATCAATCTGGACATTGACCGGGGCGAGCTGATCGTGTTCGTAGGCCCTTCGGGCTGCGGTAAATCCACCTTGCTGCGCATGATTGCAGGGCTGGAGAAGATCTCGGGCGGAACGCTTGAGATTGAAGGGCAGGTGATGAACGATGTGCCCCCGGCGCAGCGCGGCATTGCGATGGTGTTCCAAAGCTATGCGCTTTATCCCCACATGACCGTGCGCGAGAATATGGCCTTTGCCCTCAAGATCGCGAAGATGCCCGCGGCGGATGTGGATGCTGCGGTCGAACGGGCCGCCCAGATCCTTCAGCTTGAACCGTTTCTGGACCGCTTGCCCAAGGCTCTGTCCGGGGGGCAGCGACAGCGGGTTGCCATTGGGCGGGCCATTGTGCGCGATCCCAAGGTTTATCTGTTCGACGAACCGCTTTCGAACCTCGACGCCGCCCTGCGTGTTGCGACGCGCATTGAAATTGCGCGCCTGAAAGAGGCGATGCCCGACAGCACAATGATCTACGTGACCCACGATCAGGTTGAGGCCATGACACTGGCCACTCGGATTGTTGTTCTGGCCAACAAGGGTATCGCACAGGTTGGTACTCCGTTGGAGCTGTATGAAACACCCGACAATGAGTTTGTCGCGCAGTTCATAGGCTCTCCGGCGATGAACCTGTTGCCAGGTGTCATCGTGCAAACTGGTTCCGAGACGGTGGTTGATCTGGATTCAGGCGGAACGGTTACAAGTGGTATCGCGACCCAAGAGCAAGACATGGGCAAGCAGGTCAATGTCGGCATCCGGCCCGAAGACTTTGTACCCACCGATGAAAACCCTGCGTTCGAAGGCGTTGTCGATTTCACAGAAGCATTGGGCGAGGTGACGTTGCTGTATTTCGAGAGTCGTAAAGGCGCCGAAGCCGTCATTGCCAAATTGCAAGGGATTCAACGCGGTAAAAGAGGGCAAACAGTCGGAGTCTCGGCTAGCCCTGAGAAAGTGCACTTGTTCCATGATGGCAAAAGCATGCGCGCAACATCCTGATTCTTTTGTAAATCACTAAAGCACTCTCGTATCGGGTTTTGCCTGCTTCACTCGAAATGTAAGCGGGTCTGCTCCGTCTTGCCTCATTTATCGGCATGTGGATCAAGCGGCATATTTTTAGCGTTTCTGCAATTTTGAGGTTTTTCGGGCTAGACCCGTGCATTTGCTGAATTGCGCACAGGATCGTGCAAGAGAGCAGCGCAAACTGGACCTATGAAAATTGATAACTGTCACTTTTGGACTGACAGAGGTCTCGCAAAGGTCTAGCGTGTAGACACAAAAACAAAAAACTAATGAAAACGGGAGATACGACTATGACTGAATTCAAGACCCTGTCCCGGCGGACAGTCCTGAAAGGCGCTGGTGCGGCGGCGCTGGCTGCCCCGCTTTATAGCAAAAGCGCGCTGGCCTCGTCGGGTGAAATCAACATCCTGATGTGGTCGGACTACCTGCCGCCGTCCTTCCTGCAGGAGTTTGAAACTCTGACCGGAATCAAGGTCAACTATACTGGTATTGGTTCGAACGAAGAGATCATCAACAAGATGAAGGCCACAAAGGGCCAGGGCTTTGACATCGTCTCGCCCACTAACAACCGGTCCCTGCAGTGGGAGCCGCTAGAGTTGCTGCAGCCCTTTGACATGAACAAGGTGCCGATTGATCTGGTGAACCCGGCTATGGCCTCGATCGGCACGGATGCGTGGAACTTTGGCGACGCAGGGGTACACTGGCTGCCGCATATCTGGGGCACCGAAGGCGTTGCCTATCGCACCGATCTATGGCTGCCCGAAGGCGACGCGCCGTCTTATGGCGATGTATGGTCCGAGGAGAACGCGGGCAAAACCATGGGTCGCGCGCATTCGATGATGCTGGGCGCAGGTCTTTACATGGAACGTTCCGGTGAGATGGAACCGGGTTCGGTCTGGGCCGCTTATGGTGACGAAGACACCATGCGCAAGGTTTGGGGCCAGATCGCCGACTGGTGCATCGAGCGCAAGAACCGGATCAAGCTGATCTGGAATGACGCGGATACTCAGAAAAACGGTCTGCTGAACGAAGGTGTTGTGGTTGGCCAAACCTGGGACGGCCCGCCGCTGGCGTTGAAATCGGCAGGTGAGCCGGTGCATTATCAGGCTCCGGTCGAAGGTGCGATGGCGTGGGTTGACGGTATGTCGATCCCGACCGGTGCGGCGAATATGGATCAGATTTACGCCTTCATCGACTTTGCCTATCAGGCGAAGCCGGCTGGTGTGGCGATTGACAGCCACGGCTATAACTCGCCGGTTCTGGGTGCCGACCAATATTCGGGCGACACCTACAAAAAGAACTTTGCCGAGGCTTATCCGGGCGACTCGCTGGCCAACCTCAACCCGTGGCCGGCCGAAGCGCCGTGGTATGCCGAAACCCGGACCGAGTTCGTCAACAAGTTCAAAAGCGCCTGATCGCTTTGAAACGACGCCCTCCGCGATGTCGCGGGGGGCCATCCATCCGTGCGCTTTGGCGTGACGGAGCCTATTTCGGTGTGGTTCCCATCCGCACCAGACGGAGATACCTAAAATGAGTGCAGGGGTCGGCGTAGATCTGGAAAACCTGTGGATTCGGTTCGGCGATTTCGTGGCCGTGCGGGATGCCAATGTGAACATAAACGGGGGCGATTTCTTTTCGTTCCTTGGCCCCTCGGGCTGCGGCAAGACGACGATCTTGCGGGCCGTTTCCGGTTTTCTTGACCCCAGCGAAGGGCGCGTTCTGATCGGTGGAAACGATATGCGCGGGATCGGTCCGAACAAACGGCCCACTGCACTGATCTTCCAGAACCTCGCGCTGTTTCCGCTGATGAAGGTCTGGGAGAACATCACCTTCTCAATGGAAATCAAAGGCGCCAGCGCCAAGGAGCGCCGTAAACGCGCGGATGAGTTGCTGGACATGATCGCCTTGCCGGGGCAGGGCGATAAACTGCCCAGCGAGTTGTCAGGCGGTCAGCGTCAGCGAGTTGCCATCGCGCGCGCCCTGTGCGCCGAACCCGACGTGTTGCTGCTGGACGAGCCGCTCTCGGCCTTGGATCTTAAGCTGCGCCAGCACATGCGCACGGAACTGCGCGAAATTCAGCAGCGCGTGGGGATTACCTTTATCTACATCACCCACGATCAGGGTGAGGCGCTGACCATGTCCGACAACATCGCCGTGATGCGGGCGGGTGTGATCGACCAGATTGCTGACGGCAAGACGATTTACAATGACCCAAACACGGCTTTTGCAGCCTCGTTCGTTGGGGAAAACAACGTGTTCCGAGGCAAGATCAAGCAGATCATGGGGACTGAGGCCGTGATCTCGACCAATCGCACCGGCGATCTGGTGGCGCGGATTTCCACTGCCAATCAGGGCAAGATGCGCGAAGGGGATGAGGCGATGATGTTCGTCCGGCCCGAAGCTTTTGCTATCGCTTCCGATGACGCGCCAGGCGACCACTGCGTTACGGCACGTGTGAAGCATGAGGAATTCGAAGGCAACGTTTTCAACATCTTCACCGAAGGTGCCGGCGGGAAAGAGATCAAGGTATCCCTGCCCAATGTCGGGCAATCCTTCGAGGATCACACAGGCCAGACCATCCGGCTGGAATACGAGACCCGCAACGCGGTTCTGGTTCCGGCGGGTGAGCTGGCGGCGGAATAGGGGAAATGACATGCCCCGTTTCCTGAAAGAATTTTTCAACCGCAACGGCACCGGTATGGGGCTGGCGATTCTGGGTCTGGTGATCTTCTGGACCATCGGTCTGATCATCCTGCCTCAGCTGTCGATGCTGGATTTCTCCTTCCGGCCCAACCTGCCCCCGCCCGAGATTGGCGGGCCCAAGGATGTCTATACGCTGGAGAATTACAAATATCTGATCTACGGCCCCGAGGGAGGCAGTCAGGATTATAACGCAGTTGATCTGCGCGTGTTCTTCCGCACCTTGCTCGCTGCGGTCTGTGTGACGATCTTCAACCTGATCCTGTGCTACCCGATCGCCTATTATCTGGGTCAGTCCAAAGGCAGCCATATCCGCATCTTTGCGATCATGCTGATCATCCCTTACTGGATCAACGAGATCCTGCGCGCCTTTGCCCTGCGGATCATATTTGGCGAGACTGGCGTGCTGAACACCCTGTTCGTCGGCCTTGGCGTCTTCGATACGCCGTTCGACTTTATCCGCAACGACATCGCGCTCTATGCAGGGCTTGGTTATGCCTACATCCTGCTGATGATCTTCCCGATCTACAACGTGATCGAAAGTCTGGACCACAATCAGATCGAGGCCGCGCGCGATCTGGGTGCGCCGTGGTGGCGTATCCATTGGAGAGTGGTCATTCCCTATGCCAAGCCGGGGATCAGCTCGGGCTGTACGATGGTGTTCATGCTGTCGGCCGGTGCGCTGGCCGCTCCGCAGATTCTGGGCGGGCCGTCCAGCTTGTGGTTCACACAGCTGATCTATCAGCAATTCAACGATAACAATGACTGGCCGCAGGGGGCCGCCTACGCGATCGTTCTGCTGGTGACCTGTATCCTGTTCGTGCTGGCCGTGATGCGCCTGTTCAAGGTGAATATGGGGGATATCGGGAAATGAACCTGTCCTTCCTTCGTATCAGCATCTGGGTCTATCTGGCGATCTTCTTCCTGTATCTGCTGGGCCCGCTGGTGATCATGTCGGTCACAGCCTTCAACTCCTCCGCCTTCCCGCGAATGACCCCGTGGGAGTGTCTGACCTTCCAATGGTTCGGAGAACTGTTTCAGGATCAGCGCATCCTGAACGGCATCAAGAACTCGCTGATCATCGGGGCGGGCACGGTGGTTCTGTCGGTTGCGATGGGGCTGGCGGGGGCGCTGATGCTGACCCAAATCTGGCCTAAGCTGCGCGCGACCTATTACACGATCATCATCGCGCCGATCCTGATCCCCGGCGTGGTGCTGGGGATTTCGACACTGGTGTTCTGGGACCGGATCAACCGGATGCTGGGGCTGGGCGCGGACAGTGTGCTGTCGAACGGCATCTTCCTGACCGTGATCGGCCAGTCCACCTTTATCGCCAGTTATTGCATGCTGGTGCTGGTGGCACGCCTGCAGCGGTATGACGTGGCCCTGACCGAGGCCGCGCTGGACCTTGGCGCGACCCATGCGCAGGCGTTTCGCAAGATCCTGCTGCCGTTCATGCGTCCGGCGATTGCCAGCGCTGCGGTGCTGGCCTTTCTGGCGTCGTTTGAGAACTACAACACGACCACCTTCACCTTTGGCGAATACCCGACGCTGACCATCGAACTGGCTCAAAAGGTGCGGTACGGCATCACGCCTTCGATCTCGGCTTTGGCCTTCATCATCGTGGCGCTGACTGTGTTCTTTGCTCTGCTGAACGAGGCCAAGCTGAAACGGCAGGAGCTGGTGGCTGCCGCGCGCAAGAACGCCACGGTCGAGGAATTGGCGGGCAAGATCAAGTTGCCCAGCTTCTTCGCGGGCAACGTGGCGGCCCTTTTGGTGGTTGTCTTCGGCGTGGCCACGATCACCGTGGTTGGCACCGCGACAGCCTATAACCCTGCGCAATGCATCGCCAACGTCAAAGAGCAAAAGCAGCTTGAGGCAGAGCAACGTATTCAAGAACTGCGGAAGCAACGCGAAGAACGTCGCAAACAGCGCGAAGCGGAAGAGGCCGAACAGGGTGGTGCGCAATCAACGCCGAAACCGTCAAACAACAGCGGGTTTGGCAATGTGTTTGCACCGAACACGTTGGGCGGAGGCGACGAGGAGTCGACCTCGGAGCCGCAGCCGTCGACAAACGGTGGGTTCGGCGGGGCCTTTGATCCGAACAGTCTGAAGACAGACTAGCGACGTCAATCACGCCCGCCGGAATTATCCTTCGGCGGGCGTTTCTTTCTCAACGATCAATACATCACAGGCATCAATCACGTGCCCGTTCCACGTGACCGGTGTCGCGTTGTAGTTGATCAGGAAAACGTGGTGTTCAGTCTCGCGGCGGCGCAGACCACCGGGAACAGGGTGCAGTTTCAATCCCGTATGTTGGGCCGCCATTTGAACGACGCGATCCCATAGAGGCTCATCGGGAAACCCAGCGAGGTACCAAAGGGTATCTGTACCTGTAAGCGCGGGGCTGCCATCTGCATGAGTCAACAAGGCCGGAGCTGTTCCCGACAACCGCTCGACCCAATGCTGGGCCGCACCACCACCTGTGACGTTTCGTTGGATCGACGGTGGCAAGGTCTCAATCAGGTCAACTTCGCTGTCCAATCCGGTTAATCCGGGGCGGCCTGTGCTTGGGATCTGAAAATCGTGGGTGATCGCTCCGCTGCGCGGTCCAAGGATCGCCAGAGTGCATCCCTGTTGGATGCGATGCTCAAGGTCTTTGTCGATTGTCGCCAGGCCCGGTGCCAGAATGATTTTGTATCCGTTCTCTGGGATTGTGTCGGGTGAAAGGAAATCCACCGACAGTCCCGCGCGGCGCAGGGCGCGATAGGCCGAGAAAACCAGCCGGAAGTAATCAAATCCAGCGCCTTGAGGTTGCGTGGCCCATGCCCAGTCCGAGGCATAGTCGAACAGAATGGCAGCGTCCGCCCTTGTTTGGGCCACCTGACCGATTTCGGCCAAGGTGTCTGCAGTTTCCCGCGCCTCAGCTAATCCGGGGGCGGGGCGATCATTCGGCGTCAAAAGCCCAGCATGCATCTGTTCTTGTGCGAACGGTGCCTGACGCCAGCGGAAGTAGCTGACCACCTCGGCCCCATGGGCGACAGCCTCAAGCGACCAAAGCTTGACCATACCCGGCAGCGGCGCCGGGTTGTATGGGGCCCAGTTCACCGGGCCGGGTTGTTGCTCCATCACCCACCAGCGACCCCGCCCCACCGCGCGGTAGAGGTCGTGATGGAAGGCTTGCATGTCAGGATCACCCTGTTGCAAAAAGGCGGTCTTGTGCGCCTCGTCCACCTCAAGACGGTCAGACAGAAAGCCGATCGGATAGCTGTCCCATGTGGCGATATCCAAGTCCTCGCCCACCTTGAAATGGTCGAACTCCAGCACGCGACCCATGTAATTGTGCAACAACGGCGCATCGGTCAGCACGCGTAACACGTCCACTTGTGCCTTGTTGAACACCACCACCTGATCCGAGCTGAACCGGCGAAAGGCCAGAACATGGGCGGGGTTGGGTTCAGTCACAGTCAGGTTGGGCAGGTCAATCTGGTCGAACCCGTCATATTCCATCGACCAGAACACATTCCCCCACGCCGTATTGAGCGCGTCAATCGAACCATATTCCGTCTCAAGCCAGCTCTGAAACGCGACAAGCGCGACCGGGCTGTAGCTGAGGGTGGTCTCGTGGCAGCCGTATTCATTGTCGATCTGCCATGCTGCGATATGAGGGTTTCGGCCATAGCGTTCGCCCATGATACGGGTGATCCGCGCGCATTCCGCGATATAACCTTCATGGCTAAAGCAGTAGTGCCTGCGTGAACCAAATTTGCGCGGGCTTCCATCCGGGTTCGTTGCCAGCATGTCAGGATGTTTCTCAATCATCCACCGCGGAGGTGTGGCAGTCGGGGTTCCCAGAACCACTTTCAGACCGGCTGCTCCGAGTGTTTCAATAGCCCGATCCAGCCAGTCGAATTGCAAATCGCCCGGAGCAGGCTCCATCCGGCTCCAGGCGAATTCGCCAATCCGTACCCAGGACAGCCCGGTCTCGACCATGTGGGCGGCATCCTCAGCCCACATTTCTTCTGGCCAGTGTTCGGGGTAATAGCAGACGCCGAGTTCGGGCTTCATAGGATCACTCTGTATTCTGGCTGGCCTTGCCCCGCATTTGGGGCGGCAAAGGTCATACCGTTTGTGGGATGGTTTCTAAGCGTTTCGGCATCCAGCCCCTGGCGCGCGGTTGTGCAGAAAAGGGTTGTCAGATCGTCACCTCCAAACGCCGGGCATGACGTATGCGCCGCGTCAAAGGTCACGGCTTTCAGGAACTGCCCGTCAGGAGAATACACTGCGACGCGATGCGCACCCCATTGTGCGATCCATATCTGGCCTTCGGCATCTACCACCGCGCCGTCAGGGTTCAGGTGATCATCGCGCAGGTCAAGGAAAACGGTGCTGTCGCCTTCCGGCCAGCCAGTCTGAGGGTTCAGCGACCAGCGCATAACCTGTTTGGTTATTGTGTCAGAAAAATAGGCACAGGATCGGTCCGGCGCGAAACAGATGGCGTTCGAAATCGTGACATCTGGCACCAAACGGTGGACTTCGCCACGCCAAAACCGATAGATCGCCCCAGCCCCATGTTCCGCGTTCTTGCCCATCGTTCCGATCCAGAACCCGCCCCACGGATCAGCCCGGCCATCATTCGAACGCGTTATGGAATTGTCTGCCTCTAGTGTTGCGATCAACTCTTTTTCGCCAGTGTCCAGGCTGAACCGCCACAGGCCGGTTTCAGACGCAATAAGCAGCACGCCCCGGTTGACCCACCCTGCTGCTGAGACATGTTCATCGAATTGCCAGCTTTGGGGTGCGCCGTCACGTTGCGTGAGCAGCCGTTTTCCAAGAATGTCGAACCAGAACAGCTGTCGCCGACCGGGGTGCCACAGTGGCCCCTCGCCCAGCTCGCAGGGGCGATCGTCGTAGACGGAGTTCATCCAACCGCCTTGTCATAGGCCGCAACGATCTTGCGGGCGCGCTCGGCAATCTCGGGCACTGACATACCCGGTTTGAACAGGGCTGATCCTATGCCGAACCCATCTGCGCCGGCGTTGATCCACTCGCTAAAGTTTTCAGGGCCTGCGCCACCGACGGCGAAGACTTGTGTGCCTGCGGGCAAAACGGGGCGCAACGCAGCCAAACCCGCGGGGCCTGCCATCACACCGGGAAACAGCTTAAGGCCGGTTGCCCCGGCTTTGAGAGCATTGAAAGCCTCGGTCGGTGTATAGATGCCTGGCCAGCTTTGCAGGTTCAGACTGACCGATCGTTTGATGACGTCGATGTCGCAATTCGGTGAAACGATCAGCTTACCTCCGACACCGGCCACGGCTTCCACTTGATCTGTGGTCAAGACCGTACCAGCGCCAATCAGGGATTTTTCGCCGTATTTGTCGGCTAGAATCCCGATGCTTTCGAGCGGGTCGGGAGAGTTCAGCGGAACTTCGATTTTGTCGATGCCCGCGTCGATCAGGGCGGCGCCTGCATCTGCAGCTTCGGTAGGACGCAGTCCTCTGAGAATGGCGATAATGGGTCTGCTCATGCTGTTTGCCTCGTGCGGTTCCGGGCTTGACGCAGACCCTCCAGAGTGGCCTGGGTATTGTTCGCAATTTCAACAAATGCGCCCTGCTGTTTAAGCGCGTGCGCATAGATCTTGGAAAGGTTGTCCGCCCCGATGATTGCGATTTGTTGCCCCAGCCAGTAGGGGCGGGTGGCGGCCAGTTCTGCCCCGATGAGGTAACCGGACAATCGCGCGCGCGCGGTGCCCGGATCATCTGCGTTCAACAAATCCGATGCGCGCAGCCCAAACAAGCGTGCCGCCATCTGTTCGGGTTTCGACAGGGCGTCCGCCGTGGCCTCGGCAAAAGCGTCCTGATCCCAGCCGTCACCGACCGAGTGTCTGAGTACAGATTGCTCACTAAGCAGACTGAACATCTCGCCTGTCATGAAAGTTCGGAAACTGACGACCTCGTCGGCGCTGACCTGGACCCATTTGGTGTGCGTGCCGGGCAGGCATATCACACCATCCCAGTTCTTGCGCCCAGACAGGAAACCAGCGATTTGCGTTTCCTCTCCACGCATCACATCTGGCGGGGTAGCCTGTTTCAGTCCGGGCACCACAAAAGCGCGAATGCGGGGGTCTGTATTTGGTACACGAACAGGCGTTTCAGGCACCGGGGTCGTTGGCACGGCCGAGTAGGGGGCCTCAACCCAACCCTGGCGCGCGCCGACCATGCCGCAGGCGACGACATCGACCGGTGCGTCCCCTAACCAGTCATCGATCAGTTCCAACAGCGCGTTTTGAAACCCATCTTTCGGAAGCTTACCCATCCCTTTGTCGGATTGAGCCTGATCCAGAACGTTGCCGCCCTGCATGGCCCAAACCCGCAAGTGAGAGGTGCCCCAGTCCGCTGCAATCCATTCAATACTCATGGTGCTACCCCGTTACCACGACGCCGCCATCCACCACCATGCACTGTCCGGTCATGGCGCGGCTGGCGTTTGAGGCCAGAAACAAGGTGGGCGCAATCATATCCGCTGGCGTCAAATGTTCCTTGAGGCATTGGCGGTCCATGTGGGCGGCCAGATCCTCGGGCGTGGCCCACATATCCAGCTGTTTTTGCGTGAGAACCCAGCCGGGGGCCAGGGCGTTGACGCGGATGTTCTGCGGCCCCAACTCGCGCGCAAGCGACCGGGTCATGCCGGTGATACCGGCATTCGCGGTGGTGTAGATGGGATAGCCCGCATTCCCCATCATGTAGCTTATCGAGCTGAAATTGATGATCGCCCCGCCCGCCGTCATCTGCTGCGCGGCTTGTTGGCAGGCAAAGAAATAAGCCTTGAGGTTGACCTCGATCATCCAGTCCCAGAATTCGGGCGTGGTTTCTTCAAGCGTGTGGCGCTTGTCATTGGCAGCGTTGTTGACCAGCACGTTCAGGGGGCCATGTGCCTGGGCGGCTTGTTGCATGGTGGCGTGCAGTAAGTCGGTATCGGTCATGTCGCCTTGCAGGAATAAGGGTGCGCGGCCGTGCTTGTCGCGCATCTGTTCGACAAATTCGCTGGCGTCCGAGCGTCCGATAAAGGCCACATTGGCCCCTTGCGCCATGAACCCATCGGTCAGGGCTGCACCCACGCCGGACCCACCGCCGGTGATGTAGACCGAGGCCCCGTGCAGGTCGTGGAAGGTGGCGGGTTGGGTCATCAGTGGCTCTCTCGGGTGACAAGGCGGGTGTCTTTGCCCACCAGAAAATCAAGATCCGCGCCCTGATCGGCTTGCAGCACATGGTCGATGTAAAGCCGGGCATAGCCGCGGGTGTAGTGCGGATCGTCCGGTTGCCACGCGGCGCGGCGGGCGTCCAGCTCCTTTTCATCCACCAGCAGTTCCAGTTCGCCATTGCTGGCCGATACGCGGATGCGGTCTCCGGTCTTGACCAACGCCAGCGTGCCGCCCGCCTGCGCCTCGGGGCTGACATGCAGGATGACGGTGCCGAAAGCGGTGCCCGACATGCGCGCGTCCGAGATGCGGATCATGTCGCGCACGCCTTCTTTGACCAACTTGGCCGGGATCGGCATGTTGCCAACCTCGGGCATGCCCGGATAGCCCTTGGGGCCGCAACCCTTGAGCACCAAAATGGTCTCGGGCGTCACTGGCAGATCGTCGCGGTCGATATTGGCCTTCAGGTCTTCGATGCTTTCGAACACAAAGGCTTCGGCTTCGGTTTCCAGCAATTCATCTGTCGCCGCCGAGGGTTTCACGATTGCCCCGTTCGGCGCAAGATTGCCGCGCAGAACCCGCAGGCCCGCCGCAGGTTTCACCGGATCGTTGAAGGGTCGGATGACGTCGGTGTTGTAACATTCGGCCCCCTCATAATGGGCCGAGATGTCCTTGTTCAGAACGGTTATCGCAGGCCGTAAAAAGGGCTTCAGTTCGTTCAGCACTACCGGAACACCACCGGCATAGCAGAAATCCTCCATCAGGTATTGGCCCGAGGGCATACAGTTCACCAGCAGCGGAATTTCTGACCCGATTTCAAAATCCTTCAGCGTCAGGTCCACGCCCACGCGACCCGCCAGCGCCAGCAGATGAACCACCGCGTTGGTCGACCCGCCCACGGCGGCATTGGTCAGGATTGCGTTCTGAAACGCCTCTTTGGTCAGGATATCCGAGGGTTTGAGGTCTTCGTCCACCATCTCGACAATCCGTTTGCCGGTCAGATGCGCCAGCGCCATGCGGCGCGCATCAACGGCGGGCAGCGCCGCATTGGTGGGCAGGGACATGCCCATCGCCTCAACCAAGGACGCCATAGTGGAGGCCGTGCCCATGGTCATGCAGACACCCTTACTGCGCGACATGCCGGATTCAGCGTTCATGAAATCCTGCAGGGTCATTTCGCCCGCGCGGACCTCTTCCGAGAACTTCCACACATCCGTGCCCGAGCCGATATCTTTGCCCTTGAACTTGCCGTTCAGCATCGGGCCGGAACTGACCACGATCGACGGCAGATCGACCGAGGCCGCGCCCATCAACTGGCCCGGCGTGGTCTTGTCGCACCCGCCCAGCAGGACAACTCCGTCGATACCATAGGCGCGGATGGATTCCTCTACATCCATGGCCAGCAGGTTGCGGAACAGCATGGCGGTGGGCTTCATCTGGGTCTCGCCCAGCGACATGACCGGGAACTCGACCGGGAAGCCGCCGGCCTCCCATACGCCGCGTTTGACGCCCTCGGCCAGATCGCGCAGGCCCGAGTTGCAAGGCGTCAGTTCCGACCATGTGTTGCAGATGCCGATGATGGGGCGGCCATCAAAAGCGTGATCTGGAAAGCCCTGGTTTTTCATCCACGAGCGGTGGATGAACCCGTCCTTGTCCAGCTTTCCATACCAGTGTTCTGATCGGCGTTTCTTGGTCATTTGCGAAGCCCTTTCAAGCGGCTTTGGCGGGCTGGCACCAGTCCGGCAACCAGTCGGAATGAGCGGTCAGCAGATCGCTGACCAGATGGCGGATCTGGCGCAGGTCCAGCTCGGCGGCGGTGTGGGGGTCCATCATCGCGGCGTGATAGATGTGTTCGGGGTTCTGGTCGACCAGCGCGCGGACTGTCAGTTCCTGGACGTTTATCTGGCTGCGCATCAGCGCGATCAGTTGCGGCGGGATGTCGGTGACGACCGAAGGCTGCACGCCGTTGCTGTCTACCAGGCAGGGGGTTTCAACCGCAGCACCCAGCGGCAATTGCGGGATTTGGCCCGTGTTGGGCAGGTTGCCGTAAGCGACATAGGGCGTGTCAGTGACGATGGCGTTCATCAGGTCGGCGGCGAATTCATGGCTGCGGGTCACGTCGATATCGCGCCCATCCGTCAGGGTCTTGGCCTGTTCCTGCCAAGCGGCGACCTGCTCCTCGCAGCGGGTGGGATATTCGTCCAGCGGGATCGAGAATTGCTCGATCAAATCCTGCCGCCCGTCTTTGATGAACCATGGCACGTATTCGGCCAGATGTTCAGAGCTTTCGGTGCAGAAATAGCCCAGATGATCCATCACCTCGTACCGCACCTTGTTGGGGCATCGCGGCATCAGCAGCGGTGGCTTCGGTATTTGCCCACTGGCATATCCCTGCCGCAAGGCGGGGTAGAGGTCGCGCCCCTGATGCTCTAGCCGCAGAAAGAAGGCAACGTGGTTCACCCCGGCGACCTTGTGGCGGATGTCATGCTTGGGCAGATCCAGATCGTTGGCCAGCTCTTCGATTGTGTTCTGGACCGAATGGCACAGGCCCACATGCTTCAGCGCCGGAAAGTGCTCGGCCAGGGCCCATGTGTTGATAGCCATCGGGTTGACATATTGCAGCAGGGTGGCATTGGGGCACAGCTGCATAATGTCCTGCGCTATGTCCCACAGCACAGGCACGGTGCGCAGCCCGCGCATGATGCCGCCGACACCCAAAGTATCGGCAATGGTCTGGCGCAACCCGTATTGCTTGGGGATTTCGAAATCCGTCACTGTGCAGGGCTTGTAGCCACCGACCTGAAACGCGGTGATCACGAAATCAGCCCCATCCAGCGCTGCGCGGCGGTCGGTATGGGTGGTGACACTGGCCCCAGTGCCAACCGAGCGGATCATGGCATCAGCGACGGTTTCGCTTTCGGCCAGCCGGTTGGGGTCGATGTCCATCAGGGCAAAGTGGCTGTCGGCCAGAGATGGGGTCAGCAGCGCGTCACCCACGATATTGCGCATGAAGATGGTCGAGCCCGCTCCGATAAAGGCAATCTTTACCATGTTGCAAACCTCTGATTTGATGTCATTTCACTGCCCCCAGCGTCAGGCCCGCGATGAAGTGTTTCTGCATCAGGAAGAACATGGCCACCGGCGGAAGGGCGGCGACGATGGAACCCGCGCTCATGAGTTGGTAGGCTGCGCGGAACTGGGCGTTGAAGCTGGTAATGCCCGCCGTGACCGGCTGGCTTTCGGCACCCTGGGTCAACACGACGGCCCAGAAATAGTCGTTCCAGATGAAGGTGAAGATCAGCACGCTGAGCGCGGCAATCGCCGGTTTCATCAGTGGCAGGACCACGTACCAGAAGATGCGGACCTCGCTGATACCTTCGACCCGTGCGGCTTCGATCAACTCGAACGGCAGGGCGCGGATGAAGTTGCGCATGAACAGCGTGCAGAACCCAGTCTGAAACGCAATGTGGAACAGTACCAGCCCGGTTTTGGTGTTATAGAGGCCAAGTTCCAGCGTCAGGTCGCGCACAGGCACCATCAGGATCTGGAAGGGTACGAAATTGCCTGCGACGAACAGAAAGAAAATCCACAGGTTCGAGCGGAACTTGTAGATGCCCAATGCAAAACCGGTCATGCAGCTGAGAGCCACCGCGCCGATCACGGTGGGGATGGTGATCAGGAATGAATTCAGCAGGTAGCGCGGCATGTCGGAATTGAAGAACACCTGCCCATAGTTGACCGCGCCCTCAAAGCTAGAGGGCAGGCCCCAATAATTAGCGTTGGTAAAGTCTGCCGCCGGTTTGACCGAGAACAGCGCTACGGCAAGCAACGGCCCCAGCCACAGAAGCAGCGCAATGGGCAGCATCGCCTGATAGGTGATCTGGGCCGCGCGGGGTTGTTTTTCTATGGGTTTGGGGAACATGTCAGTGCCCCCTTTCTTCGCGGTACATCGACCACAGGAAATAGGCGATGAAACACAGCATGATCAGGAACAGGATCACGGCGATCGCCGCGCCATATCCCATGCGGAACCCGTATTCGGACAGGGCGACCTCGAACATGTAATAGGCCAGTACGCGGGACGACCCAAAAGGCCCGCCCTGGGTCATGATCGAGATCAGGTCAAAGCTGCGCAGCGCGCCGATGATTGTCACGACAAAGGCGATGAAGGTAGCGGGGCGCAGTTGGGGCAGGATGATGTGCCACAGCATCCGCCAGCCTTTTGCACCGTCCAGACGTCCGGCCTCGATCTGTTCGGGATCCACGGCGTTCAGGCCGGTGAGGTAGAGGATCATGCAATAGGCGGTCTGCGGCCAAAGGCCCGCGACGATGATACCATAGGTCACGAACCGCTCATCCCCCAGCACGTTCAGAGGGCCGAGGCCGAAGAAGCCTAGGAATTCGTTTAGCAGGCCGAAGGTGGGGTCGTAGAACCATGTAAAGACCAGCCCCACCACGACCTGAGAGATCACGAAGGGGAAGAAGAACAGCGACTTATAAAGGCGTATGCCCGCAACCGTCTGGTTCAGGAACAGCGCGATGAACAGACCCGCCGGGATCGCGGCCAGATATAGGATCAGCCAGATCAGATTGTTCTTGAGCGAGGTATAGAACGCATCCCGGTCGACCCACTCCCAGTACAGGTCTTCGTAATTGCGAAACCCCACATATTCCGCCGCGCCCAACCCGTCCCATTCGTAAAGCGACAGGTTGAAAGACTGAAAGACCGGGATGATCACATAGACCATGAAGAACAGCAGGCCGGGGGCAAGAAACAGCCACGGTGCGATACGCTGTTGGTTTCTGTGGAACCAGCTTTCGTGTTCAGGGGTGTCGACTGCGGACATGGGACTTCCGTGGTTGTTCGGCGGTGTCAGGCGGGTTGGCACCCGCCTGACGCTGTACGTGGATCAGGCCGGACCGAAGTCCGGCCTGCCCGGATCAGTTCTCGTAAATCCGGCCGCGAGCGCGTTCCAGTTTGGACAGGATGCGGTCCAGATTGTCGGGTTTGACCATGAACTCCTGGAAGCCTTCCATTGAGACTTTGGCCATTTCCGCTGGTGCATCGCGGTCCCAGAACTGGGCGACGCCGCCGGGGCTGTTGGTCGACAGCATCTCGAACCCTTGCAGCAGGAATTTGTCGTCATCCACCGAAGATTTTGCGTTGATCGGCAACTGACCGAGGTTCTGGCCGTTGTTGATCTGGGTCTGCACCTCGGGCGAAACGACAAAGCGCAGGAATTCACGCGCGGCTTCTTTGTTCGAGGCGTTCGATGGGATGTGGAACGTGTCGGTTGGCGCGTCCTCGGCCAGTTCGACATCGGGGTTGATGGCGACGAACTGGTAGAAATCCAGTTGGTCATCCGTCAGACCCGCTTCGCGCAGGGGGGCCACTGCGAAATTGCCCATCAGATAGGCCGCGGCGTCGCCATTGACCATGAAGGGCAGGGCCTCTTGCCAGCTATAGGTCTGGTGGTTGTCGACGAATGCGCCCATGTCGATCAACTGACGCCAGTTGGCAAAAGTCTGTTTGACGCGGTCGTCTTCCCAGCTGACTTCGCCATTGGCCAGTTGCTGATGGAAATCGAACCCGTTGGTGCGCATGTTGAGGTAGTCGAACCAGCCCCCGGCGGTCCAAAGGAACTTGGTGCCGATCGTATAGCAGGCGCGGCCGGACTCGACGATCTTCTGACAGTTCGCCAGCTCTTCTTCCCAAGTCGTAGGCTCGGACAGGCCCAGCTCATCGAAGATGTCTTTGCGGTAGTACACGCCCCACTGGTAATAGGTATAAGGTACGCCCCATTGCTTGCCATCGATGGTCATGGCGCCCTTTGTCGAGGCGAGGTTTTCACCGATTTCGGGTTCAGCCCATAGGTCCGAGACGTCTTCGAACAGGCCGGCCTCGACATAGGGTTTCATGCGGTTGGCGGCGTACCAGTTGGCCACATCGGGAGTATCGGCGGTCAGGAAGTTGCGGATCTGGGTCTTGTAGGCTTCGCGGTCGATCACGGTGGTTTCGATCTCAAGCCCCGGATGTTTAGCTGCGAATTGATCGATCATCGCCTCCATCGTCGCGCGTGGCGCCGGGTTCGATGTATCAAGGAAAATCCGAAGCTCGCCGGTCAACTCGGCATAGGCCGGAATGGCAAGTGCAACGCTCATGGCCAGCGCGGCCGTTGTGCGCTTGTAGATGGAATGCATGGTTTCCTCCCTTAGCTTCCATATGGTTCCATATTGTGGAACTCAGTTTTATATGTTGAAAACTACACATCGACTCGGTTAGTCTTGTCAAGACCCTCGTGGCCTCGGCCATCGGGTAAGTGGAGGAGAATGCGCGCCCGTGGCTGGTGACGGAACGATAGGTAAAGCATGTGATGTGCTGGATCAGGTTGCGGCTTTCGCGCGTCCGGTTCGCTTTGGCGAATTGCTTGAGCACAGCGATTTCCCAAAGGCCACGCTATATCGGTTTCTCCAATCGCTGACCAATCAGGGTATGTTGTCTTATGACCCCGACAGACAGACCTATGCGCCGGGTCTGCGTCTGGTCCGTCTGGCCCACGCAGCGTGGACCCAAAGCTCACTCGCGCCGATTGCCCGGCCATTTTTGGACGCGCTTAGCCGTGAAACCGGGGAAACTGTTCATTTGGCGCAGCTGGATTCCGGTCAGGTTTTGTACGTCGACAAAAGAAACGCGACGCAGCCGGTCGAAATGTATTCGCAAGCGGGAAAGGTGGGTCCTGCCTATTGCACGGGTGTCGGCAAGGCGATGATGGCACATTTGGAGCCTGACCAACTGGCCAAAGCTTTGTCACAGCAGAGCTTTCATCGCTTTACAGACAAGACGCTCGCTTCCGAGCAGCTATTGCGCGCTGATCTGGTTGCGATCCGAGAGCGCGGATATGCCGTTGATGATGAAGAGCATGAGCCCGGCATCATCTGCGTTGCCTGCCCAGTCCTGACCGAAGGGGGGCGCATGCTGGGGGCGATCTCGATCACTGGGTCAACCGAGCGGATGAGTTTTGCCCAGCTACAAGCTTGGGTGCCTCGGGTCCGCCGTGTGGCCGATCAGATCGGAGCTGAGGCGCAGTCATGGCGGTTCCCGGAAACCCGCCCAAACGGAAATAGCGACAGGATGCAAGGGACATGACAGGGGTCACTCTGAACGGTGCGATCAAGCGATATGGCGAGACGCAGGTTATTCATGGAATCGATCTGCAGATCGAAGACGGAGAGTTTTGTGTTTTCGTTGGCCCTTCCGGGTGCGGTAAGTCCACACTGCTGCGAATGATTGCTGGACTTGAGGAAACCACCGAAGGCGAAATCCACATCGGTGCAAGAGATGTGACACATCTGGACCCGGCCAAGCGTGGCGTTGCGATGGTGTTCCAGACTTACGCACTCTACCCGCACATGACTGTGGCCGAGAATATGGGGTTTGGCCTGCGCATGAACGGCGTGGCGAAAGCCGAGATAAACCAAAAGGTTCAGGAGGCTTCGGCCATTCTGAAGTTGGACCAATACCTGAAACGGAAACCAAAGGCTTTGTCCGGCGGTCAGCGTCAGCGTGTTGCCATTGGCCGGGCCATTGTACGCGGTCCCGACGTGTTCCTGTTCGACGAGCCGTTGTCGAACCTTGACGCCGAATTGCGGGTCGAGATGCGGGTTGAGATCGCGCGCCTTCACAATGAAATCGGCGCAACCATGATCTATGTGACCCACGATCAGGTCGAGGCGATGACTATGGCCGACAAGATCGTCGTTCTGCGAGACGGTCGGATCGAACAGGTCGGGGCTCCGATGGATTTGTACCGCGACCCGGACAACAGATTCGTTGCCGGGTTCATTGGTTCGCCAGCGATGAACTTTTTGGAATGTGACGTGGTTGATGGCCGTGTAACGCACCCCGCGTTCAATCATCCTGTACCGGTGACGTCTTCTGTCCCCGCAAATGCGACGAAAGTGACGCTGGGGATACGGCCTGAGCACCTTCTGGTCGATCGTACAGGTGATACCTGCACCGTGGACCTGACCGAAGCGCTTGGCGGTGTCAGCTATTCTTATCTGTTGACCGCAAATGGTGACAAGCTGATCATCGAAGAGCGTGACGATGAACGCAGCAAACAAGGCGCACGAATCGGAATCTCGTTTTCGGCCGAGCGGGCGATGTTGTTTGACAACGAAACAGGCGAACGGCTGCGATAGTCTTTGTAGATTTTGGGCTAGAAGGGCGTCGCGCATTGAGTTCGACGCCTTTTTAGTTATTTGAGTGTGGATTTTGTATCCAATATCCGATAACGCAAAGAAAAGCAGCGCATGCGCTGCGTTCTCAAACTTGTGTTTTCGAAGGATTGTCCGATGACCACCAACGTTTTTACCGGCACTATGCCCGCGCTCATGACCCCATGCACAGCGGATCGCCAGCCGGATTTTGACGCTTTGGTTCGCAAAGGACGTCAGATGATAGACACAGGCATGTCGGCGGTTGTCTATTGCGGCTCGATGGGGGATTGGCCGTTGTTGACTGATGCGCAACGCATGGAAGGGGTAGAACGTCTGGTCGATGCCGGTCTGCCCGTCGTTGTCGGCACCGGAGCAATCAACACCAAGTCTGCTGTTGCCCATGCCGCCCACGCACAAAAAGTCGGAGCTGTAGGGCTTATGGTGATCCCACGTGTTCTGTCCCGTGGTAGCTCTCCGACTGCGCAGCGGAACCACTTCAAGGCGATTCTGAATGCCGCACCGGACGTGCCCGCGATTATTTACAATAGTCCCTATTATGGGTTCACAACACGTGCTGACTTGTTCTTTGCTTTGCGCGCGGAACATCCCAACCTGATCGGTTTCAAAGAGTTCGGGGGCAAGGATGACCTGCGTTATGCGGCTGAAAATATCACCAGCCAAGACGATCAAGTCACGCTTATGGTCGGGGTTGATACCGAGGTTTACCACGGTTTTGTCAATTGCGGTGCCACCGGCTCGATCACCGGGATTGGGACTGCATTGCCACGCGAAGCGCTATTGCTGGCCGCGTTGTCTAAAAAAGCAGCCAAAGGCCACGCCGAAGCCCGCCAACGCGCACAAGAGCTGACCGAGGCAATTCATGTATTGTCCAGCTTTGACGAAGGGCCTGATCTGGTGCTCTACTACAAACACCTGCTGGTTCTGAACGGGGAAGAGGAATACCGTCTGCACTTCAACGAAACAGATGAACTGACAGATGCACAACGCAACTATTGCGAACAGCAATACGCGCTGTTCGGTGCATGGTTCGCAAACTGGTCGAAACAGGGTGGAGTGATCGCTGAATGCATGTGATCGACAGCCATACCGGTGGGGAGCCCACGCGGGTCATCCTTGACGGCGCGCCGGATCTGGGGACCGGTCCCTTGGCTGACCGTGCACGGAGGTTGGAGGCCGATCACAAAGAGTTCTACCGCTCCATCCTTCTTGAACCACGTGGACAACCGGCAATGGTCGGTGCCTTGTTGGTTGAACCGGTCGACCCAACCTGCGTGACTGGTGTGATCTATTTCGACGTAGATGCGGTGTTGGGTATGTGTGGCCACGGCACAATCGGGCTGGCGGTTACACTGGCTCATCTGGGCCGCATTGATGTCGGAGAGCACCGAATTGAAACTCCTGCCGGTGTGGTGGCGGTTACTCTGCATGACGAAAACACTGTTACAGTCAGGAATATCGAAAGCCGACGGGTCCATAGTGACGTGACAATAATCGTACCGGGCCACGGTGAAATCGTGGGCGACGTTGCCTACGGGGGCAATTGGTTCTTTATTGTTGATCCCAGCCCGATCCCTGTAACGTCTGACAGAATTCGCGCGTTGACCGATCTGACTGTTGCCATCCGCAAGGCGTCGATCGCGCAGGGCATCGGGGGCGAAAAGGGCGAGCTGATTGATCATGTCATCCTTCAGGACACGCCAATTGACCCGGACCTTCACAGCCGCAACTTTGTGCTGTGCCCGGACGACAATTACGACCGTTCGCCTTGCGGGACGGGATGCTCGGCCCTGTTGGCCTGTATGGCGGCAGATGGTGCTTTGGTCCCAGGCGAGGAAATCGTTCAACAAAGCATTATTGGTAGCACGTATCGCCTGTCGTATCAGCCTGGCAAAGAAGGTGGAGTTATCCCTTCGATTACCGGGCAGGCTCATATAATGGCCCAGGCCAATTTGATTTTTGCCTCAGCTGATCCGTTCCGCAACGGCATTCAGTTATGACTCAGCAGGTTGTTGTCATCGGGGCCGGAGTCATCGGCATCACAACCGCGCTGGAGTTACAGCGCCGGGGACACTCGGTGCTGGTGTTGGACAAAGACGGAGTCGCCGCGCAAACCTCGGCCGGAAATGCCGGGGCTTTTGCCTTCCCCGAGGTCGAACCGCTGGCGACACCTGGCATCATGCGCAAAGCGCCGAAATGGTTGCTGGACCCGCTGGGCCCGTTGTCGATACCTCCTGCCTATGCGTTCAAGATTGCACCTTGGATGTATCGCTTTTGGCGGGCTAGCCAGCCGTCGCGCTATGCGGATTTGTTGGGCGCGCAGTCGAACCTTATGAAGATTTCCAGCGCCGCTCTGGAGCGACTGATCCCTTCTGTTAATGGCGAAGAGATGATGCAGCGCGATGGGCAGCTGCAATTGTATGAGTCCCAGGCCGAATATCACGCCAGCCTGCCAACCTGGGATCTTAGACGCGCGCACGGAATCGAGTTTGAACTGCTTGAGACTCCCGAGGCGATCGCCGAGAAACAGCCGGGACTTAGCCGACGGTTCACTCATGCTGGTTTCACCCCAAACTGGCTTAACGTGATCGATCCAAAGCAGTGGGTCGACCATTTGGCCAAATCGTTTCGTGAAAGGCAGGGGCGGATCGAAATACGCAATATTCGCGCGTTGACTCCGTTAGAACATGGTGTGCGGATAACCGTTGACGACGGGACACTGGACGCAACAAAAGTTGTTGTGGCTGCGGGTGCCTGGTCGCATCATCTGGCGCAAACACTGGGCGACCATATCCCGCTAGAAACCGAGCGCGGCTACAACACAACCCTGCCACCCGGCGCTTTCGATCTGCGGATGCATCTGACCTTTTCAAGACACGGGTTTGTCGCCAGCCGCATCAACGGCGGCGTGCGCATCGGTGGTGCAGTCGAATTGGGTGGGCTGACTTTGCCTCCCAATTTCAAGCGCGCCGACACGCTGCTGAACAAAGCGATTCAATTTCTGCCGGGGTTGAGCACGGCGGGGGGAACGCAATGGATGGGCCACAGGCCATCCCTGCCGGATAGTATCCCGGTCATTGGGGCGGCTACGCACGCACCTGATGTCATTTATGCCTTTGGGCATGGGCATCTGGGGCTCACTCAATCGGCGGGTACGGCCGAACTTGTAGCAGGGCTGATCGACGACGATGAACTGCCCATCCCGATGACGCCTTACGCGGCTACTCGATTTTAGAGAAGTCAAATGCGCAGCGTCAAAACACTCCACGTCATATCGGCCCATGCAGAGGGTGAAGTGGGTGACGTCATCGTAGGGGGTGTGTTGCCCCCGCCCGGAGATACCCTGTGGGAACAGCGCTCGTTCGTTGCGCAGGATCAGACTTTGCGCAATTTTGTACTCAATGAACCCCGCGGTGGTGTCTTTCGCCACGTGAACCTTTTGGTGCCGCCCAAACATCCCGACGCGGATGCCGCATTCATCATCATGGAACCCGAAGATACGCCGCCCATGTCCGGTTCGAACGCGATCTGCGTCGCCACCGTTTTGCTGGACAGCGGTATGATCCCGATGCAAGAGCCGGAAACGCATCTGACGCTGGAAGCGCCGGGAGGTCTGGTCCGGGTTCGTGCTGACTGTCGCGATGGCAAAGCCGAGCGTATTCATGTTCGGAACCTCCCCAGTTTTGCGGACAAAACTGCCGCTACACTGGATGTGCCCGGTGTGGGGGAGCTGGTCGTTGACACAGCATATGGCGGCGACAGCTTTGTCGTGGTCGACGCGGCGACATTGGGTTTTGATATCGTAGCGCACGAGGCTCGGGACCTCGCGCGCATTGGGGTAGCGATTACCAATGCTGCGAATGAACAGCTGGGTTTTACCCACCCTCAGAACCCGGATTGGACCCATATCTCATTCTGCGCGTTTTGTGGACCGGTTCAGGCGACTCCGACTGGCTTGACCGGAAAATCTGCCGTGGCGATACAACCGGGCAAGATCGACCGCTCGCCAACGGGAACGGCTGTCTCGGCTCGAATGGCCTTGATGGCCGCCAAGGGAGAGCTGGCTGTTGGTCAAACATTCGAGGCTGTTTCGATCATTGGTTCGCGTTTCACAGGCTGCATTACCGGGCATGCGGATCTGGAAGGCAGACCTGCTATTATCCCCGAGATCAGCGGCCGGGGTTGGATCACCGGTACCCATCAGCACATGCTGGATCCCGATGACCCATGGCAAGGCGGGTATCGGTTAAGCGACACTTGGGGCGTTTAGACGACACCGTGCCTTGCAGGCATCACGTACGATCTGTTGTACTTCTCAAACCTTTTTAGCCGCGGGCCTCATTACTACCTTAAGAAGAGTCGCCTCTGCGAAAGGATCCTCATGAAAGTTCGGGTTGCCGCCCTATTTTTTATTGCAACCGCGCTGCTGTTGTCAGCAAACGCGCCGTCTCAATCCTCGGTCGATTATTCCGAGCTTGCGCTGACTTGTTTCGGCGGTAAGGCAAAGCGCACCCAGGCAGTGTCTGCGTGTACGGCGCTGTTGAACGGAAACGGAGCCACCGAGGCCAATCGTAATGCGCTGTTTAGAGCCCGAGGTTGGGCGTATTATTGCGACCGGCAGTTTGACAAGGCGGTAGCGGATTACACTCGTGCTTTGAAGGTGTATCCCAACGACGCAAATTCACTCTTGAGACGCGCGTTCGCCTATGACGCCCTTGGTAACACTCAGGCGGCAGCAGCGGATTATGACAGCGCGTTGCAGATAGATTCTGACAGTTTGTTTGCCTTGTACCGCAAATCCGGTTTTGACAGACGGAACGGGCGCCCGCGCGCCGCAAGGCGCGGGTTGCAAGCGGCCCTGAAGATCGACTCGGGCTATGGCAAGGCTGGTTATGAGTTGCTGGATCTAAGCTATGAGTTGAACGGCTTTGACGGGGTCGAGGCATTTCTAAAACAGGCCAAGGATCGCTGGCCGGACGAAGATTGGGTGCACTACTCTCAACTGCTTTACGACCTGAAATACACCGGGAACCGCGACAGCGCTCTTGAGGCGGCACATAACCTTGCGCGGCTAGAGCCGGGCAAAACATCAGATTTGTACTGGCCGGCTTTGGTTCATCTCAAGATCGGTGATGAGAACAAGGGGATCGAATATATAAAGAAGATTGCCGTCCTTCAGAAGGGTGACGTTGAAAAAGATAAGGGTACCTTTTTCACGCGATGGTATGACGCAGCGATTGATTGGTATAAGTGGCGTGGCGAAAAAGAGTTGCTATCGAGCGGTCGGCTTTTTGCTTTGGCTGGCAGGCCTGACTTGGCGAAATCAGAATTGGAAACGGCGCTGCAAAGGTTCGGATATGCCGGGCGAAAGTGGGTTTTGAACTGTTTGTTTGCCCCAGCTGGCGTTTCCGTTCCATGGGCGGCTTATGCCGGGTCCGAAGATCATTTGGATCAGGTGGTCCAGGACTACGTCCAGCGAGTTGTCTGGGACATGAGCTTCTTCCAACTTGAGAAACCGGTATCGGAATCGACTGACCAATAGTTGTGTTTTTCCTTCGGTTTGTGTTTTTGTCGTGTTGGATGCGGAACAATCGACCTGCCCGTGTCAATTTGCGCCCCAGATAGGGAATTGATCCCAAGGCAATCCTGATTTAAGGGAGGCCCTGTCAAATCAGAGTCACCGTTGGGGCGGTAATCTAGTCGCGCCCCATTTTGGCCACGCAGAAGTGGCCAGCTCTTGGAACGCACGCCC
Source organism: Ruegeria sp. R8_1 (assembly GCF_017743815.1). Classification (NCBI taxonomy): domain Bacteria; kingdom Pseudomonadati; phylum Pseudomonadota; class Alphaproteobacteria; order Rhodobacterales; family Roseobacteraceae; genus Ruegeria; species Ruegeria sp. R8_1. Next base: position 215,170 of record NZ_JAGHRL010000005.1, on the reverse strand, counting down.
CGAAAGGCTTTAAAAAAGGTAAAAGAATATGGCAGATAAATCAGACTTCGACATATTGTATACCATTGTAGACGAAGCGCCCGAGCTGGCCAGCGCCTCGTTCCTGCCCATCATCCGCAAATTCGCCTCGGCGGCCGGTGTAAGCGTTGGAACCAAGGATATTTCTCTGGCCGGGCGCATTTTGGCGACCTTCCCAGAGAACCTGACAGACGCGCAGCGCATCACCGATGATCTGGCCGCTTTGGGTGAGCTGGTGAAAACGCCCGAAGCAAACGTGATCAAGCTGCCCAATATCTCGGCCTCGGTCCCGCAGCTGGTGGCCGCCGTCGAAGAGCTGCAATCGCAGGGTTACGACATTCCGAACTATCCCGAAGAGCCCTCGACCGACGAAGAAAAAGCCATTCGCGCGCGCTATGACGCCATCAAGGGTTCGGCCGTGAACCCGGTTCTGCGCGAAGGTAACAGCGACCGTCGCGCGGCAAAGGCCGTGAAGAATTACGCCCAGAAGAACCCGCATTCGATGGGTGATTGGGCTTCGGACAGCAAGACCAAAGTATCCTCGATGTCGGGCAATGATTTCTACGCAAACGAGAAATCGGCCACCATCACCGCCGCGCAGGCAGGCGATGCCAGGATCGAATTCGTGGGCAAAGACGGCACCACCACCGTTCTGAAAGACGGCTGGCCGTTGGCCGAGGGCACCGTGGCCGACGCGACTTTCATGTCCGTCAAAGCTCTGTCCGCGTTTCTTGCCGAGGCCATTGAGGACACCAAGAAAGACGGCACCATGTTCTCGCTGCACATGAAAGCCACCATGATGAAGGTCTCGGACCCGATCATATTTGGCTATGCGGTTAAGGCGTGGCTGGCCCCTGTGTTCGAAAAATTTGGTGCAGAGCTGGATGCGCTGGGTGTGAACCCGAACTCGGGCCTGGGTGATCTGCTGGAGCGTGTTCAGGGCAATGCCGATATCATGGCCGCCATCGACGCGATCAAGGGCGACCGTCCGTCCATGTATATGGTCGACAGTGACAAAGGCATCACCAACCTGCACGTGCCGTCGGATGTGATCATCGACGCCTCAATGCCCGCCGTGATCCGCGCAGGCGGTAAAGGCTGGGACGAAGCTGGCGCCAAGGGCGACACCAATTGCGTGATCCCTGACCGTTGCTATGCCTCCGTCTATGACGAAACGATCAACTTCTTCAAAGCCAATGGTGCACTGAACCCGGCTACCGCCGGAGCAGTCGCCAATGTGGGCCTGATGGCGCAGAAGGCCGAGGAATACGGCAGCCACCCGACTACGTTCCAGGCACCCGCCGACGGCACCATCCGTATCGTTCTGGCCAATGGCGAGACGCTGCATTCGCACGACGTTGAAAAGGGTGATATCTGGCGGTCCTGCACCGTCAAGAAAGCCCCGATCGAGAACTGGATCCAGCTGGCCATTGACCGTCAGCGCCTGACCGGGTCCGAGGCGATCTTCTGGCTGGACGCAAACCGCGCCCACGACGCTGAGCTTATCAACTACGTCAAACCGGCGCTTGAGGCTGCAGGTGTGGATGACAAGTTCCTGATCCTGGCCCCGCGCGAAGCGACCCGTCAGTCGCTGGAAACGATCACAGCGGGCAAAGACTCGATTGCGATCACCGGAAACGTGCTGCGCGACTATCTGACCGACCTGTTCCCCATTCTGGAACTGGGCACCTCGGCCAAGATGCTGTCCATCGTCAAACTGATGAATGGCGGTGGTCTGTTTGAAACCGGCGCGGGCGGTTCCGCCCCGAAACACGTGCAACAGCTGGTTGAAGAAAGCCACTTGCGTTGGGATTCGATGGGTGAATTCTGCGCGCTGGGTGAATCGCTGAACTTCCTCGCCGACAGCAAGGGCAACGCCAAGGCAGGCGTTCTGGGTGCCGCGGCCGAGGCCGCAACGCAGGGTATTCTGGATCACAATCGCTCGCCCAGCCGCAAAGTTGGCCAGCCCGACAACCGCGACAGCCACTACTGGTTCGCCCGTTACTGGGCCGAGGCTTTGGCCGCGCAATCGGACGATGCCGAACTTGCCGCCGAATTTGCACCATTGGCGACGGCACTTGCAGACGGAGAAGAGACGATCCTGGCGGAACTGGCATCCGCGCAGGGCGGTGCCGCTGATCTGGGTGGGTACTATCACACCGATCCGGCTAAGACCGCAAAGGTTATGCGCCCAAGTGCGACCCTGAACGGTTTGATCGACTAAAATCATTTGGCCCGCGTCATGGCGTGTGGTGCAAAGAATTTAGAAAAGTAAAAGGGGCCGACCCCCAAAGTCGGCCCCTTTTAGAGTGAGTGGAGAGGTCGAAACCTCACCGGGTGGGTTAGCTGCATCCTATACGTCCAGAAAAGTCTGGTAATTGGGGGAGTCCCTTAGGGGCTTGGTGATCTAAGAAAGGGCTGGTTTTTCAACCAGCCCTTTCTTGTTTAGCCTTAGTTGGACGCTGCGTTGAGCTTTTCGTTCTGCTCGCGCAACGTATCCGAGATGATCGCGTACCATTCGCCGGATTCACGCATCTCGTTAAGACCCTTGTTCATCATCGCGATGTATTCACGAGCGAACGGGTTGGTGCGGTGCGCCAGGAAGCTCATCGACGACAGTGTTGAGACATAGGGGTTCTCTACGATGTCGGTCGAGGTCAGGCCCATGTCTTTCATAGTCGCTGCGAACAGTTCCACTTCGAATGCGGCGACATCTGCAGTACCGGTCAAAACCGCATCCAGGCATTCGCGTGCCGAGTTTGGTTGAACCACAGTTGTGTTGTCATGGTTCAGGCCAACTTCTTCAAGAACGACCATGCTCCAACCCTGCATGCGGCAGACAGTTGCACCTTCGAAATCCTTGAAAGTGGTGGCGTTTGTGTAGTCACTTTCTGGCAGGGTATAGAAGCCGCCGACCACATCATAAACCGGCACCGAGGCCACGAATTGCGTACAACGTGCTTCGGTTTCAGGGGACCACTCATAGGTGCGGTTCGTGCAATCCGGCACAGTCCAGGCGATCGAAATGTCAAACGCGCCGAGTGGCAGCAGAGTTTCCAGGTGCGACGTCCAGTCATCAACGAAGCTGACAGAATAGTCACGCTGGTTGCCCGCACGCTGTAGGCTGGTTGTCGCCAGACGGGTCATAATGCCGCCGCCGCTCAGGCCTTCAGTGGTGAAGGGCTCCCAGCCGTTGCCCGCAACCATTTTGATGGGCGGCGCATATACGTTCGAGCGTTTGACGCTTGCCGCGCGCTGTTCTTCGGCTGCAATGATCTCTTGCGCGGACTGACCGTTGGGAAGGCTGCCATCTTCACAGGGCAGAGCCAGAACAAGGCCGGGCTCCAGAGCGTTCGGGTTGGTGATGATGTTGCGGTTCGCGTTGAAGATCGGCTGGTAGTTTGATGTGCCATAGGCTGCGATTGCAATGGTCGCCATCGTGTCGCCATCGGAAACGGTGTAGTTTGTGCAGGCTTCCTGTGCTGCGGCGGCTCCGGCGCTCAGGGCAGTGACGGCGGTGGCCGACAGCGCAACTTTCTTCAGATCGATATTAAACATGTCCTCATCCTCCAGACATTATTGTTGTTAGGCCAATTGGGGCCTTAGCCATTTTCCATTTGATACCGCAGAGCGCTTGACACGATGTCGCGCCACTCTCCGGATTGCTGCATGATCGCCAGACCCTGGTTGAGCGTCTCAAGGATCGCTTCCCCATCCGGATTATCTTTGTGGGTCATGACGTTAAGCGACTTGATCGCCGCAAGGTTGGGGTTTTCGATGATGCGGTGTTCGTATCCCAGGCGCGATATCGCTTCGACGGCCAGATGGGCTTCGATCGCGACGATATCCGCGCGACCTTCCATAACTGCATGAAAACAATCGTCAGGGGATACTGGGCGCAAAAGTGAGATTGCCGGTTCGTAAAGGCCAACCGCGTCCATGTGGGACAACGTCCAACCTTCGGGTCGGCAGATCGTGGTGCCGGCGAAATCAGCATATGTCAGGGTCTGTTCATAGCCCGAACCTTCGCGCGCGAAATAGGTGTCGACCACTTCGTAGAATGGGTTCGAGAAGTCGTAGGTTTCGCAACGGTTGCGGTCTGTTTCCGATAAGGCCGCGGGTTCGTCGCAATTCGGTTGCGACCATGGGAAGGTTGCGTCAAAGGCCAGGGTCGGCATCAGCAGGTCCAGATGCGAGGACCAGTCGTTGACGAACTGGATCTTGTATCCCTGTTCCGGCGCTGCACGTAGCATCGCGGTTTCCACAAGGTTTGTGTATAGCCCCCGATGCGGCAGAGCTTCGTCTGTGAAAGGTGCATAGTTGCCGCCGGTGATCAGTAATAGCTGGCGGTCGCGAATTTCAGGCTGCTCGCTTTCATCCGCATCCCGGATCAGCGCGGCCGCTTCGGCGCGAGCGGCTTCAATTTCCTGCCGGGCTGCGGCTTTGGCTTCCAAAACTGCTTCCTGGCTGGCTTGCTCGGCTTCTGCCTCGGCTGCCGCGACACGCGCCTCGGCCTCGGCAATGGCTTTTGCAGCACGTTCCTCTGCGGCCTTGACCAGTTCGGACGCCATCTCGGCGGCCATTGCCTCAGCCTCGGTTGCAGGGGGTGTGGGGGCCCGGCCTACATCTTCAAGACAAGGCAGGGTTAGTACGTCACCCACACGAATTACGTTCGGATTGTTCCCGATTACATCGCGGTTGGCGTCAAAGATGATGCCAAAATCTTCGGTCGAATAAACTTGAATAGCCAGCTCGCGCAGACTATCGCCGCGCTGAATTTCGTAAGTCGAGCACGCCTCTTGCGCCGAGACGGTGCCGGTCGCAGCCGCAAGAGCCAGGCTGGAGATGATCAGATGAGGTCTCATGTGTCCTGTCGCTTTGCCTTTAATCGTTTCTTGTCAGTTTCAGAACTGCGATGGACGCATTGTCCTGATCGGGGTCGTTTTTGTCGCGCAAGGCGCGCCACAGCGCATCTGCGATATCTTGTGCCAAAGCCTTCGACTGCGTCTGCAGGATGTGCTCAATCTCGGGGTTGCTAAGATACTGAAGCCCATCGCTGCCAGCGATCAGTACGTCCGATGTGGTCAGTTCCAGCGGGAATTCAGGGCAATCCACTTTCGGGATAGCGGCACCCATGATGACCGAGGTCAATTGGTTCCGATCCGGGTGCGACAGCGCCTCTTCTCGGGTCAACTTGCCCTCGGCCTGTTGCGCGTCGATGATCGGCGCCATCGAGTGATCTTCGTTGACTTGCCGCAACATTCCGTCCCGAAACAAGTACAAGGGGCTGTCGCCAATCGAGATCCAAAAAACCCGCTGTTCCAAAAGCAGGATGCCCAGCATGGTTGAACCCATGTTGAACCCCTCGCCCTGTTCTTCGGAATGCTGTGCCACGGCGGCATTGGCCTGCATGGCGGCCAATGGCAACGCGTCGATCAGCGCACTCTCGGACGGTACAGTTTCTTCCAGTTCAGCGTCCAGCGCCTCGCGCCATGCGGTTATGACAAGTTCTGATGCTACATCGCCCGCCGCGTGCCCTCCCATGCCGTCAGCGACCACGATATATCCGGCTCCCGCTGCATCGAACATGCGCGCGGCGACCGCGTCTTCCTGCGATTCACGCCGACCCTGATCCAGGATCAGCGCAATGTCATATGCCGGGGTTGCCAACATCTATCAGGCGTCCCGCCAGTCAAAGCCATCATCGCAGAAGGCTGCGAACCGAACCGAGGTTTCGCTGATGCGGATCAAGTCGCCGCTGTTCAGCGCTACGGTGCTAAGGACGGGCTTGCCGTTCAGGCGCACCAGATTGGCCTTGCCGCCGTGACCCAGATAGCACTTGCGATCTTCGGGGTCATAGGCGATGACAGCGTGATTGCTGCGGGAAATGCCGGTGTCGCCAAAGTCCAGCTGAATGGCCTGATCGTCGTTGCGCCCGATTTGCATCAGGCCCTCCGTCAGCGTTATGCAGGCCCCGCGTCCTGGGCCGGCCGTCACAACCAGCCAACCAACCGGGAATGTTTGCTGCGCGCTTTCCGTCTTGGCCACTGGTTCGGATGTTTCCATCAGATCCTGCACATGCGTGTCGGCACGCTCAAAGCCCAAGAAGGTGGTTTTGACCCGTCCACGACGATCCGATTGCACTGGTTGCGGAGCGGGCGGTGTTTCAACCACCTCGGCTGCGGGTTCTTCTGATTGAGGCGCCCGAGGTCCATCGACCACTTCCGCGGTAACTTCTTCGATCTGGGCTGATGGTTCCTCGGCAACGACTTCGATCACGGGTTCCGAAGGGGTGGCGTCGACCAGAACGACCTCGGTTTCGGCAATGGTTTCCTCGGTGGCAACGTGGAGCGTAACAACTGGGTCTTCTTCGACCTGTTCTGGCTCAATCTCGTCTGCAGGCTCGTGCGCTTCGGCGACAACTTCAGACAGGATTTTGTCATCCGAGGCGTCGGCCACGTTTTCGTTCTCTGCGAACTCTGGCATGTCCTCTTCGGGAAGCAGATCTTCTGTGTCTTCGTAGCTACCCGATGACGGCATGTTGTTACCCGCCAGTGCGACTCGCAGCGCATTGAAATCCGCAATCGGTTCGGGTTTGTCAGCGCTGACCTCGGTGACCTCTTCGGTTTCGGTTTCTTTCGGCTTGCCGGCACCTTCTAGAAGCCGGCTCAGAGGGCTTTTGTATTTGAACATGGTGACGACACCTTTGCTTCTGTGCACGGGACTTCGGTCCCATGGGGCTGCTACTCACCTTCGCGCAGGTCTGCGCAATGGCACTGATGATTGGAAACCATAGTCACTGTTACTTTCCGCGACGGGCCGGGCCCCGACAGAGATGTACGAACTTGGGTACGATCCTCAGCAAACACACACTGGCGGATACAAAACGAACCGGGTGAATTACTCCTGCGCTAGTTGCATGACGGCATCGGTTTGGGCTCCGTTGCGCAAAACGGTCAGGCGGGCTTGTGGTTGGTTCTCGGCGACCAGAGCCGTCAGCATTGCGTCCAGGCTTTCAGGGCCATCCAACACATTTCCTGTCTGCGCTTCCGATACCAAAACATCGCCTTCGCGCAGTCCGCCTGCAGTGTCAGTCGGTACTGTCTTGACTATCGTTGACCACCCCTGGCCGTCTGAGTTTCGGATTGTCAGGCCATAGCCGTTTTCCAGGCCGACCATACGCATCGCCGGCAACGCCAGAAGGCCGTTCATCGCTCGTTTTTCACCCAGCGGACGATACCGAGCTGTGACGCGGATATAGCCATCGGGGTCGACGTTCAGGTCGTTCAACACCTGTGCTGCAAAACTTGCGTCGGACTGTACTGGCTCTCCGTTGAGGGTATAGATTGCGGCGCCACGTTCGACCCATTCGCCGATCACCGACATATCTTGTGTCGGGTCGATTCCAGTGACGGCGATTACATTGCCAGTCGAGACACGCCGTTTGGAAATCTGAAATGGGATTTCCACGTCCCAATGTGAAAAGGCGAATTGAACCTCGGCAAGAGTAATTGGGGTGTCATCCGCAGGGGCAGGGAGTTCGGCTGTCTGGGCTTCCGCCTCTTGTGTGACAGCCGGTTCAGCCAGGGTCTGCTCGACAGGTTCCGGCTCTGACTCCACCTGCTTGGGTGTTTCTTCGATCGCGACGTTGACTGCGCCGTCTGTTGTGGCTGGTTCTGCAACTTCGACTTCATCTATAACGGCGGGTTCCGGGATCTCGGCGGCCGCCGCAATCTGCGCGAGGGCGACCTCGGGGTCGGTTGGCTGTATTGCAGGCTCGTCTTTGCCCGACATCGCAAAATAGCCGCCCGCGGCCAGGGCAATAGCAACAACCGCAACACCGGCCATCAGTTTAGCCCCGCCGCCAGAGCCGTTCTTTACGATCGTGTCAACTGCGACCGGAGGCTCCTCGGGTGCTTGAAAAGTCGCCAGTTCATCCTCTTTCTTGTCTTCATGACCCAGGGCGATGTCAGGATTACCCGCAAGCAAGGCTGTCACGACAGCCTCGGCGTTTTCGCTTTCAGCTTTGACCCGAGCTTTTTCTGCCTCTTCGTCCAAACGATCCATCGCGACGATGACCGAAACAGGGCGATATTCAAACGTATCGAACATCACGCCGGGGCCGCGGAACATACGTAACCAGTCCAATGCTGTTTGCAGGCGGTCCGTAGCGTGAACCTCCATCGCTTTGTCGATCGCTTCCAAGAAGCCGTCGGGGTATCCCTTGTACCGCCCAGCCAGAGGAAGGTACGGATCTTTGGTGCCATTGTTGAAGGCGTTCAACCGGGATTGCCCATCGACCGGACGCTCGCCACTGATCGCGTGATACAAAGTCGCCGCCAGTACATAGAGATCGCTGCTGGGGCCTTGTTCTGCCCCGCGTACGTAAAACTCATGCGGAGAGTAGCCGTCTTTGATCACCCGCAGCGTCAAAAGTGCAGCAGATTGGTTCGCGGCCTGCTCGCGGGCGGCGCCAAAATCGATCAGTTCGGGTTCACCGTTGCTGTCAATCAGAATGTTGTCGGGCGAGATGTCGCGATGCAACATTCCGCTTTGGTGGATGAATGACACCGCCGACAACATTTTCTCGGTCACCTGAACAATAAAGTCAGGTCCGGCGTTGTTGTCGGGGTTCTCGACGTAGTCCAGAAGATCGCAACCCTGGATGAAGTCCATTGCAATGTAGGCGGTGTCGTTGTCTTCGAACACCTGATGCACGTCGACAATATTGGGATGGACCAGCCGTGCGTGATTGCGGGCTTCCTGAATGAACAGATCAATGATTGCGCGCAAATCTTCCTTTTGCCGGGGGTCGATGGGTTCGACCGCATCACCGTTACGCTGGCACAGTGCGCCCGGATAGCATTCCTTGATCACGACCTCACGGTCCAGGCTGTTACGCGCCAAATATGTGATCCCAAAACCGCCATTGCTGAGAAACCGCAGGATCTCGTACTGGCCGCGCAATAGCTTTGCGCCCGGTTGCAGACCTTCAATTTTAGGTTCGTCGTGCGTCGCATCGACAGCCTGATTATGGCTCATTTCTTCCCGCCCATTCTAATCATTTTGCGGCCGCATTTTTGCTGAAACAGCGCGTCAACTCACAAACAAACACAACCGCAGGACAACTAGGAATGTTAGACGATTCAAATTTGACTTTATTGGGGCCGCCTCATGGCTTCACTGAGAACGGGAATGCACAATAATCAACATCTGGTGGTAGCCTATGGAAGAAATCTAGATGTTGATGCGTCGGTGTAAAAAAATGCGGACTGAAGGCCGGTTTTGGAGTGATTGTTCACTGATTCCGAAACAATGAACGCATGATTCTTGACACGACGAATCGCAGCTTAAAGGCACAATCCTAACGTGATTGCGTTAAGTGCCGGTACGCGGTTGTGATGACTCAACCCGGCTGCCTGCCCAAGCGAGGTTGTCGCTGAGCTGGGCCAGAATACTGACCGCATCCTTCAAAGGCGCATCGCCGCTTTCAAATTGCAGCAGCAACAGCAGATCTGTGGCTTTTTCGAATTCGGCTGGAATCCAATCGGCCTGCGGATCAATTTCCCCGCCCTGTTCCAAACGTTCCGCGAAATCCTCGACGATTTCTTGGCAACTGGTCAAAAAGGCCGTGGGTTCAATTTCTGAGGATTCTCGCAAGTCCTCGTAGATACTGGCGATCGCGGCAAGCCAATCTTCAAGGATCGGATTTTCCAGCGGTGGCAGCGCGGATTCCAGGGCTGCCTGCATCTTGGCTGTGTCAGGCTGCGCTGGTTCGGGTTCGTCAATATCCAGCGTTTGCAGATAGGGTAAAAAGTCTTTTTCAAGATCTCTTTGCGCAGCGGAGATGTCATGCTGGCGGCGGTTTGACGCGATTTCCAATACCTGTTCGGCCAAGTTCTGCCCGCCGCACGTTTCCCAAAGGGCGAAGTCTGGTTCGGGTTCCTGCGCCATGGCCCGGACTGCCACCGGCGTGCCAATTGGCACCACTGAGCGGAACATTTCACCGTTTTCCTTGTTCAATCGCGCAAGGACCCGGTCCAGTGCATCACGGACAGGCGGCAAATCGGCATGCGTTACGGCCAGCAAGCTGTTAGCACGCAGTTCCTGCGGAACCTGGGACCACAGATGGCGCTCGGTCTCACGCCAGGCGTGGGTCCCGTTGGTACACCAGATCGCGCAATCGACGAATTTCAACAAATCCAGTGTTGGCTTGTAACTGTCGTCCAATGCGCCGGTTCCAGGCAAATCAAACAACGAAATCTCCTGCAGGGCAGGGGTGTTAATCCCCACAGAGATAAAATCCGGATTTTCCTTAGCCGCCTTTTCCAGCGCAATACCGGAATACACTTTGGGTTCTTTGCCCCACCATCCCACTGTCGTTTCAGGAGTTTCGGAATATGCAACGATCACCAGCGGCAGTTTGAGATGCTGCGGGCCGGTCGGTAGAATGTCGGCACCCGCCAGCATATTGGCAAGGCTGGATTTCCCGGCACCAAATTCTCCGGCGAAGCCGATATTGACCGCATTCGAAAGGCGCTCGGCATGGGCCAATGCGCGATCGCGCATGTCGTCCAGCTTGGCGTCAGTAGGAAGGTCTTCAGTCGCGGTCAGAAAGTGCTCAAGCTTACGCACTTCCTTCTCGGTTCCCGGAAATTCGATCATTCAGCTGCCTCAGGTAAAATCTCGTTCGCGGCGTCAGCTCCGAAAACGGTGTCCAGTTCATCTGCAACACGCTGGGCGTTGTTATACGCCTCTTGCGCTTCGGCCTTGGCATTTGTTTCGCTTGAACCAGAACGATTTTCAAGATGCCCTGCCAAAAGGGCCATGTAATGATCCAGAACTGTGTTCAACCGCTCAAGCAAGTCACTGCGAGCAGTGTCGACCAGATCATCCCCGATCATTTCAAATTCCTGAACGATCATGTTCTCAGCGCGGGTAACAACGCTTTTACGCGAAATCAGGCGCGACAGCCATGTCACGCGCAGCTCAACCGTAATTCCGCGTGTCAGCGCCGTTGTGTCAGGCCGGAACCACCGTACAGCGCTTGTGTTCATTCGGTTGTCTGTCTGATCCTGCCAGCCGGGCAGGGCGCGCAAGGCGGCGTTACTTTGCATGTCGATCGCGTATAATTCACTGAGCATTCGCTGGCGAATAACCTGAGTGGCGCCTTGGACAAGTTCGCGCATACGATCGCGCAGCGGGCCGAAATTCAGTTCTGTCTCGCCGCCCTTTGCCAGCAAGGGCGAATCCCCATTGGGTCCACGCACCACGTCCGATACCGCTTCGGCCACTGTATCGTCCATGACACCACGTAAGTTGGCTAGAACTTCATCCATTCCATCGATGATCTCAGACGTCTTGTCAGCCACTTTCGCGCGCAACCCAGCCAGAGTTTTGTCGTTGTCATCTTCGCTTTCGGGTTTGCCTGAAATTTCTTCCTCGATGGCCCGCAGATGCGCACGGGACCGTTCCAACTCTCCCTTGGCGAAACTGTCCAAGTGTTGCCATGCCATACGAAGCTGTTCGTCGCGCGGGCCGTGGGTCAAAGCGCTGGTGACGTGGCGACGCAGATCGGGAAGCCCGGACGCGATCATCGCAGCAAACCTCAGGACGCCTTCGCGGCTGATCGGACCGGGACCTTGTTTGATTTCTTCGACACCGTCCAGATATTGCTTCATCTGTTCGGGATGGGCGCGAAGCCATGCAAGGACGTGGTCGTGGTTGACGCCGGTATCGTCGCCCGTAAGCGCGTAGTGGGCCCATTGCGCACTGCCCATCAGTACATCGATGTCCGAATTGCCAAGCGCCTTGTCCAAACCATCTATTACGTCGGCGCGCACCTTGACGGCATCCTCTGCACCACCGCCCAACTCGTCCACGCGGTTGATAAAGACTACGATTTGACCCAGTTCGAGCGCCTGCATCAAGCGGAACAATTTCAGGTCCGCCCGTGACAAGGCTTGGTGCGCCGACAATACGACGACGAAAAAGTCTGATTCCTTAAGGTACTGGCGCGAGATTTCTTCGCGGATCAGAAGCGGATCGTTTACTCCGGGTGTGTCCGTGACTGTCAGCGGAAAAGGGAAATGGCCGATGTCAAAATAGACCTCAGCCTTTCGGGTAATGTCGCTGTATAGACCGCGGTCCGAGCCGGGGTCATGGTTCCCGTCGTCGGTCGGGTCGTCGCCTGCACAAACATACCGCGCCAAATCGTCGGTCGTCAGATTATCGAGGTCGTGGTGCTGACCCAACAGGTCCTTATAACTCAAACCCAGACGCAGTTTGGCGCGCGCTTTCATCGCATCAACCTGCTCTTCGATCATCTCGCGCTTATAACTGTCCTCGTCATCGGGGAACATATTGCGCAGCTCTTCACCTTCGGCGATCAGGGATTGCCACTGCCGGTTGTCAAAGAAATGAAACTCGGCCCCTTTGGTGCGGCCCGAAGGATGCCCGAAATGCATGTCAGTAATGACCGTCGTCCAAGGGTTCACATCCGAAGGCAGAAACTCTGCCTGACCGGTGAACCCGTTAATCAGCCGTGATTTACCCGCTTTGATCTGCCCGACAAAGGCAATAGAGGGCTTGAGATCCGTAAGATCAGTGACAATACGGGAAATAAACTGACGTGTTTCTTCGTTGCTTAGACCTTTCAGATCTTCGGCAACCCTTATCAATTCGCGACGTTGATTTTCACTCATAACATTTACCCTGGTTACTCGAACTCACAAATTGAATTCGCCGAAAATTTGAACGTTTCAGGCCCGGTCATCTGCCTGAGCCGGTTATAGACTTCCACAAGTTTACCGCGGCACCCAGTTTGCGGCTTTCATGGATCACAATAGCGGTCTGTTGACCATCTTTGAGGGCGGCCAGCGCAGTTCCCTTGCCACCGGCTGGTCGCATTACGATCAACTGAGGACCGCGATCGTCACTTGTAGAATCCTCGTTCCAACCGACTAGGTCTTTGACGAATTGTTCCAAAACGGTTTGGTCGGCGTGGGCTGGCTGCCCTGATGCACAAACGCCATCGGTGCGGACTTCGAACTTATCCCCGATATGGATACGGCCAAGCGCGAAAGATGCCGCACCGTCGAAGAACCCGCTCGTCAGTACAGACTGTTCGTCGGCTGGCACGTCGTCTGTAGCGGGCTCTGGCACGATTGAAACGATCGGTTCAGATGGCAGTTCGACCTGAGAACAGGCTTTCGATATCTCGCTGAAAGTGATGCCGACGTCGTCGGCTTCTAGCACGGCGTCTGGTTGCAAAGAGATCAAAGTCAGCGGTCCAGGAGCTGACGCGATATCCGTAACGATTTCGGCCAGTTTCTTAGCCAGTGTATCACGCGGTTGGGTTTCGAAGTCAGGGGCGATCCCGGTTCGAACGCGGAATACATCCGTCACCCTAGAGCTGTTAACTTCGATAGCCAGGCAATCGCCATTTGCCGCTGTAAACTCCAGACGGCGCGGTAGTACCGTTCCCCGAATGGTGCGCAGGACCTGATCGCGCCGGGTCTGCGCTGAATCACCTGTCAACGTAACGGCGGGGTTCTGGCGTGCCACGGACGAACGTCCGATATCCTCGAGCAGGTCGAGTATTTCCGCATCCATCATACTGTGACCTCCTCTGGTCTAGCTCAAACCGCCGCCGTAACCGGCGCGAGGCTTAGATGTGATTTTGTAAGGGCCAAACCGATATTGGCGCTGCTGCGGCAGATGTAGCAGACAACGTGATCCGGGTACGCAGGAGTGCGCAGGAAGATATTGATCCGGTCGCCAGCTAATACTGCGATTTCGCCAAAGCCCTCTTCCTGTGTGTCTTCCGTTCCAATACTGCGCAAAAGCGCCTCAAACCCACGGACACCGCGCCCCTGAAACAGGTTGGCAACAGCAATTGCCAGAGTGTCCAGAACACTCTGGTCTTGCGGGTCGGGCGCATGAGCACCCAGCAACATGCCCGTTTCCATATCGACATACCCGGCTGCGATGCAGTCGGGTATGGTCTCGGTGGCTGTGATCAAAGCGGCTTCGATTTTCATCTTACGTACTGCTTTTCTAATTCAGAAACCTGTTACAATACATGCCACTCGGCCCCGCCGTTTTTGTTCACCTCAGGCAATGGCGTGACCGTGGATTTGGTGCCGCGCGCAAAGTGTTCCGCCGCGATCTGATCGTATTCGTCCAGGAAAGACAGGAACATTTTTTTCAGACTTTCGGCGTCCTGCGGCAGCTCCTCATCTTCAGAGATCTCGCGCCACATGGCGGCGGCGCTGAGAGGAGAGCCCGCGGGAGCGTTCAGCACATCCTCCAGTCGTTCCTTGTGGACCGGTGGCTCGGACCCGTTCGGCAGCGAAACGACCTGCATATCGATCAACCCCGAGGTCTCGGGCTCGAACTCTTCGTTATGTTTCGCCTGCTCGGCCATGAGCGCCGTGATAGAAGAAACCGATGTTTCAGCGGGTGTTTCTTCTGCAACTTCCCGAATATCTTCCGTCTGTTCAGGTGTTGCCGACAGTTTATCTTCAAGCGAAACCATAAAGGTGTCGGAAACGTCTTCATCCTGTTCAGCGTCCTCAGCCGCGACCTCTGCGACTAAGTCTTCGTCTTCGAAGTCCTCTTCATCCAACAGGTCATACTCATCTTCGTCGGACGTGTTTAGCGGTGCATCGGTCAGATTCAGCGTAGGGCTCGGTGACTCGCGGAAGAAAGCGCGCAGATCGTCCTCTTCTTCCTGCGTGTCCGCAATCGGTGCTGCGTCAACTGTACTGGTGGTCATCTCGGCCCTCAGGCGATCTGCCTCATCGGGCTCGATACGAGAGGCGCGTTCACTTTCGTCAGCGCGCAATTCCACGCGGGCAGGGCGCACGGGGAAACTGGTGACAACTTCGTCGCGATCCGGTTCGAATGGATCGACTTCCGGGTTCACCAACTGCAATGGAGAAGACTTGTCCTGCTGAATCTCGTCAACACGATCATGCAACGCCATGGGAGATAGGCTGTCGTCGATCTGGTAGCGCGCCAGAAGATCGGCGCGATGGTCCATGATCTGTTCCGTAATCTCAAGGAAGCTGTCGACCATCTTGCCGCCGCCGCTGCGAGCCCAAAGCTCGGCATCGCCGCTTTTGTCGCGTGCGGTAATTGCATCACGAGCCGAGAACAAGATCGAACGATTGAACAGATGCCCGGCCTCGCGATTGACGCGGCGCAGGACTTTTTGCCGATCCTTGGGGCCCAACACATCGGCACGCGTCACTAACAGTAACGAGTTATTCTGAAGCCGTTCTGGCAACGCCACCCATGTTGCGCGTTCGGTCTCGCGCCAGGCCTGGGTCGCGTGGGTACACCACAACACACCATTGGCCTGACCAACCGCGCGCCGCCAGACATCGTCCGAGATTTTGGGGTCCGAGATACCGGGCGTGTCAATTAGATCGACGGCCTCCAGAATGTCAGCTTCAATGAAAATCCGAATGAACTGAGCATCGTTCACTCCGACGGTTTCCAATTGATCCAGGGTGATATCATCGCGCGAGCCATCGTGGCGCTGAACGTAAGCAGATTGATTGCCCCAGCTGAACCAAACCGGCGGCAGCTGAGTTGCCGTTACCTGCGTTGGCAGCGTGTGCGACCGCAGTAGAAAGTTCATCAAGGTGGATTTGCCGGCGCTGAATTCGCCCATAAGAGCGAAGATAGGTTTGCGGCGGGACCACTGCTCGACGCGTTCCCATGCCTTGGATGAAACGAAGCGGGTTTGTGAATCTTTTGCCATGTCGCTACTTATGCTGCCTCGTTGCTAAGATCTTTCAGGATATCGCCCAGGATATCGTCCCGCGATTTCTGGGGCGCCCCACCCGCCAACAGTGCTGCGTTTGGATTTGGAACCGCTTCGGCCGAGGCCGAAATGCTCAGCAATGTCTCCTTCTGCTCACGCAGGAAGTCTGACAGAACGGCACGGACATTTTCCAACACTGCAGCGACCTGGTTTTCTTCGATGTCTTTGGTGATCGAATTCGCCTCGGAAGCTATCAACCGCGTATAGTCTGCGGCATAGGCTTCGAACCCTTTACGACGCTGCCACCAACGACGCCACCATGTGCTTTGCAAATCCAGTGCGATGGTCCGGCCAATTCCCAATGGGGGCGGGACCCGTGGCACGATGGGGGCTTCGATGGCAAACTCGCCTAGATGATTGCCCAAGAGCTTCTGATACAGGGCTTCGACATCCGAGGCCGCGGTTGAGTACAGCGAACCGGCTTCCTTGCGCATCGAGCGTGCAAAGCTGAAATAGGCTGCTTTTTGCAAGGTGCGTAATCCTGCCGGATCATATTGCCACGTGCCTTCTTCTCCATTCTGCTCGAGATGAGAGATCAAAGAGTCCGTTGCACGTTTGACAAAATTAGATTCCGCCGACTTCAGACGTTCGATCACTTTGTCACGCAGTGACGTGGTCAATTCCGCCACTTTCTTTTCGTATTGTTCGGTGATCTTTGCGATCGCCTCTTCGGTCGACACCCCATCCAGATCTCGGACAATGCCGTCGCTATTAGACAGGCTCTTGGCGACTGCAGTGGCGCGGATTTGGCTTGCGATATTGCGCGCCCTGTGGCGAACGCGCTCGAGAAGGCGGTTGCCTGCCCCCTCGGCGATCCGCTCATTCATGGCCAGCAAAAGGTCTGGCAAGCCCGAAAGCGCCCAGATTTTGTCGAGTGAGGGTGCCTGATCGCCAAACCCGGCGGCCAGATAGAAAGTGTTCAAAGCCTCGCGCGATTCCTCGGTCAGGATATCGGGATTCCCGGTGATCGCTGCCTCGGCCCATAGCGCGCTGCCGAAAACGACGCTGGTGTTGGCGTCGATGTTGTTTTGCTTGAGCGTGTCTTGGATGCGATCTCGGATTTCAGGAACCTGATTTACAGGGTCCGCCAGTTCGTCAATTCGGTTGACGAATAGGATAATCTGGCGGTTTTCAAACTGCGCGATAATGCGCATCAGCGCCATATCCATAGTTGTCAACGCCTGGCTTGCAGCCAGAACGACAATGCAGACTTCGGACCCCCGCAGGCTGCGCAGAGTGATCTGCTCGCGCACCATGAAGGTATCGTTCACGCCGGGTGTGTCGCAGAGCTTCAACGAAATGGGGTACTGCGGAATGTCCATGAACAGGTCAGCGGACTTGGTGACGTCTGCAAATCTTCCGGTTTTCGGATTGATATCCGGATCATCCTCATCACCCAGACAGACATAGCGCTGGATAAGCTCTTCGTCGAAGTAGTCGTATTGGTGGCTTTGCCCCAGGATCAGGTCGAAATGCTTGCCCAAGCGTTCTTCTGACTTATCCTTCATCTCGTTGATTTGACGGCGGATATCGTCCATTTCGTCGTCTGCCCCAGCACGATTTGCCAGTTCGCCCAAACGACCACCACCGATCATCAGGTTGTCCCATTCTTCCTGCTCGAAGAACGTGAACTTGGACCGCGTGTCGCCTTCGGTCCGGGTGTTTATGTTCAACGTCGTGACCACCGAGGTCCACGGGTTTACATCAGAGGGTAACAGGGCAGGGCGCCCGGCCAAAATGTTCACAATCGAGGACTTGCCCGCCTTAACCTGACCGACCAACGTAACGCTGGCAGTGAAATTTTCGATCTTAGTCTTCAGCGTGGCAAGCCGGGCGGTCGAGCGCGCGTCTGCCACCTCGGTCAGCTGGTCGATCTGCGTCGTCAGCGCGGACATGGCTGACGTCATAGGCGTCAGAGCTTCGTTGCCAACGGACAAAAGATGATCATTGCGCGCCATGGTTCAGCCTCCGGTTCCTGTCGCGGCGATATGGTGAGGGACCTGATCGGGCTGGGTGCTGGTCAGCGTATCAATGCGTGCGATCAGGTTCAAAGCATTCCCCAGTATCGCCGCTTCATCGACAGGAGTGATCGTTTCATAGGCTCCGGAATCGGCAAGCACTTCGATCGAGCTGAAACACTCACTGTTTTCCAGGCAGGCAAGACGACGGCCGGTCGGAAAACCTGCGGATTTGGTCTTTGGCAGAGGCATCCGGGAATTGGCTAACAGGTAGTGGCCACCCGAATGGGTCCGCAATGAGATACCAAACCCTGTGTCGGGATGATCCTTGGTCAGGGTTTTGAGTTCACCAAGAAAACTTTCGCGTGCAAGACCAACGGCGTCTTGCTCGGTAGCAGCAGAGTTCATCATGTTGGTCACAGTTACGACCCTTTTGTTGAAGTTGAGCTGGAAACTCGTATGTGGCCCAGAGGCAAAAAGACTCGGTAAGTCCTCAGCCCCCATCAACTACTGGCAAGGCGGTGTTATTTTGACGCGAATAAGATTTTTTGGCGTTTGAATTGTGGCGCAAATGTGGTGTGTGAATTTCGTGCGTAGGATTCTTTGAAAATCGTGGAATAAACCTTTGCTCTGGGTGAAATTCCCTCTCGCACTTGCTTTCAAGCTTTGCTATTCACCCGATCACTCTGACAGGTTCTGTCTGGGATGCGGGTGTGGCGAAATTGGTAGACGCACCAGATTTAGGTTCTGGCGCCGCAAGGCGTGGGGGTTCAAGTCCCTCCACCCGCACCAAGTATACATTGTAATCATTAATTAAATTAGTGTTTGTATAGTTTTGGCCACCACTGTGGTCCCACCGTTTCACAGCCCCGTTTCAGTTGCTTTGAGTAAGGTAGGGTATTTGTGGCGACCCTAGTTTAGGATGTGTTCGCTTCCTCTCGCCAGATAGGCTTAATGATAGTTATGTTAAAAATTGAGGCGACTCTGCTTCGCCCTGCGCGTTACTGTTGACCGCTGATCTTTGATCAACCATCGTGTTTCATATTGATTTCAACATCATGTTAAACACCTGATTGGTTTGTTCTGGGTTCTTCGCATGTCCTTAAACTCACAGAAAAAATACATTTTGGACACGCATCGGGCGCGTGATCCTGAACAAACGCTCAGCTTGGTCAAACCACACCTGAGGGCGATGGGTATTACGCGAGTGGCCAACCTGACAGGTCTGGATCGAATAGGCTTGCCGACGGTTATGGTGGCGCGACCAAACTCTCGGTCGGTTGCAGTGTCTTTAGGAAAAGGCTTGTCTCTTAGCGCGGCCCGGGCTTCAGGCGTCATGGAGGCGATCGAGTCCTGGCATGCAGAACAGATTCAACTTCCGCAACAGTTGGCCCGTTACAATGATCTGATCCAGCGGGCCTTTATTATTGACATTGACGCCCTGCCCCGTGTGACCGGAGGGCGTTTCGATCCAGATCAAGCTATTATGTGGGTTCAGGGCCGTGACCTGAATACACAGTTAGACTGTTGGGTTCCTTTAGAGATGGTAGACACGGATTACACCAGTGCCCCAGTAGGAGGGCATTGCGCTTTTCCAAGAACCACCAATGGGCTGGCGTCTGGAAATACGGTGACCGAAGCAAGTTGTCACGCAATCTGTGAAGTGATCGAGAGAGACGCGACAACCCTGTGGCATCATAAGGTAAATCCACATCGGATAGATGTCAGAACAATTGAAGACGAACGATGCCAACTGGCACTGAACATGATCTCACATGCGGGGTTGGAGATTGGTCTTTGGGACACGACGTCTGATGTTGGCATCGCTTGTTTTCGCTGTGTGATCTGCGAACCAGAAGGTAAGACTGGCCATATTGGCATCGGAGATGGGTGTCACCCGGATCGTGCGATTGCACTTTTGCGCGCGGTGACCGAAGCTGCGCAGACACGTCTGACCTATATCTCTGGGGCACGGGATGATTTGGATCCGTCAGAGTTTACTGATCAGGCGCAAATTGATCGGAGCGCTTTTGTACAGAACCTGATCAAAGAAACCTCTCCGCTTCAGGATTTTACAGAGTGCGCCTCCTACTCAACTGATTCATTTGACGAAGATATAGAGTTGTTACTGAACCGTTTGCGCGAGGTTGGACTTGCTCAAACAGTAGTCGTCAATCTGTCTCGCTCAGAATTGGATATTTCGGTTGTCAGGGCGATTATTCCCGGTCTTGAGGCCCCGCATGATGACCCCGATTATGTTCCGGGGCACCGTGCGAACGCTGCTGGCGGTGCCCAGGCATGAGTGTCGTTGTATTTGTCGGCCCCACTCTGCCCCATGAAAGGATTGCAGAGTATTTGGAGGCCACGATACTCCCTCCGGTTCGGCAGGGGGATGTTTATCGGGCCGCGCGCGACCGACCAAGTGCTATCGGGATTATCGACGGATATTTCGAAGGGGTTCCGTCGGTTTGGCACAAGGAAATTCTTTGGGCTATGGAGCAGGGTATACAAGTCTTCGGAAGCGCCAGTATGGGTGCGCTCAGGGCTGCAGAGCTGTCGGACATGGGAATGATCGGTGTCGGGCAGATTTTCGAAGACTACCGCGCGGATGTTTTGCAGGACGATGATGAAGTTGCCGTCCTGCATGGACCAGCAGAGCTTGGATATCCTGCGCTTAGTGTCCCGATGGTGTCGGTACGTGCGACGGTGGCAAAGGCGGTGGCCGACGGGCTGGTGTCTTTGGCGAATGCTGATGAACTGCTAGGCGTGGCAAAAAGCATTCATTACCAGCAAAGAAGCTGGGAAAGTATCTGCCAGGCCCTCAGTCATCTTAAGGGTATCGCCGACTTCCAAGCTTGGGTGCAAACCGGGCAGGTCGATGCGAAGGCTGAGGACGCCTGTGCAATGCTTCGACAGATGGCCGAACACTTGGCCAGATCTACCCCATCATTAGAAAACCCAATTCGAATGGAAAGGACGCTGGTTTGGAAGGGGTTGCGCGCCCGGGTTGATGGAGAAACAACCAACGGTCACGCGGTGTTGGATGAATTGCGCCTGAACCCTAAGCTTTTTTCCAGATTGCGCGAACGCGCCGCGCTTAGCCTATTGGCGCAGGAAGCGGATGTGCGTACTGGAAAATCGCCAGACCGAGACGCGGTCATGCACCAAATGTCGCTCCACCGGGCCAGCGCGGGTCTGCCACGTCATTCCGATTTAATGCGGTGGCTCGATGACAACGATCTAAGTCTTGATAGCTACGAGGCGATGCTGATCGATAATACCCGAATTGAAGGGGCGATTGCCGATAGAAAAAACCGAATTGAGGTTCAGCTCATTGCTGAACTATGCCGTGCCGGCCGTTATGCCGAGTTTCGCGACCGGGCAAAAGAAAAGGCGGCCTTATCCCTCTCGACCAGCCAAATGGCGAAGGCTGAAAGGTTGTCGATGGTGTTGTGGTATTTTGAAACAATACTTGACCGGGACATACCGGATGATTTTGACTCATACGCAGTTTCATTGGGACTTCCCGATCGGGATGCCTTGTTCGATTTGATAGAAGCCGAGTTTTTATTTTGCCATAGGACCGATACCTCGTCGCCTTCTGACGCGTGACGGACCAGCGAACCAAGCGGGAGGGCGCATTATGAACTTACCCGAAGAAACGGAGAATGAGGAACCGGGCACTCGGTTTTTGCTTTTTCCACAGTCGCCTTTTCTCGAACCTGACGCAGAGTTGGAACTGGTCGAGATATCTGCACCACAAGGCAGCATCGGTCCCGGACCTTCTGGTCCGCGTATGTACACGGTGAATCCGGTTGGGAAAACGACACCCTATGGTGCTATTGTTCCAGGTCCTAACGGACCGGGCATGTACCTACCCCCATGGGATGGATATATACAACCGCCTGCAATGCCAGATGAACTGGGAAATTTCATCCATATCGACCCATCCGATCCGTCCTTCGAAGCGGCGCATCTTTTCGGTTCCGCTCATTTCACCATGGATGTGTGGCAAGGCTATTTCGACCGCCCCATCCCGTGGCATTTCGCGCGTGATTTCGACCGTTTGGAACTGTCTTTATTGCCCAGTCTCGACAATGCTCATATTGGGTGGGGCTTTCTGGAAACCGGTGGAACACATGAGCACGGTAACGAATACCGGCCCTACAGTCTGAATTTCGATGTCGTGGCGCACGAAATTGGTCACGCCATAATTTATAGCGTGATTGGAATGCCTGCTGATGGCGACGCTTCGGGCGAGTATTACGGGTTTCATGAATCCGCCGCCGATCTGGTCGCGCTGTTGGCGTCTTTGCATTTTGGATCAGTTGTTGAAAAGCTGTTGGAAAACACTCGGGGCAATCTCTACACATTCAACCGTTTGAATCGATTTGCAGAATTGTCCGAAAACGCGCAAATCAGAACGGCGGCTAATAACAGATCCCTCTCGGAATTTTCCTCGGGTTGGTCCAGCGAACATGCCCTTTCTGAGCCGTTGACCGGAGCAATGTTCGACATTTTCGTCGACATCTATCACGAACGCCTTTTGCTACACGGTCTGATTTCACCTGAGGAAGAGGATCTGTCAGACCAATTGGAAGACTCGCCCGACTACAGCGCTATCATGCAAAACGTTTTTGACAGGCGATACGCGGAAAACCCCGAGGGTTTCCGCGTTGCCCTACTTGAGGCGCGCGACTACTTGGGGACCTATTTAGCTGATACCTGGAGCCTATTGGATGCTGATACCCTCAGCTATTTTGGTGTCGAAAAAGCACTAGTTACCGTGGATCAGGAAATTACCGGCGGCGCATTCCGGCAAATAATCGAGGGTAATTTTCGGATGCGCGATATCGGTTTGACGACGGCAGGTCCGCGTTTGCCGAACCCAGACGAAGACAGTCATGCCAACTCGGTTCGAACTTTGGTGCCGGGACAATAAGTAACATCCTTTATTTTTTCGCCATTTTGTGGCATGGATTTGAGGGGTGATTTTTGGAACACATTTTCTCGAACTCTTTGTTCGGGTGTTAAAAAAGGGGGAGATGAGGTCTCAGACTCCGTCGATCCCATAGTTGGGAGAGAATATTATGTCTGAGTCCCTGCTCAGTTTTTCAGAAGTGCTATTGTTCGGGCGCGGTGTAGACGATCTTCAAATAAAGAAAGACTACGAAACCGTTCGGGTGGCTTATGTCGACAACGAAATTAATGCCTTGCCGACCATCGGCAACAAAATTGACGATGTCCGTTTGAAAGAAGGCAACAAAGTCCTAGTACAAGTCGACAACGAAGCAATATCAGGTATCTATAAAGCCACGGAGGACACCAACAACGCTGGGTCATTCATTCTGAGCGATCGGGAAGTGTTGGGGAAGGGCCAATTCGTGCTTGTCAGAAAAGGCGATGATTTTCGGCGAACATTCTGGAAACAAACGCTCAAAAACAATCGCGGCTCCCAAAATCAGTTTTTTGAATCCAAGGGAAAACGTCGTCGGGGGCGCGGTGTTAACAACTTCCTTGGTGATCAATTCCTGAACGGTGCAAGATTCGCCAAGATTTTCGGCTTTTCGTACGAGGGTGTGTACTACGAGCTACCAGAACCGACCATGTTCCTTGTGCATGGGCGCGGGGAAGCCGTGAACCGAAAAGGTACCGAACAGAACGCACCCGGTGGACTTGCATCTCGGGCACCCAACAAGCCTGATTTGACCGGGGTTGCAACGGCCGATTATCAGTTCGCTGACGACATTCGTGTCTGGGACTACAACAAGGCCGATTTCACTATTCGCATGGACGTCATGAGCGGCCAGTTCGAGCAAGTCCTACTGGATATCTATTTCGGCTTCGATAGCCCGGCGATCAGTGGCGCAAAGGTATCTGGAGCCAAGGTGAGTGGGGCTAAGGTAAGCGGAGCCAAAGTATCAGGCGCAAAGGTTAGCGGTGCCAAAGTAAGTGGGGCCAAAGTTCGGGGCGGCGACTGAGGGTGGCTTACGATCAATGTAACGAGGGCGCGCTCGACGCGCCCTTTGTCTTTTTCAGAACCCGGCCTTTTTCAATCCTTCGACAAAATGCTGGGTATCGTCTTCCAAACGGTCGGGCATAACCTTGGCCCACCGTTGCAAAGAAAAATTTGGATGCGCTTCACGGTGTTTGTCCGCAATCAACCGGGCCATCTCCATATTGCCCAACTGGGCGTGACTCGCTGCCAGCATTCGTTGACCTTCGGTTGGGTTGTTCATTTTGTTGACGGTTTCGATTACATCCTCGTAACGGCGAAGGTTGTAATATGCCCCGCCAAGGTGCCACAGATACTGATCCGGGAAATACGGGTTCAGCCGCATTGCTTGTTGCAGATGGGTGATTGCTGTTTCGTTGTCGCCCGAATGCGCCAGCGCGTCGGCATAGTCCGAATGCATATCTGCATCATTTGGGTTCAGCGCCAAAGCGCGCTGGTATGACTGGATCGATGCATCGTGATCTTTGCGATACAGGTGGACATAACCCAGTTCGCCAAACCCACGCGCGTCAGTCGGGTCGAGCTCGATAGCTCGTTGTGCAAATCTCAGAGCCTGATCCAACGCGGTGCTTGGGTCTTCGGTCCAGGAATACCGCCAGTCTATATTTAGTGTGCGCGACAGCGCTGCAGCCGCGCGGGCATATCCTTCGTCGCGTTCCAGTGCCGATTGATAGAAGCTTTGCGCCTTGCGATTGTCGTTTCGCGTATACTTGAAGATGTGGTGCTGCCCCTGAAGAACCGAGCTGTACGCCTCGAGGTCGGATGGCATCGCCTGGATCATTCGCTGCTTTTCATGGGACTCGATCATCACGGCGGTCGCTGCAACGATGCACTCGGTCACCTCGTCCAATATGTCGAAAATATCGTCGATTCTGCGGTCGAAACGTTCCGCCCAAATCGTCCGTTCGGTGGTGGCGTCCACCAATTCCGCCGAAATGCGAATTCGGCTGGCCGACCGGCGGACGCTGCCCCGCGCGATGTAGCGTACATTCAATCTCTGGGCGGCCTCTTTTGGAGGCATCGATTGTGCTTTGAAAAAGAAAGAGGAGTTTCGCGCGATTATGAAAAGGTTCCTGAACTTTGACAGATTCATGATGATGTCGTCTGTCATGCCTTCGGCAATCCAACTGTCGGATTCATCTCCGCCCTGGCTGCCGAAGGGAAGCACCGCGACGGACGGAGTGTCCGGACGTTCCAGAACCTGACTCGTGGGCGTTTCCGGGCGCATGGTGCCGGCCATTGTCGCGCCTGCGACTTCGCTGCGCACACAATAAGTCGAGACAGGATTGAGTATGTTTTTTAACTGCTTGGGGCCCAGGAATTCGTAGCCGTACCGCAGCCTGTTGCAGACTTGGTCATAGACTGCAGAGCTGACGTAAACACGCTCGGGTTCTGCAATTTCCTGCAAACGCGCCGCGATATTGACATTGTCGCCGTGAATGCCGCGATCATCGATCAGAATTTCACCGAGATGAACGCCTGCGCGGAATTTGATTCGCTGATCATCTGTTCGAGTTTCGTTGTGTTGGCTTGCGATCCGATGCAGTTCGATGCCAAATTCAACTGCGCTTGTGGCCGTTTCAAACAAGGCAAGCAGCCCATCTCCACGTACTTCGACGACCCGTCCCTGATATTTTGCACAACATGTTTCAAGATGAGATAGTAACGATTTCAGAGCGTTATATGTGTCCAGCTCATTCTCACTCATCAAGCGGGAATAGCCGACGACGTCGGCGAACAAAACAGCACCGAGCTTTTGCGTCATTGAAAAATTCGGACTAGAGGTATTCACAGGCAATACTCGTTTAATTGGTGCCAAATAGGCACCCGGTTCAGCATATAGCAATTTTTAGTTTTTTCGACTGTCGGCTGTTTCTACCTTTCGCTGCCTGTTGCCGACCCGGGTGGCCATGACCAATTGGATGAGGCTGATGCTCCCATTTCCACGACAGTATCCGTGGATAATTCCAAGGCGAGAACTTCTCTGTGCCGCATCCAGTCGTCCTTTAGGATGCCCACAACAATCATGTCGTGGAATTCTCCATCCGCAAACCACGCTTGCCGCATTGTGCCTTCGACCTGACAGCCAATTCTACTGACAAGGTCACGGCTGGTGTGGTTGTCGGCGCGGTAATATGAAGTCAAACGATTCAAGCCGAGTTGCCGGAACGCAAAGTCAACGATCATCGCGGTTGCTCGGATTCCAACCCCGTGTCGACGTGCAGACTTGTGTACAAACATTGCAACGACCGCGTCGCGATTGATATTCGAAATCCCCTCGAGACCAGCCATGCCCAAGGCTTCTTCTTCCTCGGACTCAACAATGAACCAGCATTTGCAGCCGGAACCTTCAGATGTGAAAGCATCTTTCCAACTGTCTTCAGTCTGGAGGCGGTTTTGGGGAATGCGTGATGTTCGATCAAATAGAGCGAGGTCTTCAATGTTCTGGAACCAAGGCGCGACGGTTTCTACGTCAGCCCTTTCCAGCGGTCGAAGTCGAAACATATTTTTCGATTTATCGGACACAGAAGCAATAACCTTTAACGTAAAAAAATAACTATATTGGGAACAGTAGCACATTCCTTGCGTAATTTGTAAGTATCATTGCGAAACTGGCATCGATCGCCAGGTCAATTTTTTAGTCTTAACTGCGTTTTGCAAAACCCAAACGAAATCCGGCCCGCCGAATTGGCGGGCCGGGATAGTCACCGTGAGTGGGTGGTTTTAGTCGTACAGAACGGCCGAGATTTTCGGGTCGTCCATGTTCGACGCGTCGTAATAGTAGAAACCGGTGTCAATCAGGGCCGGGACTTCTTCACCATTCAGCGCGGAGACCGCCGCTTTTACAGTCTCGTAACCGATGCCGACGGGATTTTGCGTGATCGCGCCAGCCATCAGGCCGCTTTTGATCGCATCCTTCTGCGCTTTGCCGCTGTCATAACCAATGATGACCAGACCTTCGGTTCCCAGTTCCTGAACACCATTCACAACGCCAATGGCCGAACCTTCGTTGGTGCCAAAGATACCGTCGAGATCAGGGTTGGCCGTCAGGATCGCTTTGGTAACTTCAGTCGACTTCAGGTGGTCACCCTGACCGTATTGAACGGTGACAACTTCGATATCGGGATATTTTTCTTCGATACGGTTCACAAAGCCATCGCGGCGGTCGATACCGGTCCGGCTGGTTTGGTCGTGTGCTACAACGGCGACTTTGCCTTTGCCGCCGATTTTCTCAGCCATTTTGTCGGCAGCCAGCCCGGCCGCAGCAAGGTTGTCGGTGGTAGCGGTTGAAAGCGGGATGTCGCTGTCAACACCGCTGTCGAACGCGATGATCGGGATACCCTTGTCATTCGCCTGACGCAGCAGCGGGATAGCCGCCTGGCTGTCCAGCGCAGCAAAGCCGATGGCTTTGGGGTTGTTAGCCAGTGCAGCGGCCAGCATGTCGATCTGGCGGTCCACCATGGTTTCGTTATCGGGGCCTTCAAAGGTGATGGTGACGTTGTATTCGTCTGCCGCCTGTTCGGCCCCGGATTTCACAGCCTGCCAGAACTGGTGCTGGAAGCCTTTGGATACCAGCGGGATATAGATTTCCTCGGCAGTGGCCATCGAGGCCGGGGCTGCAAGGGTGGCAGCGCTCAGCGCCCCCAGAATGAAACGACGTGAAAACATGTTTTTCTCCTCCACAGTTGGTCGTTTATTATTTGGTTTCTTCAGCCGGACTTTTTGCGCCGCGCCATGTCGGCATAGACCGCCAGAATGATGATTGCGCCGGTGACCACGGTTTGCCATTCCTGCGCTACGGACAGCACGCGCAGACCGTTGGTCAGGACCGCCATGATAAGTGCGCCGATCAGCGTGCCCAGAATGGTGCCGCGACCACCCGACAGCGACGTGCCACCGATCACCACAGCCGCGATCGCCTCAAGCTCGTATCCCAGACCCAGCGCAGGCTGCGCCGAGTTCAAGCGCGAGGCGATCAGGATGCCGCCGATGCCGCAGATTGCGCCCGCCAGAGCGTAGATGCGCATCTTCCACATGTCGGTGTTGACACCCGACAAGCGAACAGCCTCTTCGTTCGACCCCAAGGCAAAGGTGTAGCGGCCCAGAACCGTGCGGCTCAGGATGTACGACGCTGCAATCGCCACCAGGAACAGGATCAGAACGCCGTTCGGGATGGGCAGCGCTGGGAAGATCTCTCCGATCAGCGACCCGCGCGAGATCTGGTCAAAGCCCGGCGTGTCGTTGAAATAGATCGGCCGCGTACCCGAGATGACCAGCGACAGGCCTTTCAGGATCAGCATCATGCCAAGCGTGGCGATGAAAGGCGGGATCTTCATCTTGGCAACGAAAGTGCCCGAGCAAAGCCCACAGAATGCGCCCGCCGCGATGGCTGCCGCTACGCCCAGCAGCAGGGGCATCCCCAGATAGGTCAGCACCACGCCTGCGATCACGGCGCAGAAGGTCATTAGCGTGCCGACCGACAAGTCGATCCCGCCGGTGATGATCACCAGCGTTGCCGCCACTGCCAGCACCCCGTTGACCGAGGTTGCCTGCAAAATGGCGATCATGTTCGAGGTCTGCATGAAGTTTGGCGACGCGATTGAGAAGCCGATCAGCAGCGCGATCAAACTGGCGAATGCCAGCAGTTTTTGATACGCGCCGCTGTCGGACAGTCCCGCGAGTGGTTTCTTCTTTTCAACGTCTGTTGCCGTGGTCATTGTGGTGCCCCCGTTACCTGCATCGCCGCCGCACGTTGGGTGGCCAGATGCATGATGTCTTCCTGAGTGGTGTCTTTTCCGCCGGGCAGAATGCCGGTCAGTCGGCCTTCGCACATCACTGCGATGCGATGGCTCAGGCGCATGATCTCGGGCAGTTCCGACGAGATCACGATGATGGTTTTGCCCTGCTCGGCGAGTTCTTCGAGCAGTTTGTAAATCTCGGACTTCGCACCGATGTCGATGCCCCGCGTGGGTTCGTCAAAGATCAGGATATCGCAATCGCGCAGCAGCCATTTTGCAATGACAACCTTTTGCTGATTGCCCCCTGACAGCAGTCGGACCTCTTGCACGTCCGAGGGCGTGCGAATGCCTAGCTGCGCGATATATCCCTTGGCCGTGGTGCTGATTTCACCGTCATTCAGCACCCCTCCGGTGCCGGTAAACAGATCCATCGAAGCCAGCGCGATATTGTCGCGCACGTTCATGCCGGTGGCCAGCCCGAAATGTTTGCGGTCCTCAGACAGATAGCCGATGCCCGCCGTCACGGCATCCTTGGGTGACTTGATCGAAACCTCTTGACCATGAACGCGGATCGTTCCGCTGTCCTTCACATCCGCGCCGAAGATTGCGCGCGCTACCTCGGTCCGACCGGCCCCCATCAGGCCCGCGAACCCCAGAATCTCGCCCTTCTGGACCGAGAAGCTGACATCCTTGATCTCTTTGCCGCGATTTAAACCGGACACCTCAAGCGAAACTTCGGCGTCGCCAAGATCGGGCACGTCCAGAGGTTTCTCGTTCACCTCACGCCCCACCATCATGGCGATGATTTGGCTGATTGGTGTCTCAGCCGCGCCTACGGTGCCCACATATTCGCCATCGCGCATCACGGTAACGCGGTCCGCGATCTGCTTAAGCTCGTCCATTTTGTGACTGATATAGACGATGCCCACGCCCTCGGCCTTGAGGCGGCGAATGATTACGAACAGCTCGGCTATCTCGGCATCGTTCAGGGCCGCTGTGGGTTCGTCCATGATAAGAACCTTGGACCGGAAAGACAGCGCCTTGGCAATCTCGACCATCTGCTGCTTCGCAATGGTCAGGCTGCCCACCAAAGTCTTGGGGTCCAGCGACAGGTTCATCGATGCGAAAATCTCGGCCGTCTGTGCGTTTAGCGCGGCCTCGTCCAGTCTACCAAAGCTCTTGCGGGGCTCTCGACCGATAAAGATGTTCTGCGCTACGGTCAGATCATTCATCAGGCTCAGTTCCTGATGGATGATACCGATGCCCAGATCCTGCGCTTCGCCAGGCGTGGTCGGGCTGACCGACTTGCCTTCGATCGCCAGATCACCACCGTCGCGCTGATAAATCCCCGACAGGATCTTCATCAGCGTGCTTTTCCCGGCACCGTTCTCGCCCATAAGTGCGTGAACCTCGCCCGAAAACAGATCGAACTGCACTGTTTTCAGCGCGTGCACGCCGGGGAAATACTTTTCGATCCCCGTCATGTCGACCAGTTTTGTCATGTTCCCTCCCATGCTACCCTCATCCCCCAGGGTGCGTAATTACATTACCGCGCCGATCTGCCAGGGGACGAACTCGACCCCCCCAAATCCAAGCTCTTCGCTTTTCGTTTTCTCGCCTGAGGCAACGCGGATCAGAATTTCGAACAATTCCTCTCCCTTCGCCTCGATGCTGACACCATCGGTGACGATGTCACCGCAGTTCAGGTCCATATCGTCGGCCATCCGTGCGTACATCTCAGAGTTCGTTGCCAGCTTGACGCAAGGCGTCGGCTGATAGCCCGAGACCGAACCCCGCCCGGTGGTGAACACGATCAGGTTTGCGCCTGAGGCCACCTGCCCCGTCACCGAACACGGGTCGAAACCTGGGCTGTCCATGAAGACGAAGCCCTTTTTGTCGACAATCTCGCCGAACTTGTAGACATCTCGCATCGGCGCTGTGCCGCCCTTGGCAACGGCGCCAAGCGATTTTTCCAGAATGGTCGTCAACCCGCCACGCTTGTTACCGGGGCTTGGGTTGTTGTCCATCTCGCCGCCGTTGCGTTCCGTATAGTCTTCCCACCACTGGATGCGCTCGATCAGCTTAGCGCCAACTTCGGGCGTTTCGGCGCGGCGAGTCAAAAGATGCTCGGCACCGTATACTTCGGACGTTTCCGACAGGATTGTCGTTCCGCCGTGACGCACCAGCAGGTCGGATGCATATCCCAGAGCAGGGTTTGCAGTAATGCCCGAATACCCGTCCGAGCCTCCGCATTGCATTCCTACCGTAATTTCGCTGATTGGCGCGGGTTCGCGCTTCACTTGATTGGCGAGTTCGGCAATACCCTTGATCTCGGCCAAGCCCCGGTCAATCGTGCGCCGCGTGCCGCCTTCGTTTTGAATAGTCATATAGCGCAGAGCACCATCGGGGCGGATCGGACGACCCCCCACCAGATCTGCCACCTGCATGACTTCGCATCCCAAACCGATCAGAAGAATACCCGCGAAGTTCGGATGCTGCGCATAGCCCGCAAGAGTGCGGAACAAGGTCGCGTATCCTTCATCCTTACCAGACATCCCGCAGCCTGTGCCGTGCACAATCGGGACCACGCCGTCTACATTGGGAAACTCGTCAAGCATTCCGGATTTCTCGGCTGCCTCGGCGATGAACCGTGCAACCGAGCCCGAGCAGTTCACCGTAGTCAGAATCCCGATGTAATTCCGTGTTCCCACTTTGCCATCGGCGCGGTGGTAGCCCATAAATGTCCGCTCTTCCGCAATTGCGGGTAACGCGGTGTTTGCAGATGCGTAGGCATAATCCTGTTGATGCGCGCCCATGCCCAGGTTGTGGACGTGAATATGGTCACCGGGCGCAATATCCGATTTCGCCTGACCAATGATCTGACCATAGCGAATCACGCTCTGCCCTTTGGAAATTGGCGCAACCGCGATTTTATGGCCTCGCGAAATCTGAGAGACCAGCGGAACCGGCACATCACTGGGCTGCTCGCCTGCTTGCAATTCTCGCAGTGCGATAACGACATTGTCATCGGGGCTCAGCTTCACCGTATCGCGAGTCGGGGGCGTGAAAGCCTTTATTTCTTGATCTGCTTGCATCGTTTTCCTGCTTGCTTGCCAGTGATTGCTAAACTGCGATCACACACTTGTCAACTAACATGTTAGTATGCTAGATCAACTTTCATGAATAAGCCACAAGATATCGACGCGACGCTTTTGCGTGACATTTCATCGACCGAAGGCTCGTTGGCCAACCGAGTTTATTTGTCTATCAAGCGCGCAATCCTGTCTCTGGACTTTGCGCCCGGAGCGAACCTCAGGAAAGCGCCGATATGCGAACGGCTTGGCGTGTCCCGCGCACCGGTTGCCGAAGCCATCGCGCGACTGGATGCAGAAGGGTTGGTGGACGTCGTCCCGCAATCCGGAACCCGAGTTTCTTATTTCTCGATGTCAGAGATACGCGAAGGAATGTTTCTGCGCGAAGCGTTAGAACTGGCGACAATTGCCAAAGTCGCCCGCGACCTAACCGAGGATCAGCGCCGCAGGTTGAGCCGCAACATGCGTTTGCAAGAGCTTCTGGTCGAGGATGAGGATATCTCGGGCTTTTATCAGGCGGATGAGGAATTTCATGCTCTGCTGATGGATTTCACGGGTTTCCACCGTTTGGCAGATGTTGCGCAGACCGTTTCCCTTCAGGTTAGCCGCGCGCGTATGCTGCTGCTGCCGACACCAGGCCGGATCGTCGAAACGCTTGATGAACACCGGTCGATATTCAACGCAATACTCGAGCGCGATGAAGACATGGCGCAGCAGGCCATGCGCCGCCATATGGGCCAGCTGATGCCTCGGATCGAAGTCTTGCGTCAGGAAAAACCCCACCTTTTCAACTTATCGCTCCAAACCGAACGAGAGGCAGGATGACCGCTTCAACTACAGAATTACTGAACAACCGCACGGCGCGCCCTGTACCATTGACCCGTATGGGTTTCGGTGGCGCACCATTGGGGAACCTTTATCGTAAGGTTTCCGACGAAGACGCCCAGGCGGCCCTGCAGGCGGCCTATGATGCGGGTATCCGCTTTTTTGATACGGCACCGCAATACGGGCTTGGACGCTCCGAGCAACGCTTTGGCGAAGCAATCGCCCGCTTCGGGCGCGAAAATATCCAGCTGTCGACCAAGATCGGGCGGCTTCTGCTGGATTGTGAACCGCATGAAGTGACCCCCGAGGCTTTTGTTGACGTGCCGCAAAAGCGGATCGTGTTTGACTATACCTATGACGGAGTGATGCGTTCCTACGAGGCCAGCCGCGAACGGATCGGGGTGGCCAATGCGGATATTCTGCTGATCCATGACGTCTGCGTTTTCAGCCAGGGCAGTCAGGAGATGTCCGATGCCAAGGTGCGCGAGCTGTTTGACGGCGGCGGTTACAAAGCGCTGGCAGAGCTGCGTGACGCCGGTGAAATCGCAGCCATCGGAGCGGGCGTGAACGAATGGCAGGTTTGCGAAAAACTACTTGGTCTGGGCGATTTCGATGGCTTCCTTCTGGCGGGGCGCTACACCCTGTTGGAACAAGAGGCGCTGGACAGCTTTTTGCCGCTTTGTGAAAAGCGTGACGTGGGAATTATCCTGGGCGGTCCCTACAACTCGGGGATTCTGGCAACCGGTGCAGTGCCGGGCGCAAAGTACAATTACGATGATGCACCAGAAGAGATTTTGCAGCGCGTCCGCAACATCGAAGCTGTTTGTCAGGCGCACGAGACACCTCTGATCGCGGCGGCACTACAGTTCGTGTTGGGACATCCGTCCGTCAAAACTGTGATCCCGGGCGCGGTAAACGCCGCCGAGGTGCAGGCCAATGTCGCGTTGCTGGATCGCGAGATTCCTGCCGGCCTCTGGTCCGACCTGCGCGGCGAAGGGCTGATCCGGCCTGATGCTCCGCTTCCTTCGGAGGCCGCCGATGCTGCGTGACATCGACCCGATCCTGTCACCCGAATTACTGCACACCTTGCGTGCGATGGGCCATGGCGATGAAATCGTGATCGCGGACGCCAATTTTCCGGGAACGAGTACAGGACCGCTCTGCATTCGGGCCGACGGATCGTCGGCCAGTGAGGTCCTGCGCGCAGTTTTGTCGGTGATGCCACTGGACAATTTTGTGCCGGACCCGGCACTGACGATGCAGGTGGTCGGAGACCCCGATGCTGTGCCAGAGGCAGTCGCGGATTTTCAGCAGATCATCAATGAAACGGCAGACAACCCGGCTGTGGTTCAGGGTCTTGAACGCTTCGCGTTCTACGATCGCGCCGCAACAGCTTTTGCCGTAGTTCAGACAGGTGAGCGCAGGTTGTATGGCAACATCATCCTGAAAAAGGGTGTGATTGGATGAAAATCGACGCGCACCAGCATTTCTGGGCTTTGGCTCGGGGCGATTATGGTTGGCTCACTTCGGAACTGGCCGCCATTTATCGGGACTTTGGTCCGTCAGACCTGGCCCCTTTAATCGAAGCGGCCGGGATTGAAGGGACCGTTCTTGTGCAGGCGGCGCCGACTGTGGCCGAGACGGAATATATGTTGTCTCTGGCTGACCACACGCCTTTTATCAAAGGGGTAGTCGGGTGGGTCGACTTCGAAGCGGAGGACGCGGCTGATCAGATCAAGGCGTTGTCCGCACATCCGGCGCTTGTCGGTATGCGGCCGATGATTCAGGACATAGCTGATCCCATTTGGATGTTGGACGACGCATTGTCTGCTGCGTTTTTTGCCATTCAGCAGAACGACCTGACATTTGACGCTCTGACTTTGCCGCAACATCTGGCCCCTCTGCGTCAGTTGCTGGCGCGCCATCCTGAGATGCGCGTGGTCATCGACCATGGCTCCAAGCCTTTGATACGCGATGGTGTGATTGATGGGTGGGCTCAGGATATGGCGGCCTTGGCGCAGGACACCTCGGCCTATTGCAAATTGTCCGGCCTTGTGACCGAAGCCGCTGCGGATTGGAGCACTGACGACTTGCGCCCATACGTTCAGCACCTCTTGGACACGTTCGGCCCTGAACGCCTGATCTGGGGCAGCGACTGGCCAGTTTGTACCTTGGCCAGCACATATCAGCGCTGGTTGGACACCACCGACACACTTCTGAGCGATCTCTCGGAAAACGAACGCAATGCGGTTCTGGGCGGTAACGCCGCCCGTGCCTATAACCTCAGGGACTGAAATGACTTCTCCTAAACTGGAATCAGACGGGCTGTGGCTCGGGCGTGTTGAACGCCCCGGTGTTGGCCCTGCTGTCGTAACCCTGCGCGATGGTCAGGTTATCGACATCACCTCGAAGACTGCACCGACCGTGCGCGATATCCTCGAAATGGACGATGCCGCAGGGTATGTGCGCTCGGCTTCGGGCGAGACGCTCGGGCCGCTAGATGGGGAACATCAATGGCTGGCGCCTTGTGATCTGCAGGCGGTGAAAGCCTGTGGTGTCACGTTCGCCGGCTCTATGGTTGAACGTGTCATCGAAGAGCAGGCAGCCGGCGACCCGGCCAAGGCCGAAGCCATCCGCAAGCGCATTGGCGCCCGTATTGGTGACAGCCTGTCTAACATCGTGCCCGGTTCGGAAGATGCGGCACAGGTAAAGGCGGCGCTTATCTCGGAAGGTCTGTGGAGCCAATATCTGGAAGTTGGCATCGGGCCAGACGCCGAAGTGTTTTCCAAGGCGCAGGTACTGTCCTCGGTTGGATTCGGTGCGGATGTTGGGCTCCACCCAATTTCGACGTGGAACAACCCCGAGCCCGAAGTCGTACTGGCTGTGACGTCCAAGGGTGAAATCAAGGGGGCGACGCTGGGCAATGATGTAAACCTGCGCGACGTTGAGGGGCGCTCGGCCTTGCTGCTGAGCAAAGCCAAGGACAACAACGCCTCTTGCGCCATCGGACCCATGATCCGCCTGTTCGACGACAACTTTGATCTGGACGACGTGCGCATTGCCGAATTGACCCTGACTGTTACCGGCCCGGATGGGTTTGTGCTGAACGGAAATTCGTCGATGTCCCAAATCAGCCGCGACCCCGCGGATCTGGTGAAGCAAACCGTCGGGCGTCATCACCAATATCCGGACGGGTTCATGCTGTTCCTCGGAACGCTTTTCGCTCCGACACAGGATCGCGACACTCCGGGTGGTGGGTTCACTCACAAGATCGGTGACACTGTCACGATTGCGAACGACAAACTGGGCGCTCTGACCAATACGGTGCGCCTTTCGACGGAATGCCCGGAATGGACGTTCGGGGCGTCTCATCTGATGCGAAACCTGGCCCAACGCGGGCTGATTTAAGGAAAATTTGAACATGTTGACCGGAAAACACCTGATCGCGGGCGAATGGGTCGCGACCGACGCTTCTTTTACCTCGGAACCGGCGCACGGGCCCAGCCACGACTTTTGCGTGGGCACGCCTGCGTTGGTTGATGCAGCCGTCGAAGCCGCTGAAGAGGCATTTGCCAGCTTTGGTTGGTCTTCACGTGCGGATCGCGCGGCGCTGCTGCGCAAAATCGCTGATGAGATCGACGCTCGTGGCGATGCCATCACCGAAATCGGAACGCAAGAAACCGGCCTGCCCGAGGCGCGTCTGCAGGGCGAGCGTGGCCGCACCGTCGGCCAGCTGCGCCTGTTCGCAGGCCATATCGAAAAGGGCGACTATCTGGATCTGCGCCACGACCCGGCTATGCCGGACCGCGCGCCCCTGCCCCGCCCCGATCTGAAGATGATCCAACGCCCGTTGGGCCCCGTCGCCGTGTTCGGCGCATCGAATTTCCCGCTGGCGTTCTCGGTCGCGGGTGGGGATACCGCCGCCGCGCTGGCCGCAGGTTGTCCGGTGGTGGTCAAGGGCCATTCGGCGCACCCCGGCACGGGTGAGATCGTGGCGCAGGCCATTGATGCCGCGATCAAGGCGACCGGTGTGCATCCGGGTGTGTTCTCGCTGGTTCAAGGCGGTAAGCGCGATGTGGGCACTCGTCTGGTGCAGCACCCTCTAATCCGGGCCGTGGGCTTTACCGGCAGCCTCGGCGGTGGTCGTGCCCTGTTCGACCTGTGCGCGCAACGCGATGAGCCGATCCCCTTCTTTGGCGAGCTAGGCTCGGTCAATCCGATGTTCATCCTGCCTCAGGCCGCCGCTGCGCGCGGGGCCGAGATCGGGACGGGTTGGTCGGGTTCACTGACCATGGGTGCGGGGCAGTTCTGCACCAATCCGGGTATTGCCGTTGTGATCGACGGGCCGGACGCGGATGCGTTCCAGTCGGCGGCCGAAACCGGCCTGTCCGCTGTTGCCAACCAGACCATGCTGACCGACGGGATTGCCGCCGCGTATCGCGATGGCGTCTCGCGCGTTGCGTCCGGCACTGGCGTGACTCAGATCATTGGCACCAGTTGCGAAACCCGCGACGCGGCACCCTATCTGTTTACCGTCTCGGGCGACGATTGGCTGGCCGACCACAAGCTGCAGGAAGAGGTCTTTGGCCCTCTGGGTATAGTTGTACGTGTTCGCGATGCCGACCAGATGCTGCAAGTGGCGCGCGCCATCGAAGGTCAGTTGACATGTACCCTGCATTTGGACGCGGGTGATACGGCCGACGCGCAGGCGCTGCTGCCGTTGCTAGAGCGTAAAGCAGGGCGTCTGCTGGCCAACAGCTTCCCTACCGGGGTCGAGGTGTGTGATACCATGGTGCATGGTGGCCCCTACCCTGCGTCGACCAATTTTGGTGCAACTTCTGTGGGCACGCTGTCGATCCGTCGCTTCCTGCGTCCGGTCTGCTATCAGGATATTCCTGTCGCGCTTTTGCCCGAGCAGATGTAACCAAACTAAAGTGCACCCGCCCCCATTAATGATGTATGTGGCAACCCTTCTTTCGGGTGCCGCGGTCATCGGGGGCGGGTAATCACAGTTTAAAAGGATGGTGGAATGAAACTGCTGCGCTACGGACCCACGGGTCAGGAAAAGCCGGGGCTTTTGGACGGAAACGGCGCGATCCGTGATTTGTCGGGCGAAGTCGGTGATATCGCAGGCGCCGCGTTGAGTGATGACAGCCTCGCACGTTTGCGCGCGATCGACCCTGCAACCCTGCCGCTGGTCGAGGGCGACCCGCGCATCGGTGCCTGTGTGGGCCAGGTTGGCAAGTTCATTTGCATTGGCCTCAACTATGCCGATCACGCCGCGGAATCTGGTATGGACCTACCTGCCGAGCCGGTGATTTTCTTCAAGGCCACATCCGCCATTATCGGCCCCAATGACACGGTCGAAATCCCCCGCAACTCGGTCAAGACCGACTGGGAGGTCGAGCTGGGCGTGGTGATCGGAAAAGAGGCCAAATACGTCTCGGAAGAAGACGCGCTGGACCATGTGGCGGGCTATTGCGTGGTCAACGATCTGTCCGAGCGTGACTTTCAGCTGCACCGCTCGGGGCAATGGGTCAAGGGCAAGTCAGCCGACACGTTTGGCCCTATCGGCCCCTGGCTGGTGACCCGCGACGAGGTCACGGACCCGCAAAACCTGCCAATGTATCTTGAGGTCAACGGGCACCGCTATCAGGACGGCTCGACCAAGACGATGCATTTTGGCGTCGCCACTGTGATCTCGCACCTGTCGCAATTCATGTCGCTGCAGCCAGGGAATGTGATCTCGACCGGGACGCCTCCGGGTGTGGGCATGGGGCAAAACCCGCAGACCTATCTGAAACCCGGCGACAAGATGGAGCTGGGGATCGAGGGACTGGGCGTGCAGCGGCAGGATGTCATTCAAGGCTAGAGCTGGTCCCAAAAGCTATTGAATCGCGACCCCGGTTGGTATTTGCCAGCCGGGTTTTTGTTTGTTGGAGCCCTCGGAAAGAAGTGCAGTTGCTCTTGCGCCATTGGTACCAAACCGACCTACGGTTCTTAGTGACCCTACGAAACGAACCTGAAGTGTCCTGCCATGTCGATTTTTCGTCCTCTTCTGACATTGAACGATACGCGGATCGCCTGCAGACAGAATTCATGATCGGCGGGTCACGGTTTTGCGTATCGCGACCTGTCGCCGGATTGAGCGTTTTGCGCAGTTTTTTTGGAGGAACAATCTGTGACCGAAATCACATCTGAAGTCATTTGGCCCGACATGGGAGTGGAAATTAACCCCGATAGCTATAGCTCAGTGGTCGATATGTTCGAGCAGGCCTTTCTGACCTATTCGGAAAAGACGGCCTATGTCGGTCTGGGCGGTAGCCTGACCTATACGGATGCAGATCGGCTATCGCGCGATTTTGCTGCGTATCTGCAATCGAAACTGGGCGTCAAAAAGGGTGACCGCATCGCGCTTATGGTCCCGAATATCCTGGCCTTCCCGATTGCCATGCTGGGTATCATTCGCGCCGGAGGCGTTCAGGTGAACGTCAACCCGATGTACACACCGCACGAATTAGAGCATCAGTTGAACGACGCAGGCGCCGAGATCATCGTGATCTTCGGTGGTTCGACTCCGACACTGGCAGAGATTGTCGATAACACTCCGATCAAGACTGTGATTACGGTTGATCTGGGCGACATGACAGCGACGCCGATCCCAAGTCCGGCTGCGGACACGCGCCTGAGCGAAACGCTGAGCTTTGCCAAGCTGGTAGAAGAAGGTGAGGATCTGGAATTCAATCCGCCTGTTATCACTGGCGATGACCTACTGTTCCTGCAATACACCGGTGGTACTACGGGCCTGTCCAAAGCCGCCGTTCTGTCACACCGGAATCTTGTCGCGAATACTGAGCAGACGAAAGCCGCTTTGCCTGAAGCCATGCGGCACGGCCAAGAGGTCATCGTTACCCCGTTGCCACTGTATCATATCTTTGCCCTGATGGTGAATATGATTACCTACAGTTCGATCGGGTCGACCAACTATCTTGTGGCAAACCCGCGTGACCCGGAACAGCTGATCTCGGCTTACCGAGACAGTGGTTTCACTGTCTCAACTGCCGTGAATACGCTTATTGCCGGGCTATGTGCACATCCGGGCTTGAAGGATGTCGATTTTTCGAATTATCGCGCAATGATCGGCGGCGGTGCCCCTGTGCAAGAGGCCGTCTCGAACCGCTGGAAAGAGATCACCGGGCACCATGTTCTGGAGGGTTATGGCATGTCCGAGACCTCTCCGGTCTTGACCCTGAACCCAATGGGGCAAGATGAGTTCTCGGCCGCAGTGGGATATCCTCTGCCGTCGACTGACATCATTCTTCTGGATGATGAAGACAACCGGGTCGGTGTTGGCGAAGCCGGCGAGATCTGCGCCAAAGGCCCTCAGGTGATGCAGGGTTATTGGAACCGCCCGGAAGAAACCGCATCGAACTTTACCGAAGACGGTTACTTCCGCACCGGCGACATCGGGGTGCGGGACGAGAAGGGCCTGATCAAAATCGTTGACCGCAAGAAGGACATGGTTCTGGTTTCTGGCTTTAACGTCTATCCGAACGAAATCGAAGCTCATGTGGCCATGCTTGACGAAGTGGCGGAAGTGGCGGCAGTCGGCGTTCCAGACGAAAAGACGGGCGAGGCAATCCGGTTGTTCCTTAGCGTCACGGAAGGGTCTGACCTTACGTCTGAGCAAGTCATCGAACATTGCCGCAAAGGATTGGCCGGATATAAAGTTCCTAAACAGATCAAGTTTTTGGATGAGCTGCCCAAATCGACGGTGGGTAAAATTCTCAGAAAAGACCTGCGGGGTTTGTAAGTCATGAGCGACGAAAAGACGTTTCCCATCGACTACACAGTCGAGAATATTGAACAGCATGTGGGCCGAACCTTCGGCCCCAGCGCTCCTGTTACGGTGGACCAGGACCGCATCCAGGGCTTTGCCGATGTTACAGGTGATCAGCAGTGGATTCATGTTGATGTCGAGAAGGCTGAAAAGCACAGCCCGTTTGGCGGCCCGATTGCCCATGGCTATTTGACGTTGTCACTGTTGGCTGCGGCGCAGATGGGCCTTGGGATTGTTCCTGACGGCTGCAAAGGCGTCATGAACTACGGTTTGGACAAGGTTCGGTTCCTGGCGCCTGTTCCCAGCGGGGCAGCGGTCGAGGTTTCGGCAATTCTGACCGGAGTCGAAATCAAGAGCGGCGGTCGTATTCTTATCAGATCCACCGTTACGGCTCGGGTCGCTGGGCAGGAAGATCCGGCCCTTATCGCCGAAACTCTGGCGATGGCCTTTACCTAATTTCGTAGAATACGGGAGGACATTGAAATGTCTGACAAAGACTTCAAAGACGACGGGTTTGCCGGAGCGATCTCAAATTTCTACAGCGCTATGGCAAAGCAACCCATGGAGTTCATGCGCATGGGTATGAACACTGGGAACCAGATGTTTGGCATTTTCAGTGGCCTTGGCCCTACTCAGGACGCTCCTGCCGACAAACGTTTTGCGGATCCGGTTTGGGAAAGCAATCCGGCTTACCGTTCGCTAAAACAGAGCTACTTGGCTTGGTGCAGCAACACGATGAACTGGATTGACGAGCTGGATCTGGATTATCGCGACGCCGAGCGCATGAAGCTGTTGACGGGGACGTTTCTGGATACGTGGTCTCCGACCAACGTACTGATGGGCAACCCGTCGGCTATGAAGAAGACGCTTGAGACGGGCGGTGAAAACATCGTTGCCGGGATGCGGAACTTGTTGGACGATGTTGTCAACAATGGCGGCATGCCGTCTTCTGTAGACCGGTCCAAATTCGAAGTGGGCAAGAACCTCGGTATCAGTAAAGGCGACGTTGTTCACCGTGATGAACTGCGCGAACTGATTCAATATTCGCCTCAGACCGACAAGGTTAAAGGTACTCCGATCCTTATCGTGCCGCCTCAGATCAACAAGTTTTATGTGTGGGATCTCTCACCGGAACGCAGTCTGGTCGAGTTTTTGGTGCAGCAAGGGTTCACCGTTTTCATCGTGTCGTGGCGCAATCCTGGCTCGGAAGACGCTGACTACGGTCTGGATGACTACGTGCGGTCGCTGGACGATGCCTCAGAGATCGTGACAAAGATAACCAATTCGCCA
Organism: Ruegeria sp. R8_1; assembly: GCF_017743815.1. Taxonomy (NCBI): domain Bacteria; kingdom Pseudomonadati; phylum Pseudomonadota; class Alphaproteobacteria; order Rhodobacterales; family Roseobacteraceae; genus Ruegeria; species Ruegeria sp. R8_1. The sequence goes on along the minus strand of NZ_JAGHRL010000005.1, from coordinate 173,557 downwards.
AAAGTTCATATCGCGGGTGCGTGTTCGGGTGGGATCACGATGTCGATGCTCCTGAGCTATTGGGCGGCTAAAGGGATTGACCGAGCAGCCAGCGCAACCTTCCTTGTGACCATTTTGGATACGGACGGCGCGGCCAACACATCAATGGGCCTGTTTGCCAACATGGAGATTCTTGAGCTGGCAAAGACAATATCGCGCGCCAAAGGTGTGATTGATGGGAATGATCTGGCCAAGGTCTTTGCTTGGTTGCGTCCCAACGACCTGATTTGGGCATATTGGATCAACAACTATCTGATGGGTCAGAACCCGCCAGCTTTTGACATCCTGTTCTGGAATGACGACACCACCAATATGTCCGCTGGTTTGCATAGCGACTATATGGACCTGTTGCAGGCCAACGGCTTGAAATCCGGAACGGCCGAGGTTTTGGGCGAAGCAGCGGATTTGTCCAAAGTCACCTGCGATTCCTACGTTCTGGGTGGAACCACAGACCACATCACGCCGTGGGATGGTTGCTATCGCACGGTGCACATGCTGGGCGGGACGTCAGAGTTTGTTCTCAGTTCCAGCGGTCATATTCAGGCCATCGTGAACCCACCTTCCAACCGCAAGGCCAAGTTCCGCCGCATGGTCAATCCGCCGGAATCGACCGAAATGTACCTTGAAAACAGCACCGAGGTTGACGGCACCTGGTGGCTGCACTGGGTTGAATGGATGACCGAGCGGTCTGCCAAGGAAAAAGCAGCGCCCAAATCGACTGGGAACAAAGATTATCCGGCCATTTGCGCCTCACCCGGTACCTATGTCCATCTTGAAGCGGGTAAGGCATGAATATAGAATCCCAGCAGACAGAAAAAGCAAAGATGGTCATCCGCACAGCGGATGTATGGGGTCGGCCTGTTCGCTATGCGGACTACCATCCCGAGTCCGCCGGGCAAACGCTTTTACTGTTTAACGGTATTGGCGCCAACATCGAAAGCGCCGAACGTTTTATCACCAGCTTCGAAAATGTCCGGGTCATCATTTTTGATGCGCCCGGCGTCGGAGGAACGCCGACACCGACACTGCCGTATCGATTGTCACATGTCGCGGATATGGCTGCGTCGCTTCTTAATCAGCTTGATATTGACGACGTCCATGTCTTTGGCGTGTCATGGGGTGGCGGCGCGGCACAGCAATTCGCGCACATGTATGGCAACCGTGTTCTGTCTCTTACGCTTGCTGCCACGGCTGCGGGCGCAATCATGATCCCGGGATCTCCGAAGACGTTGTTGAAGATGGTCACGCCCAAGCGCCACAGTGACCCAACCTTTATGATTCAGAACGCTTTGACTTTGTATGGCGGTACTGTTGCCGTGCAGGAAGAGTTGATGCGCGAGTTTTCCGAGGCTCTGGATCACGGAACACCTGTTGGATACATGTATCAGCTGTCTGCGATTGTCGGTTGGACCAGTTGGCACTACTTGCCCAAGTTGAAAATGCCGGCCCTGGTTCTGATGGGCGAAGACGATCCAATTGTCCCTGTCGCCAATGGCCGTATCCTGGCCAGCCGTCTGGATCGTGGCAAGTTGGAAGTCATGCCCTGCGGTCACTTGTTTATGGTGACCATGCCGGTCGAAACTGCCCAACGGGTCGAGCGTTTTATCTTCGAACCACATTAAGGATAGCCTGGCATGGGACAACGAGAATTGGACCTGCCGGCTATGCGAAAATTCGCAACGGGAACGCTTGTTGTTCTTGTTGCGATCTATCTGGTGACATTTGTACCAACGGATCCTGGCTGGCCTGTTAAACTTTTGCGCGCTGCCGCCGGTGCTGGAATTGTTGGGGGATTGGCAGACTGGTTTGCAGTTGTTGCGTTGTTTCGGCATCCGCTGGGTTTGCCGATTCCGCATACCGCCCTGTTGCCGCGAAACCAGTCGCGAGTGGCCGTCAATGTCGGGCGGTTCATCGAAGAGAATTTCCTGCAGACCGACTTGATCCTGGAAAAGCTGAAGGGCAGCGCTATATCCGCGAAACTTGCGGTCTGGTTGCTGCGTGAAGGCCAATCAGGATACTTTATAGAAAGACTTTTGCAGGGTGTCGTGCAGGTCTTGCGGGCCGATATGCCTAACAAATTGATGCGAATGCTCAGTAAGCTGGTTCGAAAGCTGACAGGAGAGGCTGCCGGGAACCCCAAAGTCGCAAAAGAACTGTCGAAATTGTTGCAACGGGGTCTAAAGGGCGAGACCCTGACGGAGATTGTTGAGTTTCTGCACGAAACGGTTGATCAGAATCGTGGGGCAGTCGAACGGCTTGTACGTGACAACAGCCGGTGGTGGATCGCATCGAGGCTGGATCGCAATGCCTCGGAGTTGATTGTGAATGGATTGCTGTCGGTCCTTGAAGACCTGGCAAAGCCTGATAGCAAGCTGCGTAATGATTTCGAAGACGCTGCCGTTCAGGTGCTTGGCGATTTTACCAAAACGGATCACCTTCAACACGTTATTGAAAACGCTGCCGCTGACTATTCGGGTACGGTAAGTTTCGAGCATAACTTGCGGGCGCTGATTACAAGTATGAAAGGCAAAATGGCGGATTATCTGGAAAGCGACGAAGCTGTCAGCGCCATCCAGACATACATACGACAGATGGCAGAACGTTTGGTCCATGATGAGGCGTTGCAGCAAAAGCTCGACGCATCCATTGCCGACTTTGCCGCGCGCATGATACCAGAAGCCCGACCTTATATTGGTGAGTTTGTCGCTCAGACAATTTCTGGTTGGGACCCAGATTTGCTGGTCGAGCGGTTCGAAACCGAGGCTGGGAAAGACCTGCAATTCATCCGTATCAACGGCGCTTTACTGGGTTTCGGGATCGGCGGCATTCTTTTTACAGTTGAACACCTGATCGGATAACAAAAAAACCCCGGCGCGAGGCGGCGCCGGGGTATCAACACGTAAACCGTGTTGATCTTATTTCTTGTCGGCTTTTGCGACAGCGTCTTCAACTGCGCTGAACAGAGGTGCCAGAGCTGCTTTGGACTGCTCTTCTGCGATGTCGCTCAGCTCTTTGATCTGGCCGCTGACGGCTTCGATCTGCTTGGTCACAAAGGCTTGCTGCAGCGAAGCGACGTTGGCGATGTTCGGTGCTTTCGCGATGTTGCGGCCATGCTCGACAGTGTTGTCCAGGTTGGCGCGCAGGAAGTTGATCAGCGCGCGGTCAAATGCGACGACACCGTCAAAGGTCTTGCGAACAGTTTCGTTTGCAACCGAACCATACTGGGTCAGGTTTTCGCTGTAACCTTTGAAGTTGCTGGCAACATCCTTGTATGAGGACGTGATCGAATTCACCATCGAGGTGACGTTGTTTTCTTCAGCTGCGGGTGCCTTGGCAGCGGTTTTTGCAGTAGCCATGTTGGCCTCCTTCCGGGTCTGATTTCGTTGATACTGTGATCATATATTGAGACTTCGCTGCAGTGCAATAAATATTCTGCACTGCAGCATAGGTGGAGGTCGACGTTAAATCATATCAAAACCAGTAGCTTACGTGTTCATGCGTTCGCTGGATGATTGTTACGTTGGGTCACAACCTGCCATGAGCTACGACCGCAGTCACTTGGTGTCGACCCCAGGCATCATCTTCATGAAAACGTTTAGCAGATCAGTGTTTGGAATCAGTGCCCCGGCCCATTTTTCAGCAAGCGCCTCGGGCGACATTTTGGCGATTTCTTCGTTTAGCGACTCTTCCAGTCTGGCGACCCAACGGTCCTGTACGGACTTAACATCCGGAAGACCCAGGGCATCTCGTAGCTCCGCCGGTGTCATATCGAGGTCAATGGTAATCTTCATATCAGGTCTCCTCCTGTTTTGCTGTCCTTTTGACGATGCCGAATGCACCACCTAATTTGTCGCGTCATGAAATCTGTGACTATGAACCCTGTGATTTGATTCATACGGCAGATTCAGACCTAAGCGATGCTAACCTGTCGATGTCTTGCATGTTTATTACCGATCAGGACATAATGGATGACTAGAAAGGCCAACCAGTCAGATTTCTGGTTGAAGGAGGTTTGGGAGGAACCTTGCTGGAACGGGTTCACAACGTCGCCAAGATAAACGCAGCACTCGACGTATTGCGGCGGCGTGGCTTAGAAACGGGCCATATGTTCGACGATACGGGGATTGAAGCGTCCCAATTGTACGACGTTGATCTTCGGATTTCCAATGATCAGCTGTTGAAGGCGTTCAGGAATATTTCGGACCGGAAATGGCACCCTCACATACCATATGAGATCGGCCAAAACCTGCACGTTTCGTCTTACGGGCTTTACGGATACGCGGTTCTCTGCAGCGTGGATTATCGCGAGACCGCGGAGTTTGCGCAAAAGTACCACTTTTTGGCTGCTCCTACCGCATCGATGGCGTTTGTGCAGGACGAGGGTGCTGAAGGGTGGGGTTTTGAGCCTGTCCCGGCCTCTTACGCCGGGAAAGAGTTTTACGAGTTCCTCGTCAATCTACAGTTGGGCATCTACAACTCGCTGCACAGGGATGTCATGGGCGCTGGTTTTACCTCACGCCGTATCGAAGTCAGATATTCCGATGACAGCGTATACACCTTGCCGGATGACGCAGCAGACGAGATTATTCTGGACGCCGGACGGAACCGGTTCCATGTCGGAGTGGAATGGTTGGATCATAAAGTCGAACTGGGAAACCAGTTGACTTTCAATCAGCTCGTTCGAATTTGCGAAAACGAACTGTCCGAGATCACCCAAAAAGACGGTGTCAGTGGTCAGGTCCGTCGGAGCTTGATTCAAAATGTTGCACTTTCGTCAAGTATGGATACCGTCGCTCAGAGCCTTGGTTTGACCAGTCGTACCCTCAGGCGGCACCTGAAACGAGAGCAAACGACCTTTAGTGCAATTGTGGACGCTGTTCGAATGGAGCTTGCGCTAAAGTATTTGCGCGAAGCGACACTGAGCACCGAGCAGATCGCGCACGTTCTGGGGTTCTCGGAAACAGCTAGTTTCGTCCGCGCGTTCCGGCGATGGACCGGACGCACGCCCAAATATTATAGAACCTCACAATAAATATGCTTCATGGGTTTGGCCACGGAACGCCTATTGTGGGGCTGGGATCCGCAGAAGTTCGCAGCGCGTGCATAAATTGCTTCAAAGAACTTGGATGACCCTTCCGTTCAATCGTCCGTAAGAGTGAAGGCAATTCCATACGATACAACAGTGTTTCGTCGCTTTCCACGAGGTCGGCATTTAACCCTTCGAACAAACCCTTGGCCTTGTAGTTTCCAAACAGAACTTCAGCATGAGCGAGCTCGACCCCTAAAGCCAGACAGTCGAACACGGTGGCCGCCAGTAAAAGGTGGGATATGCCGTGACCGTGATAGTCGTCCAAAACCGTGCAAGCGATTTCGACATCCTTGTCTTGCCGGCTACCCCGGATTGCATGCACGGCAGCGATGGGCCGCCCTTTCTGTTCAGAGTCTACGGCACCCCAAGCTACGTGCTTGTCGCCATCCACGTTGGCCAGAAGGTCCAAAACTGGTTCTGGGGCGTCGTGAAACGCAGAAAAGAAGCGCATGTATCGGGATTGGTCGGACAGATCATGGATGGCTTGCGCGATCAGATGTTTGTCGGAAACGCCCATTGGGCGCACGTAGATGCTGACACCGTTGTCCAACCTTGCCTTGAAGCCTCGGTCATTGTCCAGATGTAGGGAAGTTGAACCCATTGCACCGCCGCTTTCGTTTGGTTCCCCGTTTTTCTTGTCTTCGCGGATCTTTCAAATCACGCTCTGTAATTTAGTCTTATGACGCATTTGGCAAACTTTTTCGAACTGACCTAGCGTTCCAGATGCGTCCTGTCCTGAACTGTCAGTAGATTGTCCGATTTTGCGCGTTTGATACATGAGCCAGCTACGCACCATGCGCCTCGTGCTGTGTGTTTGTGAGGTAGCAGGTGGGGTGCCCGGCACGTCCTGCCGGGCATATAAGTCACGCCCATGTGACGATATCGGCCATCTCGCGGCGCGTTTTGGGGAACATCGGACCATCCGCACGATAGCCGAACGCCACCATGACGGCGGGTTTGTATAGGTTGGTATCAATCCCGAAATGTTCACGCAAAACAGCTTCGGTTTTGTCCAACTCGAACCCTTCGATAGGGCACGAATCAATTCCCATCAGCGCACCGGCTGTCATCATGTTGCCGAGAACGATGTAGGCCTGACGCGCAGCCCATTTTTCGATATCCGCGTCGCTTTCCAGTTTGAAATCATGCGCTTGAAACTTGGCGTAAGCCCCGCCGAGCATCTCGATGACTTCTTCGGGGAACTGTTTGACCTCGCGGTTGTGCCGGGCCAAATAATCCGACCCTGCTTTCATGGTTGCGCCGGTATGGGACAGGATAATCACGTAATGGCTAGCGGTTCCAAGCTGTCCGGCAGTGCCGTTCGTGGCCCCGTTCGCGCCCCAGGTGAAGTCGCGAAACAGCTCTCGTTTCTCGGGGGATTGAACAACCAGCAACTGGAACGGTTCGGTCCCGAACGAGGTCGGCGACAGGCGTGCCGCTTCCAGAATTGTGTTGAATTCGCTCTCAGTGATTTTCCGTTCAGGATCGAACACTTTAGTTGCGTGACGGAAATTGAAGGCGTCGATGATCTGAGTCTGAACATCGCTGGTTTCGATGAGGTCTTTCATGGAATGAGGCTCCGAATTGGTGATGAGCCGCATCTATGCCGTTCCATTGTCCGCCGCTATCTGCAGAATTCGGAAATGATAATCCCGTATACCGGAAGAATAGCTTCAGATCAGATCGGCGTAGAGCACCTTGTTGGCGGCGATGATCCGAACACGCATGAAATCCAAAAACGCGCGGACTCGGGCATGCATCAATCGGCCCGGTGGGCGTACGGCCCAGATTTTCGAATCCGGCCACGCGCGCAGATGTGGCAGAACCCGAACCAAACGCCCGGATCGAATATGATTTCCGGTCTGCCATAGGCAGGCTTTGTTGATCCCCAACCCGGCCAGCGTCCAGTCCATCGCTGCATCACCAAGGCTGACGGTCGCGGGGCCAGACACGCGCACATCATGCATGGTGTCCGATTGATCAATCAGGTGCCAGACCTCGCGCGGGTGCATTGTCAGGCAAGCGTGATTGGCCAGATCGGCCGCAGTTTCAGGTGCCCCTGCCCGTTCCAGATAGGAAGGTGCCGCGACCAGCAGACGCGGATCATCGTCCAGTTTCTGGGCCAACAGGCTGGATGGGCCAAGATCGCCTAGACGAAATGCCAGATCGTACCCCAGTTCCACAATGTCGAGCACCGTATCGGTGAGGTTCAGATCAAGTTCTACATGCGGGTAGAGCCTAAGGAATTCGGGTACATGTGGCACTATATGCGACCGCCCGAATGAGGCGGAGGCTGTTACCCGCAGTTTGCCTGACACTGTTCCAGAGTTTCCAGACAGCATGGTACGCGCATCTTCAACGTCTTCGAGGATGCGCTTGGCATGCTCCAGAAACAGCTCTCCGTCCGGAGTCAGGGACACAGCCCGCGTGGTGCGGTTCAGCAGTTTGACATCCAGTTCGGTCTCAAGCGCCTGCAGACGTTGTGAGGTGTTGGTGGCCGAGAACCCGAACTCCGCCCCTGCCCGTCCAATGGCACCCAGGGTGGCCACTCGGACAAACAGGTTTAGGTTTTTCAAATCAAATGACATGGCGTCAGGGATAGTACGAAACACCCACCTGCGCCACTAGCCGGGCCAGGGCAGCGAATAAGTTTTGACGTTGGTAAAGAACTTCATCGCTTCGATTACGCCTTCTTTCACGCCGTTGCCGCTGTCCTTGATCCCCCCAAAGGGCGACATCTCGATCCTGTAGCCGGGTTGTTCCCAGATGTTGCAAGTGCCGACATCCAACCCGTTGATAAAGCCGATTGCCCGGTTCAAATCGTTGGTGCACACACCCGAGGACAGGCCGAACTCGGTACCGTTCGAGATCTCCATAACCTTCGCATCGTCATCGGGCACGCGCACGATAGGTACGATAGGCCCAAAAGTTTCTTCCATCACCAACTCGCTGTCATGGGGAACCTTGTCGACCACAATCGGAGGCAGCAAGGCCCCCTGACGACCGGGGTGGTACAGGATTTCCGCACCTTCGGCCTCGGCCATGTGGACGCGTTTTTCAAACAGCGCGGCGGCTTTGTCATGGATCACACAGCCCAGTTGAGTTTCCGGGTCCTGAGGGTCACCGAACCTGATCGCCTTCGCTTTCGCCAACACCAGAGGAACGAATTTGTCGGCCACGCTTTCTTGTACCAAAATGCGTTTGATCGCAGTGCACCGCTGGCCCGAATTGCCGGTCGCACCTGCGACCGCGATGGTGGCGGCCTTGTCCAGATCAGCATCGCTGAGATCGTTCAAAACGATCAACGGGTCATTTCCGCCCAACTCCAGCGCCTGGCGTTTGTATCCGGCTTTCGACGCGATCAACTTGCCTACCGGAACACCTCCGGTGAAGGTGATGATGTCGATGTTTTCGTTGGTGATCATCTCGTCACCAATGTCCTGCGGCCAACCGGTTACAACCTGGAACATCTCGGGCGGCAGACCGGCCTCATACAGAATATCGGCCAGCGCCAAACAGGTCAGCGGCGTCAGCTCGGTGGGTTTGCAAACCATACAGTTATTGGTCGCAATTGACGGAGCGATCTTGTGGCTGACCATGTTTAGCGGATGGTTGAACGGTGTGATGGCGCTGATTGCCTTGACGGGTTCACGTTTGGTGAAAATCTTACGCTCTTTCCCGTTATGGGTCAGATCGCACGAGAAGATCTCCCCATCGTCTTTCAACGCCTCGGCAGCGGCAAACTGATAGACGTCTTGCGCGCGTTTCGTTTCGTAAATCGAATGCTGCTGGCAAATGCCCAGTTCCAACGTCAGCCATTTGGCCAGGTAGTCCCGCTTTTCACCGATCAACTCGCCCGCGCGCTGCAGGATCTGGCTGCGTTCGTATCGGGTCAGTTTCGGCGTGTAGTTTGCGGCAATCTCAAATGCCTTGCGCGCGTGTTCCGCTGTCCCTGCCGGGACGGTGCCCACGACCTCATTCGTATAGGGGTAGTGGACCGGTACAGTGGCATCGGTAAAGACAACCTCTCCTCCGATGCGCATTCCTTCGTGGCGAATATCTGAAGCGTTCATGATCCCGTCCATTTTATTGCGCTGCGGCGGTAGTAGCATAGAAAAACGCGTCAAAGTTCCTCAGTTCTGGTTGCGAGGGTAAATCCAGGACGCGGTTGACGATAAAGGGAACTTCTTGCTCGGTCAGGCCGCCATGGCTGCGCAACGGTTCCTTCAAGGCGGCCAGATCGTGACGATCCTCGGAGGTGCCGATGCAGATATTCTCACCCGAGACCATGACAATATCCCCAATCCGATCACCGGGAAGTTCGTATTCCGCGATGGCTTCTTCCTTGGTCAGGACATGGGTGATACCATCGGTCGCTTTCAGCTTGGCCACGATATCGGAACGGTTCGCACCTTCAGGAAGATAAGCGGTGGCAAAGCTGCCAAGCGCGCCATGGTGAACCACATAAGGGTCAGTGATCGGCAGGATAACACGGGCTGCATCCTTCCCCATCCAGTCGTCCATTAGGTCCTGAACATAGACTACGTTAGGTGTTCCGTCCGTATGGTGTTTGGGCTTCATGCCATGATCTGCAGTGATGACGATAGCTGCACCCATAGCGTCCAGCTGCGCCAGATACCGGTCGAACATCGCGTAGAAATCCAGTGCACCCTGCTGGTCAGGCGCGAATTTGTGCTGAATGTAGTCTGTGGTCGAAAGGTACATGATATCAGGCTTGAACTCCTCCAACAGCTTCACACCCGCAGCGAAAACGAATTCCGACAAGTCCGCCGAGTACACTTCGGGCACAGGCATTCCCAGCCATTGGCTTGCGTTGTCGATACCGTGTTCGGCCTTTGTCGTCTCGCCCGAGCGTTCGGACGAGAACGCGACAGCGCGCTCTTCGTCAAACTTCAATCCGGCACCAAGCAAAGCGCGCAGCTTGTCCTTAGCAGTCACCATGGCGACCCGGTATCCAGCCTCGTAGAACTTTGAAAAGATAGTAGGCGCGCGCAGAAAACGAACGTCATTCATCATCACTTCTTCACCGCTGTCGGGGTCGATTAAGTAATTTCCACAGATTCCATGAATGCTTGGCGGACGTCCGGTCGCGATTGACAGGTTGTTGGGGTTGGTAAAGGATGGAATGACCGAGTGCGCCAGTCGGTCCGTGCCGGTCTCACGTATTCGCTTGAGCGTGGGCATCAGCCCTTTGGCGATGGCTACATCCAGATACTCTGGCTCGCAGCCATCGAGACAAATCGCAATCGCGGGAACTTTGGGAGTCGGATAAACTCGTTCATTTGCGGTGATCGGGGTTTGAGCTGTCATAGGGCGGTCCTTGCGTATGAGCGATAGTCAGATCAAAAAGTAGCTGACACACGGGGTCTGTTTTGAAAGATGGTTCAGGCGACCTTGGATTTTTTGCCATCCTGCGCGTCCAGCGATTTCAGGAATGCCTCTTTTGTGCCCGCGAAATTACGGCCGCGTTCACCGGCAAAGGCTTCATCGACAATATCCATTCGTTGAGCGTCTGATATGCCGTAGTCTGCAAACCGGGTGGAAACACCTAGCCGGTTCAGGAAGGTCGTCAGTTCAATCGAAGCGGAACTCAGATCCGAACCGAAAATATCGTTCAGGGCAGCCTGTCTAAAGCCGCCAATGCCGTCGACCGAACTTAAGATCACTGGCAGCGTGAACGAACAGGCAATTCCGTGCTGTATACCCCAGCCGAGGGTTATTGGATAAGACAGGTTATGGGCGATGGCAGTCTTTGTGTTGGAAAAGGCCAGCCCGGCGCTGAGTGCTGCATCTGCGATCTGCGTGCGCAGAGTAAGGTTGCCTAGATCGTTTAACAGATCGGGCAAAGTGTCCAGAATGGTGCCAGCTGCATGGACGGCATGTCGGGCCGAAATAGGGTTTGCATTGATGTTCCATATGCTTTCCAAAGCATGGGAAAGTGTGTCCAACCCAGTTGACAGGGTCAGTTCATGGGGTTTGTTGACCATAAGTTCGGGATCAATCACCGCAGCTTCTGGGTAGAGATTTTGTCGCGAAAGCGAGTATTTTTGGCTGCGCTGCTCGTCCCAAACAGTGGCCCAACATGTAACCTCACTACCGGTGCCAGCAGTCGTCGGAACCGCAATAATGGGAATGGTTCCCAAGTTTGCCGCGCCGCCGCCGGTTTCTAAATACGTTACTACATTGTCAAAACTGCCATCTGCGGCCGCAAAAACCTTGGCCGAGTCGATTACAGACCCGCCTCCCAAGGCTACAATCACCTCGATTTGGTGCCCTATTCCAGCTAACTGTGCGCACTGCTGCCTAAGCAGCTGGTAATCCGGGTTGGGTGCGATGTCGTTTATTATTACCGCAGCTGGTCCAGCCGCTTCTTCGACCCGCTGCGCCAGGCGCTGGAAGGGATCGCTCGGATAAGTGACCAAAGCATAATTTCGGCCGTCAATCAGTTTTGGCAGTTCCGCAACAGAACCGGCACCAAACATGATTTCAACCGGATTGGAATAGCGCCACATTGGACCCTCATAGGAAATTGGCCTACTTTGTTCGGCGGCAATCTGGATCACTTTGCTCCATCGGTCCAATAGATTGTTTGGATGATAAGTATTGGTTGTTGCAATAGAATTGAAAAATTTTGACGTTACTGATTGAGAGCCTTGGAAATACGCAAGTGACTTTGTATTTTGGATACATACTCCACCACTCGAGACACAACACATGAGCGGAACACGCGCGATCCCACGGCAAAGCCTGCCCGATGTCATAACAAACGACCTGCGCGAGCGGATACTAAGCGGGGAGATGGTCGAGGGTGAGGTTATTCGGCAAGAAGCGCTGGCCGAGGATTACGACGTTTCCCGCATGCCAATCCGCGAGGCACTCAAACGGCTGGACGCCGAAGGTCTTGTTCAATTGACGAACAACCGTGGCGCGTCGGTGACTACACATTCCCTGTCCGAGATCGCCGAGATTTTCGATCTGCGCGTTTTGCTTGAAGTCGATCTGTTCCGGCACGCAATACCGCGGATGACCCTAACCCATTTTTCCGAGTGTGAGCGCATTCTGGATGAGATGGAGAAGTCTTACGATGCCAACGACGTGGGCCGTTGGGGCGGGTTGAACAATGCTTACCACATGGCGCTATATGCTGCCGCTGATCGCGGGTTGAGCAATGAAATCCTGCAACGCGTCAACTTGCAATCGGACCGCTATGTCCGAATGCACCTGAGTGTAATGAAACAGCGAGAGCCTGCTAAGAAAGACCACCGCGAGCTGCTATCGCTGGCCCGAGCCGGACAGGTCGAGAGCGCCTGCGCTCTGTTGACCCGCCACATAGCACGCACCAAGGATCAGTTGCTGGAGATGGTGACTGCCACGCGCAACGGTGACTAAAATCAATCCAGCGGGTGTAGGCAAGCCACCTGATGCGACTCACCACTCAGACCTGGTGGTGCGGCGCGGCATTCATCGGTTGCAAGCCAGCAGCGTTGTGCGAAGGCACAGCCCAAGGGGATGTTCATGGGTGAGGGCAACTCGCCCTCAAGCTTGATCCGTTCCTTGCGCGCCTCAGGGTCCGCGCGCGGCGTGGTCGATAACAGCGCCTTGGAATAGGGATGACGGGGGGCGGCGAACAGTTGGTCTTTCGTGGCGTGCTCGACCGCGCGGCCCAGATACATAACGATCACATCATCGGCGAAGTGTTTAACTACCGACAGGTCATGCGAGATGAAAAGATAGGCAAGGTTCAGGCGTTCCTGCAACTCGACCAGCAGGTTCAGGATTTGGGACTGGATCGATACATCCAATGCCGAGACCGGTTCGTCCAGGACCAACACCTTAGGATTCAACATTAGCGCGCGGGCAATGGCGATCCGCTGGCGCTGACCGCCCGAGAACATATGCGGATAACGGTCGTAGTGTTCGGGACGCAGGCCGACAAGGTTAAGCATCTCGCGCGCCCGCGCCTCGCGGTCGGAGGCGGACATGTTGGGGCGGTTGATGGTCAGCGGCTCCTGTAGAATCTGCCCGATCCGTTGCCGGGGATTGAGCGAGCCATACGGATCCTGGAATACGATCTGAACGGTCTCACGCATTTCGGCCCATTTCGATGGGGTGACATCAGTGCCGTCTATTGTAAGTGTTCCGGACGTCGGTTCTTCGATCATAGTGACGACACGTGCCAATGTGGACTTGCCGCAGCCGGATTCTCCGACGATGGCAAGTGTCTTGCCGGGTTTCAGTTCAAAATCTACTCCGGACAGGGCTTTGACCGTTGCGGATTTCGACAACAGTCCACCTCGGACTTCGTAGTGCCGAGCCAACGCAGTTGCCTGAACTATAGGGGCCGTCATGCGATTTCTCCGGCTGCAATTCTTTCGACATGGTGACACCGGGCTTTGCCGAATGATTCACTATGTGGTGTGGGGGGGGATGGATTGGCAGGTGTTATCCGCAAACCTGCACCTCGGGCTGAATAGGCACCCCTTTGGTCGGTCAAACTGGCCGGGAACCACACCGGGGATGGTTGGCAGCATTTTCGAAGTTGCCCGTTCCGGCAGTGCGCTTAGCAACGCCGAGGTATAGGGGTGGCGCGGGGTGCGAAACAGGTCTTTGACCGGTTGTTCCTCGACCTTCTGACCGGCGTATTGTACCTGCACGCGTTCGGCGGTTTCGGCCACCACGCCCATATCGTGGGTGATCAGCACCAGACCCATCCCCTGTTCATCGCGCAGCCGCACCAGAAGGTCCAGAATCTGCGCCTGAATGGTGACGTCCAGCGCTGTTGTCGGCTCATCAGCGATCAGTAGCTTGGGGTTGCACGCAATCGCCATGGCGATCATGATCCGCTGATTCATCCCGCCTGACATCTGGTGCGGAAAGGTATTCAACCGGCTTTCCGGCGCGGGAATGCCGACCTGATCAAACAACTCGATCGCGCGTTGGTGGCGGTCCTTTCGGTTCAGGCCCAGATGGATGCGCAGCGCTTCTTTGATCTGGAACCCCACAGTGAAACAGGGGTTGAGCGACGACATCGGTTCCTGAAAGATCATGGCGATGTCCTTCCCGATGATCTTGCGCCGGTCGCGAGCCGAAATTTTGGTCAGGTCGATGCCTTCGAAACTCAGCTGGTCGGCGGTGATCGTGGCTGTCCAGGGCAACAGGCCCATCAACGCCAGCATCGACACGGATTTGCCCGAGCCGCTTTCGCCGACGATGGCCATCAGCTCGCCCTTGTCGACAGAAAGGTCCACCCCGTCCACGGCGCGGAACTGGCCCGAGGCGGTGGCAAACTCGACGGTGAGGTTTCGGATATCCAGCAAGCTCATATCGTCAGCTCCGCTTCAGTTTCGGGTCCAGCGCGTCGCGCAGGCCGTCGCCCATCAGGTTGATCGCCAGCACGGTGACCAGAATGGCAAGCCCGGGGAAGGTGACGACCCACCAGGCGCGCAGAATGAACTCGCGCGCTTCGGCCAGCATGGTGCCCCATTCCGGCGTGGGCGGCTGTGCGCCCATTCCCAGAAATCCAAGCGCGGCGGCGTCCAGAATGGCGGTCGAGAAGGACAGCGCCGCCTGCACGATGATCGGAGCCAGACAGTTGGGCAGCACAGTCTTGAACATCAGCCGCGCCTTGCCCGCGCCTGCCACACGGGCCGAGGTCACATAGTCTTTCTGCCGTTCAGACAGAACCGAGGCACGGGTCAGACGCACGTAATGCGGCTGAAACACGATGGCGATGGCGATCATCGCATTGGTCAGCGACGGCCCAAGGATGGCCACAAGCACCAGCGCCAACAGCAGCGAGGGGAAGGACAGGATGATATCCATCACCCGCATGATCAGCGTATCGACCCATTTCGGCGCAAAGCCGGACAATAGCCCGATGATCACACCGCCCGTCACGGCCACACAGACCACAACGATGCCCACAAAGAAGGAATAGCGTGATCCCATGATCAGCCGCGACAGCATATCCCGCCCCAACGGATCGGTGCCCAGCGGGAAGGCCCAGCTGCCGCCCTCTTGCCACGCGGGGGGTTGCAGGATGTGGTCGCGGAACTGCTCGGTCGGGTCATAGGGCGCCAGCAAAGGCGCAAAGGCTGCGCAGATCACGAAGGCCATGAACACATACAACCCGATCACCGCGCCACGGTTTTCGCTGAAATAGAACCAGAATTCGCGCAGGGCGCTGGGGCGGTCCTCGGTCTTGGAGGTGGTTGCGGAAAGCTCGGCCATCACCGTCTCCGGATTTTGGGGTTGATGATGCCGTAAAGGACATCGACCATCAGGTTCACCAGCATCACGATCACGGCGATCATCAGCAGCCCGCCCTGCACCACCGGGTAATCGCGGCGGAAGATACTGTCGACCATCCACTTGCCGATGCCCGGCCAGCTAAAGATCGTCTCGGTCAGAATTGCACCCGCCAGCAGCGTACCGACCGACAGGCCGATCACCGTGATCACCGGGATCAGAGCATTGCGCAGCGCATGCAGCCCGTTGATCCGCGTGGGCGCAAGGCCCTTGGCGCGAGCGGTACGAATGTAATCCTCGCCCAGAACCTCCAACATGGCCGAGCGTGTCTGGCGCGCGATCACCGCCAGCGGGATGGTGCCAAGTACGATAGTGGGCAGGATCAAATGACGCACGGCTGAGGTAAACGCCCCCTCCTGCCCCGACAGCAAGCTGTCGATCAGCATGAAGCCGGTCACGCTGGGGAAGTAATACAGCAGGTCGATCCGCCCCGACACGGGCGTCCAGCCCAGATTGCCCGAGAACACGATGATCAGCAGCAGCGCCCACCAGAAGATCGGCATCGAATAGCCAACCAAAGCCGAGGACATCAACGCGCGATCAAAGAACTTGCCTCGGTTCACGGCTGCAATCACACCCGCGGGCAGGCCCAGAGCCACCGCAAAAATCATGGCGCAGATCGACAGCTCCAACGTGGCCGGGAACAGAGCAAAGAACTCATCCCAAACCGGTTTCTTGGTGACAAAGCTTTCACCCAGATCGCCATGCATCACGCCGACCAAATAGTCCCAGTATTGCTGCAGCACCGGTTTGTCGAAGCCCAGCTTGACCACCATCTCTTGATAGCGTTCCTCGGTCATGCCGCGTTCTCCGGCCATGACGATGATGGGGTCACCTGGTAGCACCCGGATAAACATGAAGGAAATCAGCGTCACGCCCAGAAATGTCGGAACGAACATTCCAAGGCGCGTAAGGAAGTAGCCAAACATCAGCGACCTATGATTGTGAGATCTTTGGGAAAGTGGGTCAGTGACCGGCAGCCATCCTGCGTCACCAATACATCATCTTCGATGCGAACACCAAAGTTTCCAAGGTCATAAAGCCCCGGCTCATTGGTCCAGACCATGCCGGGCAAAATATCCTGATGATTTCCGCGCATGATATAAGGCGCTTCATGTACGTCGCGGCCCAGCCCGTGCCCGGTTTTGGTGCGAATACGGTCAGCATAGGGCGACGCCTCAAGCACACTGATCACTGCGTCGTCGATATCGTGCGCCGTAGCACCGGGGCGGCAGGCGTTGAACCCTTCGAGATTGGCGCGCAGGACGGTGTCGTACACATCCCTGCCCTCGTCCGAGACCTCGGCCACAAAGAACGTGCGGGTGATATCCGCGGCAAAGCCGTGTTTGCGCGCGCCAAAATCGAACAACAACGCATCGCCGGGTTTGATCTGATAATCCGCTCGCGCCTTGCCATGCGGTTGGGCCGAATTGTCCCCAGCCGCCACAATCGGCGCAAACGCCAATGAGGCCGCGCCCTCGGCGAACAGTGCCTGGATCAGCGCCTGTTCGATCTGTTTTTCCGTCTGCCCGACGCGCACGTCGGCTATCACACGCTCCAGCGCGCGTTCCGAGATATCAATGGCAGCTTGCAGTGCCGCGATGTCATCGTCGGTCTTTATAATCCGCAGGCCCGAGATTTCGCGTTCAGCATCCACAATGCGCAGATCGGGCAGCGCGTTGGTGAAAGCCTTCGATACAAAGACCCGCATCACCTGCCCTTCTACAGCCAGCGATGTCAGCGGCATATGCGCAGCCAAAGCAGCAAAGGCGCTGTCATAGCCTGTCTGGTCCATCCAATCGAACACGGCGCCGTCAAAGCCGACCAAAGCCCAGGTGCCAAGTTCAAGATTGGGGACAATCGCGGCAGGGGCGCCCTGGGCCGGGATCACGACCACAAAGGGCCGCTCGTGGCTCATGAAGGGTTTCCCCAAAGCGCGGGTGAAATTGGGACCGGGCACGAGGGCCACGGCATCAACTGACATGTCCTTTGCCAGTTGACGGTACTCGGACAAATCCGGCATCAGGGCCGACCTCCAGAAAAAGAAAACCGGAGCCGCCACGCGGGCGGCTCCGATCCGTGAGTGGTGATTTATTCGACGCTGACGCCGTAGAAGATGTGGCCGCCCAGCGGGTGGACCTTGTAGCCCTGCACCTTGTTGCTCATCGGCATGTAAACGACCGAGTGTGCGATCGTGGCCCAGGGGGCCTGCTCTTTGAAGATGACCTGCGCCTCTTCATACAGCTTGGTGCGCTCGGCCTGATCAGTGGTCTGCTTGGCCTTCAGGATCAGATCTTCGAAGGGCTCGTGGCACCATTGTGCGCGGTTCGAGGCTTCGCGGCCGTCACAGCCCAGCAGCACGGCCAGGAAGTTGTCCGGATCGCCATTGTCACCGGTCCAACCCAGCAGAACAGCACCGTCGCGGTTCAGCTCTTTCGAGCGCGACAGGTACTCGCCCCATTCATAAGAGACGATCTCGACATCCACACCAACCTTGGCAAAATCTGCCTGGATCAGTTCGGCCATGCGGCGGGCGTTCGGGTTATAGGGGCGCTGCACCGGCATCGCCCAGACCTTCATCGACAGATCGCTGACGCCTTCGGCCTCCAGCATCGCCTTGGCCGCTTCGGGATCATACGGATCGTCGGTGATGCCTTCGTTATAACCCCACATGGTCGGCGGGATCGGGTTCTTGGCCGCCTGGCCCGAGCCCTGGAACACCACGTCGATGATCGCGTTCTTGTCGATCGCCATGTTCAGCGCTTTGCGGACATTCGGGTTGTCGAACGGCTCCATCGTGGTGTTGTAAGCCAGATAGCCCACGTTCAGGCCTTCTTGCTCCATCATGTTGATGTCGGCGTCATCCTGCATCGCCTGAATGTCGGCGGGGTTCGGATACGGCATGATGTGGCATTCACCCGCCTTCAGCTTTTGATAGCGCACGGACGCATCGGGCGTGATCGCAAAGATCAGGTTTTGCACATCTGCGGGGGCCTTCCAGTAATCGGCGTTCTGCGCATAGCGGATCACGGCGTCTTTCTGATAGGCCACGAACGAGAACGGGCCGGTGCCGATGGGCGCGGTGTTCAGCTTTTCAGGCGTGCCCGCTTCCATCATCGCGTCGGCATATTCCGCCGACAGGATCGAGGCAAAGTCCATCGCCATGTTTGCCACGAACGGGGCCTCGGGTTTGGAAAGGGTGAATTTCACTGTGTAGTCGTCGATCTTTTCGATGGACTCGACCAGATCAGGCATACCCATGCCCTGGAAATATTCCCATGTGCCGCCCGAGACCTGATTGAACGGGTGGCCTTCGTCCTTCTGGCGCATGAACGAGAAGATCACGTCATCCGCGTTGAAGTCGCGGGTCGGGGTGAATTCGTCATTGGAATGGAATTTGACGCCCTGACGCAGCTTGAACGTGTATTCCAGACCATCATCGCTGGCTTCAACGCTTTCGGCCAAGCCGGGAATGACGTTCGTTGTGCCCGTCTCGAATTCCATCAGGCGGTTGTAGATCGGGTGCGAGGACGCATCGAAGGTCGTGCCTGCGGTGAACAGCGCCGGGTCAAAGCCCTCGGGCGAGCCTTCCGAGCAATAAACCAACGTATTTGCCTGCGCCGCAGCGCTGGACAACGCAATCGCTGCGGTTGCGGCCAAAAACTTAAGTTTCATGAGTTTCTCCCAGTAAATATTGTTTGGTTTTCGCTTAGTGCTTTTTGTCAGAACACTCTTTGGCGACGCTTGCCGGAGCGAAATCACTGGCCAATGTATCCAAAATACAAAATCCATTGTCAACAAAGTTAACGATTCCGCGAGCGCGCGCCTGCAAAGACAGCATTCCGTCGCCGGACGGCCCGGTCCTGTTCCTAGCTTTGAGGGGAATCAGACGCGCCGACTTTGATACAGCGCAAGTTTCCGGTTTTCGGCGATCACATCTGGAATGTTGGGGTCACGCCGACCGGAGGCTGTTCCAGAATGAAGGCTCCGATCCGGTCCAAAAGCGGCCGTCTTGGACAGCCCGGCCGGGTCGCCGCGCCCAGATCGCGCAGGTTGCCCGGCGCGTCAAAAGGGATAAAGCACAAAGGCCAGCGGTCGCGTTTGAATTGCTCGGCCGCCAAGGCCGACACGATTGTGCAATCATCGGAATAACAAATATGCCGGCAGATCGTCTCGAACCGCAGGGCGGTCAGATCGAACCGCTTGCTGGCGCGGTTTACCGGGTCGATCTTGGGCAAGCGGTTTTCCAGTTCATAGCCGAAACTGTGCGGCAGGCGGATGAAATCGTGGCGCGGCACGTCCTCAGGCGCGATCGATGGCAGGGTGCAAAGCGGATGCCCCTCGCGCACTGCCAGAAACAACGGCTCGGACCAGATTGACGTGAATTCCAGCGTCTCGGTGTTGTTGATCTTGGCGACCAGCGCAAGATCCAATGTGTGATCCTCGACCATGCGCAGCATATTCTGTGGTAAATCCTCGATCATCGTCACGCGCATTTTGGGAAACAATGCGCTAAACAGATCTGAGAAATATTGTGTCAGGTAGGGCGCGAGAGTCGGCGTCATTCCGATCGTGTATGGAACGGCCTCGGGGTCGCGGAACTGGGTCGCCGTATCGCGGATCTTTTGCGCATCGTTCAGAATACGTTCGGCAATGCGCAAGACCTGAACACCGCACAGTGTCGGTCGAACCTCGTTATTGAGGCGCAAAAACAGTTCCGCCCCTAACTCCTGTTCAAGTTTCTTGACCTGATTGGACATCGCAGGCTGAGAGACGTTGCAAGCTGCTGCCGCCTGGCTGAACTGCCCATATTTGGCGATGGCCAGAACGTATTCCAAGTCTCTGAAATTCATGATCACCAACTACTGATACAAGTCGCGCGTCTTAAAGCACCTTCGGATTCATACCCTGACGGTGAGTGTTGCGCATGAAGAAACGATCACTTTCAAACACATAAGTGTCAATAGCCGCTAGTGAATAGGCGGTCAAAGTGATTAGAGGCACGATAACTTATTGATTTCACTTACTACTAACTCACAGACCTTGTGAGTATTCGCGTTGGTTATACCCGTAATTCGAAGGATGAATTTTAGCTGACCGAAGCGGCTGACTACCCATTGGATACGTGGAACGCCCAAAGCAGCGGGCGGCCCGCAGAATGCAACAATTCTTGACGGAGTATCCCATGCTGTCCCAACTTCTTAGCAGTCTTCGCGCCCGTCTCTTGACATCGTCCACGCTGGCGCAAGAGACCACCCGCGATGGTCAAACCCTTATAAACAACTTTTTCCAGAGCACTGTGGTGGATGACACCCCGGCTTTTGTGCTGGCGAATGATTTTTCGCGCCTGTTGAACTTTGGTGAAATCGTCACCAACAACGCGGTCGCAGCGGTACAGGCCCAAGGTCAGGGCGTCGACATCTTTAACTTCCGGTCCGGGCGGATCGAAGCCAATAACGGTCCAGATGCGCTTGCAACAGGCGTTCAGGTCACTGGAGGCGCCTCGATCAGAAACTTTGGCGAGATCGTGGGTGAGTTCAATGGCGTCCAGTTTGCGGGGGCTGCAAGCTCGGGCAGTCTGGATAACTTCCGCGGCGGTGTGATCAGTTCTGACAGTCGCGCTGTCGACATTCAGGGGCAAGGTATCGACGTTCGTAACTTTGGCGATATCATCGGTACGGGTGATCAGCGCAACGGAACGATTTATACCAATTCAACTGCGGAAGACATTTCGATCTCGAACTTTTCGGGCGGTACGATTGACGCAGGCGAAGGCAACCAAGGTGCAGGCGTTTCTCTGCAGGTCGGTGATGAAATCGGCGACCGTGTCGAAACCGATATCTTCAATGGTTTTGGTGCAACAATCCAAGGTCGCGGTCAGGCGGCTTCAAACACGACGCTGGCCGGCGACGGCGTGCGCATCGACGACGGTGCCGAGGGAGCCATCCTGGAAACCGAAATCGTTAACAGCGGGGTCATCTCGACCGAAAGCGATCAGGGTACGGCGGCAGGTCTGCGCATCGCTGATGGCGCCAATACCGAAGGTGAGATCCTGAACACCTCGACCGGTGTGATCGAAGGGCCGCGCAACGGTCTGTATATCGGAGATGGCGAACATGATCTGGACGTTCTGAACTTTGGAACCATCCAGTCCGGCAGCCGCGCTGTGAACATCGATGGTTCCGGTGTTGATCTTATCAATGGTGGCGACATTCTGGGCACCGGAGATCAGCGCAATGGTACAGTCTACGCTGATGACACCGCACGCGACTATTCGATCCAAAACCTTGCATCGGGTACTATTGACGCGGGCGAACACAATGATGGCGCGGGCGTTTCGTTGTCACTTGCCGGCGAAGGTAATGGCGACGTTTCCATCACCAACGACGGCACGATCGCGGGTCGGGGCAATGCAGGTGCAGCTTTGGGCACCGCTGGCGACGGTATCCGTCTGGAGGGTGTCCGCCAGGAAGGCGGTGGCTTTGGCCCGGCCCTCTTTGAAGGCACCATCACAAACACCGGTACGGTGTCGTCCGAAGGTGCAAACGGAACGGTCGGTGCATTCCGTGCGGTGAACAACGTGAACTTCCGTGGTCAGCTGATCAACGAAGAAACCGGCGTGTTCGCAGGCGGGCAGAACGGCGTCTATTTCGGTACTGGTGACCACACAGGCGGTTCATTTGTTAACCGGGGTACCGTGACTTCGGACAGCCGTGCGCTGAACATCGACGGAACTGGTCTGGACGTTGTCAATGAAGGTGACATTCTGGGCACTGGCGATCAGCGCAACGGCACCGTTTATGCGGATGGAACAGCTGACAACTACAGCTTTACCAACACTGGCCTGGTCGACGCAGGCGAAGGCAACAATGGCTCTGCCGTTTCGCTGCAAACCGGTGATGTGTCAGGCGATGTTGTTTCCGCTTCGATCCTGAACGAAGGTGTCTTCCAAGGTCGTGGCGACGCTGTCGAAGGCAATCAGGTCGGTGACGGTTTGCGCTTGTTCACCAGTCAGGATGACGCCTCGTTTGCAGGTGTCGTGGTCAACGAAGGCCTGATTGCCGGTTCCGAAGACTCGGATGCTGCAGCCGGTCTGCGCGTTGATGGCGGTCTTAACCTGCTTGGTGCGGTTCTGAACGAAGGTGAAATCCGCGGTACGGTCAACGCGATTGATGCGTCGGACGCCGGCTTTGTGACCATCGTCAACGACGACGAGGGCGTTATCAATGGCAACGTTCTGCTGAGCGATGGCGATGATGTCTTTGTCGACCTGGGAACAACCAATGGCGACATTGTTGGTGGCGCAGGAAATGACATCCTGATTGCAGGCGATGCAGACAATGTTCTGACCGGCGGTCTGGGCAATGATTTCATTGACGGTGGCAAAGGCATCGACACGGCCGATTTCTCGGATCTGGATGTTGCAGTCGAAGTTAGCCTGGATGCGAACGGTAACGGGACGGCCACACGTGACACCGGCTTTACAGTCACCGTCACTGACGCGGTTGTTTCGGCACCTGATCAATTTGGTTCCACCATAGCCAACGGAGCTGAATTTGTGGAGCAAGCTGTTCAGGGCAACCTGTACTACAACATCCACACATCGGACTTCCCGGCTGGTGAAATTCGCGGCCAACTGTTGGTAGACAGCGATGTGACCGAGCATGGCATCCGCACCATCACCCTCAGCGGTGGGCTGGATGCTTCGCAAGAGCCCGGACCGACCTCTGACAGTGAAGCAACCGGACAGGCCACTGCTGTCATCACTCAGAACCTGCTGACCGGAGAGGTTACCTATTCCAGCGAACTCAGCGTTACCGGCCTGAACGAAGCAGACCTGCAAACGCCGATCCCGGGTGTTGTCTCGGCCATCCATCTGCACAATGCGCCTGCTGGTCAGAACGGCCCGGTGGTTCAGGACACGTTGGTTGACGCAGGCGCCACACTGGATACCGAAGCCACAGGTGGCACCGGTGTCATTGGTGAAGATGTCATCGACAACCAAATCGAAGTGGACATCCTGCGCTCGATCGAGCGGGTTGTCGGCTCGGATGACAGCGACACGATCGACGTCTCCAGCTTTGACGGTGTGGTTGTTGATCTGGACCTCAGCGGTCCGTCGCCGAACGCGGCTGGCAGTGGTGATGAAGGTCCTCAGGACGGTGCCATCATCCAGAACGGCCAGATCGTCGCCGAAGTTGATGACTTCGAAAACGTTGTGGGCTCGGACGGGGACGACCTGATCCTTGGCAACAACGAGTTCAACATCCTCGACGGTGGTGCCGGTAACGATGCGATCCATTCCTTTGGTGGTGCTGATATCATCATCGGCGGCGAAGGGATTGACACCGCATTGTTCACCGCAGGACCGGGCGTTGTTCTGGATCTGGACGAGGACGGCAATGGCGTGGCGCAAGTCAACGCACCCGATGGCGCGCTGATTGATCAGGTGTTCGGCTTCGAAAACATCAACGGGTCAAACAATGCGGGCAGCCCGAATGGTGGCAATGACATCTTGTCGGGCAATTCGGGGTCCAACACTCTGAATGGGCAGGCTGGCGATGACGTCCTGAACGGTGAGGGTGGCGACGACATTCTGATCGGCGGCGCTGGCAATGACACTTTCGTCTTCGAGGGCAACTTCGGCAACGACGTCATTCAGGACTTTGAAGTCGGTCTGGATCAGCTTCAGTTCGGCGACTTTGGGCCCGACTTTGGCGGCAGCGTCGGCGTTGCTCAGGATGGTGATGATGCCGTGATCTCCTTCGGCAATGAAGGCTCGGTGCGCCTTGTGGGTATCAACAGTGCCGACCTGAACGACGACGACTTTGTTGCGTAACTGACCAACAGCGGGGCGGCTACGTGCTGCCCCGTTTTTCAAACCGGAAAGGGTCAAGGAAATGTTCAAGCAAGCCAATCCCGTCAAAACTGCCTGGGGGTCACTGCGCAAAGGCTTTGTCGCTGTCGCCTTCTTCAGCCTGTTCCTGAACCTGCTTATGCTGGCCGGGCCGCTGTACATGCTTCAGGTCTATGACCGCGTTCTGACAAGCCAGAATGCCGACACGCTGATCGCACTCTCCGTGCTGCTGGCGGGTGTATTCGTCGTGATTGCGTGCCTTGATCTGATGCGGATGCGCATCTTAGGGCGTTTGGCGGCCCGTTTTGAATTAAGCGTTGGCGCACCGGTTCTGAACGCAGCCATGCGTCGTCGGGTTCAGGGCGAAACCTCTAGCGGGGAAAACCTGGTCGAAGACGTCAACGGGTTTCGTGAGTTTATTTCGGGCACCACCTTAACGGCCTTTTTCGATGCTCCGTGGATCCCAATCTACTTACTGGTCCTGTACGTCTTGCATCCGCTTCTGGGCCTGTTGGGTCTGGCCGGAGCAGTTACCCTGACCATCATGGCGCTGATCAACAACGCCCGCGCGCGCGGCCCGATGGAACAAGCTTCGCAGGCCCGAGGTCGTTCGGACGCGCTGTTCGACACAAGCGACCGGAACGCAGAACTGGTTCATGCGTTGGGAATGAAAGGTGATTTGGTTCGTCGCTGGACTGCTTTGCAATCGGACGCACACCGTTACAAAACACGCGCAGCAGATCGTGTGGCAAGCTTTTCGGTGGTGTCCAAGACCGTTCGGATGGGCCTGCAATCGGCCATCTTGGGTTTAGGTGCCGCGTTGGCTATTTCGGGCGAGTCGACCGCAGGTGTCATGATCGCCGCAACTATTGTTCTGGCCCGAGCGCTGTCGCCCATTGACCAACTGATCGGCCAATGGCGCACCTTCCTGGCTGCGCGCGGGTC
This sequence comes from Ruegeria sp. R8_1, assembly GCF_017743815.1. Taxonomy (NCBI): domain Bacteria; kingdom Pseudomonadati; phylum Pseudomonadota; class Alphaproteobacteria; order Rhodobacterales; family Roseobacteraceae; genus Ruegeria; species Ruegeria sp. R8_1. Next base: position 148,298 of record NZ_JAGHRL010000005.1, on the reverse strand, counting down.
GTATTCCAAGCTTAAGCAGTTGACCGAAGTTTACGCGGATGCGCCGCCGAACCTGAACCTGCCCCGAGCCTTCAAGACCCTGGACGTCAAGATCGCACAGGCTGGCCCGCCGCGCGCTATCAATGCCAACATCCGCAGTATCGATTTCGACCTTAAAGCCGGGGACGTTCTGGCCATTATCGGCCACAGCGGATCTGGCAAAACCACCCTGGGTAAAATGCTTGCCGGGATCTGGTTTCCTCAACGCGGAGAGGTCTTGCTGGATGGCAGCCCGTTGTCGAAATGGAACGGCGAGGATTTGGGCAAACAGATCGGTTACTTGCCGCAGGACGTTGAGCTGTTCGACGGGACCATCCGTGAAAACATCGGGCGTTTTTCCACCGCGATAGACGATGCCGAAGTGCTGCGCGCGGCGCGCGAGGCGGGGGTCCACGAGATGATCAGCAGCTTGCCGGAAGGTTATGAAACACGCATCGGTCAAGGGTTTTTCCTGTCAGGCGGGCAACGTCAGCGTCTTGCTCTGGCTCGCGCCTTATACGGTGATCCGTTTGTTCTTGTATTAGATGAGCCCAACTCGGACCTTGATGCCGATGGTGAGCAGGCTCTGCGCGATGCGCTGTTGGCGGCTCAAGCGCGTGGTGCCATCGCGATCGTCATGACCCACCGTCCGGCAACACTGCAGGCGGCAAACAAGGTCATGGTGCTGCGCAATGGGAACCAGACCCAGTTCGGCGAAAAAGACGATGTCATGAAGGTCAACCGCCGCAACGTTTTAAACACCCCGACGCAATCGGGCGCGGTCAAGCCGGTTGCCCACCCATCAAGTGAAACTCAGATCAGCGGAGCAGCCCAATGACCGACCTGGTGAAGTATTCCAAATCCAACACCGCCGTGTCCTTTCACGAGGCACAGCTGAAAGAGATCAATGAAACCTCGGCGGGCATCGGGCGCTATGTTCTTTTCGGCCTGTTCACTCTGGCGGTTTTCGTCGGCGGCAGCGCCTATTGGGCGGTCGTGTCCAAGCTGGATGGCGCTGTGGTTGCCCCTGCCTCATTCGTGGTCGAAGGCGATCGCAAAACGGTCGAGCATCTGGACGGCGGCATCATCCGCTCGATCCTTGTGGCAGACGGAGAATTCGTGCAGCAAGGCCAACCTTTGGTTCAGTTAGACAGCACCGAGATCGACGTTGAACTGAGCGTGCAAGGCAGCCAGTTGGGTGAGCTGTCTGTTCGCCGCGCGCGCTTGCTGGCACAAATGAGCGGGCAGGAGCAATTCGACGAAGCCACTGCGATGTCAGCTTATCGGGACGGCATGGACCGCTTGCACTGGGTCTCGCCTTATCTGACACAAAAACAATTATTCGACGCCGAAGCGCGCGCAAGGCGGACCGAGGCGCAGATCAATGCTCAGCGTATCTCGGCGCTGCGTAACCAGATATCAGGGCTTGAGGAACAGCGTCGCAGTACAAAAAATCAGATCGACATTACCAATGTCGAGTTGGCGAACCTTCAAAAGCTATTGGACAAGGGGTTGGTCGCGGTCACGCGCGTCAGCGCACGCCAGATCGAGCTTGAGCGTCTAAACGGCGCAGATGCATCGTTGCGGACCCAGATCGCGCAGGCCAAAGACCAAATGCAGGAACTGGAATTGTCCCTGCTGAGTCAAAAGAAGCTGCGTGATGAGGTCATCGCCGGAGAGCTGGCCGTGGTTGAGGCGCAGCTTGATCTGGTTCGGCCTCAGTTCGCGGGAACGCTGGCGCGGTTGCAACGTACTCAAGTTCTCGCCCCAACCAGTGGTCGGGTCGTAAACCTTGCGGTGTCCACCAATGGCGGCGTCATCCGTCCGGGTGAACCCATCATGGACATCGTTCCGGCGGATCAGAACCTGATCGTAGAAGCGCGGATCAAAACGGGTGATATCGACAAGCTCTATATCGGTCAAACCACCCGTATCCGCCTGTCCGCCTTTGCCCAAGCCGATGTGCCGGAGGCCAGTGGCGAGATCTTTGATATCTCGGCTGACGCACTGGAGGACGACCGCACCGGCGAGGCGTACTACAAGGCGCGCGTCAAACTCGACGCCCGGCAGCCCATCGCTGTAACGGCGCTGGACCTCGTGCCGGGAATGCCCGCCGATCTGTTTGTGAACACAGGCGAGCGAGCAGTGTTCACCTATCTGGCTCAACCTATCAGTGACCGTCTTGCGAAGACATTTATCGAGTAAGCCAGATCGCCCGCGCCTAATTTTTGGGCGCGGGCAACTCAATTGACCGGAATTTCGACAGAATGGATTTACATCGCACAAAGCGGGATTTTACCGTTTCAGGGGATGATACAACGAATTGACTTAGGCCCGAGATGAAACGCCCGCTGCCTATACTGGTGTTTTCTGATTTGGATGGGACGTTACTGGACCACAAAACCTATAGTTGGTCTGCCGCCAAGCCGGGATTGAAACGCCTTGCTGAGATAGGCGCTGGTGTGGTTCTTGCCAGCAGTAAAACAGCGCAGGAAATCATGCCCCTACGGGACTCTATGGGACAGGCAGACATGCCTGCGATTGTGGAAAACGGCGCTGGAATACTTTGGCCGGACAATCCCGATGAGGGTAAAGACGACTATCCACGCTTGCGCGCCTTGCTGAAAAAGCTGCCTCAGGGATTTGTCGGCTTCGGCGACATGACGATCGATGAGGTTGCGCAGAAAACCGGGTTGAGCTCCCGACAAGCAAACTTGGCGCGGCAACGAAAGTTTAGCGAGCCAGGAGTTTGGACCGGTTCTGATGTAGACCTCGCAGAATTTCTGGAGGCGGCTCGCGCTCATGGGCTTTACGCTCGAAAAGGCGGGCGGTTTCTGACCATTTCCTTTGGTCAGACCAAAGCGGATGCGATGCGTGAAGTAGTGCGGCATTTGCATCCTGTCCGCACGATTGCGCTGGGTGATGCACCCAATGATATCGAGATGATACAGGCCGCAGATCAGGGTGTCGTGGTCGCCAACCCGCACGGCCCCAATATACCACCTTTCCCGGCACCGGTAGAAGCGCGGGTTCTCAGAACACAACAGAGTGGACCGCAAGGGTGGTCGGATGCGATCCTGACCCTGACGGCGGACCTTCGATAAGAACGGGGCATTTCATATGGCAGATTTCCATCAGAACGGAAACATCACGACGCTGCATAATTTGCGCAGCCGACCGGCCGGGCATCTGACGCATGAAATCTCGGTTTTTGCCGAGACCCGAAAAATCACGCTCATTCTGCCTTGCCTTTATTCCGAACTGGAAGGCCCCGCACTGACCGGAATTCTAAATGAGCTGGCACAGGTGCCTTACCTCCACCGGATCATCATCGGACTGGATCAGGCGGATGAGGATCAATATCGCCGTGCCCGAACCTTCTTTGCCGATCTGCCGCAAAACCATGCGGTCATCTGGAATGACAGCCCCCGCCTGACCGCGTTGGAATCCCATCTGCGTGAGATGGGTCTGGCCCCGCAAGAGCCGGGCAAAGGCAAAAACGTTTGGTCCTGCATCGGTTATCTTCTGGCCTGCGCCGACAGTTCGGTGATGGCGATCCATGATTGTGATATCGTCACCTATAATCGCGAGATGTTGGACCGGCTGGTCTATCCGGTGGTCAACCCGACTTTTCCCTTTCAGATGGCCAAGGGGTTCTATCCCCGCGTCGGCAACGGCAAGCTGAACGGCCGCGTCACGCGCCTGTTGGTCAGCCCGCTGCTGATCGCGCTGAAAAAGGTCATTGGCGACCGGGATTACCTCGATTACCTGCGCAGTTTCCGTTATCCACTGTCGGGCGAATTCGCCATCCGCACCCCTACCCTGCCCGACCTGCGTATCCCGTCGGATTGGGGGCTTGAGATCGGCGTATTGTCCGAGGCGTGGCGCAATCTGGCCCCGAAATCCGTTTGTCAGGTCGAGATTGCCGACAACTACGACCACAAACATCAGGACTTATCACCCGAGGACGCAAATCGGGGGTTGTCGCGTATGTCCACGGATATCTGCAAGGCGATCTTTCGCAAATTGGCCGCCGACGGCACGGTGTTCACGCCGAACACCTTCCGCACTCTCAAGGCGACCTATTACCGCTCGGCGCTGGATCTGCTAGAGGGGTATTATACCGATGCTAAGATGAACGGGCTGGAACTGGACCGCCACAAGGAAGAGAAATCCATCGAGCTGTTCGCCGAAAACATCATTCGTGCCGGGCAAATATTTCTGGACAACCCGCATGAAACGCCGTTCATCCCCACGTGGAACCGAGTGCATTCGGCCGACCCCGAGTTTCTGCTTCGCCTGAAAGCCGCCGTTTCCAATGATCTGGACGAATTCAGCCCGCGTTCGTGATCCAACGACACTGATATGGGGCCAGCACGATGTCGGGACCGTTGGTGGTAAGGATTTCGCCCGTCAATGCGTCGGTCCAGACCTCTTCGGCGATCATGTTGATCTCGGCGGGGCTGACATGGACCTGCTCGGCCGAGACATTGTGCAGCGCAAATATCGACTGGCTGCGATCCAGACTCTGCCGCCATATGCCAAAGACGCGATCATCCAGCCGCAGAGTAAACTGCGTGGCGTTGGGGTGAAACGCCGGTTGCTGCGACCGCAGGCGCAGACGTTTGGACAGCTCCGACAACACCAGCGCCTGATTTGACCCCGGATCGGCCAGACGTGCCAACAAATCGGGATAGTGCCAGCGATGCCGGTTGATCGCCCGGTTCATGCCGCGCCTTTCCACTGCCTCGTGATCATTGGGTGTGGCCAGCAGGGAATGGATGTAAAAGGCCGGTATGCCCTCCAAAGACATCACGATGGTCTGCGAGCAGATGAAACGCGCCAGATGGTACTGATCGGGGCCGTGAAATGTCTCGGTCATGGCTTCAAAATAACCGCAGTTCAGCTCGTAGGGTTCTTCCTGCCCGTCCGGCAGTGCGCGCATCGAGACCAGACCTCCGATCCTGCGGACCGTGTCGATCATTCGGTCTTTTTCGTCGGGCGGCAGCAATCCCTCGGCAGGGCGCATCCCGATACCGTCGTGAGAGGCAGTGAAGTTCAGATACGCGCAACCCAATTGCGCCGGGGGCATGGCGGCCTGCCATTCGCGCAGAAATTGCGCTGTGCCTGATTGCAGCGCGTGCAGGATCAACGGCGGCAGAGGGAAGTTGTAAACCGCATGCGCCTCGTTCCGGTTGCCAAAATAACTGAGGTTCTCGGTCCGGGGTACATTGGTTTCCGTCAACAGAACCAGCGTTTCGGTCGCGTAGTCGCACAGTAGCCGCAGCAGTTGTACGATGGCATGGGTTTGCGGCAGGTGAATACAGTTCGTCCCAATTTCCTTCCAAACAAAAGCAACCGCATCAAGGCGCAGAATACGAACGCCTTTGTCGATGTGCAGTCGTATGATCCGCAGCATTTCGATCAGAACTGCGGGATTCGAGAAATCCAGGTCGACCTGATCGTGGGAAAATGTGCACCAGACGTATTTCTCACCTGTGCTGGTCTCGACTTGCCGCAGCAAGGGCGTGGTGCGCGGCCTGACAACCTGTGACAGGTCGTCTTCGGGAGAGGCTTCAAAGAAAAACCGATCGTGTGGCGCTTTGCCCTGCAAGTAGTTTGTGAACCAGCTGCCCTGACTGGACACATGGTTCAGGACCAGATCGGACATCAGATGAAAATCAGTGGCTATGCGCGTGATATCGGGCCAATCCCCAAGCTGAGTACTGACGCTGTAGTAGTCTGAGACTGCAAAACCGTCATCGGAGGTGAATGGAAAAAACGGCAGGATATGCACACCGTTGACCACCCCACTTAGGTGTCGCACTAAAAAGTCGTGCAGCAGGTCAAGGGGCTTGTGGACCTGATCTTCGATCGAGTTGCCATAGGTGATCAAGACGCTGTCTTTTTCCGACCACAACTTGTTCCCCGGCTTGCGACCTTGTCTGCGTCTGTGCGTTTGCGACGGCCAAAATGCGTGTGTGATCTGCTCGGCGAGTGCGACCTGATCGTGATCCGGATAAATCCGGTCGAGCAACTCGCCCAACCGGCGCGAAAAACTGTTAGAGTCACTGGTCAATGGTCGAATACCCTTAGCTTGCTGTGATCAAGGGTTCTTCAGAACGCGCAACCTGTCAAATCTAAGGACGGCGCTGTGCAGGATGTTGAAACGAGTGCTTAAATTTTGGTCAGTTCAGGTTGTGCCCGGTCGTCATGCACCGTACCGCGCCATGAACATGTCGACTGCTTGCGAAGCTATTTCATCAATTTCGTCTTGTGAGAAGCTTGTCTGAATACCAAAGGCCGACAATGTCCAAATCCGTACCTTGCACAATTCCGAGAATTGTTCAGCAGCAAGTTGAACATCGTCAATAAGCAGTTCCCCTTTGGTTACCGCTTTTTGCAGATATTCGGCGATGTGGCCCGTGCCGTGTTTTGGTCCGGCCTCGTAGAATGCTTCGCCCAGTTCTGGGAACCTGTCGCGTTCGGCCACGCAAATGCGAAAAACCTGCTGCGCAAAATCTGAGACCAAGAAGGCCGTCAGTTGTTTGGCCGCGATCATCATGACCTCGCGCGCTGGTAGTGAGTCGTCGACCAGGGACACCACATGCTCGGCCATACGTGTGCATTCGGTTTGGGCAACTTCCATGAACAAAAGGCGTTTGTCGGGGAAGTAACTATAAAGTGTTGCCTTCGAGACGCCGGCAACACGGGCGATGTCATCAACGCTTGCACCTTCGAAACCATCGGCCATGAAGACTTCTCGCGCGCCTTTCAGAACCTGATCGAATTTGCGACCTGTGCGCAGAATGGCTGCGGTTTCAGACATGCTCTCTCCCAACAGTATATATAGGAGTTTATAAACCGGTCAGTTCAGATACAACGATTCGCACCAAAGCAATTCTGAACGCGCAATCAAATATTGTAATTTCGCCAGTCAGGCTGTCGAATATCGGACCTTGCGATGGAGCTTGCCGCGCAATCAATCTGTGCTAACACTTCCGGCATGGTCGATATCTTTCTGCGCACGCTTCCTTTCTTTGCGATCATCGGCCTTGGATATTGGGCGGGTCGTACCCGGTTCTTCACCGAGGAAGCGACGGCTTATCTGACTAAATTCGTGTTCTATTTTGCACTGTCGGCCATGTTGTTCCGCTTTGCTGCAACGTTGCCCTTTGCCGAAATATTCAACCCCAGGCTTGTTGTCGGGTATCTTGCGGGAACAGTAGTGGTTTATCTGCTGGCAACGCTTGTCGCCTGGTTCCGAGGGCTGGACGTGCCGACCGCAGCGGTCGAAGCACAGTGCGCAGCCATCGGCAATGTCGGTTTCCTCGGTTTGCCTATGCTGGCCCTTCTTTTCACAGAAGCCGCCATTGGCCCCGTGATGCTGGTTTTGACGGTTGATCTGGTGGTGTTTTCGTCATTGATCGTGATCCTAATCAATGGGGGCAGAGACGGACGGCTCACCCCAGCCACTTTCAAACTGATTGGGTTGGGTCTGGTGAAAAACCCGATGATCGTCTCGATTTCGGCGGGGATGCTTTGGTCCGCGTTTCAGATGCCTGTTCCCGCGCCGCTTAATGATTTTCTCACGATCCTTGGGGGGGCTGCTACGCCCGGCGCTCTGTTCGCTATCGGAGCCTCGCTGGCCAGCAAGTCGGCTGAGCGGGTGCATGTGGCCGGTTGGCTGAGTTTCTGCAAACTTGTCATCCATCCGGCATGTGTGGCCATTGCTTTGCTTTGGATCTTTCCCATCGCGCCCTTCCCCGCTGCTGTCGCGATTGCGGCGGCCGCGCTGCCGGTCGCTGGGAACGTCTATATGCTTGCGGCGCATTACAACGTTGCGCCACATCGGGCGTCGGCCGCGATCTTGCTGTCAACTGCAGCCAGTATCCTGACTGTACCATTGGTGATCGCTTGGGTCGGAACGCCCTGATCTTCACCTTTTTTAAAAATGCCAGCAGTATTGACCACCGCACTTTACGAGCCGTGTTGGGAACGTTAGCCATGGCGCAACCCTAACGTAAGGACAAAAGCCAGATGGAAACCGTTTCGGAAAACACCTGCTTCGGAGGCGTTCAGGGCGTCTACCGCCATGCCTCAACTGCCTGCCAATGTGACATGACCTTTGGCCTGTTTCTGCCGGCCGAGGCCAAGGACGGCCCCGTCCCGGTCCTCTGGTATCTTTCGGGCCTGACCTGCACCCATGAAAACGCGATGACCAAAGCGGGCGCGCAGGCGTGGGCGGCGGAACAGGGCATCGCGGTGGTGTTCCCCGATACCTCGCCCCGTGGTGAAGGCGTGGCTGATCACGAGGACTACGATCTGGGTCAAGGTGCGGGCTTTTACGTGAACGCGACCCAGACCCCCTGGGCACCACATTTCAACATGTGGGATTACGTGGCCGAGGAGCTGCCCGCCCTGCTGGCCGAAAACTTTGCCATCGACATGGACCGTCAGGCCATCACCGGCCATTCCATGGGCGGCCACGGCGCGCTGACGCTGGCGATGAACCTGCCGGGGCGGTATCGCTCGGTCTCGGCCTTTGCACCGATTTCGAACCCGACGGGGGCCGATTGGGGCCGCAAGCAACTGAGCGCCTATCTGGGTGAGGATGAGGCCGCATGGGCCAAGCATGACGCCTCGCTTATGATGAAGGAAAAGGGTTTTGACGGACCCGTCCTGATTGACACCGGCGCCAGCGATCAGTTCATCGACCTGTTGCGCCCCGAGGCGCTGGCGCAGGCGATTGCAGAGCGTCGCCAACAGGCAACCTATCGCCTGCAGCCGGGTTATGACCATTCGTATTTCTTTGTGTCGACCTTCATGGAAGACCACATCACCTTTCACGCCGAGGCGCTGTACGGGGACTAACGCATGAGCGATTACGATTACGACCTGATCATCATCGGGTCTGGCCCTTCAGGGCGGGCTGCTGCGATTCAGGCAGGCAAGCTGCAACGCCGGGTGCTGGTGATCGACCGCAAGGATAGGCTGGGCGGAGTGTCGGTACATACCGGCACCATCCCATCCAAGACCCTGCGCGAAACGGTGCTGAACCTGTCAGGCTGGCGCGAGCGCAGTTTCTACGGTCGATCGTACCGGGTGAAGGACCAGATCCGGGCCGAAGACCTCAAGGCGCGGTTGCACATGACGTTGGACCATGAGGTTGACGTGCTGGAGCATCAGTTCAACCGCAACCATGTGGAAACGCTGAACGGTCTGGCCAAATTCATCGGCCCGCATGAAGTTGAGGTTGCCACTGACGCGGGCGAGACCTCTCGCCTGACTGCCGCCAAATTCCTGATCGCCACCGGCACCAAGACCTACCGGCCCGATTACGTGCCTTTCAACGGCAAAGCCGTGGTCGACGGCGATGATTTCCTTGAGATGGCCGAAATTCCCCGGTCGCTCTGCGTGATCGGCGCGGGCGTGATCGGGGTGGAATATGCCACCATGTTCTCGGCGCTGGATGTGCGGGTCACGCTGATCGAACCGCGCGAGACATTTCTGGACTTTATCGACAGCCGGTTGATCCATGATTTCACTCACCAAATCCGCGAAAATGGCGTGGATTTACGGCTGGGTTCGGCGGTCGAAAAGATCGAGGATGCAGGCGGTCATGTCGAGGTCACGCTGGACAACGGACGCCACGTGCGGGCCGAGATGCTGTTGTTCGCCGCCGGTCGCATGGGCGCGACCTCGGCCCTGAATCTGTCGGCTGTGGGGCTGGAGACCGACCACCGCAACCGGATCAACGTGGATCGCAAGACCTATCAAACTGCCGTGCCGCATATCTATGCCACAGGAGATGTGATTGGGCACCCCTCGCTGGCGTCAACGTCTTTGCAGCAAGGACGCGTCGCCGCGTGCCACGCGTTGGAGACCCCGACCCTGCCGGAAAGCCCGTGGTATCCTTATGGCATCTATTCGGTGCCCGAGATTTCCACTTGCGGCATGTCCGAGGAAGAATTGCAGGAACGCGGCATCCCATATGAGGTCGGCGTGGCGCGGTTCCGTGAAACCTCGCGCGGGCATATCATGGGGCTGGAACACGGGATGCTAAAGATGCTGTTCTCGCTGAAAACCCGCCGTGTTCTTGGGGTGCAGATCGTTGGCGAAGGCGCTACCGAGTTGATCCACATTGCGCAGGCCGTGCTGAACCTGAAGGGCACCGTGGACTATTTCGTGCAGAACACGTTCAACTATCCGACACTGGCCGAAGCCTACAAGATCGCCGGGCTGGACGCGTTCAACCGGATGCCGATCCCCGAGGAATTCAAGGTCAAGAAAAAGCCCGCCGCGAAACAGGCGAAGAAAGCGTGACGACGCTCTATATCGACGGCGACGCCTGCCCCGTAAAAGCCGAGGCCGAGCGGGTCGCCACCCGCCACAAAGTGCCGATGGCTCTGGTGTCGAATGGCGGGCTGCGGCCCTCGGCCAACCCTTTGGTGCAGGTCGTGATCGTCTCTGAGGGCGCGGATGAGGCGGATAAATGGATCGCCGACCGCTGTGGCGGAGGCGATGTGGTGGTGACGTCCGACATCCCCCTGGCGGCCAAATGCGTCGAGGCAGGCGCGCGGGTGCTGCGCCCCAATGGCGAGGCGTTCACGGCGGCCAATATCGGCCAACAACTGGCTATGCGCGATTTGATGGCCGATCTGCGCGCCGCCAACCCGTTAGGCGCGAGCGGCGGTGGCAAACCGTTCAGCAAGGCTGACCGATCGCGGTTTCTGGATGCGCTGGAGCGGGAACTGAGGGCGGCGCTGCGGGCGTAACCCTCCCGCCGGTCGTCTGCGCATCAAAGATGCGCGTCCTCCCGTTGGGCCGGGCAGCGCGTGCCGCGCTGCGGTTTCGCCTTGTAAATTGCGCTGGGGCTTGGTTCAGTCGGCGCAATCACAGATTGATTTGACAGGGGCGCAGCATGCCGATTGAAGCCGTGGTTTTCGACATTGGAAACGTTCTGATCGAGTGGCAACCCGAGCGATATTACGACAAGACCATCGGCGAGGATCGCCGCCGCGCCATGTTTGCCGAGGTCGATCTGCACGGCATGAACGATCTGGTCGATCAGGGGCAACATTTCACCGACACGATCTATGACTGGGCCGAGAAATACCCCGAATGGCGCGATGAGATCCGCATGTGGCATGACAAATGGATCGAGCTGGCCGCGCCTGAAATTCCGCACTCGGTCCGGCTGCAGCGAGCGTTGCGGGCCAAGGGTGTTCCGGTCTTTGCGCTGACCAATTTCGGGGTGCAGAATTTCGACTTTGCCACAACGGTTTATCCGTTTCTGAACGAATTTGACCGGCACTATGTCTCGGGGCGGATGAAAGCGGTCAAACCTCATGCGCCGATCTATGAAATGGTCGAGGATGATTGCGGGTTGTCGCCTGCATCGCTTCTGTTTGCGGATGACCGGCTGGAAAACATCGAAATGGCCCGCGCGCGCGGCTGGCAGACGCATCATTTCGACGGGCCGCAGGGCTGGGCCGACCGGCTTGTGACTGAGGGGTTGCTGACGCCGGGCGAGGCACAATAGATCACGCCGGGACGGCTGCGCCTCGGTTTTCGCGGATGGGCAGGTGAACGATGGCGCTGAAGGCGCCGATGGCGACGCCGATCCACCAGACCATCGTGTAATCGCCGTAAACGTCATACATGCGCCCGCCCAGCCAGACGCCCAGAAAGCTGCCGACCTGATGGCTGAAGAAGATGATGCCATAAAGCGTGCCCATGTAGCGCAGCCCATACAGATGTGCGACCAACCCCGAGGTCAAGGGCACGGTTGCAAGCCACAGCGACCCCATCACCAGCGAAAAGACGATGACCGAGATCGGTGTTATCGGAAAGATGATGAACGCCGCCGCCGCGAATGTGCGCGCGGTGTAGACCCCCGCCAGCAGGTATTTCTTGGGAAAGTGGTTGCCCGCCCAGCCGGCCAGCAAGGTGCCGCCGATATTGGCCAGACCGATCAGCGAGATCGAGATGGCCCCCAGCGCAGATGTCGAGGTGATGCCGATGGAATGGAGGACGCCGCCGGGCTGAATGGGGCCGCACATTTCGGTCACGAAGGCGGGGAAATGGGCGGTGACAAAGCCCAGTTGATAGCCGCAGCTGAAAAAACCCAGAAAGATCAGCGCATAAGACGGATCACGAAAGGCCCGCCCTACGATCTGGCCCATGCTCTCTTCCAGTTGTGCGCGTATGGCGGGTTGCGGCGCGCGCATGAAAGGCAGGGTCAGCACAAGGGCCAGAATCGCGGCGGCAAAGACGATGAAGACCTGTTGCCAGGGCAGAAAGCTCAGCATCCACTCGGCAGCGGGCGCGCCCAGTACCTGTCCGAAACTGCCCGCCGCCGTGACGATGGCCAGCGACATCGAACGGTTTTCGTCTGACGACGCCCGCCCCACAACCGCCAGCACCACGCCAAAGCCGGTGCCCGCGATGCCAAACCCAACCAGCCAGGCATAGGTCTGATGTTCAAACGGGGTCACGGACCAGGCCGACAGGACCATGCCCGCCGCATAGGTCAGCGCGCCCAGCACAATCGCACGCCTGTCGCCGACTTTTTCAGCAATCGCGCCAAAGATTGGCTGGCCGATGCCCCAGGCCAGGTTCTGAATGGCAATAGCCATCGAGAAATCGGTACGCAGCCAGCCGAACTCCTCGGCAATGGGGATCTGAAATACCCCGAACGAGGCGCGCACGGCAAAGCTGACCGTGATGATGATGCAGCCCACGATCAGGATCGGATTAAAAAGACGCGCAGAAGGGGGCATTCAGACCTCGGAGTTCCTTTTGCCTGAACGCTAGAGGTTTTTCGCTATCGGTCAAATCAGCAGATTTGCCGCTTGAGTTAAGGAAATTTGATGCGTCAGGAAAATGCCCGCTTTTCAAGCGGCAACCCGGCGGGTAAGGCTCGGGCCTATGACGGATTTGATTTCGCTGTATGAGGCGCGCGTCGCCGATGGCACCCTGACGCGGGATGACGCGCAAGAGGCGGTGCTGCCCCATTTCGAACGCATCCGCGCGGCCCTGTCCGTGCCGGTCAAGCGGGGGTTTTTCCGCAAAGCCCCGCCCGCGCCGCAGGGGCTGTATCTGTGGGGCGGTGTCGGGCGCGGCAAGTCGATGCTGATGGATATGTTCGTGGACGCGCTGGAGGGTATCCCGGCGCGGCGGGTGCATTTTCATGCCTTCATGCAGGAAATTCACGCCGGGATGCATAAGGCGCGCCAGGAGGGTGTCGAGGATGCTTTGGCCCCGGTCGCGCAGGAGGTGATCAAATCGGTGCGCTTGCTGGCCTTTGATGAGATGCAGATCACCGATATCACCGATGCGATGATCGTGGGGCGGTTGTTCGACCTGCTGCATGCGGGTGGGGTTGTGGTCGTCACCACCTCGAACCGGCACCCGGATGATCTGTATAAGGATGGGCTGAACCGGCAGCTGTTTTTGCCCTTCATTGCCCATATCAAAGAACAGTTGCAGGTGTGGGAGCTGGTCTCGCCCACCGATTATCGTCAGAACCGGCTGGAGGGCGTTCCGGTCTATTTCACGCCAATCGGCCCCGAGGCGCGGCAGAACGTGCGCAATGTGTGGAATGACCTGTCGGGTGGTGCAGCAGAACCGCTGGTGCTGCAGGTCAAAGGGCGTGCGGTTGAGCTGCCCGCCTTTCGCAACGGTGTGGCGCGGGCATCCTTTTATGATCTGTGCGGGCGGATGCTGGGCCCGGCGGATTATCTGGCGATTGCAGAAGAGCTGAAGGTGCTGGTTCTGGAAGACATTCCCCGCCTGTCACGCAGCAATTTCAATGAGGCCAAGCGGTTCGTGACATTGATCGATGCGCTTTATGAGGCGCGGGTGCGGTTGATTTGTTCCGCTGCGGCCGAGCCTGAGATGCTGTATGTCGAGGGTGAAGGCACGTTTGAGTTTGAGCGCACAGCCTCGCGCCTGCGGGAAATGCAGGATCAGGATTGGGGGAAATAGGGGGCTCTGCCCCCGCCGCACTTCGTGCGTCTCCCCCGAGGTATTTTTAGCCAGATGAAGCTGCGCGAACCGGGTTCAGCCGTTTTCGCGCAGGATGTGACCGGCCAGATAGAGTGAGCCGCAGATCAGGATGCGGGCCTGCGGGTTTTGGGTGGTGATGGCGTTGAGGGCATCAGCGACGCTGTGTGCGGTGGTGGCTGGCAGGTTGACTTTGGCAGCAGCGGATGCGGTGTCTTCCGCGCTGAGTGTTGCGGCCTCGCCGGGGATGGACACGGCGGTCAGGCTTTGGGCCTGTTGGGCCAGCGGCGCCAGATAGCCGGTGACGTCTTTGGTGTTGAGCATCCCACAGATCATATGCGTGGGGCGTTGCGGCAGTTTCGCCAGCACATCGGCCAAAGCAACCCCGGCGGCGGCGTTGTGGCCCCCGTCCAGCCACAACTCGGCCTGGGGGGCGGCCTCGACCAGCGGACCCGTTTTCAAGCGTTGCATTCGGGCGGGCCACTCGGCACGTGTCACGGCAGCCTCATAGGCGTCATCACCCATGTTCAGGTGGCGTAGGACTGCGATTGCAGCGCCTGCGTTCTGGATCTGGTGTGCGCCCAACAAGTTCGGCAGCGGCAGGTCGCGCAAACCGGTTTCGTCCTGATAGATAAGGCGTCCGTTTTCCTCGTGCACATGCCAGTGTTGGCCGTGGATCAATAGCGGTGCGCCCAGACGAGCGGCAGTGTATTCGATAACCTCGAGCGCCTCATCCTGCTGCGGCCCGACGATACAGGGTACGCCGGGTTTGATGATGCCTGCCTTTTCGGCGGCAATCTTACCAAGCGTGTTGCCAAGGAACTGTTCGTGGTCAATGGAAACGGGCGTGATCACCGTCACAGCGGGCTCATGTATCACGTTGGTGGCGTCCAGACGGCCACCCAATCCGACCTCAAGCAAGGTGTAATCCGCCTGCGTACGGGCAAAAGCCAGAAGGGCTGCACAGGTCGTGATTTCGAAATAGGTGATGTTTTCGCCATTATTCGAGGCGTAGCATTCGTCCAGCACCTCTGTGAGCGCGGGTTCCGAGATCAGCTCTCCGGCCAGGCGGATACGTTCATGAAAACGAGCCAAATGCGGTGAGGTATAGGCATGAGCCGATAGCCCTGCCCCTTCAAGACCGGCTCGGATCATGGCCTGTGTCGAGCCCTTGCCATTAGTGCCCGCGACATGGATCACCGGTGGCAGTTTGGTCTGCGGATTGTCCACTGCGGCCAGCAGACGCCACACGCGGTCCAAGGTCAGGTCAATGATCTTGGGGTGCAGCGCCATCATCCGGTCAAGGATGACGTCAGAAGAGGAGGATATCATTTTTCAGCCGAGGGTGCGGCCGCTTCGGCCTCTTGGGGTGTGGGTGCAGGCAGATCGCCTTTGACCGCAGGCGGCTGCTTCATCAGCATACGGGTGATGGTGATCAGTTCGTCGCGCATTTCGGTCCGTTTGGTCACACGGTCCAGCATTCCGTGATCCAGAAGGTATTCGGCCCGCTGGAACCCTTCGGGCAGTTTTTCACGAATGGTCTGCTCGATCACGCGGGGGCCGGCGAAACAGATCAGTGCGTTGGGTTCGGAAATATGCACGTCGCCCAGCATCGCATAAGACGCGGTCACACCCCCGGTAGTCGGGTGGGTAAGGACGACGATATAAGGCAGGTTCGCTTCTTTCAGCATCTCAACCGCGACCGTGGTGCGAGGCATCTGCATCAGGCTCAGGATGCCTTCCTGCATCCGTGCTCCACCGGCTGCAGAAAACAGGATCAGCGGGCGTTTCAGCTTTACCGCCTCTTGCGCGGCAGCGATGATGGCATTGCCTACGTACATGCCCATCGAACCGCCCATGAACGAGAAGTCCTGAGCAGCGGCAATGATCGGGGTGCGGCCAATTTCACCAGCGGCGACCAGCATCGCCTCTTTTTCGCCGGTCTTTTTCTGCGCCGCCTTCATGCGATCGGGGTATTTTTTCTGATCGCGGAACTGAAGCGGATCATCCTTGGGGGCAGGTACGTCGACTTCGGTGAAAATGCCGCCGTCAAAGAGATGCGCAAAGCGATCGCGCGGGGTGATTGCCATGTGATGGTCGCACTGGGTGCAGACATTCTGGTTTTCTGCCAATTCGCGGTGAAACAACATGGTTCCGCATTCGTCGCACTTGTGCCAGAGATTTTCTGGCACTTCCCGGCGAGAGAAAATCGAGTTGATCCGGGGGCGGACGTAGTTTGTGATCCAGTTCATATCGGAACCTTGCTGATGCGGCTTTGACGTCAAATAAGACGCTACGGAAAGAAATGCAATCAACGCCTGAGTGCAAGTCGTGCAGCGAGCCATCCGACAATCATCACGGCGAAATCGACAAGTAGCCACTGCCGCAGAACATCAGTATCCGACATGTCGTATGGCAGCACGTAAAGCGCAAGACTGCTGAGGCTATCGGGCAGCGAAATAAACAATAACGCAATGATGTTATTAAAGAAATGTAGCGCGATTGCAGGCCCCAACGTGCCTGCTCGGGCCGTTAGGTCCGCAGCCAAAACGCCAAACATGCAGGACCACAGCGCGATAAGACCAGCATTGGAACCGGCGGTTCCGGGCGCGTAGTGACCAGCTGCAAATAAAATGGACGGCACACCGATCCAAATAAGTGGCGACCGGAATCGCGCCGCCAAACATTGTTGTATATAGCCGCGGAACAGTATCTCTTCGGCGCTTGTTTGAATCAGGACGGCTGCAAGCGACAAAGGTAAAAACATCAGCCATGTCGCAAGTGGTGTATTGGAGATCAACTCGGTGCCCATGTCGTAAGGTGGCAAAACGGCAACGGCCGCTCCAAGCAAGAGCAATGTCCTGAAAACGCGCCAGAATTGGACAAGGGTTTCCGGAAACGGGCCCAAGACCGATCGCAAGTTTCTGTGGTGTACTTGCCGTACGGCCAATCTTACTCCGACGGTCACGAATGCAAAGCTGGCCAGCAATACAAGCAGCGCGAATGGTGTCGATCCGGTCAAAAGCCCAGCGGCCCAAGCGGAGGATCCCGCCCAAG
This sequence comes from Ruegeria sp. R8_1, assembly GCF_017743815.1. Taxonomy (NCBI): domain Bacteria; kingdom Pseudomonadati; phylum Pseudomonadota; class Alphaproteobacteria; order Rhodobacterales; family Roseobacteraceae; genus Ruegeria; species Ruegeria sp. R8_1. The sequence goes on along the minus strand of NZ_JAGHRL010000005.1, from coordinate 131,213 downwards.
CCGCGAAAGCGAAAATCACAAGGTTCAATGCGATAACGACCGCCACGATCAACCCTAGACCCGCAAAAAGCCTCCACAATTCAGGGTTTGATCTGGCCTGGGCCACCAGCACTTCATGGGCCGCATAAGTCGAACGTGTTCGCTTGCCCATGTTCAAGTTTCCGGACTTGCAGCGTCGGTGCCTTCAAAGAAAATGGTCGAGTCCTTTTCGTTTACACGGACGGCGAGTGATGTCAGGTATCCGGCCACTGTTTGCAACAGCTGCGTTGCGACTTTTGCGTCGCTATCAACAACAGCGCGTAGTTCCTCGGCTCCTATCCGTAAAAAAGAACAATCGCTAACAGCCACGAGGTCCAATTGGCGCGGATCGCCTGTGATGACGGACAGATCCCCAATCAGTCGACCAGGTTCGACATCTGAGATCGGCCGCGCTTCTCCGCCTTCTTCAGGCCATTCCAGCCTCGCTTGACCAGAAATACACAAATAGGCGGCATCTGGAGCCTGTCCGCGTGAAAAGATCACCTGACCGGCGGTTGCGTCATACCATTGGGCAGAAAAGGCCAGCAGTCTTTGGTTGCGGCCATCGACACCCGAAAACAGCTCGGTGGACGAAATGATCTTGAGCTTGCGGCTCAAATCGGCCGTGGCATCTGGCTCGTCTTCAACGCGAGCTTTAGATACGCCGTCAATCCGACCGTCCTTGATTTCCACAAAAAGGTCATAGGCTTCGGGGTGGTCAAACCGGTTTTCCATGAAAATCATGATTGAGTCAGGCAGCAATTCACGCAGCTTGAGACGTGTACGCAAACGGCTTTCCGAATCGTGGCTTGCCAACGCTGTGTCCAGAATCAGAACGTCGGGTCGCTTGATCCCTGCACGGGAAAAGGCCGCACGTTCCTGGAATACTGTCGGCAGATTGTTCCCGCCCAGACCTGATGGCAGGTCATAGATGATGGCCGCTGCGCGGCGGCGCAAACCCGCTTCGTTCATCGCTTCGGCGACAACATCTTCGATGTCGTCGGCGTGGGCACCCGCCGTAAGAGAAATCCGTCCGAACAATGCGTTTTCCATAACGGTCATGCGGTCGATATAGGTGTCTGGGGCGACAGGAATGAACATGCCATTCATTGAGGCGCGCAACCTTTCGGCCTGACCGCTGCGGATGGAAAGAATCTTTTCCTTATATTCATCGGGAAAGTCGGGGCCGATTTGCTCGGCAGTTAACAAAAACGGAACGGTTAGCAGCAATGCACGTTCACGTTCGTTGATGGCATCGTCGCCCTTGGCCTTACGGCGATCTTCAATGTCCAGCAAACGGTAGTACATGTCCTTTGTCATGCCCAGCCGCAGGAACAGAGGGTGATCTGTCCCGTCGCGACCGAAAGTCTGGTTCAGCGTGTGCAGAACGGCCCGGGCTATAGCCATTGCTTCGTCATCCAGATCATGTGCCCGCAGCATTTCCAGGAACCGCCCGTCACCGGCCAGAATGTCCGGAGATATATCGCGGGACGGGGCTGCGTACAGCAGGTTGCCGCCCAACGGCACAGCCGGGTTAAACCGGTCGGGATCGAACCGGTATACATATCGGTCCAGGTTTTTTTCGCGCAGCCGCTGCGCGACGCTCTCGCGTAGCGCTACAACGTCGCGCGCTAGCGCTGGATGTTGCGCCGGATCAAACTGTGTACGCAAAGTGCGACGGAACATGAACTCGTCGATCCCCATCGCTTCGACCAGTTCGAACCACCAGTCGCGAATCTGGTCGGCGTTTTCCAGTCCCGCAAGACCTGGATCAATCCATTCGGCAGACAGCGAGTCGGTTGGGTTCCCAGATCGCTCGGCTTCGATCTGCCACCGTTTTTGGGTTTTTGGTTCATCATCCGGTTGTTGCGGACGGGTGCGCAAGGGCATCAAAAGATTGTCCCCCAATGTCCCGTCAAACAAGTACGGGCGCGAATAGGCGTATCCGATACGGGCGGCAATGACGGCTTGATGCAGGCTCGCAAGGTTATGGCCTGCGATCTTTACATCACCCTGAACCGGCAGCAATTCGCGGGTCAGCACCTGCGCTAACGCGCTGCGCTCGGCCGCGCTTGAGGATTTGATCGCGACCCGAGCGCCACTTGGGATCGTCAGGTCGATGTCTTCAAGGATCGTTTTGCCGTCATCGTCGCGGACAGTCACATTGTGCAACTCGATGTCGCCTGTAAGGCGCGGGATCGTTTCAGGCTCACCTACGAACAGCTCTTCCGGGATCATGTTGTCCGGCGCAAAACGCTCGGTCACGATTTCCCAGCGCAATGACATGTCCTGAACTTGATTGTAGTAGGTCAGGAGATCCTTCCAAGGGCCACTCAGATCTTTATACGCGCCCAGAGCCGCAACAAGCGCGCCGACCGTGACCTCTCCGGTGATCGCAAGATAACCGCCGACCGAATAAAACAGAAAGGGCGTCATCTGAGTGATCAGATTGTTGAGGAACTTCATGAAGAACTTTTTGTTGTAAATCTTGAAGCGGATCTCGAACAAAGTCCCAAGTCGGTAACTGAACTGCGCCAGGCGATAACGCCATCCACCGTTCGCGCGCAGATCACTGATGCCAGCTGCACTTTCGCCAATCTCCGAGCTCAGCTGTCGCACCTGCTGAATACGATCCTTGTTCAACAGGTTAATCTGGCGCTGCAGTTTTGGGATCAGCCACGCCTGCAATGGGATCAGGGCGATACTGGCAAGGCCGAACCACACACTTTGCATGAACAAAAAGGTGACGATGGTCATCATCTGGCCGAATTGGAACACTGGTTGTGCGATGGCGTCACCCATTAGCCCGCCCATCGGTTCGGCCTCAGACGTGATCATCGACACCAACTCACCCTGACTGGTGGTGGCAAAGTACGATTTTGGGAACCGCATGGTGCGGTGGATCAAGGTGAATCGCAAACGCCGCAGCATCCGCTCGGCCAGCACGCCCTTCATGGTGTTGATGCGCATCTTCATCAACCCGCTGGCGATGACCGTGGCCAGAAATGCCACACACAAGATCAGCAGGTACTGAACTTGCGTGACCGTTATTCCGAAAACAGTAACGGTATCTGTCGGCGCGCCAATCGCGTCGTTGATGATCTGTTTCGGCAACTCTAACGAGGCGTAAAGGAACGGGAAGGACAACACTGTAAGCACCAGCAGGAAAAGCTGCTGTTTCTTGGAATATTTCCAAATAAATGAAAAAAGAGTGGGTTCCATGCCCCGGCCCTGCCTCAAGGTTTTGGTACGTAGTATGCGGATGATCCACGGCAATCAGGTGCCGGACGGTACGCATTGGCCCGACCGATTGCAAGAACGGTGGACCGCCTATCAGACAACAAACCGCCTGCCCACTAGAAAGCGTTAGCTGAAAATCAAAATTTAATCCCCGCTACACCGTTTGCGCCTTATCTTTGACCCGGTCTTTGATTAAAGAAAGGCAACTTCAGGCGATGGGACCATGGGCAAACTTCTGGATCGCTATATTCACCAACGGGTTCTTGCCCGTTGGCGCCAAGCTGCGCAGGATGCGTCGGCTACAAAAACGCTGCAGTTGAGAAAACAACGTGATGAAGCCCGCAAACTGCGCTTTCATCTGGACAGTTTGATTTCTCAAGCCGACAATAGGTTAAGGTGGCCGTCGGTCGGGTCCGAGCAGTTTCCCAAACCTCTTGGAACGGATTGGTCCTGGCGTCCGGATTTGTGGCGTCGGCCCCTGCCCCGTCGAGGTGTCGCGTCGGCCCCGCGCAAAGCAGAGTTGGACGGTCAGGTGACATTGTTCCATGACTGCGCCCTGTGTGAGATAGCCGCGCGACAAATTAGGAATACCAAGGATAAAGACCTCGCTCCATTCGGCCTAAGCACAGAGGTATTTGCGTTCAGCGGGTCGTTCCTATCGGTGTCAGTGGAACTGCCACCTGAGGCGACCCGGAATCTGACCAAAGAGCATCTTTTCCGAGTCGATCTCAGTTTGCGGACGGAACGCGAGATAAGCGCCATGACCCGGCTGAACATACAGCACGGACCGAACACAGATCAGGTGCTGCGCGGGTTAGAGCGATGTGATACGTCCCACGCGATCGATTTTGACCTGGCGCATCTGCCTTTGAATGAACAGCGGATTCAGAAGGTCTGGTTGGACGTGATTTTTGACCGTCCTTCTATGAACAGCGTTGTGCTGCACGATCTGACCTTCTGCCGACACCACCGAGCCGATTTGTGAGGCCCCGTCAATGAAACAGCTTTCTCTCACGCCTCTATTTCTGGAAAACGGCATTTGGCAAGCTCATTTGACCGCAGACGAAGAACCTTGCGTCAAGGTCAGATACCGTAATCAGGAAATTGTGGACACCGAACTGACAGAGGTGGATGACGGGTGGCGTTTAACTGTGCCGGTCCCCAATTCAGCTTTATCGGATGGGGTGCACACATTTTTAGTTGTCGATGAAGCGACCTCGGAAAAGCTAGGCGATTTCTCGATCATAGCAGGCTCACCGGTTGAAAATGATCTGCGGGTCGAGGTTGAGCTGTTGCGTGCCGAGTTAGATATGTTGAAGCAAGCGTTCCGCAGGTCACACAGCGCTTCGGACTAACCTTCTGCGAATACGTTCCCTCTTTTTTCTATCTTAAAAACCAATTTCATGCATCACTGGTTCCATTTTTTAGACTCAGGATGTTTAAATGGATCGCACCAGCATAATCAAAGTCATCGCGTTGATGGTGACTGGGTTTGGCATCGGAATAGACTTTACGGGTGCATTGATCCTGGTACCGGCGATCGAAAACAGCTTTGACGCGGATATCACCAGTACTCAATGGGTTTTGAACATCTATGCTCTGTTCTTTGCGATGACGATGGTCGCCGGAGGGCGGATGGGAGATATGTTTGGCCATCGTCGTATGATGCTGAACGGCCTTGTTATTTTTCTGTTCGCGTCCCTTATGTGCTTTTTTGCGCCCAGTTTGGATTTTCTGATCGTGTCCCGGGCGTTACAGGGCATCGGTGCGGGCTGTGTCTGGCCGTGTACATTGGCCTTTGGTGCGACCAAAATATCGAAGCCTGAACATCGCGCGATGATTATGGGGATGATCCTCGCTGGCGTCACGACCGGGAACGTCATCGGACCGCTGATCAGTGGCGCGGCGGTCAGTTTTGGTGACTGGCGTTTGTTTTTCCTGGCTAACGTGGTGTTCTCAACCATTTCAATGGTCACCGCGCTGGTGCTGATGGAGCGGGAAACCCAACACAAACAGGGCGAGCATTTGGATTTTGCCGGGATGGCCGTTTTGTCTTTTGCCGTTTTGCTTTTGCTTTACGGGTTGGACGTCGGTGCGGATTGGGGGTGGGTGTCGCCGCCGCTTCTGATGCTGTTCTTCGTCAGCGCTGCTTTGTTCGTTGCCTTTCCAAAGGTCGAAAAGCGCGTGAAGGAACCGTTGCTGTTGCCTCAAATGATGCAAAATCGCGAGTTTCGGATCACGTTGGGCCTGAATATGTTCAATGTGTCGGCGGTTTTTGTAGGGTTACTTTATTTTCCTCAATACATGCAAAAGGTTCTGGGCTGGTCCGTCTTTCACTCGGCGCTGGGATTGGCGCCCCTCACCTTGTTGCTGGCAGTCGGATCTATTGTATCCGGTACTTTGTACAACGACTTCGGTCCCAAACGCCTGTTGCTATGGGGGTATCTGTTCGCCACGTTTGGAGCAATCAGCATCGTGGTGATGCCAACCGGTCTTGGATATTTCCAGATATTGCCAGGCATGGCCATGATCGGGCTCGGTGCAACATTAACGGTCGGACCTTCGGGTACAGCCGCCGTCAGCGCAGTCAAGCCGGAACGCGCCGGACTTGTAGGCGGGTTGAGCTTTATGACCCATCTCGTGTACGGGGCGATCTCGGTCGCGATTGCCACGGCCATTATGTACGTCACCAGCTTGTCCAACCTTACCAGACAGCTTGGCGCGGACGGGATTCAGATGTCTGAGACCGACCAGAGGGCCATAAACGGCGGCACGCTCACCACGGACTCTGCAAAAGCTGTCATGGCTAAACTCAGCTCGGCCGAAGGTGAAAAGGTTAAAGCCGCGATCGCTTCGGCGTTTGATGCTGGAATGAATATGGCCTTTGTTTTTGCCGCCCTCTCCGTTTCGGTCGGAGTAATCCTTGCCCTACGGTTGAACGAAGAAAAATTACGAAAGATCGAGGAGTAGAAAAGGGCCGCCTTTTGAGCGGCCCTTTCTTGTTACTGGGATGGGCCGTTCGGGTTGAAGGCCGACAAACCCTTGAGGATATCTATTGCGTAGGCCAACTGATAGTCCTCTTCGCGCAGCTCTGCCGTCGCTTCCGCTTTTTCGCGATCTTCCTCGATCTGACGAATTTCATCTTCGCTGAGGCTGTCATTGTTCAGGCTGCCACGCAGATCAGCTTCTGAGCGCGAGGGACGGTTGCTTTCTTCTTCCTCTGCAGTGGGTGCAGGGCGCGGCTGTTCTACAATAATGTCCGGGCTGACCCCAAGTGCCTGAATCGAACGTCCTGATGGAGTGTAGTAGCGCGACGTGGTCAGGCGCATCGCCCCATCCCCACGCAACGGCATGACCGTTTGGACCGAGCCTTTACCAAAGCTTTTGGTGCCGACAACGATGGCGCGGCGGTGATCTTGCAGCGCGCCAGCCACAATCTCGGAGGCCGAGGCAGAACCGCCGTTGATCAGAACCACGATCGGCTTGCCTTCAGCCAGATCGCCAGCGGTAGCGTTGAACCGTTCGCCCTCGCCCGGATCGCGACCACGGGTCGAGACGATTTCGCCTTCGTTCAGGAAGGCGTCCGAAACCTTGATGGCTTGCGTTAGCAACCCGCCAGGGTTGTTTCGAAGGTCCAGTACGACCCCGTTAACTTTGTCGATTCCACCGATCTCTTTGATCTGTTCGTCCAGACCGGCCTGCAGGTTCGGGAAGGTCTGATCATTAAACGTGGTCACTCGCAGCACAACGCTGGTGCCTTCAGTCCGCGCGCGTACGGCGGTCAGTTTGATGGTATCGCGAACAATTGTGACGTCGAATGGTTCCTGCTCGCCTTCGCGCACCACGGTGATCACGATCTCGGACCCAACCGGGCCACGCATCAGATCAACGGCCTTGTCTAGCGTCAGACCCAGAATACTTTCACCATCGACATGCGTGATGAAATCGCCCGCCTCGATTCCAGCTTCGTCCGCCGGAGTGCCATCTATAGGCGAGACGACTTTGACAAACCCTTCTTCTTGGGTGACTTCAATTCCCAACCCGCCAAACTCGCCTCGGGTCTGCACGCGCATCTGTTCCGCGTCATTGGGGGACAGGTAACTGGAATGCGGGTCCAACGATGTCAGCATCCCGTCAATTGCAGCTTCGATCAAATCTTCCGAGTCGACCTCTTCCACGTACTGTGCGCGAATGCGTTCAAAAATGTCGCCAAACAGATCAAGCTGTTCGTAGACACTGGCCTTGCTTTCGGCCTCTTGCGCCAGCAACGGCCCAGCGATCTGAGTTGTTGCAATTACGCCTGCCAGGGTTCCGGCCAGACCGGCCATCACAAATTTCTTCATACTCGTTTATCCATCCTTGTCGGTCCGAAACCACGATTCCGGGTCCACGGGGCTATTATCCTGTCTTACCTCTATATAGAGCGTTTCTGACCGGTCAGTTCCAGTGCCATCACCGCTTGTTGACAAAATAGCGCCGATTTCTGGCGTCTCACCCGGCATTAACCCCACCGGAGAGCCTTCGGGGATGACCTGTCCGGTCTCACCGTAAACCTCCTGCAGGCCCGAAAACACGAACAAAAGCCCAGGTTGAGGTTCGAGAATTACCAGATTCCCTAGATTCAGCAGTGGTCCACGGTATCGGATCGTTGCCGCTGTCGGGGATGTAACAATTGCCCGAGGCCGCGTTGCAAGAACAATACCGGGACGTGTTACACCCGCAGCATCTGTTTCGTCCGCGTGATGCAGAATGACACCCTGAGTTGGCAGCTGTATCTGCCCTTTCTTATCAGAAACATCCGCGTTTGTGGCTGCAATCTCACCCTCGGAAATCTGAGACAACCCGCTGGCGAACCCGTCCAGAGTTTCTGTGGACGAGATCAGGATCGCAGTCCGGATCGGGTCTTCGACAAAGCGGCGGGGCAAGTCGGTACGGTCAGCGATGGCTTCGCTTAAACGGGTGCGCGCGGTTTGTACGCCAGCCAACCCCTCGACCAGTGTCTCGGATGCATTTTGCTGCAGTAAACGTAGTGTTTGTACTTCTTGCAGGTCTCTCGCAAGCGACTGCGCGCGGGCGTTCAGGCCGGGTGTGACCTCGGACAGCATCATACCCGCGCGCGCCGACCCGAGCGGACCGGACGGGTGCAGCATCAAAACGGGCGGGCTTGTTGTTTCTATGGTTTGTAAAACACCAAGCAGCTGCGCGACGTCCTTTTCGCGCGCCCGCAGCGCGGCGGACAGTTGCGCTTCACGTGTTGCCGCTTGTCGAAGCCCGTCGCGCATGGCCGTCAATCCAGCCTCATAGGCCTGAATGGTTGCTGTAAGGGCGCGCACTCTGTCACGGGCGCTGTCTGCCTCGGTTAGGGTGATTGACGCTTGCTCCAGTTGCCGGGCTGCATTCAAGGCCGCCGTAGCAGGATCTGTCTGCGCGTAAACGGGTGATCCAAGAATGACAAAAGCAAGAGCCGCACGTAGCCTCATGACAGCAGGCTCTGCCCAGTCATTTCCGGCGGTTGGTTCAGCCCCATCAGGTCTAGCAAAGTGGGGGCCAAATCGGACAGACGTCCGTCGCGCAAAGCCGCACCCTCAGGGCCACCAACCAGGGCCACGGGCACCGGATTCAGCGTATGCGCCGTGTGCGGTCCGCCGGTTTCGGGGTCGACCATCATCTCACAGTTGCCGTGGTCGGCGGTCACGATCATCGCACCCCCAGCCTTGTTCAGCGCCTCGATGACCTGCGCCAGCCCCTGATCCACCGCCTCACACGCCTTGATCGCCGCCTGCAGATCGCCGGTATGACCTACCATGTCGGGGTTGGCATAGTTGGTGACGATCAGGTCATAGCCCTCTTCAATCGCCTCGACGAACTTGGCCGTCACCTCGGTCGAGGACATCTCGGGCTGCAAATCATAGGTCGCCACTTTGGGCGACTTGGGCATATAGCGGTCTTCGCCCACCTCGGGGGTTTCCTTGCCACCGTTGAGGAAGAAGGTGACATGGGGGTATTTCTCGGTCTCAGCCAAACGGAACTGACGCAAACCCTGTTTGGCCACCCATTCACCCAGCGTATTCACGATATCCCGCTTGGGGAAGACGGTGGTCATATAGGCGTTGTGGCCGTCTGAATATTCCACCATCCCCAGCAAGGCCGACAGATGCGGACGTGGCCCGGTATCGAAATCGGCAAAATCCGGCTCGCCAATCGCGCGTAGGATTTCGCGGGCGCGGTCGGCGCGGAAGTTCAGGCAGAAGAAACCGTCGCCATCCTTTACCCTGTCGAACCCGTTCAGCACCGTTGGCACGATGAATTCATCGGTTTCCGACTGATTGTAGGCATGGTTGATGGCGCCATGCGCCGTGCTTGCCGCCCGCCCCTGCCCGTTGATCATTGCAGCATAGGCTTCGCTGACACGCTCCCACCGATTGTCGCGGTCCATCGCAAAATAGCGCCCGCTGACGGTGACGAGGCGTGCGCCTTTGGGCAGACGTTCTTCCAGCTCGGTGATATATGTGAAAGCCGATTTGGGCGCCACGTCCCTGCCATCGGTCACCGCGTGAAGCGCCACGGGCACGCCCGCATCTGTGATCGCCTTGGCCGCCGCTACGATGTGGTTCAGGTGCCCATGCACCCCCCCGTCCGAGACCAAACCCATCAAATGCGCGGTTCCATTCGCCGCCTTAACGTTGGCGATGAAATCCTGAGGGGCCGCGTTGTCAAAAAATGACCCATCCTCGATTGCCAGATCAATCTGCCCCAGATCCATCGCAACCACGCGGCCTGCGCCAATATTGGTATGGCCGACCTCGGAATTGCCCATCTGGCCGCTAGGCAGACCCACGTCAGGCCCGTGTGTGATCAGCTGCGCGTGCGGCCCCTGCGCCATGATCGCGTCAAATGTCGGGGTCTGCGCCAGATAGGGGGCGTTGGCCTGGGTGTCCTCGGACAGACCCCAACCATCAAGAATGCACAGGACGACGGGTTTGGGGGCGGTCATTCGGACTCTCCGGGATTGCTGCTCTTGTGTGACCTTTTACCCCTTGGCCTGCGCCGGGTGAACCGCCTTTTGGCGCAGACCCGATGAATTTAATCCTTGCCGACAATATCCCGATACGGGCGCGCTTTGCGGCCCCGGTATTTCACCGTCAACTCCAGCGGCATGTCGTTTTCATCATAGATGCCGACAACAACCCCCCTGCCCCGGCTTTTGGTGCGCATCTCGATCAGCTGCTGTTCCGACCGGGTGGTGCGCTGAGACTGCCTGCGGGTCCACGCAAACAGATGGTCATACATCTGCGCGATGATGTCGGCGTGGTCGGCGCTGTCGCCCAGATCGGTCAATTCCAGCGGATCGTTTTCCAGATCAAACAGCAAAGGACGATGGCCGCCCTCGCAATGGATCAGTTTCCACTTCTTGTCGGCGACCATGAACATCACCGCATCGCGGATCGAGGCATTCAGTTTCTCCGCCAGTGGCGAGGCCGAATAATCATATTCGCAAATCACCACGTCCCGCGGAGTTTCCGCTTGTGTCCCATGCAGGATCGGCAACAGGGAATGCCCTTCGAGGATATGCGAGGCATCTGCGCCCCCCGCCACATCCAGAAAGGTCGGGGCCAGATCGATGGATTCCACCAACGCATCACAGGCCGTGCCGCGCGTGGCGTCAGCGGCGGGTGATGGATCATAGATGATAAGCGGAACTTTGGTCGAAGCGTCGTGGAAGAACGTCTTCTCCCCCATCCAGTGATCGCCCAGAAAATCGCCGTGATCCGAGGTCAGCACGATCATCGTGTCCTCCATCCGACCGGTTTTTTCCATCCAGTCGAACAGGCGGCCCATCTGGTCATCCGCCTGTTTGATCAGCCCCATATAGGCCGGGATCACCGCCTCGCGCACATCCTGCCGCGAGAATGTCTGGCCCACTTTTGTGTCCATGAAAGCGCGCAGAACGGGGTGCGCGTCGTCACGCTCGGCGTCAGACCGGTTTACCGGTAGCACGTCCTCCGGGCCGTACATCGAGGCATAGGGTTCTGGCACGATATAGGGCCAATGGGGTTTGATGAAGCTCAGATGGCAACACCAGGGGCCATCATGGGTATCCATGAAATCGATCCCGCGCCCGGTCAGATATGGGGTTTCGCTGTCTTCCTCGGCGATATTTGCGGGCTCGGTCGAATTTTTCAGGAACCAGCCGGACAGTACGTTGCCATCTGCATCCAGACCGGAATTGGCAAAATCGTGCCACGGGTTGTCGCTGTCATAGCCTTTGGCAGTGAGGTACTTGTTGTACTCTTTCGCGCCGTCCGGATCGTAATAACCATCCGGCCCCTCGGGCAGCATCCCGTCATCGCGTTCGAACACGTCAAAACCGCATTCCGCCACACGGGCCCCAATCAGGCTGTCAGGCTCAAGGCCCAGCCGGGCCATCCCCTCGGCATCCGCGCGCATATGGGTTTTGCCGACCAGCCAACACTCCATTCCGGCCCTGCGCAGATGATCACCCATCGTCATCTCGCCGACCTTTAGCGGGATGCCGTTCCACGAGGCGCCGTGCGAATGCACATAGCGCCCGGTATAGGTGGACATGCGAGAACTGCCGCAAATGGGCGACTGGATATAAGCCCGGTCAAATCGCACACCCCGCGCCGCCAAGCGGTCGATATTCGGCGTATGAAGATGCGGGTGGCCGTAACAGCTCAGGTAATCCCAGCGCAGCTGGTCGAACATGATGAACATGATGTTTTTGGCTTTGGCCACGGATGCGCCCCTTTGATCGTCCGGGGCCGAGGCTAACCAATTCCGCGTCAGCGGCGAAGCGGAATTTACACCTGCGCTTCGCGTTCCATCTGTTCCAGCATCTTCTTGGCGCGCTTGCACTGCAGCTGATCACGCAGCGGGCTGTTGGGGTCGACATCTTTCTGACAGACCACGCATTTATCCGCACCCGAGATCGCGTTCAGACCGCCACAGCTGCCCTTGATGGTCTTGCCCATCAGCATCACGCCCAGCGACATGCCCACCATCACAAGAGCCAGCAGTATGAAAGCCAGAATAAAAGTGCTCATGATCCGTATCCGTCAGTTGCTGCCCAACGCGTCTTTGAACGCGCTGCTATGAACCGTGATATAGGCATCTTCGCCCCCTGTCACATCCCGCGAGATGAAATACACGGCAAGTTTATGCTTTTCGGCCAGGTCCAGCCCTTTTTCCTGCCCCAGCGCCAACATGGCCGTGGCCCAGGCATCGGCCATCATCGCGTTTTCCGCCAGCACCGTGACCGAGGTAGTCCGGTGCGTGATCGGGCGGCCTGTCACCGGGTCGATAATATGCGAATAGCGCACGCCGTCCTGTTCGAAGAAGTTCTTGTAGTCGCCCGAGGTCGCCATCCCCAGATCGTCAAGCTGAACGATCAACTGGATGGCCTGCGCGCCGGTTTCAGGTTTCTCAATCCCGATCCGCCAGGCCTCGTTCTTGTCATTCTGGCCCATAGTGACCAGATCGCCGCCGATCTCGACCATGTAATTCTCGATCCCGGCGTCGCGCAGCGTTTCGGCCACCGCATCAATGCCATAACCCTTGGCGATGGCCGACAGGTTGATGCCTACACCGGCATCCGATTTGGCCAACGTTCCGGCCTCGCGGTCCAGCGTCAAAAGCCGGGACTGACCGACGCTGTCTAACGCGGCCTGAATCTCGACATCTGATGGCACTGGATCTTCGGGTTTGCGCGGGCCAAAGCCCCACAGCTCGATCAGCGGGCCAAGGGTGACGTCAAACGTGCCGCCCGATTTCTCGTGCACGTCATTTGCCGCATCTATCACCAGCGCGAATTCGTCCGATACTGCAACGGCATCGGTGCTGTCGGATGCAGAAAAGGTGGACACCTCGGAATTCGGATCCCAGTTGGACATCTTGGCGTTGACCTCGGCCAGCGTCTGATCGACCGCACCTGCCAGCACCTCTTCGTCCAGGTCTACGCCGATGGCGGTGATGTTGAAGGTCGTCCCCATGGTTTCGCCAGACAGGCGCACGACCTCTGGCTCTTTGTCGAACAGACAGCCAGACACCAGTGCGGCAACAGCCAAAACGGGGACAAGACGCATCACAGCACCCTCTTAGGAAAACGTGCCCGGCATATGCCAGCGCCCCGGATCAGAGTCAAACCAACGTCAGAGTTTCAGCGGTATGAAGCCCAGAACCAGCAGACCGATTCCGGCAGGCACCCCAAACAGCCACGCCTTTTTCTGCCACCCCGGCGCTTGCTGTTTCCATGCCATACGAAAGTTGTGCCCGCAGACGACCACGGCGAAAAAGATCAGCGCTGCAACAGGCGGGGTCAGAGAGAGGTCGGACAAAAGGTCAGATATCCTTGGTTTTCGGCAGTTTTCACCGGAACGGGCAATTGCACCCTGTACAGGTCGTTTAGCTGCGCTAAGGTAAATAGCAAAAGAAAAGGAGATTGCCCATGGCCCCAAGCTCTTACCAGCCACCGACCCGCGGCGATAAAGCCGATACCAGCACGCGCAGTCAGTCGGTCGATTCGAACCTGTCACACTCGCAGACGACAGTGACCAAACTGCTTGAGGGCAAAGGCGACGCGGTTTTCTCGGTACGCCCGAACGATACGATCCACTCCGTAGTGAACACGCTGAAGGAAAAGAAAATCGGGGCGGTTCTGGTGACAGACCAGAACGGCGCACTGCAAGGCATTCTGTCGGAACGCGATATCGTGCGCCGCATGGCCGACACTCCCGGTCAGACGCTGCCCCAATCGGTCGAGGATCTGATGACGCGTGAGGTCAAAACCTGCGCGCCTGATGACCCGCTGAACGAGGTTCTGAGAACCATGACCGAGGGGCGGTTCCGCCATATGCCGGTTCTCGCCGACGGCGCCCTGCGCGGCGTTATCACCATTGGCGACGTCGTTCATTTCCGCCTGAAAGAGCTAGAATACGAAGCCCTTCGCATGAAGCAGATGATCGTCGGCTGACGCTCTGAAGTGCGAAAACCGCTTGACCTTGGGCCCGTGACAGTATCCCTGATGCAGCATCAAACGGCGATGAAACAGAGGGTTGCATGAAACGGGTTCTTGTCACCGGAACGGCCGGGTTCATCGGGTTCCATCTGGCCAAGCTCTTGCTGGCCGAAGGCTTTCGTGTGCACGGCTATGACGGGATGACCGACTATTACGACGTCACTCTCAAACAGCGCCGCCACCAGATGCTGCTGCAAAATCCGGGCTTTTCCGCAACCGAGGACCTGCTGGAAAATCACGAGCGCCTGAAACAGATCGCCGATGACTTCAAGCCCGAGGTCATCGTTCACCTCGCCGCACAAGCCGGGGTTCGCTACAGCCTGGAAGACCCGCGCAGCTATATCAACTCGAACGTCGTGGGCACGTTCAACGTCATGGAGATTGCCCGCGAACACAACGTCGCGCATCTGCTGATGGCCTCCACCTCATCCGTTTACGGTGCCAACGAAGAGATGCCGTTTACCGAGGTCGAAAAGGCCGACACCCCCTTGACCATCTACGCAGCTACCAAGAAAGCGAATGAGGCGATGGGCCATTCCTACGCTCATCTGTGGAACCTGCCGACGACGATGTTCCGCTTTTTCACTGTCTACGGCAGTTGGGGCCGCCCCGATCTGGCGCTCTATAAGTTTGTGGACGCCATTCTGGATGACCGCCCGATCGACATCTACAACCACGGCGACATGTACCGCGACTTCACCTATGTCGAGGATCTGGTGCGGGGTATCCGCCTGCTGATCGACGTTCCGCCCGAGCGCCCGGACAGTGCGGATCAGATTGCCGAGGGCGATAGCCTGTCTCCGGCAGCGCCGTGGCGGGTGGTGAATATCGGCAATGGCGACAAGGTGCGGCTGATGGACTTCATCGAAGCCATCGAGGATGCCTTGGGCAAAAAGGCAATCCGCAACTACATGCCCATGCAGATGGGCGATGTGCCTGCGACATGGGCCGATAATGACCTGCTGCAATCCCTGACAGGGTACCGCCCGCAGACCGATTTCAAAGAGGGCATTGCCCAGTTCGTCGCGTGGTTCCGCGACTATCATGGGAAGTGACGGCGATGTTTGAAACAGACCCCAACGCCCGCAAGATCGCCGTGATCGGACTGGGCTATGTCGGCCTGCCGCTTGCGGTGGCCTTCGGCAAAATCGGCCCTGTGATCGGCTTTGACATCAACACAGCCCGGATCACCGCCCTGCGCGCCGGTCAGGACGCAACCCATGAGGTCGAGCCCGAGGACCTGCGCGCGGCAACCGGCCTGTCCTTCACCACCGATCCGGCAGATATCGCCGGATGCGACACCTATATCGTCACCGTTCCCACCCCGATCACGGCAGGCAAGCAGCCTGACTTAACACCGCTGCTCAGCGCCTCTGAAACCGTTGGAGGCGTGCTGAAACCCGGTGATCTGGTGATCTACGAATCCACCGTCTACCCCGGCGCGACCGAGGAAGACTGTGTGCCCGTGCTGGAACGCGCCTCGGGCCTGGTGTTCAACCGCGATTTCTTTGCAGGCTACAGCCCCGAGCGGATCAATCCCGGCGACAAGACCCATCGGATCGCGGATATCTGCAAGGTTACGTCCGGCTCGACCCCCGCGGTGGCCGATCTGGTGGATGCCCTTTACGCGCGGATCATAACGGCAGGCACCCACAAGGCGGAAAGCATTCGCGTCGCCGAAGCCGCAAAGGTGATCGAGAACACGCAACGCGACCTGAACATCGCGCTGGTGAACGAGCTGGCGATGATCTTTGGCCGGATGGATATCGACACCGATGCGGTGCTGCGCGCAGCGGGGACCAAGTGGAACTTCCTCCCCTTCCGCCCCGGTCTGGTGGGCGGACATTGTATCGGCGTCGACCCCTATTACCTGACCCACAAGGCCGAGGCCGTGGGCCATCACCCGCAGATCATTCTCGCCGGGCGGCGGTTGAATGACAGTATGGGCGGCTATGTGGTCTCGCAACTGGTCAAGCGGATGATGCGCGAGGGGATCAACGTGGCCGCCGCCCGCGTTCTGGTGATGGGGCTGACCTTCAAAGAAAACTGCCCCGACCTGCGCAACACGCGCGTTGTCGATATCATTGACGAGTTGCAAGATTATGGCGTCACAGTTGATGTTTATGACCCCCACGCCGATACCGCCGCCGCGCAAGAGGAATACGGGATTTCATTGACCGCGCAGCCGGAAACCGGGGCCTATGACGGTATCGTTCTGGCCGTTGCGCATCAGGAGTTTCTGGCGATGAACCCCGCGCATATCCGCGCCTTTGGCAAGGATCAGAGCGTATTGTTTGACGTTAAATCCTGCCTGCCGCCCGAGGTCAGCGACCTGCGGCTATAAAAAACCGGCGCTCTGGTGCGCCGGTTTTTTTCTTCTTACCCGCCGAAATCGTCGAGCATGATGTCTTCGCGGTCCACACCCAGATCCAGCAGCATGTTGATGACCGACTGGTTCATGATCGGCGGGCCACACATGTAGAACTCGCAATCCTCGGGCGCCGGGTGGTTCTTGAGGTATTCTTCGAACAGCACGTTATGGATAAAGCCGGTATAGCCTTTCCAGTCATCCTCGGGCTGCGCGTCCGACAGGGCGACATGCCAGTCGAAATTGTCGAACTCTTCGGCCAGTTGGTCGAAATCCTCGACAAAGAACATCTCTTTCTTCGACCGCGCACCGTACCAGAAGCTGATCTTGCGATCGCGGTTCTGCAAACGCTTGAGCTGATCGAAGATATGGCTGCGCATAGGGGCCATGCCTGCGCCACCGCCGATGAATACCATCTCTTTTTGGGTGTCGCGGGCGAAGAATTCACCAAACGGACCCGAGATGGTGACCTTGTCACCCGGTTTCAGGTTGAAGATGTAGGACGACATCTGACCCGGAGGGATGCCATCGGATCCCGGAGGCGGCGAGGCTACGCGGACGTTCAGCATGATCATGCCTTTTTCGTCCGGGTAGTTGGCCATCGAATAGGCGCGCTCGATCGGTTCGGCCACGACGGATTCATATTGCCACAGATTGAACTTATCCCAATCTTCGCGATATTCCTCTTCCACGTCGAAATCGGTGTATTTCAACGCGTGCGCAGGGGCCTCGATCTGGATGTAGCCACCAGCGCGGAAGTTCACATCCTCGCCTTCCGGCAGGTCCAGCGTCAGCGCCTTGATGAAGGTTGCCACGTTTTCATTCGAGCGAACGGTGCATTCCCATTTCTTGACGCCAAAGACCTCTTCGGGAACTTCGATATCCATGTCCTGCTTGACCGCGACCTGACAGGACAGACGATCACCGCAGGCGGCCTCGCGTTTGGTGATGTGGCTTTCCTCGGTTGGCAGGATCGAGCCACCGCCCGAATGCACCCGCACCCGGCATTGCGCACAGGTGCCGCCGCCGCCACAGGCCGAAGGGACGAACAGTTTCTCGGCCGCCAGCGTTTGCAGCAGCTTGCCCCCGGCGGGCACGGACACAGTTTTCTCCCCGTTGATGGTGATGTTCACGTTCCCGGTCGACACCAGCTTGGACCGCGCAGCCATGATGATGGCCACCAGCCCCAGCACGATCAGGGTGAAAAGAACGACGCCTAAGCTAAAAGTTTCCATGCGCCCCTCCTTACAGTTTCACGCCCGAGAAGGACATGAAGGCCATCGCCATCAGACCCGCGGTGATGAAGGTGATCCCAAGCCCTTGCAGGCCGTCGGGAATGTCCGAGTATTTCAGCTTTTCGCGCACGCCCGCCATCGCGGTGATCGCCAGCGCCCAGCCAAAGCCGGAAGACAGACCATAAGTCGTCGCCTCGGCAAAGTTATAGTCGCGCTCCACCATGAACAGCGAGCCACCCAGAATGGCGCAGTTCACCGTGATCAGCGGCAGGAAAATCCCCAGCGCGTTGTAAAGCGGCGGGAAGTACTTATCCAAAACCATCTCGAGGATCTGAACCATCGCCGCGATCACACCGATGTAAGAGATCAGGCCGAGGAAGGTCAGGTCCACATCCGGGAAACCCGCCCAAGCCAGCGCGCCCGGTTTCAGCAGGTAGTTCAGCAGCAGGTTGTTGGCCGGAACGGTGATGGCTTGCACCACCATGACCGAGATGCCCAGACCCAGCGCGGTCGAAATCTTCTTGGACACGGCGATGAAAGTACACATCCCAAGAAAGAAGCTGAGCGCAAGGTTTTCGACAAAGATGGCCTTTACGGCCAGTGAGATCAGACCTTCCATCAGTGGGCCTCTACCTGCTGAATTTTGTACTCACGCTCTTCCACCTGGTTCGGCTTCCATGTGCGGAAGGCCCAGATGATCAGACCGATGATGAAGAATGCCGACGGCGGCAGCAGCAGCATGCCGTTGGGCACGTACCAGCCACCGTTGTTGACAGTCTCCAGAATGGTGACGCCAAACAGCGACCCGGCCCCGAACAGCTCGCGGATGAAGCCGACCAGCAGCAGGATCAGGCCATAGCCCATCCCGTTGCCCAGACCGTCGATGAACGACGCAACCGGCGGGTTTTTCATCGCAAACGCCTCGGCCCGGCCCATCACGATACAGTTGGTGATGATCAGACCGACAAAAACCGACAGGGTTTTCGAAATCTCAAATGCATAGGCTTTGAGCACCTGATCCACCAGGATCACCAACGAGGCGATGATCACCATCTGCACGATGATCCGGATCGAGCCTGGGATCTGGTTGCGCAGGCACGAGATAAAGAAGGACGAGAACGAGGTCACAAACGTCACCGCCAGCGCCATCACGAACGACACCTGCAGCGACGAGGTCACCGCCAGCGCCGAACAGATGCCCAGCACCTGCAGGGTGATCGGGTTGTTGTCGACAAGCGGGTCGACCAGCATCTCTTTCTTGGTCTGAGACATCAGAATTCTCCTGCTTGCAGTTTGGCCAGGAACGGAGCGTAGCCCCCATCCCCCATCCAGAATTTCACCAGGTTATCGACACCGACCGAAGTCAGTGTGGCTCCGGCCAGCGCATCGACATAGAAGTCGGGGCCTGCGGCGGGCTGCGATTTGGCGACGGTGATCTGAAGCTCACCCGCGTCGTCGCGCAGACGTTTACCATTCCACAGCGCTTTCCAGCGGGGGTTGTCCACCTCGGCCCCAAGGCCGGGGGTTTCTCCATGCTGATAGAATTGCAGACCGAAGATATCGTTGCCGTTGTTCTCCAGCGCGATAAAGCCATAGAGCGTGGACCACAGGCCATAGCCATGCAGCGGCAGGATCACCTTGTCTAACTCGCCCGCATCATCGCGCAGCAGATAGATCACCCTGTAATTCGCCTTACGGCCAATACCGGCAGGGTCACTATCCAGCGCAACGCTGAGATCCGGGTCACTGGCTGCGGCAATGTCATCAAACGTAGTCGGATCAAACTGATCATCGACGAAAGCGCCAGTCGACAGCTCCAGCACATGTGGCTCAAAAGCGGCGAACGCTTCCGAGACGTCGACGCCCGGCTCATAGACACCGGCGACTTGCAGAACGTTGACCTGCTTGTCCTTCAGCGCATTGGCTTCTTGTACCGGGCGCAGGCTGACGGCTGCGGCAGATACGACCATCGAGGCCACAAGGCAGACAGCGACCGCAACGATGATCGTCTTGCCGACAGAATCCGGCGAGGCGGCCAGAAACTTGGCAATCGCGCCCTTGGGTTCTTGGGACTGCGTATCAGACATGGCGACGCGCCCTCCGTTTGATGTTGGCCTGAACGACGAAATAGTCGATCAGCGGCGCAAAGACGTTTCCGAAGAGGATAGCCAGCATCATGCCTTCGGGGAAAGCGGGGTTAATGACGCGGATCATCACAACCATGACACCGATCAGCGCACCGTAGATATAGCGGCCCATGTTGGTGTGGCTGGCGGAAACCGGCTCGGTCACCATGAAGGCCAGACCAAAGGCGTAGCCGCCCAGAACGATGTGCCAGTACCAGGGCATCGCAAACATCGGGTTGGTGTCCGACCCGATCAGGTTCAGCAACAGACTAAAGCCAATGGTCCCCGCCAAACAGCCCAGGATCAGGCGGTAGTTGGCAATTTTCGTTGTCAGCAGGAAGGCCAGGCCAATCATACAGGCCAGGGTCGATGTCTCGCCAAAACTGCCCTGAATGGTGCCGAAGAACGCATTGGCCCAGGTGATACCGTCGGCCGCCAGCGCCTGAACGCCTTCGGCTGCGGTGATCCCCAACGCGGTCGCGCCCGAGAACCCATCCACCGGGGTCCAGACCGAATCCCCCGACATTTGCGCAGGATAGGCGAAATACAAGAACGCCCGCCCCACCAATGCGGGGTTGAGGAAGTTCTTGCCTGTGCCGCCAAATACTTCTTTGCCGATGACAACGCCGAAGATGATGCCCAAAGCGACCTGCCACAGCGGTGTCGATGCGGGCAGGATCAGCGTGTAGAGCATCGATGTGACAAGGAAACCCTCGTTCACCTCATGCCCGCGCACGGTGGCAAAGATCACCTCGAAAATACCACCCGCGACCAGCGTCGTGATGTAGATCGGCAGGAAATAAAGCAACCCGTGCAGCACATTGGCAAACAGGCTGGACGGATCCAGCGAGATGCCGAACATCTGCAACAAAGCAATCCGCCAGCCGGTCGCGGCATCCGGGCCAAGCGTCGCAATGGCCGAATTCGCCTGATAACCCGTATTCCACATGCCCCACAGGATGCACGGGATCGTGGCGATCACGACATAGGTCATGATCCGCTTCATATCCACGTAGGACCGTGCGTGTGGGGCTACGGTGGTGACGGTTTTCGGAGTGTAGATGAAGCTTTCGACCATCTCGTAGATGGGGAAATACTTCTCATACTTGCCGCCCTTGGTAAAGTTCGGCTCAATCCGATCGAAGAAGCTGCGCAAACCCATGTGGATCAGCCCTCCTTTTCAATCTTGGTCAGGCAGTCGCGCAGCGCCAGCCCGTATTCATATTTTGCCGGACAGGCAAAGCCTACAAGGCCCAAATCCTCTTCATCCAGCTCCAACGCACCCAGCGCCTGTGCCGTGTCCGTGTCCATGACCAGCAATGCGCGCAGCAGCTGCGTGGGCAGATAATCCTGCGGCATCAGCTCTTCGAACACGCCAGTCGGCACCATCGCACGACGGCCACCATTCAGGTTTGAAGTGAACGCATACAGCTTTTTCGCAAAGGCCGAGCCCAATACCGGCTGTACGGCGAATTTCGAGGGCATTGGAAGAATCCAACCCATCGTGTGTTGATCGTGATCTTCACGGATGATCGAAACCTGCCGCGCAAAGCGCCCCAGATAGGCTGTCGGGCCTTCGGCCTGCGCGCCCGACAGGATCGAGCCCGAGATAATCCGCGGCACCCCGTCCACGTCGACCTCGTCGCGGGTCAGATCGTCGGTCGACGCGCCCATGACCGTTCGGATCAAGCGCGGCTGTCGCGCGCCCGGACCGGTCAGAGCGATCACGATATTGGGGTCCAGATGGCCGGTCTGCATCAGGCGACCAATGGCGATGACGTCCTGATACCCGATGGTCCAGACCTGCTTGTCTCCCGACAGCGGCTCGAGGAAATGGATATGCGTCCCCGCCAGCCCCGACGGGTGCGGACCTGCAAATGCGGCGGCTTCAACTCCCGCCACATCGGCACCCGGTACCGAGTCACCCTCTTTGTGGCACAGATAGGTCTTGCCTTCGGTCAAGTGCGCGATCGCCGCCAGACCCGCAGCGAACGCATCCCCTGCATCAGCGATGATCACTGCTGCATCACCCGCCAGAGGCTCACTTTCCATCGCAGTCACGAAAATCGCCGCGGGTGCGCTTCCGGGTTCAGGCATCTTGGAATAAGGCCGGGTGCGGAACGCGGTCCACAAACCCGCTGCGCATAGTTTCTCGGTGATCCCAGCCGCGCTGTCGCCATTGCCCACGCCCGAGAAATCAATGCCGGTGTCATTGGGGTCCGAAACCTCAATTACCACGCTCTGCAGCACGCGCCGCGCGCCCCGGTTAATGGCTACGACCTTGCCGGTCATAGGGGCCACCATCATCGCGTCCGGTGCATCCTTGTGGCAGAACAGGGGCGTACCGCGCTGGACGTCGTCACCCTCTTGCACCAGCATCTTGGGCTTCAAGCCAATATAGTCGCCGCCCAGAATCCCGACGGTCGAAAATTCGGGTCCCGGATGAATCGTCTGATCCGGCGCACCCTGCACCGGCAGCTCGAACCCTTTTTTCAGTTTGAAAGTTTGCATGTCGCTACGGTCTTCCAAGCCTCTTTGTCTGCGCCAACTCTGCCGTCGTCCTTTCGGAATCCTGCAATAGCACGGTTTATCGGGATCTTCGTCGCACAAGCGCCGAAAACGGTCCAAAATCCGCAGGCATATTTTCGATCATGGACCCTTTACGCGGGGATGTTCACAAACGCAAACCTGTTACCGCTCAAAGTCGCAAGTAATTGTCACATTCCTATCATCTTGCGCAGTTTCAATGCGAGGAAAATGCATATCGCGCCCGGATCGCATCCGGTGTATGCACCGGGAATGGAACGCAGCGACAAATTTGAGATATTTCTGGTGGCCACGCCTGGGCTTGAGGCTCCCTTGCTGGCCGAGACGGTCGAAAACGGGTTCGAAAACGCCAAAATTGTATCCGGCGGTGTCAGCCTGCACGGCGGATGGACCGATGTCTGGCGCGCCAATCTGTGTCTGCGGGGTGCCAACAAGGTCTTGCTGCGCATCGGCAGCTTTCCCGCCGTTCACCTGGCCCAGCTCGACAAACGTGCCCGCAAGTTTCCATGGTCAGATTTTCTGCGCCCGGAAGTGCCGGTCAAAGTTGAGGCGACCAGCCGCAAATCCCGTATCTACCATGCAGGCGCCGCGAAACAGCGGGTCGAGCACGCAATTGCCGAAACTCTCGGCGCGCCGATCTCGGGCGATGCCACCCTTCGGGTCCTGCTGCGCATTGAAAAGGATATCTGCACTTTTTCAGTCGATACATCCGGCGAGCCCCTGCACAAACGCGGCCATAAACCGGCAGTTTCCAAAGCCCCCATGCGCGAGACCATGGCCGCTATGTTCCTGCGCGAGTGCGGATATACCGGGACCGAACCGGTTCTGGACCCGATGTGTGGCTCAGGCACCTTTGTCATAGAAGCCGCCGAGATCGCCTTGGGGCTGAACCCTGGTCGCAGCCGCAGCTTTGCCTTCGAAAACCTTGCCGGGTTCGACCCCGCCACGTGGAGTAACCTACGTGCTAATGAGGATATATCCGAAACCGATCTTGTTTTCTCCGGCTCTGACCGCAACTCTGGCGCTGTTGAAGCCGCCCAAGCCAATGCGACGCAGGCCAGAGTGAGTGAGGTTGCAAGGTTCCAAACCCGCGCCGTCAGCGACATCAAACCCCCTTCCGGCGACGCCGGTCTGGTCATCGTCAACCCACCTTATGGTGCACGAATCGGCGATGAAAAACGCCTGCGCTCTCTTTACGGGGCGTTGGGCAAAGTACTCGCCTCCCGTTTCAGCGGCTGGCGTGTGGGGATCGTGACCAGCAATGCGGGGCTTGCCCGCGCAACTCGCCTGCCTTTGCTGCCGCCTGGACCGGTTGTTGACCACGGCGGCACCAAAATCCGCCTCTACCGCACGGACGCCCTGCCCTGACGCCAATCGCAGCAAAAGCCGCGGTGTTTGAAACCGCAAAATCCCTCTTGCGCATCCAAATTGCCGGGTATAGACCCGCCGCCACGGTCGGAGTGTAGCTCAGCCTGGTAGAGCACTGTCTTCGGGAGGCAGGGGTCGGAGGTTCGAATCCTCTCACTCCGACCAATAGAACAAGGCGCCTGAGGGCGCCTTTGTTGTTTTCAGAGTGAAAGCTGCAACGATATTAGCAACGTTTCGTTCGATAAATGTGCTCAGTTCGTTCATTACCTGCATCCACCAACTACCGAATTAGCGCTTCATATCTTCTAGTCCATTATCGTCGGCCGGTATCTCTGGTGGCTCATCCGAAGACCAATTCGGCGCGATGATGACCGGCTCGTCTTCAATCTCTTCGCGCAGCAACAGCTCTTGTTCTGCGCGCTTGAGCGGTACGACGGCAACCACCAATGTGTGCGATGCAAAGAAAGCGGCGGCCTGCCCATCCGAGGTGGTCGGTTGCTCTAAGGAAACCTTAAAACAACACCTTGAGGCCCGGTTCACAGACGGCATGTCATGGGATCGGTTTGGTCAATGGGAGGTGGACCACATTATACCTCTTTCGTCTGCCCGGTCTTTGGAACACCTCATCGAACTCTGCCACTACTGCAATCTGCAACCACTTTGGATGCGGGACAACCTAGCAAAGGGTGGGACGTAAACCTCGCCCGTGCGAGATGTCATCTGTCTTGTTTCGGTAAGCTCCCAAAAATCTAACGCGAATAGAACCCATCACGAAGTTCTTGCCTTAGGCGCAGACGCTCCGGGTACTCTTTCAGGAATTGTTCGGGTGGTTTGCCCTCCCAAACTTGCGCATAAACTCGCATCTTGTTACCGCCATAAATCTTCGCAAGGTCCTCATTGGTATAGCCTCGCGCCCAGAGATCATCAGTGACGGCAGCGAGGATTTTAGCCAGTTCGCCGTTGCCCGTCGCGCCCCTGTTGAAAGCATCGATCATGTAGCCGCCGTCATCATACATGGTGGGATTGGCCTTGGCGAAATCCACGACCAACTTGGTGGAGAACATATCGTCCGAAGCAATACCTACATGATCTACGCCGATCAGCTGGACGTAGTAGTCGATCATGTCCGCAGCCTGCTTGGGCGAGATATCCTCGGGCCAGATCCCGTCCATCATCCACTCGGTGAATGTAGGCGCGACATAGCCACCGGACTCCGCCGCTCGGATCGCTTCTTCATCAGTAATGTTCCGATAGCATCCCTGAGGCGAGGCCTCCGGCGCATCCTTGTAAAGACCGGCGGGCAACGAATGGGTGTAGATATAGGGCACTCCGGGGTAGTTTTCGTCCATGTAGTCCATGGCGTCATTGGCGGTTTTGATGCCGGTATGGCTCAGATCGAGCATAATGCCGAAGCGCACCATCTCGTCGATTACCGACTTGCCCCAGGGCGTCAGGCCGATATCGAGCCCCTTCTGAGCTGCAAGCCCGCCGGACCCTGTCCGGAAGATGTCGTTATAGGCAAGGTTCATGGATTTGATACCCATGTCCTTGAACAGCGCCATTTTCTTCAGGTCTCCATCGAGGATTGTCGCTGTCTGGCTGTTCCAGATAACGGCCGTCTTGCCCTGAAGATGCGCCGCCTCGATATCACGTGTTTCGTTCACTATCACAAACTGGTCCGATTGCTCTGCCATGGCGGCCCGAAAGTGATAGTGCTGCTCCAGCAGGGTGTCGAAAGTCATGTCGGCGGCGGCCAAGGTCATTTCATGACCGGTGATACCGTTCTCGCGGGCGAGCGCGAAATAGTCGTGCAACTGTTTGTATTCGGTCCAGCCGGTGCCATAGGGGCTGGCCAGCATGCCGATTACGATCGTGTCCATGACGAACTGTTTTGCCTCGGGCGAAGCGTCCCATGTCTTGCTTTCCTCGCTCGCTCGTAGAGCGCCACCAAGGGTGACCGCGATAGCGCTGATGGCCAACAGAGTCTTCATGACAAAACCTCCTTAACTGTTTTGCTTTTAGCTGCCACTTTCGAACCGCCTCAAAAAACGATCCGTGTTCTCAGGCCGAACAGCGTAATGCTATCCTGAGTGGGGTTCAGCAGCGGATCAGAAATGAACTGCAATGACGGCGTGATCTGCAGCCCGGGCGAGATTGAAAACCGGTAGAATGCTTCGAGCGTGAACTGGTCACCGTCTATGCCTCTTGCCTCGGCCCAGTTCAGGCCCAGTCCCGCCAAATCGGTATTGCGACCATAGTAGCCCAGACCTGCAGAGATAGACCGGTCATAAAGCGCTGCGGTCCCCTTTGAGGCCCCTGCGCGGAAGAACGGCATCCACTTATTGTCAACAAACCATGCGGCAGAGAACGCAGCGCCGTAGTCTTCCGCTCGACTGCCATCGTCAGCCGCATCCGCATGCCAGAGGGTCAAATGGATGTTGTCGAAGTAGATGCGATCAAAGCCGGAGGTGTAACCAAGTTCGAGTGATTTGAAGAGATTGCCGTTGCTGAACACATCAAAGTCTGGATCGGACGGGTCGGCGTTTGCGTCGGATACGCTGGCAACGGCGTAAAGGTTTTCACTCAGCTTTACCCCACCGGCAACACCAAGGCCTTGGTTGGGCGTGTTAATTGTCGGGTTGGTATTGAAAGACAGATTTTGGAAACCACTATAGGGGCTTACCAACCCATAGATATCCACAAAGTCTGTTACATCAATCTGCCCGACTTGCAGCGTCCACGACCCATTCTCGGCCCTTTGGGTCCAGAACAGGTTGGTCAATAGCAGACCATTGTCGTTGAAGGCTGTTCCTGTGATTGAAAGGGCTCCGCCATCCAGCCCGAGAAATTGCGGAGCAACGTCCGTATAACTGTGTCGGTCTTCGATCTTGAATGTCAGGGAACCCCGTTCAGTTGCTTGCCAACCGCCGTAGAGGCGTGCAATTCCACTTGCCGCTTCACCGGTTCCCAGATCAGCGTTTGTGGTTTGACCCAACACCAAGTAGTCAATGTTGAACCGAAACCCACCCGCAGCCAGCCGGTCTTTCCACTCAAACCAACCCGATGCGATGTTGCGCGGAAAATCGGAACGGTATTGTGGGTCGGTCAGCCCATCTCCGGGCTCTAAATCAGCTTCGACCGAAGATGGCCCGGATAATCCCTGAGCCGACGCTGCCCCAGCGAAGGCAATGCTCAATGCGGCAACCATAAGTCTTATCATTCAGACGCCCTTGCCCCGCCGGTCTTGCGGTTGCCTGCCGCGCGGATGCGATCAGCTGCACGCTGCTTCCATTCCAGCCTGTCTGCTTCAGTTTCCAGAGTTTCGACACGTTCCGTTTCCAACTGGAAAGTCGCGTTCATCGGCATGAGGCCATCCACAACCATCATATTCTGAACGGAAGGATCGATAGTCAGCATGCCCGTAAGCCGAACGGGTTCATGGAAATAGCTGGGCGTCCAGTCCCCGTTCAGCCGCACGCGGATCATCTGGTTGGGCGGAGGTGGAGGCATGTGACTGCACATCCCGCGTTCAGGCACCAAATACGCGACAGGCCGCCCGTCCGGGTCACTGGGAGCAGGAATGGCAAAACCCGCAAGCGTGACTGTTTGACCGTCGAATTCCGGATTTCCGTTGGTACCAGCCTTTCTCCGACGTTCCGTTACCACCTCTCGCTGATCGAGCAGCCAGTCGACATCAATTCCATCAGCTGTCAAGGCATCCTCGGTCTCGGTCAAAAGCATTTGCCACTTTTGCCGTTCTTCTTCGCTGCCACCATCCTGCTGCAGCCTTCCGCGCAATCTTACGACGTAGAGGACATCGTCGAATTGTTCGGGGCTGAGATCACGGTAGGGGTCTTCAAAGGTCTGCGAGGATGGGTCCGGTAGGTCTGCCCAGTTCAACGCGGTATCGGGCGTCGCCATGGCTGACTGTCCACACCAGACCAACCCTGCCAATACTACGGAGCGAAACCAATGGTGCATAAATAATCTCCGGCTATTTAGACAGGTCAATCCAGTGTGTTTTTGTAGATGACGCCGTCCTTCATGATCAGTCGGATCGTATCTGGGCTTTCAGGCCTCGGGTCGGCGCCGAACCACTGATCACCCGTACCAACCACAGAGAAATCTTCGAGCGGGTTACCGTCGATCAGCAGGATATCCGCATAGGCGCCTTCTTCGATCACTCCCAGTTTTCCGGCGGTATACGGGTTCATGAAGTCACCTGACAAAGCGACCACCTCGCCACCTGTCGATGTCAGCGTGACCATGGATGTGTAAGGCCCGAAAAACTCGTTATTCAGGTGTTTTTCATAGGCAATCTGGATATTGCAGGCCTCGACGGAACCAACGCAGTCGGTCTGAAACCCTCGCTTCACCGGACATTCCTTCATATTGTCGATGTAGCCCGCAAATGTGGCCGAAGCGGACTTGGCTTTGGCAAGGCTCGACGGGACGTTTGCTACCGCTGGAATATCGAGCAGTCCGGGATCGAAGGCCGTCAGGTTGGTGGTGATATACGCCCCTTTTTCGTTCATGACTTGGGCAATTTCACAGTCAAACGAGAAGCCGTGTTCGATGGACATGACACCTGCGTCAAGCGCACTGAGGATCGCTTCCTTACGATAGGAATGCGCCATGACATAGCTGCCGTACTCATTTGCCACTTGCACAGCGGCCCTGATCTCTTCGGGCGATCCAGCCAGCAATTGCCATGGGTCGAAGGCCGAAACGACGCCCCCGGATTGCATGAACTTCAACTGTGTCGCACCCATGCGGAAATTGTTGCGTGCAAACCTGTAAACGTCGTCCACTCCGCTAACTTCCTGCGCCATGTTCAGACGGCTCATGTTGGTCTCCGAGCCCGGCGGAGCGGTGAAATTCGCGAAGTCAGCGTGACCACCTCGCGTTCCGATAAATGCACCAGATGGAAAGTAACGCGGTCCGTCAATTTGGCCTGCGTCAATTGCGCGGCGTAACCCGCCATTGGCCCCACCCGCGTCCCTGACTGTGGTGAAGCCCTGCATCAAGTACATCTCGGCCATCCGCGCACCGTGTATGGCAAAGTCTTCCCACGTTGTGTTGGCCTCCATCGCGGGCAAGGTCGGCCCCATCAGCATCAGGTGCGCGTGCAGTTCGATAAACCCAGGGGTCAGTGTCCGCCCCTCTCCGTCAATGACCGTGGCATTGGGGGCATCGATCGCATCAGTTGAGACGGCCTTGATAAGGTTGCCCTCAACCAGAACGCTCGCATTTTCGATACGCTGTTCATTGACGCCGTCGAAGACATGTACGTTGGTGAAAAGCGTTTGGGGTTCTTCCTGATCCTGAGCCTGCGCGGACGCAGAAAAAGAAAGACCGGCAGCGACAATTGCCACCGAACAAAGAGACATTCGCAGACCGGACATAAGTGCTCCCTTCATATTCATGTTCTGCCAACTGTAGTCCGGAAAGTTTTGCCTCGGTTGCCACTTTTGTATTAGGATGTTCGAATGTGATGATAAAAATGGCCACTGAATATAACTGCTAATCCTCACAAGGATGACGAGCTTGCCTTTCAACGCCACCTCTCGAGAGCATAGCGAGGGCTTTATTCGCCTCTCCTTAGCTGCTCCGTTTTTGCAATATCTCACCGAACGTAAGATCAATCCGCAACCAGCACTGGATCAGGTCGGCTTGAAAGCCGAACTGTTGACCGACCCATCCGTGTTCGTTCACTCAGAGCTGGTCTACGGCTTGGTAAATGCCTTCTCAGAAGTGTCAGGGGACCGATACCTTGGACTGAATGTAGGCGAGACGTTTAACCTGCAAGAGTGGCCTCCGTTCGCTCAAGCCCTGCAAACTACAAAAACGCTGTTCGAGTTCTTTACCCGCTTTGTTGGGCTTGTGCCGCAGGAATCCAATTCTGTACGGCACAGCCTTATCATTGAAGCGGACAAAGCGACTTATCGTATCGAGAGGCAGCAAGAACCAACTGTTCCACCCGTTCAGGTGACCGGTTTTGGAGCCGCACTCTATGTACGTCTATTGCAGACCGTCGTCGGCGATTCCTGGGATTCTTCGCGCGTGCGATGGGAAAGCAGATACATCAATGGTCTACCTATCGACTACAAGGGGATCGAGGTTGGCCTTGGACCCGATCCCGGAATGCAAATTAGTTTTCCTGTGGAATGGTTGTTTTTGCACCATGTCTCTGACGGCTCTGCCAGGCCAATAGCCTCGCCCCAACATGATGAAGAAGTAACCGTGGTGGCTGCCTTGCGCTCTGTCTTGCGCGACAAATTGGATGAAACCGATTTGGGGCCGGAGATGGTGGCCGGATTGCTGGGAATACAGCCGGAACGGTTCCTGAAAGCGCTTCAGCAACAAGGCACAACACTACCCCGCGAAATCAAACGGCTGCGTGTCGATATCGCCAAGAAGCACCTAAAAGAAGACCGGATGACAATTGCGGAGATTGGTCTGATGCTTGGCTATTCCGACAAGTCCCACTTCACTCGCTTTTTCCGAGGTCAAACCGGAATGACACCGACCAAGTTCCGCCTTGGCTTGTAATTAAGTTGCAAATATCTGGAGTGGATATCCAATACTTAACAAGTGCGGGCCGACAAGACAGTGTCTGACTTCAAACACCTTCAAATCGGCGAAAAGCCAAAGCGATCAACCCGGCTAGGACCATATAGACCAAGGCCAACAACAGAAGCGGCTCGTATACGATAAACGTGTCAGATCGAACCCGCGAAGAGACGGCGTAAATCTCGACCACCGTGATCGTTGCAACCAAGGGAGTTGCCTTGAGCTGCAGGATCGTTTCTCCGCCCAAAGTTGGCAGTACGTTGCGCACAGCCTGCGGCAGCCATATCCGGCGGAACATAGTAAAACGTGGCATTCCAAAAGACTTTGCAGCCTCAAGCTGCCCTTTCGCGACACTGGAAAACGCACCTCGCATCACCTCACCTTCATAACCAGCGAAGGACAAGGTCAACGCAAGCACCGCGTAAGGCCATGCTTGGCGCAGGTAGGGCCACAGCTCTGACGACCTTATCCAAGGAAACTGCGGAAACAGCGAACCCAGTCCGTAATACAACAGCCAAATCTGCAACAGCAGGGGTGTGCCTCGGATTATGGTACAAAACACTCGGGCAGGTGTTGCCAGGTACCAAGGGCCGATCGCCTGCGCCAAGCCCAGCGGCACCGCCAATAAAAACCCCAGAACGGTTGTCACCACCAACAGCCAGATCGTCGTCCAAAGGCCCTGCAACGCCAGCGGCGCGTATTGCGGGATCCAATCCCATCGCAGCGAAAAGGCACACCAGGTAATCA
The DNA here is from genome assembly GCF_017743815.1 of Ruegeria sp. R8_1. Lineage (NCBI taxonomy): Bacteria > Pseudomonadati > Pseudomonadota > Alphaproteobacteria > Rhodobacterales > Roseobacteraceae > Ruegeria > Ruegeria sp. R8_1. The sequence goes on along the minus strand of NZ_JAGHRL010000005.1, from coordinate 99,956 downwards.
GGGCCGCAAACAACAGCATCATGACGATACGGTGAGGCTGCATCAGCGCTTTCACGGTGATCATGAGGAACCCCCTTTCAACGAAGGCTGACCACGGCGCGCCCATTTCTCGATACGGGCAAAAACCGCACCCGAGAAAAGGGTGACCATGAGATACAAAAAGCCCGCCGCGAGAAAGAAGGTAAAGTAAGCACGGGTACTGCTTGCCGCTTGTCGTGTTTCAAGTGTCAATTCACTGAACCCGACAACGGCCAGCAAGGCCGTATCCTTGGTTGCGATCAGCCACAGGTTGGCCAAGCCTGGCACCGCAAATCCCATCATTGCAGGGATCGTCACCCGGCGCATGATCATAAATGCGGGCATTCCATAGGATTTTGCCGCTTCGATCTGCCCGACCGGAACCGCCTTGATGGCCCCACGAAGCACTTCGGTGGCATAGGCTCCCTGCACAATGCCCAAGACCCAGATGCCCGCAGCGACACCGCTGATTTCAACTCGACCTCCTCCGAACGCCTCAGAGATCTTGTTGATGATATCGCTGCCGACATAGTACAGGATCAGGATCAGTACCAGTTCGGGCACCGCCCTGATCACCGTTGTATAGATGGCAAGAAGGTCACGTGTGACCTTCCCCCCATAGAGTTTCCCGTAGGCACCGAACAGCCCGATTACCAGCCCCATTCCAAAAGCGCCCACGGCGATCTGCAGAGAATTGGCAAGCCCGCGCAACAGGTTGCCGCCCCAGCTGGACAGCGACAGCAACTCGGCGCTGGCGCCGAGGCCCAGTGTCTCGAATAGTCCGGTCACAACAGCGCCTTAGTAGATGCTGGTGGTGAAATAGCCCTCGGTGATTTTCTCGTGCGTGCCGTCAGCCAGGATCGCCGCAATCCCTTTGTTCAGCGCTTCCAGAAGCTCGGTATCGCCCTTGCGTACGCCTGCACCCACACCACGGCCCAGAATGGCGGGATCATCCGCAACGGCTCCTTTGATTTCGCAGCAGCTGCCATTGTCCGAGTTCACGAAATCCGCCATCGCGATGCTGTCTGCCTGGGTCGCGTCAATTCGGCCTGCGAACAGATCCTGATTGGCTTCGTCCTGAGTCTGGTAGACTTTCAACTCGGCGTCCTTGAAGTATTCCTGCGCATAGGCTTGGTGAATCGTCGAGGCCTGAATGCCAATAATCTTGCCAGCCAGCGACTCAGGTGTCGGCTCGATATCAATTGATTTGTCGGCCACAATCACCGCAGGCGTATTGTAGTACGCATCACTGAAGTCGATGGTTTTCAACCGCTCTTCGGTGATCGACATCGAGGCCATGATCGCGTCGATCTGCTGACCAGTCAAAGACGGAATGATGCCGTCCCAGGCAACAGGCGTAATCACGCAGTCAAGCTCGGCCGCAGCACAAACCGCTTCGATTACCTCAATTTCCCAGCCGACCCAGTTGCCCGCGCTGTCCGGCGAGGCGAATGGTGGATAGGGTTCAGCTGCAATACCAATCTTGACTTGCTCGGCTGCAGCACCGCCTGCCGCCAGCATGGCTGCGGCAGAGACTGCAGTCAGGAATGCTTTGATTTTCATAAGTTTCTCCGTGTTGATAGTGTTTATTTTTTGTTCTATCCGACCGAGCTGAGAAATTGTTTCAGCCGCTCGGATTGCGGATTTCCAAAGAGCTCGGCAGGTGGGCCCTGCTCTTCGATACGACCTTGATATAGGTAGACGACGTGGTTCGCGACCTCACGGGCGAACTTCATCTCATGCGTGACCAGCAGCATGGTGCGCCCCTCAGCGGCCAGGTCACGGATCACGGTCAGAACTTCTCCGACCAGTTCAGGGTCCAGCGCGGATGTGGGTTCGTCAAACAGCATGGCAGACGGATCAACGGCCAACGCCCGTGCAATCGCGGCCCGCTGCTGCTGACCACCCGAAAGGTAAGCGGGAAACGTGTCCTCTTTACCGCCCAGGCCAACCCTGACCAGCAATTCGCGCGCGCGCTCGATCGCTTCTGCCTTTGGGACCTTCAGGACATGCACCGGCACCTCGATCACGTTCTCTAACAAGGTGCGGTGCGTCCACAGATTGAATTGCTGGAACACCATCGCCAGTTTGGTGCGTATACGTTCGATTTGCTTCTGGCTGGCCGGGCTGCCATCTGAACGCATCGCGACCTCTTCGCCGCCGATGACGATTTTGCCCGACGTTGGCGTCTCCAGAAAATTGATGCAGCGCAGCATGGTCGACTTACCAGAACCCGAACCACCGATGATCGCAACAACGTCACCTTGATGCGCGATCAGGTCCACGCCTTTCAGAACTTCTAAATCGCCAAAGGATTTATGCAAATCCTCTACCCGGATCGCCTCTCGGCGGGTGTCGGGTTGCTGTGCTGATGCGGCAGCGGCTGTGTCCATATTTTGCGACCCCAATTTTCCGATTGCAGTAAGCCGCGAACATCGTAATTATGCAAGCGTATAATTAATGCAATCAGCGAAAACGAACCAGTTGTGAGCGAAGAACGCAAAAAATTCAGGCGCGAGTCGGCCGAATCCCGGCAGGAAGCTTTGATTCTAGCCACGCTGGAACTGGTTGCCGAGAAGGGCGTGCGCGGCGCCACGGTGCGGGGAATCGCAGAACGCGCAAATGTTACGGGGGGGCTGATCCGCCATTACTTCAGCTCCAAAGAAGATCTGATCGTCGCCGCCTACGAGCACCACATGAACACAATGACCGACCAGACCTTTGCACTTGCGACGGGCACAGAGGTCGGCGCGCAAACCAGGCTGGCCGCTTTCGTGACGGCGTCTTTGACACCACCCGTTGTCGACCCCCGCGCCATCGCCCTGTGGGCCAGCTTTCTGAACAAGGTGCAGCACGACCCGCAGATGAAAGCGACGCATGAACGGACATATGCCTATTTTCGGGACCAGCTTGAGGAACTGATTGCAGCCTCGCTGAACGAAGTTGACCGGCCCGCGCCCCCTGCCCGTTTGCGGCAACTGGCCATTGCGTGCAACGCGGTGATCGATGGTCTGTGGCTTGAAGGCGGGGCGCTGCCGGACGCATTTGAACAAGGTGAACTGGTTGAAATAGGGCTGCAATCCGTTTCCGCCATTCTCGATTTGGATCTAACGCAGGAGAGCAAGCCCAAATGAGGCTGACAGCAATCACCGAACGGCTGGCCGGATTGGGCGGCGGCAAGTGGGAAGTCCACCTGAAGGCGCGCGCATTGGCCGAGGCAGGCGCAGATCTCGTGGAAATGACGATCGGCGAACCGGACGTGCCAACACCGCAGGAGTTGTGCGACGCGGCGGCCTTGGCATTGCAATCGGGCCGTACCGGATATTCAAATGGGCGCGGAGAGGCCGGGCTTTGTGCAGCCTTGGCCGAAACATACACCGAAAGCCGTGGGCGGCAGTTTCTGCCTGAAAATATTCTGTGTTTTCCCGGCACGCAGACAGCACTTTTTGCGGTGATGCAGGGCGTCGCCGAAGCCGGGTCCGAAGTTCTGGTCGGCGATCCCATGTATGCGACCTATGAGGGCGTCATCCGCGCCAGCGGGGCTGAACCGGTTCCGGTGCCGCTGCGCGCTGAAAACGGGTTTCGACTGCACGCCGACGATCTTGCCGCGCGTATCACGCCGCGCAGCCGGGCGATACTGTTGACCACTCCTCACAACCCGACAGGCGCGATCCTGACTGCGGAAGATATCAGTAAAATCGGTAAAATTGCGCAACAACATGACCTGTGGATCATCTCGGACGAAGTGTACGAGCATCTGGTGTTCGATGATTCCAGCTTTGTGTCGCCGCTTTCTGATCCGCAGCTGGCAGACCGGGTCATCGCGGTCTCGTCGATATCGAAATCCCACGCCGCCCCCGGTTTTCGCAGCGGCTGGTGTGTAGGCCCGGCCGAGTTTTGTGCAGCGCTTCTACCGGTCTCCGAGACAATGCTGTTCGGTAACCAACCCTTCATCGCAGACATGACGGAAAAAGCAGTGCGGGACGGATCGTCGGTTGCGGCGGGCATGGCGTCCCGCTTTGCAAGCCGCGCCCTGATCCTTGAACATCGGCTACACGCCGAAACCGGGCTTGTCGTACACCGCCCAGAGGCCGGGATGTTTGCGTTGGTCAATGTATCAGCCTGCGGCATGGACGGGGACACTTATGCTTGGGACCTGCTGGAGCATGGTGTTTCCGTCATGCCCGGCTCGGCCTTTGGCGAAAGCCTTACAGATTGGGTCCGGGTCGCCTTGACCATTGACGACGAGCGTTTCGCAAAAGCACTGGACCGCATCGTTGCCCATGCAAACCTCAGCGATCGGAACGTCGCATGACCAACCAAACAGTGGGCGAAGCCTTGGTCGCAGGGCTGAAGCAGCGCGGCGTGTCTTGTGTCTTTGGCATTCCCGGAGTGCATACGGTCGAGCTGTACCGCGGCCTTGCGGCCTCTGGAATTCGTCATGTCACCCCTCGGCATGAACAGGGTGCGGGCTTTATGGCTGACGGCTATGCGCGCGCGTCGGGCAAGCCCGGCGTAGCTTTTGTCATCACGGGCCCGGGCCTGACAAACACCCTGACGCCGATGGCGCAGGCACGCGCGGACTCTGTGCCAATGCTGGTGGTCTCTGGCGTCAACGAAACGGATACGCTCGGCCAAGGATATGGCCATTTGCATGAACTGCCCGATCAGCACGCCCTTGCCAAAACCGTGGCGCTGGTTTCTGAACATGTGAGCCTGCCCGGTGATCTGGACCCAGCTCTGGAACGCGCTTTCGCGACCTGCTGCTCAGAACGTCCCGGCCCCACTCATATTCAGATCCCACTGGAGGTGGCAGGACACGCTGCCGAAAGCTCCCCTGTTGCCAAGACCCTACCCAGCCGGTCCCCGGACGGCGACTTGATCCGACAGGCTTCCGCGCAGCTCTTGGCCGCAAAACGCATTGTAATTCTAGCCGGTGGCGGTGCGAAAACCGGCGCCGAAGGTCTGAAAACTTTAGCCGAGCGCCTAGACGCCCCAGTCGTGCAGACCGTCAACGCGCGTGGGTTGATGCATGATCATCCATTGACCGTTCCCGCTAGCCCCAGTTTGAAATCTGTACGCGCACTGATCGAAAACGCCGATTGCGTTCTCGCTTTAGGGACTGAGCTGGGCCCAACAGATTATGACATGTACGCTACGGGAAAGATGCCCATGATGCCCGGTCTGATACGTGTTGATGTTTGCCCGGATCAATTGGCCCGTCATGACACGAAAATTGCCATACAGGCCCGGACTGATCAGGCAATCGCCGCATTGCTTGCGACCCTGCCCGACCGGCCCGACCAACGGGATGGCGCAGGTCGCGCCAAAAAAACCCGCGCCGCAGCTTTTGAAGAGATCGGCCCGGACTACCGCGCCCAGGTCGAGATCTTGGCAGCCATGCGCGCGACTGTCCCCAACGCGCTTATAGTGGGCGATTCCACGCAACCGATCTACGCAGGTAACCTCTATTACGACCACGACCGTCCGGGCGGATGGTTCAATGCCGCCACCGGTTATGGCGCGCTCGGGTATGGCATTCCGGCCGCTATCGGTGCCGGAATTGCCGCTCCTCAGGCCCCTGTGATCTGCATCGCCGGCGATGGTGGTGCCCAATTCTCGCTGCCCGAGATTATGGCCGCGGTGGATCACAACCTGCACATTACCTTTGTCTTGTGGAACAACCACGGCTACGGCGAAATTGCTGCGTCAGTGCAGGATGCTGGGGTTGAGGTGATCGGATGCGACCCGACTCCACCTGATTTTGCCGCCACCGCAGCCTCGTTTGGCATACCCTATGAACGGGTTTCTCAGAATCCCGCTGAGATAGCGGCCGCGTTGGCTTCGGCCCGCACGCGAAACTGCCCTTCAATTCTGGAAATCGACATTACCGGGAATCGCCCGGATCAGGAGTAACTCATGCGGAATCCGACCTTTGAATTTGCACGTGCCATCACCCGCAAGCCCGCCACGACAATTGCGGAAGGGTTGCGCGCCGAGGATATCGGCAATCCAAACCTGGACGGGATGCTGGCCGCGCACTCGGCCTATGTCAGTGCGCTGCGCAGCACTGGGGCAGAGGTGATTGAGCTTGAACCGCTTGACGCTTATCCTGACGCACAATTCGTCGAGGATACCGCACTTTGCCTTCCGCAAGGTGCAATTCTGATGCGTCCCGGCGCGCCCTCTCGCATGGGTGAAGTGGCGGAAATAGCATCGACGATCCGTGCCTGCTATGACGACGTCCGGGAGATCAAAGGCCCCGGCCATGTCGAAGGCGGCGACATTCTGGTGACCGGAAAGGAAATCTTGGTGGGCCGTTCGGATCGCACCGACGCGGCAGGCGTGGCTGAGCTGGCGGAAATTGCCAATGAGTGGGGCCATGCTTTGCGTGAGGTGTTTACGCCTGAAGGCGTGTTGCATTTCAAGACCGATTGTTCGCTGATGGATGCCGAGACCATCCTTGCAACCAAACGCCTGGATGCGTCCGGGTGTTTTGAAGGCTATCGGGTTTTGCATGTTGCCGATGGTGAAGAAGCGGCTGCCAATGCAATTCGTTTCAATAATCTGGTATTGATGGCAGCAGGTTTCCCGCGCACGGCCGACATTCTGAACAAGGCGGGATTTGAGGTTGTTCAGATCGACAACACCGATTGCGCTAAACTGGATGGCGGAATGTCCTGCCTGTCCTTGAGGTTTTGAGGGTCTCAGGGACAGGCAGGACAACTGGACTTGAAGCATAGTTTATGTCTCAAGCCTTTTGACAATCTGTTCTTGTTTAGGCGAGCAATTCCCCAGATTGACCGACCATTAGCGTTCCACCATTGGCGACCTCGACATAGACACCCATGTCCATGTGACCCATCACCTTTCGAATAAGATAGGGTACATTCAAGTCCCGCTCGGCTGTTATCGGGTTAACTTCAGTTGCTGCGCACCTTTTGGTACGCGAGAGAATCTTCAGCTTAACATCACCAAATCTCAAAACTGAACCAACGGAATCCAGCTCGGCAAACGCAGGTAACCCGTCAATCTCGATATTCGATCTAAAGCGCGCTGGGTGGACATTCGCGTTCAGTTGCTTGCCCAGTTCTTCCACAGAAGCCAGATTCAAAACGGATATCGCGTTCATCATTTTCGGTGATACCACAGACACATCCGTAAACCGATGAGGCGAAGACGAGACGAACTTTGGCGGTTCGGGATCTTTTAAACCAATCTCCGACGAAAGAATATTTGCCGCGCTCATCCGATCTTCGGGCGTTCGCATATTAAAGCGTCGTATCTTGCTGTCAGATTTGATCTCTAGAGCTTGGGTCTCGGGGTCAAAATTTGTTTGAATGCCTGCCAGAGCAGCCTCATTTAACAAAACGACAAAACGATCTTTCGGCAGTGGCTTGGGGTTCTGCTCATCGAAACCCGAATTGTATCTAGCAAATCCGAACAACCGATCACCCGGAATGCCCTCTCCTGCTCGCAGCGTGACAGTTTGCATAGGCTCCGAACTCAAGCCTTTTACTGGGTAGCGGCTCATTCGGACGATAGAGAGATTTTTCATACGTCTGCACCTTACCAATCGAGTGACCCAATACCCAGAGCAGGCTGCGCTGTTTGACGCTATCTACAATTCGCAAAGGTATCGACCAAATAATCTGTGAGCGCTTCAGACGCGGCTTAGCTAAACCTGCTGCTTGCATGATGACTGCGATCACGAGCTTCGCCAATTTTAGTCGATATGGCCATTTAGAATCTCTCCGCCAAAACCACTTATGCATAAAAATGATTTCATAATACACATAATAAACAGATACTTATAGTAAAACTTTGCGATTTTCTCCTGTCTATTGAGGTACGAACCTCAAAAATTTCTGGACTTGAGGTGCGTACCTCAAATAGCCTTGGTCATATGCCGCGATTCGCACATCCTCGATTGACGGCGCAAAAAAGGGAGGAATGGATGACTTACACAAAACTGGCTTCGGCCAGCGCAATAGTCCTTGCCGCTACTACTCTTTCTACCAAGGCAAATGCTGAAGATCTGACACTATGTTGGGCTGCATGGGATCCGGCCAACGCGCTGGTCGAGCTGTCAAAAGAATTTGAAGCAGAGTCTGGCCACACGATGAACTTCGAATTTGTTCCTTGGCCAAATTTTGCGGACCGGATGCTAAATGAGCTGAACTCTGGGGGTAAACTCTGCGACCTGTTAATTGGTGACAGCCAATGGATCGGCGGTGGTGCCGAAAACGGTCATTACGTCCAACTTAACGAATTCTTCGATGCTGAAGGCATCAGCATGGATGACTTCGCGCCAGCCACTGTCTACGCTTATTCGACCTGGCCCAAGGGTACACCAAACTACTACGCGCTGCCTGCGATGGGCGATGCGAATGGGTGGTTCTACCGCAAGGACTGGTTTGAAAACCCTGATATCCAAGCGGCCTACAAAGAGGCGACCGGTCAGGATCTGCGCGAGCCTCAATCTCAGAAAGAGCTCTTGCAGATCGCGCAGTTCTTCCAAGGTCGTGAGATCGATGGCAAGACGGTTTACGGGGCCGCAATTTTTACCGAGCGCGGCTCGGAGGGGATCACAATGGGTGTGACCGGGGCACTGTATCCATGGGGCTTCAAGTATGAAAACACACCTGGCTCGTATGACATGGAAGGTGCCGTAAATTCACCAGAAGCAGTTGAAGCACTGGAATTCTACAAAGAGTTCTACGAAACGGCTACACCTCCGGGATACACCAACTCTTACATGGGTGAGAGCTTGGACGCCTTTAAGTCCGGTCAGGTCGCCATGGCGATGAACTGGTTTGCCTTCTTCCCTGGTCTCTATGCCGACCCCAATACCGGCGGTGACAAGATCGACTTCTTCGTGAACCCACCGCAAAATCAAGCGGGTTCAACACTGGGTGGACAAGGAATTTCTGTAGTCAGTTACTCTGACAAACAGGACGCCGCGCTCGAGTACATAAAGTGGTTCGCGCAGCCAGACGTTCAGGCCAAATGGTGGGAACTGGGCGGCTACTCGGCACATAACTCAGTGCTGGAGGATCCCGGTTTCGTTGATAGCCAACCGTTCGCCGGTGACTTCCTGGAAGCAATGGGCGGTGTGCAGGATTTCTGGCAAGAGCCTGCTTATGCTGAGCTTCTGCTGGCAATGCAGAAACGCATCCACGACTACGTGGTTGCTGACCAAGGTACAGCTCAGGAAGCGTTGGATCTTCTGATTGAAGATTGGACGGAAGTCTTCGAAGACGAAGGCAAGCTATAGCCCGGACGCAGGTACGAGCGGGCGCAATCCCGCTCCACCTTCACCCGTGAGTCCGAAACCAACAAGAACTGGCAAAGAGATGTCTGACAGGACCGTAGATCGCGTTGCGCAGGCAACGCCCGAGCGAGTTGCGCGAAAAATCCGGGGATTATCCGATCGCGCGATCGCCTGGATATTCATCTCCCCAACGATATTTCTATTGCTGGCGATCAATATCTTTCCGTTGATCTGGACCATCCAACTGAGCTTTACCAATTACAAGGCCAACCGGATCGGGCGTGAAGTCAAAGATGTCGGTCTCAGGAATTATGAGCGTATCCTTACGGACTCTGACACCTGGCTAAACATGCAGGCGACCGCGCATTTCCTGTTCTGGACGATCTTTTTTCAAGTTCTGATCGGGTTCACGCTGGCGTGGTTAATCAACAAAAAATTCAAGGGCAACGATCTTTGGACAACGATCATCGTGCTGCCGATGATGTTGTCTCCGGCTGTTGTCGGGAATTTCTGGAAGTTCCTGTACCAGCCTCAGATTGGCCTGTTTAACTACATCGTGTCCTGGTTTACCGGCAAGGACCCATCGAGCTTTGAAATGCTGGGATCCGTTACGTTGGCCCCTTGGGCGATTGTGATCGTTGACACCTGGATGTGGACCCCCTTTGTGATGCTGATCTGTCTGGCCGGGCTGCGCAGCATCCCAGATTACATATACGAGGCGGCGGAGATCGACAGGGCTAGCAAGCTGCGGCAGTTCTTCACAATCACCATCCCAATGGTCTTGCCGTTCCTAATGCTTGCGGTACTGTTTCGAGGGATCGAGAACTTCAAAATGTTCGATCTGGTGGTTCAGTTAACCGGCGGTGGGCCGGGGTCTATCACGGAACTAACCTCGATCAACCTGAAACGCGAAGCCTTTGAGAAATGGCGTACGGGCTATGCCTCGGCCTATGCGATCATCCTTTTCGTCACCGTGTTCGGCCTTGCGTCGATCTACGTCAAAGCCCTGAACAAGGTGAAACAGAGATGAGTGGTTTTTCCGTCACTGAACCTTCGAACCGGTCTAAGTGGATCGCAGGCTTCTTGGTCGTTACTTATGCGTTGATTACGATGATCCCACTGGCCTGGATTTTGCTGACTGGCTTCAAATCCCCGGCCGATGCGATCAGCTATCCGCCCAAAGTGGTCTTTGACCCAACGCTTGAAGGGTATGTAAACCTTTTCACCACGCGCACGCGGCAAACGCAGGAGTTTCTGGAAGCCAACCCGCCGCAGAACTGGGCCGATGAGATCGTGCGCCAATACGACATGGTGATTGTCGGGCCATCAAAGTTCGGTGAGCGTTTTATGAATTCGGTTATCATCGGGTTCGGCTCGACCTTCCTGAGTATTTTCCTTGGCACGCTGGCCGCCTATGCGTTCAGTAGGTTCAAGGTCCCGCTCAAGGACGACCTTTTGTTCTTCATCCTGAGTACAAGGATGATGCCGCCGGTTGCTGTTGCAATCCCGATCTTCCTGATGTTCAGAAACCTTGGGCTGAGCGATACGCATCTGGGAATGATCCTGCTTTATACGGGCGTGAATATCTCCCTGGCGGTCTGGTTGCTAAAAGGTTTCATCGACGAAATTCCACGGGAGTACGAAGAAGCCGCCCTTATAGATGGCTACACGAGGTTTCAGGCCTTCTACAAAGTGGTGCTGCCGCAAGCCGCCACAGGCATCGCGTCAACTGCGATCTTCTGCCTGATCTTCGCGTGGAATGAGTACGCGTTTGCCGTGCTGCTGACCTCTGCGAACGCGCAAACAGCGCCGCCTTTTATCCCGACCATTATCGGTATCGGTGGCCTGGACTGGCCAGCTGTGGCGGCAGGTGCCACGATCTTCCTTATCCCGGTCATGATTTTCACTATCCTGATGCGCAAGCACTTGCTGCGCGGGATCACATTCGGAGCCGTACGCAAATGAGCGAGTTTCTTACCGGATTGATGCGGCTTCGCCGCGGCCCATGGGAGATGGTCGCAACCATCCTAATTGCACTGGGTGTCTTCATGCTGATGCAGCCCTTTGTCCTTTGGGCCTTCACCTACTCTTTTATCGTCACGTTGATCGGAACCGTCATGTTCATCATCGTCAGCCATTTCCCGGAGTAGAAATGGCCCAGATCGTAGTCAAAAACGTAAAAAAGATGTTCGGCGACTTCACCGCTGTACGCGAAAGCTCGTTCACGATTGAGGACGGTGAGTTTTTCATGCTTCTTGGGCCATCCGGTTGCGGAAAGACGACGACGCTGCGGATGATCGCAGGGTTGGAACTTCCAACCTCGGGTGAAATCTACTTGGACGGTGAAGAGATCGGCCAGCGACCGCCATCAGAGCGGGACATTGCTTTCGTGTTCCAGATGTTCGCGCTGTATCCCCACATGAACGTGCGCAAGAACATCAGCTATCCACTGATATCGCAGGGTATGTCCCGCGCCGCCGTAAAGGCCAAAGTTGAGGAAGTCGCAGGAATTCTGGGGATCAACGACATCCTCGATAGCCCGGTAGGTGGGTTGTCAGGCGGCGACAGGCAGCGCGTGGCACTGGGGCGCGCGATTGTTCGCGAACCCAAGGCGTTCATGATGGACGAACCACTTGGCGCTTTGGATGCCGAATTTCGCGAGCATATGGCAGAAGAACTGCGCGCTCTTCATGATCGCATGGGCGCAACCACTGTGTACGTTACACATGACCAGCTGGAAGCCATGCAGATGGGCGACAAGATCGTGGTGATGAACAACGCTGTGATCGAGCAATTCGGTACACCTCAGGAAATCTACGACAAACCGGCCACAATGTTCGTTGCAGATTTCATTGGATCTCCTTCGATGAACTTCCTGCCGTTTCAGGGAAAGGTCGGGCCTGGCTCGGAAATGGTGCGACTGAATGGTCACGACGAAGCCGTGCCCAAACTGATGGAAGGGGCGGAAGGTGACCTGGTTTTCGGCGTTCGTCCCGAGCATGTTTTTTTGTCAGACGACAGCGCCTACCGGGCCAAAGTCCTGGCAGCGGAATATCTGGGAACCACCCAGATCGTGACACTGCAAAGCCCGAACGGAGAGCTGAAAGCCCGCATTGATGCGCGTGAAGTGGTAAATCCCGGCGAGACGGTAGGACTGGAATTCCGCTCACCTGCAGTAACCCTGTTTGAAAAGTCTACCGGACGCGCGTTGAGGTCCGCTTTGAACGACGAGGTACTAAGCAATGGCTGAAGTCGTTTTGCAAAATATCTCGAAGTCATTCGGTAGTCTGAAAGCGGTGGATGGTATATCGATGACGATCCCCAACGGTGCCTTTGTGGTGTTGTTGGGGCCGACGGGCGCAGGGAAAACAACGACGCTAAGATTGATATCCGGGCTTGAGAAACTGGATTCAGGAACGGTGCACATTGCCGGTCGTGACGTTGGAATAGATACTCCTGCCCAGCGTGATGTAGCGATGGTTTTCCAGCAATACTCGCTATACCCCCATATGACAGTACGAGAGAACCTGTCTTTTCCCCTGCGGTCACCGATCCTGAAAACACCCGAGGATGAGATCACCCGGAAGGTTGGCGAGGTCGCGGAAATTCTCCAAATTCCGCACAAGCTGGATAACAAAGCAACTGAGCTGTCCGGCGGCGAAATGCAGCGCGTTTCAATTGGACGGGCGCTTGTGCGGGACCCCCAGATATTCCTGATGGACGAACCCCTCAGCTCTTTGGACGCCAAACTTCGAGCGGATTTGCGCGTGGAACTGAAAAGGATTCAGGCAGACCTGGGATCAACCTTACTATACGTGACCCATGATCAGGTCGAAGCCATGACAATGGCGACGCATATCGGCGTTTTGGAAAACGGCAGGCTGGTTCAGTACGGTACCCCTCGCGACATCTATGAAAATCCCGGAAGTGTGTATGTGGCCAGCCGCTTGGGACTGCCACGGATCAACATCCTGCCGTCCGCGTTGTTCGGAGGCGATCACAAAGGTCCGCAGATTGGTCTTCGCCCGGAAAACATCATCGAAGGTGAAGGCACGGATGCACGTGTAGTGCGTGCCGAACACTTGGGAGATCAAACGCGGCTGCACCTAGACTTGAACGGCCACCCGGTTGTGACCCTGATCGATATCCATCAGGACTACCCCTCTGGGAAAGTAATAAAAATCCGCCCACACAACCCATTGTATTTTGACGCGTCCGGCGCGCGAGTGACTTAAGGAGCAAAAGCATGGCCCAGTTCCTCAACACGAAAGAAACTCTGGTGACAGAGGCCATAGATGGTCTTCTTGCGTCATCCGGAGGACAACTTACCCGGCTGGACGGTTACCCGCACATCAAAGTCGTCTACAGGTCCGATTGGGACAAGTCGAAAGTCGCTTTGGTTTCCGGCGGAGGGTCTGGGCACGAGCCAGCCCACGCGGGTTTTGTTGGCGCAGGTATGCTGACAGCAGCAGTATGTGGAGAAGTATTTGCATCCCCGTCAGTTGAGGCGGTTTTGGCTGGCATTCTCGCCGTTACGGGTGAGGCTGGGTGCTTGCTTATCGTCAAGAATTACACAGGTGATCGGTTGAACTTTGGTCTGGCGGCTGAGCGCGCCCGCGCATTGGGCCGCAAAGTAGAGATGGTTGTTGTCGATGATGACATCGCCCTGCCCGACCTTCCGCAACCGCGTGGCGTGGCAGGAACGCTGTTCGTGCACAAGATCGCTGGCGCACTAGCTGAAGATGGTGCTGACTTGGACACCGTTACCAATGCCGCAAGAACCACTATAGCGAAGGTCGTCAGCATCGGTATGAGCCTGGACACCTGCACCGTTCCAGGTTCTCCGAAAGAAGACAGAATTGCGCCCGGCAAAGCGGAACTCGGCTTGGGCATCCATGGCGAGCCCGGTGTGCAGCAGGTGGAATTCTCGAATGCTGTATCGGCCATGTCCACAGTGGTGGGGAAGCTGAAGCAGCGGGTAGGTTCCGGGGATTGTGTGGCGTTGGTCAATAACCTTGGCTCTACAACACCATTAGAAATGGCTGTCCTCACACATGCCCTGTCTGAGACTGGTATTGCCAGCCATATAATTGGCCCAGCACCAATGATGACATCGTTGGATATGCACGGATTTTCTGTTTCTATTCTGCCCGTAGATCAACACGAATTGTCAAAACTAGAAGCTCAGGTCGATCTGGTGGCTTGGCCCGGCGTCAATTCCATCACTCCAATAAAAGTAGCGCCTTTGCCTGATGGTTTGACTCCGATCGATCCAATTCCTTCGAACAATTCCGCGACGAAGGAAACGATCTCTCGTTTGTCTGAACTTCTCATCAACGCTGAGAAGAACCTGAACGAGCTGGACGCCAAATCCGGGGATGGCGACACGGGCAGCACTTTGGCGACTGCAGCACGGGCGTTGCAAGGTAGCCTTGACCGCATGCCGCTTGCTGACTTGACACAACTGTTTCCAGCGTTGGGCAATGAATTGAGCCAGACGATGGGTGGTTCTTCCGGCGTAATACTCGCAATCTTCTTTAACGCCGCTGGAGATGCCTGTGCGAGCGGCGCTTCGGTACCGAAGTCTTTGGTCGAAGGTCTGAACCGCGTTAGCCAAGTCGGCGGCGCCAAGGTCGGTGACAGGACCATGATTGACGCCTTGGCACCTGCGCTTGCCGCACTCCCATCGGGCCTTACTCACGCGGCAAAGGCTGCTCGCGAAGGTGCAGACAACACGGCCAAAATTCGCCGTGCGAAGGCGGGCCGGGCAGCCTATGTTCCCGAAGAAAACCTAGTTGGACATAACGATCCCGGCGCTGAGGCTGTTGCTTTGTTGTTTGAAGGCTTAGCGCGGGAGATTGAGGGCTGAAGAACACGTGGAAGACCAAAAACAAAAACTAGAATTGGTTAAAAAGCCAACTGTCAATGACATCGCGCGTGTTGCGGGTGTCAGTCTGGCGACTGTTGACCGGGTCTTGAACAGACGCCCCGGCGTGCGGGCCGTAACCGTACAGAAAGTACAAAAGGCAATTGATGAGCTGGGCTATGTGCGCGACACGGCTGCGGCCAACCTTGCGCGAAACCGAGTTTACAACTTCCTCTTTGTGTTACCGGACACGGATAACGAGTTTGTAGAGGCGATTAGCAGTCAGATCGCAGAACAATCTCGTGACCAATTTATCGAGCGGACACGTACTTCGATAAAGAAAGTAGCTCCGTTTGAGCCGCAGGATATCGTCAACATTCTGGATACTGTCGAAAGCTTGGACGTTGATGGAGTTGCCGTTTTCGGTCCTGAAACACCTTCTGTCCGTGACGCCGTAAAGAGGGTCAGAGATAAGGGCGTTCCAGTCGTCGCCTTGGTGTCTGACTTGCCGAGCTCTGAGCGAGACCACTTTGTGGGAATCGATAATGTGTCTGCAGGACGCACAGCTGCCCAGTTGATGGGGCGGTTTGTAGATCGCAAAGGTAAAGTACTGGTCCTGACAGGCTCTCGTTTGGCACGCGATCACCTAGAAAGGCGTCAGGGTTTTGATCTTGTTGTGGCAGAGGATTTCCCTCATCTCGAAGTCGTAGCATCGGTCGAGGGCCGGGATGACCCAGATCTGATCTACACTTTGCTGCCCGAAATTTTTGAAACCTACCCGGATCTGGTCGGAATTTATTCGTCAGCTGCGGGCAATGCAGGTCTGATTCAATTTCTTTCCGAGAACAAGCTCAGCGAAGATCTGGTGATCATTGCTCATGAGCTCACACCGCTTAGTCGGGAAGCGCTTAGGCTGGGTACATTTGACGCTCTAATCTCGCAAGACACCGGCCACATCGTACGTTCTGCCGTACGTCTGTTGCGCGCAACTTCGGACAAGGTTCCATTCAACAAAGCGCAGGAACGCATCCGTATCGACATCTATCTGAAGGAAAATTTACCGCCATAGAGGCATAGGTTTTGGGGAGGAATTATTATGAAGACGATCAAAGGTCCAGCTTTGTTTCTTGCGCAATTTGCGGGGGACGAAGCACCGTTCAATTCGTGGGACGCGATCACCAAATGGGCGGCGGATTGTGGATACAAAGGCGTTCAAGTGCCCAGTTGGGACGGTCGGCTATTCGACCTTGAACAGGCTGCGTCCAGCATCGGTTATTGCGATGACTTCAAAGGCAAAGCCCAAGAAAATGGCGTCGAAGTCACCGAACTTTCAACGCACCTTCAGGGCCAGCTAGTCGCCGTTCACCCAGCCTATGACAGTGCGTTTGATGGCTTTGCAGCTGAAACCGTTCGGGGGAACCCGAAAGCGCGCCAAGAATGGGCCGTAGATCAGGTTATAAAGGCACTGTCAGCATCAAAAAACCTGGGCATTTCGGCACATGCTACCTTCTCAGGCGCGTTGGCATGGCCCTATGTCTATCCCTGGCCGCAGCGACCTGCAGGCTTGATTGAAACGGCGTTTGATGAACTCGCTCGTCGTTGGGTTCCGATCCTTGATCACGCCGAAGAATGCGGCGTTGATGTCTGCTACGAAATTCACCCCGGAGAGGATCTCCACGACGGCGTGACCTACGAAATGTTTCTTGAGAGGACAGGCAATCACCCTCGCGCGTGCATGTTATACGACCCGTCGCATTACGTTCTTCAGTGCCTCGACTATCTGGACAATATCGACATCTACAAGGACCGAATACGCATGTTCCATGTTAAGGATGCAGAGTTTAATCCAACCGGTCGTCAGGGCGTTTATTCCGGGTATCAAAGCTGGGTAGATCGGGCCGGGCGGTTTCGGTCGCTTGGTGATGGCCAAGTGGATTTCGGTGCAGTCTTCTCAAAGATGGCCGCGAATGACTTTGATGGCTGGGCTGTGGTCGAATGGGAATGCTGTCTCAAACACCCCGAGGATGGTGCGCGCGAAGGCGCTCGGTTTGTGTCAGATCACATTATCCGTGTGACCGAGAAAGCTTTTGATGACTTCGCGGATGGTGGTGCCGACGAAGCCGCAAATCGTGCAATGCTGGGGATTAAGTGATGGTCGCAGGACGCAGTGAAGAAACGTCAGGACGCATTCGGCTTGGCATGGTTGGCGGCGGAAACGACGCCTTCATCGGCGGCGTTCATCGCATAGCCGCGCGACTGGACGACAAGTTCGAGCTGGTTGCTGGAGCTTTGTCTTCGACACCACAGAAATCTCTTGAAAGCGGTGAGGCATTGGGCCTCGAACGAGTTTATGAAGACTTCAAGCAAATGGCGATAAGGGAAGCCCGGCTGAAATCTGGGATCGAGGCGGTGTCAATCGTTACGCCAAATCACGTCCATTATGCAGCCGCACGTGAGTTCCTGAAACGCGGTATTCATGTCATTTGTGACAAGCCACTCACCTCGACCCTTACGGATGCAAAAAAGCTGGTCAAAGCGGCAGAAAGCGCGAACGCCCTATTCATTTTGACCCATAATTATACGGGCTATCCGATGGTTCGGCAGGCGCGTGAAATGGTCGCCAACGGCGATATTGGCAAGATCCGCGTGGTTCAGGTTGAATACCCGCAGGACTGGCTGACCGAACAGCAGGACTTCAAACAGGCGGAATGGCGAACCGATCCCGAACGCTCGGGCGCGGGCGGATCAACCGGTGACATCGGAACCCATGCTTACAACCTTGCCTGCTTTGTGACCGGGCTGACAGCGGAAAGCTTGGCGGCGGACTTGCAGGCCTTTGTGCCGGGGCGCAAAGTCGATGACAACGCGCATGTCTTGCTTCGCTTCGAAGGCGGAGCGCGCGGTATGCTGTGGTCTTCTCAGGTGGCACCCGGCAATGAAAACGCACTTCGTTTGCGCGTCTATGGCGAAAAAGGAGGATTGGAGTGGTCTCAGGAAGATCCCAATTACCTTTGGTTCACGCCATACAATGAACCCAAGCGGCTGATCACCCGAAATGGAGCTGGTGCTGGTGACGCTGCCAATCGGTTGAGCAGAGTTCCTCCGGGCCATCCCGAAGGATATCTGGAAGGTTTCGCTAATATCTATGGAGAAGCTGCTGAGGCGATCCTAGCTTTTCGAAACGGGATTTCACCTGACGC
The DNA here is from genome assembly GCF_017743815.1 of Ruegeria sp. R8_1. Lineage (NCBI taxonomy): Bacteria > Pseudomonadati > Pseudomonadota > Alphaproteobacteria > Rhodobacterales > Roseobacteraceae > Ruegeria > Ruegeria sp. R8_1. The sequence goes on along the minus strand of NZ_JAGHRL010000005.1, from coordinate 81,598 downwards.
TTCGATTGTTTATCCAACGGTTCACGACGGGCTCAATGGTGTTAAGTTTGTAGCTGCTTGTGTGCAAAGCTCTTCAAGGAATGCGGCTTGGGTCAAGTTGGAATAAATCCCGTTGCAACGTTCAGATTACACACCACTGCAAGATCTTCGAAACCGAAAACGAAAGCTGGTACTTCAAAAACCGCGAAAAACGTTAATCCCAAACCCCAGGCCCGCCGCAACTGCGTTAAATGGAGGTTGCGCTGCGCCGGACCTGTTCATCACTAAGGGGGTCAAAATTGGATGACTATTGACACAGCCCTGATTTTGTATGCGTTGCATGTAGCCACGGACCAGGGTCTTTCGACGACAGAACCGTCGCAGTAAGTTGGCCTCACGAACAATATACAGCGCCCAAATCGATAGCTGGTTTCTTCAGCAAGTCTTTAGAAATTTGATCGCAGCGAAGTGAACTGATCAGCTTGTCCGTTGCTTGTAATAGGTGTCTTTGTGCACAATTAGCCCATCGCGATAGGTCAGGATGTCGACGCTGAGGAACTCTTCTTTCGAGCCATCCTTATGCGTCGCGGTACGCCGGTATTCACAGTAGGCTTTGTTGCCTGAAATCGCGCAGTCCAACGTTTCCCAGTGCACGTTTTCGACTTTTTCGAACAGCGCAGAAAATGCACCCCGGATGGTTTCGGCGCCTTCCAGACGTACGCCATGCACGTCCGGGCCGACGGCGTGGTCAAATGTGGCGTCGTCTGCGAAGTGCTTCATCACTGCATCGATGTCGTTGGCGTTAAACGCGTCGCCGACAGCGTCGACGAGGTCTCGGGTCAAAGCGGTCATGTTTGCGGTCCTTTTCCTTGAAGCATATCGCAAGTGAGTTTGAAGAAGGGGCTTGCTGGGTCGACCAGCACGTTCAGTTCGTCAAAGTGATCGACTTCCGGAACGACATAGAGGCCCATCTGGCGCGCGGGCGTTTCATATTTTTCGACATACATCCGGGCTTGCCGGTGGAATTCGTCAGTTTCCGCACCGCCGACAACGACCAGCTGCGGTGCATTCGTGATTGGCGGATGGTTGGTCATCGGGCTTTCCGCTTCGGCCTCTTCGGGGGTCATGCGGATACCGGCGTTCAGTGCCTCGGTCAGACGCACCGGTTCAAGATAGCTGAGCGGTGACACAGGGATGCCGGATTTGATCAGGTCTGCAGGAAGATCGTCGCCAAGCGCGGGCCAGTCGGTCGCCATCATCATCTGCGTAATATGGCCGCCAGCCGAGTGGCCCATCACGGTGATACGGTCTGGATTGATCCCCAAGTCACGCGCGTTGCGCCAGATAAATGCCATCGCTTCCCGGATTTCTTCGGAAATTCGGGTGATGGTCACAGATGGGCAAAGGTCATAGCCGATGATCACAACATTGAACCCTGCCGCGACAAAGGGCGGAGCGATGAAGCTATAGATCGACTTGTCGCCGCGCTGCCAATAGCCGCCGTGCACGTACACCAATGTCGGTGCGGTCGCATCCGGGCAGCGGAAGACATCCAGCTTTTGTTTCTCACCTTCGCCATAGCGGATATCGAGGCTGCAATCGGATGTGGCGCGCGCGGCCTCGCTGTCGCGGCTCCAGGCTGGAATGACAGTCTCTTCATAGTCAGGCCGCCCTGCCCGCAGATTGTATTGCGCGTCGAATTCATCAGGGCTGAAGCGGGTGTGATAGGTCAGATGATCTTTCATGGCAGAGCCTCGGGTTGGGGTGCTGAGAAAAATGCACCACGGCAATAGACAAGTGGGGGGACGGGCACATGGGTGTAGTGGATGACACGGCCCAACAGGATCTCATGATCGTCGGCATCGACCCTGCTGTGAACCACGCACTCCAATTGAGCCGAGGCTCCGGGGATAAGCGGGGTCGCGGTTCCGGCGGTCCATTCGGTGTCGGTAAATCGGTTTTCGACATCACTGGCGAAGTGCATCGCAAGGTCTTTTTGCACGGCCGACAGGATGTTGACCGCGAAATGATCCGATTGCGACAGCGTCGGGAACACCCGGCCTGACTTTGCGACGCAAACCGAGACAACCGGCGGCTGCAACGAAACCGAGGTAAAGGAATTGGCGGTCAGGCCCCATGGCGCGCCGTCTGTGTCATAGGTGGCGACGATGGTCACCCCCGTCGGAAAGGCGCCAAGGGCGCGGCGATAGTCTCGGACGTCCATCATAGGACCCCTTCGCTGGCACAGGCTTTTTCCAACTCGGCCCATTCGTCGGGGTTGGTCCCGAAATGGCGCATGACGTGATCCTGATATGCGGGACGGCCGGCAAGTCGCTGGTACCAAGCCTCGACATGTGGCAGCGGCGGGCGGTCGACCTCGACGTTGAAGTAACGATATGCCACACAGCCCAAGGGAATATCGGCCATCGTAAAGCTGTCCCCGCAGACATAGGCACGATCCGCAAGGTGTTGATCCAGAAGTGTCAGGGCTTCATGCGCCTCGTCACGCAGCTTGGCGATCTTTTCCGGGTCGCGCTGGTCGGGTTGCGTACGTACCGTTGCGAAGAACAGGTAAATCACCGGCCCAAAGGCACGACTGGCAGACCACTCCATCCACTGATCCGCAGTCGCACGGGTTTGAACGTCCGACGGGCTCAGCGTTCCCGCACCGTAGCGGTCACAGAGGTACCGTACGATGGCGAGGCTTTCCCAAAGTGCAAAATCCCCATCCCGGATCGCCGGGATCATCCTGTTGGGATTGATCTGCGCATACTGCTCGGTGTCGAGCTTGCCAAAGCTGCCCCCGGCCAGTTGCAGCGTGTAGTCCAACCCCAGCTCATTCGCTGTCCAGATCACCGGAATCACATTCGATGAATAGGGACGTCCCCATATTTCAAGCATGTTCAAGCATCCTTTTCTGAGCAATGGATTGCGTGCCAAACTTGGGAACCACATGTTCGAACAGACGATGCCAACTGGCCAGAATTTTCTCGTAGGGCACCCCGGTATACTGCTGCATCAGCATCAGGTGATCGAGGCCGATGGTTTCCTGCCGCTCGGCAAATCTGTCCGCGACGTATTCGGCATCGCCCACCACGATGATCCCGCGTTTGTTGAGGAAGTCGAACCAGTCCATATCCTCATCCTCGGGTGTCATCTCTTCGCCCACGTCCAGATAGCCGTGCTTGGTCCATTCCCCCTTGGGACGCGACCCGCCAAGGAATTCGTAATAGGCATTGATCGGGCCGCGGATGGTGTTCACCGCTTCCTCCATGCTTTCACCGACATAAAACGCCGTGCAGACACCAACGCCTTCGCCCAGCTTCACCTCGCGCCCTTCGCGTTGCGACAGGGCCTGACGATACGGCTCCCAACAGGCCAGCGTCGCCTTGGGCCCCGCCGCCATCGAGATCACGCCCCAGCCGCGCTCGCCCGCCAGCTTGAACGTGGGCGGAGCGTTCGACATCAGCCAGACCGGCGGATGAGGGTTGGAATAGGGGCGTGGATGCACATACATCGCGTTATATTCGCCGTCTTCGTCGTGGTAGCGCGGGTCCAGAGGATCAAAGAACCGGTTGGTCTCTTTCCAGCCGGGAACAGGGAATTGATAGAACTCACCATGATGGGTGAACGCTTCGTTGGTCCAGGCTTTCAGGATAATCTCAAGGCTCTCCTGATACAGCCGCATGACCTTGGCATTGTCGCGCCGGTCCGCGTCCTTATTGAATTGAAGGGTCGAGCGTTCGTTGATGCCCTTGGCAACACCAAAATCAAACCGGCCTTGGGTCATATTATCCAACATTGCAGCATCTTCGGCGACACGCAGGGGGTGCCAATCGGGCAAGATGATGGGGGCCGTCCCAACCCGCAGTTTCTTGCAGTGCGCGGCCACATGCGTACCCATCTGGATCGGGTTGGGCGGCGCATTCATATAGCCGTTATGGGCAAAGTGATGCTCGGTGAACCATGCGGTTGTGAAACCAGCCTGCTCGGCTAAGGAACACTGTTCGAGGATCATTTCCAGCGTGCGCGCCCATGGAATCGTCTCGCCGGGGCTAAAATTGGCAATCAAATCAAAGCGCATAGCTTCCTCCCATGCAGTCCAAGCGTGGTTGATTTTTCCCTCATATTTCAACTAAGTTGATTTTTTATCGATAAGTCAACTGAAATCATTTATCCTGAAGACATGAAAAATGACGTGTCCCAGACTGACGCCCAACGGCTCGGCAGTGAAATTCGCGAAGTGCGTAAAGCGCGTGGACTGACCCTGCAGCACCTGTCCGAAGCGGTGTCATGTTCCAAAGCCTATCTCAGCAGGATTGAACTTGGCGCGGCCAAGGTGTCAGAGGACCTGCTTGCAGAAATTAGCGATGCGCTTGCGGTTGACCCGGGTTGGTTCTTTCCCACACAGGCGGGAGAAGGTCCGCTGGAACGCAAGCACGTCGTGCGACGCGAAAACCGCAGGGCGCTGTCTGCGATGTATACGCGGTCAACAGATGAGTTGGGCTTTGCGGACGAATTACTTTCCAGCACGTTGTCCGGCCAGTGTTACCTGATACTTTCGCGATTCCGTCCCGGCGCAGGACAACCGCCCGAGCCGCTGGAGGGGTATTCCTTTGAAGGTGAGCAACACGCCATCGTCCTAAGCGGTGAAGTTGAACTGCGTCTCGGGGACGAGATCATTTCTTTGCGTGAAGGAGATAGCTTCTCCTACCCGTCCATGATCGCGCACCGCTTTCGCAACAAGACAGAAAAAGAAGCGACAATGGTCTGGGCGATGTCACCTATACGCATCACCTGGTGACGTTTGGTCTTGTCAAAGGCTATCCAAGAAAAGCTATGCGTATGTAGCGGTCGCAAACGTTTTGGCCGCCGTTCGTCCCACCTGCTTGCATTCAACGGTGACCAAGGATTTAAGTTCGGACATTGCTGCCGTCCGCTCTGTCAATTCGAGCATCAGCGAGCTGCGTATTTAAGATTTTCTTGTTTGTTAAGACAGCAACGATCCCGCTGCGGGAAAAAAGCGGCGTAGATTTTATTGAAAGTGCTGACAACTATTCGGTCAGACGGACGGCCTTGTAAAGCTGCCGAAACCGCGTCAATCTTTCGAACAACGGCGCCAGATCTGCGGGCTCGAACCGGTCGGTTGATGGAGGTTGAACTGCAAGATCAGTTCTTTCCAAAGCGCCTACACCCAAAGCTGCCAGCCTTGCCGCACCATAAGCCGGACCGGAATCTGCCCCAGCTGACCGCACAATTGGCTTTCCGGTCACCGTCGCGATCAGTCTCAACAACAGATCTGATTTGCTGCCTCCTCCTATCGCTGCGAGTTCCGGCAAATCTTCGATTGTGCCACCGAAACTCTGCGCCGCATCGGCAAAGCAGAAAGCAATCGCCTCTACCACGGAACGGCAGATGTCTGCGCGTGTTGTGGAATCCTCCAGTCCAAAGAAACAGGCTCGGATATGCGGGTCGCCATGCGGACTGCGCTCACCCGTCAGATAAGGTAGAAAGACTGGAACTCGATCCCTGCTGGCCGTTTCAGCAAGCGCGACAACCTCGGCCGCGGACAGTTCCAATTGGCTGCCTATCCATGAAATCGGCCGTGCACCATTCAACATTGCTGCCATCTGATACCAGCGGTCGGGCAGTGTGTGCGCAAAAGCATGCACATAGCGTTCGGGGTTTGGCTTGTAGCTTCGATCTGCCACAAACAACTGGCCAGAAGTCCCAAGGGAGATAAACCCGCGACCCGGTTCGGTGGCACCCAAAGACACAGCCCCTGTTGCTGCGTCTCCGCCTCCGGCAACAACTGGAGTTCCAGGTTTAAAGCCGGTCTCAGTCGCGGCTTGCGCTGTCACAGTCCCAACGACACTATGCCCATCGAACACCTGCGGCAGCCAATCCCAGTCTACATCCGTGGCTTCGGCGATACCTGCATGCCAGCCACGCGGCGCTTGATCGAGCCACATTGTACCGGCGGCATCGGACGTATCAGTTCCCAATTCGCCATGCAGCTTTAAACCGATGTAGTCCTTAGGTAGCAGGATATGGGCAAGTTGGGCATAGTGCCTCGGTTCATGTTGCTTCAGCCATGTAATCTTGGGCGCGGTGAAGCCCGGTAAAGGTAGGACGCCAGCGATTTGACCAATCTCCGGCAAGGTCGTGCGCAGTTTATCGCATTCTCGCGCTGCCCGGCTGTCATTCCACAGGATTGCCGGGCGGATTGGGCGCAGATCACGGTTCAGCAATACGGCCCCGTGCATCTGACCTGACAACCCGATCGCCTTCACCTGTGACAATTTGGTTTGCTTGGAAAGCTGGGCTAAGGCGTCGCGTGTCGCCTGCCACCAAAGATCCGGGTGCTGCTCTGACCAACCGGGTTTAGGAGAGGAGGTCTTTATACTCACCGAAGACGTTGCAAGAATTCGACTGGAATCCGCGCAGACAAGTTTGACCGCCGACGTTCCAATATCTATCCCAAGATACATTTAAACCCCTTGCCTGCACAAAAGTCCGGAACTTGTCTTGCTATTGATCTTTTTAGCGCGCGCAAAGAATATGTAAAAATAGGATAAGATCAAGGCGGCTGAGATCCGCAGGCAGACTGGCATGACCAAGATAAAGAATATGGAAGAATTCGCAGCCCTTAGCGGGATCTCGCGTCCCACTGTTTCCAAATACTTCCACGATCCAGACAGTGTTCGCCCTTCGACGAGGGCTCGTATCGAAGAGGCGCTGGAGCGGTTTGACTATCGCCCGAACATCTATGCTGTGAACCAGAACCGTAAACTGACTAAGAATATTGGCATCGTCGTGCCCTATCTGGCCGATCCGTTCTTTGCCGAAATTGCGCGGTATCTTGAGCAAAGCTGTATCGCAGCGGGGTATCGCCCGTTTCTGTTCAGCTCTCACGGTGAACAAAAGCTGGAAAACGAAATCCTGGACGGCTTGCAGTCTTTAAAGCCCGCAGGCGTTTTGTTGGCACCATTGGGACGTATCTCAGACAAATCCGCGATTGAGAAATTCTGCGCCAGCGTCCCGACGGTTCTGTTTGACAGTAACCTCGACGGTTTGGGCGCCGCATTTATCGGGTCCGATAATTTCAGCTTTGTGTCTCAGACCGTGGAATACATGACCCGTACTGGCGAGCCGCCTTCGTTCTTCGAAATGCGGACACCTGCAAATCCCAATGCAAACAAACGGCGAAAAGCTTATATCGAGGTGATGGAACGTCTGGGTTTTGAGCCGCATGTGATCAAAATCGAAGGCACAGGTTGGGCCTTTGAAGAGATTGGGCGGCTCGGCGCGCTCAAGGTGCTGGATGAACACAAGTTGCGCACGGATTCAGTTCTGTGCAGCAATGACCGATTGGCCATCGGCTTTCTGGCGGCGTGTTTTGAGCAGGGGATTCGCGTCGGGCGGAAAGACGATTGCGCTTTGCGTGTAGCGTCAAATGACGATCATCCCTTTGCAAAATTCACCTGCCCGTCACTGACCACCGCAGCGCACGATTATGACAATGTGGCGGCGCGAAGCGTCGAAACACTTTTCGAACTCATTGAAAATGGAGGGAAATTCGAAAACCGGACGGAGACTCTTTTCCCAGCTCGGTTGGTTCTAAGAGAATCCGCATAACAGTACAAAATTAACGCGCGTAAAGTTTTTATTGACTGCGCGACAAATTGCGATCTAACCTCTCTGCACGACATCCAAGCTCAGGGAGGACAGGGATGTATCTGAAGCACGCACTTCGTGCGGCGACTGCAATGACTTTCGTCGCAACGGCAGCGGCCCATGCGCAATCCATCACTATCGCGACTGTAAACAACGGCGATATGATCCGGATGCAGGGCTATACAGACAAATTTACCGAAGCGACTGGAATTGACGTCGAGTGGGTAACGCTGGAAGAGAACGTCTTGCGCCAGCGCGTCACCACCGACATCACCACCAAGGGTGGTCAGTTCGACATCATGACAATCGGCATGTACGAAACCCCGATCTGGGGTGCGAACGGCTGGCTGGTTCCGCTGGATGGTCTGTCCGAGAACTATGACGTTGGTGATATCCTGCCCGCAATGTCAGGCGGTCTGAGCCATGATGGCACGCTCTACGCGGCGCCGTTCTATGGCGAAAGCTCGATGATCATGTATCGCACCGACCTGATGGAAAAAGCAGGCATGGAAATGCCCGAAGCGCCAAGCTGGCAATTCATCAAACAAGCCGCGGCGGCCATGACCGACCGTGACGCTGACATCAACGGCATCTGCCTGCGCGGCAAAGCCGGTTGGGGCGAAGGTGGCGCGTTCATCACAGCCATGTCCAATTCATTTGGCGCACGCTGGTTTGACGAAGACTGGAAGCCCCAGTTCGACCAGCCAGAATGGGCCGACACGCTGAATTTCTACGTTGAAATGATGTCGGAATCTGGTCCCGCAGGCTATGCCACAAACGGGTTCAACGAGAACCTGTCCCTGTTCCAGCAGGGCAAATGCGGCATGTGGATCGACGCAACCGTTGCGGCGTCGTTTGTGACCAACCCCACAGACTCGACCGTAGCGGATAGCGTTGGTTTTGCACTGGCACCTGACACCGGATTGGGCAAGCGCTCCAACTGGCTTTGGGCTTGGGCATTGGCTATTCCGGCAGGCACACAGCAAGAAGACGCAGCCAAACAGTTCATCGAATGGGCAACGTCAAAAGACTACATCGAGTTGGTAGCCGAAAACGAAGGTTGGGCAAATGTTCCGCCGGGTGCGCGCACCTCTTTGTATGAGAACCCGGAATACCAGAAGGTTCCCTTTGCCAAGATGACGCTGGACTCGATCCTGTCCGCTGATCCGAACAACCCCACGGTCAAGCCGGTTCCATATGTTGGTATCCAATTCGCTGCGATCCCGGAATTTGCAGGCATCGCGACCCAGGTCAGCCAGGAGTTCTCGGCGGTCTATGCCGGACAGCAAACGGTTGAAGAAGCACTGGCCAAGGCGCAGGCGTTTACCGCAGAAGAAATGGAAGCCGCAGGGTACTGAGGTCTTCTCCCCGCGGGCGGGCAGTAATCTGCCCCCCGCCTTACCCTTCCACAATTCGCGTTTTTCTCGCAGGCTGAGTTACGCCTGAACAGAGAGGGTTTGCGTTATGGCTACTCAACATTCCCGATCCGTTGCTCGCCTGATGATGGCACCTGCAGTGGTCCTGCTACTTGGCTGGATGCTCGTGCCGCTGACGATGACGCTGTATTTTTCATTCAAGAAATACCTGCCTCTGCGGGGCGGTGATCTGGGCTGGGTCGGTTTAGACAACTATGTTCGATTTGTTTCATCCAGCTCATTCTGGCCGGCAGTTCAAGCAACGCTTGTGATTGTCGGAGGGGTCCTTGTCATCACTGTTGTTCTGGGCATCCTTTTGGCGATGCTACTGGACCAGCCGATGTGGGGCCAAGGGGTTGTCCGTATCCTCGTGATTGCGCCCTTCTTCGTCATGCCCACTGTGTCCGCTCTGGTTTGGAAGAACATGTTCATGGATCCGGTAAACGGTCTGTTGGCCCATCTGTGGCGCTTTTTTGGGGCCGAGCCGATTTCGTGGCTATCCGAGGCGTCGATGACCTCGATCATCATGATCGTCTCGTGGCAATGGCTGCCCTTTGCGACGCTGATCTTGCTGACCGCTATCCAATCGCTGGACAGCGAACAGCTGGAAGCCGCCGAGATGGATGGCGCGCCGGTTCTGAAGCGCTTCTACCACATCATTTTGCCGCACCTGAGCCGCGCGATCACCATCGTAATCCTGATCCAGACGATCTTCCTGTTGTCGATCTTCGCCGAGATCTTCGTGACCACCGGCGGCGCATTCGGCACCCGTACACTCACCTACCTGATCTTCCAGCGTGTGTTGGAGAGCCAGAATGTTGGTCTCGGATCAGCCGGAGGTGTCTACGCAATCATCTTAGCCAACATCGTTGCGATCTTCCTGATGCGCATCGTCGGCAAGAACCTGGACGCGTGAGGAGGTAAGACTATGGCCCGCGCTGTCACAACCCGCCGCAAATCGCTGAACACCGCCCTCGCCTGGGCCGTTGGTTTGCTGATCTTTTTCCCGATCCTCTGGACCATTCTGACCAGCTTCAAAACCGAAGCGCAGGCAATCGCCAGCCCGCCCTTGTTCCTGAACTTCAACTGGACGTTGGAAAACTACGCCATCGTGCAGGAGCGCTCGGACTATATGCGGTTCCTGTGGAATTCGGTCATTATCGCTGGCGGGTCGACTGTTCTGGGTGTCATCATCGCGGTGCCCGCCGCATGGGCCATGGCCTTTGTGCCGTCCAAGCGCACCAAGGACATTCTGCTGTGGATGCTGTCCACCAAGATGTTACCTGCTGTTGGCGTTCTCTACCCGATCTACCTGCTGTTCATTCGGTTAGGTCTGCTGGATACGCGCGGAGGACTGGTCGTTGTCCTGATGCTGATCAATCTGCCGATCATTGTCTGGATGCTCTACACCTACTTCCGTGAAATCCCCGGCGAAATTCTGGAGGCCGCGCGGATGGACGGGGCGACGTTGAAAGAGGAAATCCTCTATGTCCTGACGCCTATGGCCATCCCCGGCATCGCCTCGACCGTGCTGTTGAACTTCATCCTGGCCTGGAACGAGGCGTTCTGGACCCTCAACCTGACCGCCGTCGACGCGGCCCCGCTGACGGCCTTCATCGCCAGCTATTCCAGCCCCGAAGGCCTGTTCTTTGCCAAGCTTAGCGCAGCTTCGACAATGGCAATCGCACCAATCCTGATCCTTGGCTGGTTCAGCCAAAAACAACTTGTCCGCGGCCTGACCTTCGGCGCTGTGAAATAAGGAACACGACATATGGGACGCATCCAACTCAAGTCCGTGACCAAAAGCTTTGGCGATGTGCAGGTCATTCCACCGCTGGACCTGACCATCGAAGATGGCGAGTTCACCGTCTTCGTCGGCCCCTCAGGCTGCGGTAAATCCACCCTTTTGCGTCTGATCGCTGGGTTGGAGGATATCACCTCGGGCTCTATCGACATTGACGGCGCGGACGCCACCGATGTCCCGCCCGCGAAACGAGGGCTGGCGATGGTGTTCCAGTCCTATGCTCTGTATCCCCATATGACCGTGCGCAAGAACATCGCCTTTCCCCTTCGTATGGCGAAGCTGGATCAGGCCGAGATCGACAAGCGCGTCGAAGGCGCGGCAAGCGTCCTGAACCTGACCGACTATCTGGACCGCCGTCCAGGCCAGCTGTCTGGCGGCCAACGCCAGCGGGTTGCCATCGGGCGCGCGATTGTGCGCGAACCGGCGGCATTTCTGTTCGACGAACCTCTGTCCAACCTCGACGCTGCATTGCGGGTAGGCATGCGGCTGGAGATCAGCGAACTGCACGAACGCCTCGCCACCACCATGATTTACGTGACACACGATCAAGTCGAAGCCATGACCATGGCCGACAAGATCGTCGTCCTTCAAGCCGGAGTAATCGAACAGGTAGGCAGCCCGCTAGAGCTGTATCGGACACCGCGCAACCTGTTTGTTGCGGGTTTCATTGGCTCCCCAAGAATGAACTTTATCGAGGGCGACGAGGCCGCAAAGCACGGCGCACAGACCATCGGAATACGGCCAGAACATATCACAGTCTCAGAAACCGAAGGGGAATGGTCCGGGGTGGTGAGCGTTTCCGAACATCTGGGCTCGGATACATTTTTCCATGTCCACGAGACGGGGCTGGCCGACACAATCACTGTCCGCGCTGATGGCGAGGTCGGTTTCCGTCACGGCGACCGCATTCACCTGACACCACGCGCCGATGTGATACACCGGTTTGATGCGAAGGGCTTGCGGATCGAATGACACGTCTGGCTGGCAAAACCGCCCTGATTACTGGGGCCGCGCGCGGCATAGGGCTGGCCTTTGCGAAAGCCTATGTTGCGGAAGGAGCCCGTGTCGCCATAGGCGATATCGACATCCGGCGTGCGCAGCAAGCCGCGACTGAAATCGGTGCCGCGGCTTTGGCCGTGGAAATGGACGTGACAAACCAGCCGAGTATCGACGACGCCATTGCCTGCACCGCAGCTCAATTTGGCCCGATCGATATATTGGTCAACAATGCAGCGATCTTCACTGCCGCCCCAGTTGTTGAGATTGAGCGCGCCGACTACCAACGTGTCTTCGACATCAACGTCGCCGGCGCCTTGTTCACCATGCAGGCCGTCGCGCGCCACATGATCGCGCATGGTACCAAGGGCCGTATCATCAACATGGCGTCACAAGCAGGACGTCGCGGTGAGCCTCTGGTCGCTGTCTATTGCGCCAGCAAGGCGGCGATCATTTCCCTGACTCAATCTGCAGGGCTGAACCTGATCGCACATGGGATAAATGTGAACGCCATATCTCCGGGTGTGGTGGATGGAGAACACTGGGACGGGGTAGATGCATTCTTCGCGAAACACGAAGGAAAACCCCCCGGACAGAAGAAATTAGAAGTGGCCGCAGAAGTTCCCTACGGCCGCATGGGCCGGGCCGAAGACCTGACCGGGATGGCGGTGTTTCTCGCCTCGGACGAGGCAAAATACATCGTTGCGCAAACCTACAATGTCGATGGCGGAAATTGGATGAGCTGATGAACCCTGTGACACACGCAACCCCTCCGATCCAACTGCGGCGAGACAAGCTTGCAGACCTGCCATCGACCGTTGGAACTCCTAGCTATCAGCATTCGGACTTGAAGCCCGGCATCGTTCATATCGGCCTTGGTAATTTCCACCGTGCCCATCAGGCTTGGTACATTCATCAGCTCATGCAGCAGGGCAAGGCCCGCGATTGGGCCATCATCGGAGCAGGAGTACGCAGTTATGACGCCGAAATGCGCCAGAGGCTGTTAGCGCAGGGCTACCTGACCACTCTGATTGAACTAGACCCCAACGGCGTATCGGCGGAAGTCATAGGCCCGATGATCGACTATCTGCCGATTGAGGCAGGAAACGCTGCACTGATCCGCGGGATGGCTGATCCGTCTATTCGAATTGTATCCTTAACTGTGACTGAGGGCGGCTATTTTCTGGATGCCAATACCGGCGCATTCGCTACGGATCACGATGATATTCTCCATGATGCGGCAAACCCAAATTACCCCCGAACCGCTTTCGGCGCCATTGTCGCAGCGCTCGGGATACGTCGTGCAAATGGCTTGACCCCCTTCACCGCGCTGAGCTGTGATAACCTGCAGGGCAATGGCACTATCCTTCGAAACTGTATCGTAGGGTTAGCGCGCCTGTCGGACCCTGATCTCGCCGATTGGATCGACCGGAACGGCGCATTTCCCAATTCGATGGTAGACTGCATCGTGCCGGCGACTACAGATCAAGTGATTTCTCAATGCCACGCGCTCGGTGTTGACGACCATGCCCCAGTTTCACATGAGAACTTTCGCCAATGGGTCATCGAAGATGACTTTTGTGCAGGGCGTCCACCTTTTGAACAGGTTGGGGTCACACTGACCAAGGATGTTCACGGATACGAGGCATTGAAGCTGCGCATATTGAACGGAGGACACCAACTGCTCGCCAATGTTGGCGAGATCCTAAATGTCCCGACGATTTCAGCCTGCATGCAAGACCCTGACATATTGGCGTTTTTCAAAAAGGTCCAAACCGAAGAAATTCTACCCCATGTCGACGCTGTTCCTGAAACGACCCCGCAAGAGTACCTTGAGCTGGTTGAACGTCGATTTGACAACACTGCAATTCACGACACCACGCGCCGGGTCGCATTCGACGGATCGGCGCGACACCCTGGTTTTGTACTGCCGTCGATACGCGATGCAATTGCTTCAGGCGCTTCCATAAACGGACTGGCTCTAGCTGAAGCTTTTTGGTGCAGGATGTGCGCAGGGATTCGCGAGGATGGCTCAGAAATCGCCGCCAATGATCCTGTTTGGGAAATTCTGAGAAAAACGGCACTGGCAGCCAAAACTGATCCCGGTCGTTGGCTTGAGCAGGACCTTTATTGCGGTGAATTCGGCGACGGCTCACAGTTTAACATTGCCTTTGGCCAGTGGTTAGACGGGATTTGGAAAAATGGGAGCAGAGCGGTCCTAGCTGAATATATTTCTCATAGCTCTTCTTCGAACTAGCTTCCCGCAACTCCAATCAAGCAGCTGGGGCGCACGCTGGTTCTAGCCAAGTAAAACAGCGTTAATTTTTGAGACAATATCTAACAAACGATGCGGCTACAGTGATTTTCAGCTTCGAGCCCAGCCTTGAGTTTAGGTTTGTCTGCTTCGGGTCGAGGCCAGTCATCAGCAACCATTGAGCCAACGGCAACACTGGTTCGCAAGCCGGACCCGCAAAGTCTATTTGGAATGTTCAGTTCGGGCCGCACGTTAAGGCGACCCATCTGCGCTAGATTTCAATGGCTTCGGCGGTGGCTAGGGCATTCTCAAGTTCGACGCCAAGGTATCTGACTGTACTGTCCACCTTGGTGCGGCCCCGCAAGAGCTGAACGGCGCGTAGGTCGCCTGGCCGTGGTGCCGCAATATCCCAAGAGAACGCCTCCGAGACCTAAATGAACATGGCAACGGGTGGCGTTGGGGCCGCGTTGGGCATTGGCGGGTTTGAGACACAGATCGTAATTCTGTTTGAAACACCCGGCGATTTCCCGAAGTTTTTCAATGACGGCTACGACGCAACCGCCGAAAGTGGCGTTATGTTCGGAGAAGAGAAGGCTGGTGAGACCGTCCGGTTCATTGATGGTCGATCTATCTTTGTACTCACCAAGAAAGGCTGGCGTGTCGCGACGAATGCTACGGGAACAAAATACTGGCGAGCACCGGATTTGAATTGATATCGCTCAACGGCAGACGCGCGGTTCCTATTTTGCCAAAGGCAGCATGCGTAGCATCAACTCAGGGTCGACAGAGGAATGGCCTGTATGTCTACAAGTGTCAGCGGACGCTACGCAGCTTGCTTCAAAAATCCAGCAGCAATCCCATCATTCAATCTTCCCGTCCTTCCATACAATTCAATTAGACGAGCAGTATCGATCCAAGCAAGAATGGATCTTTTCGAGTGCCAATAGGCAGGTCAGCTATAAACCAGCTTTTTGAATGAGCGCCTGAACTGGTCAGCCTCGCCTCAAGATGTCATGCTGCATAAGACACTTGGAGTACAAAGATGATCGAACGATTAGACTATGTGTCCATCAATGGCACCGCTATCGCTAGTATGGTAAAGGCAAAGAAGGACATGCCATCCATTGACAAGAAGCTAAGTGGACCTGTCCCGTTTTCATGCCGCCCCAAGTGCTCGTTTAGGCTACTTTCCCTTCGAAGGCGACCGGGCTTTTCCATCCCAGGGCTGAGTGCCGACGCCGGGGATTGTAGAAGCCATTGATGTACTGGAAGATGGCTGTTTCAGCCTGGCGTCGGGTTGGCCATGACCGTTGCCAGATCAACTCTGCTTTGATTGTTTTGAAGAACGTTTCGACTACCGAGTTGTCATAACAATTTTCTTTGCCGCTCATCGACACCTGGAACCCGTACTTGCGTAGCAACTTCTGGTAGTCGTGCGAACAGTATTGCGATTCCCGATCCGTATGATGGATGCAGCCTTTGGGCGGTTGCCTGAGCGCCACAGCCATTTTCAATGCTCAAATTGCCAAATCACGTTTCATGCGGTTCGACACTGTCCAACCGATCACCCGGCGTGAATGCAAATCGAGGATGACAGCCAGATTGAACTTTCCTGCCAGTCTTGTCGTATGTTAACCGTCTATATTCCATGTACATTCTCCGATGCCTTCGAAAGCTGATCTATTCGGGATCGGCCAGTGATCGAAAGTCGCCGTCCCAATACGCCAGCGGATTAGTCTCGGAGCTTTCTGCACGCTCGACCTTGCCGATCAGAATGCGGTGCGTGCCGAATGAGACGGTCTGAATATGCAGGCAGGTGAAGATTGCGGTAGCATTTGACAAGACCGGCAGGCTCGTCCGTTGGTCAATCGTCCAATGTTCAGACGCAAAATTACGTTGATCCGCAAGGTCGGGGGCACCGGCGAACGCAAGCGCCAGCTTGTCATGCTGCTGCGCGATGTAGTTGACGCAATAGACTCCATGTTCTTCTATCATGCCCAGAATACGGCTTTTCTTGTTGAGGCAGATCAGAACGGCAGGGGGCGCTGCCGTCAGCGAACAGACGGCGCTGACAGTTGCGCCATGGTGGCCGTGTTCTCCGCTGGTGGTTACAATCGAAACGGGCGTGACGGCGTTGCGCATCGCGGCTGTGAATTCAGTGGGGTCCAGCATGACCACTCCTTTGGCTTCACGCCTGTCTGAAATTTCAGGTGCCTTGATCGCAAGATCGAATTGCTTAAGCTTTGCCCAACATAAACTTATGCAGGCAGATCATGCGACGTGCCCTTCGCAACAAACTGGACCAGCTCCGCCCCGGTGCCTTATCCAAGCTCGAACCGGTTGGGTTCGATAGCAATCGCATGCGGCGAACCCTGCCGCCGTTGCAAACCCTGATTGCATTCGAGGCCGCCGCGCGGTTGCAAAGCTTCACTTTGGCCGCGTCCGAACTGAACCTGACGCAGCCGGCGGTCAGCCAGCAGATCAAGCTGTTGGAAGATCGCCTGGGCATCAAACTCTTCCGTCGCCGCAACAACATGATCCTGCTGACCGAACAAGGTGAGCAATTTGCCGACGACGTGGCTGAGATGCTTAATACGCTCGGCGAAAGCGTGCAGAATCTGGCCCCTGATGCCGGACGGACGACGCTGACGGTCAGCCTGCTGCCCTCGTTCGCCTCGACATGGTTTGCGTCGCGGGCGCATCGGTTTGTCGAGGTCAACCCCTTGGTCGATTTGATCACTCTGTCGACCGTGGCAAAGACAGGCTTTGGGCAAGAGGATGCGGATGTCGCAATTCGCTGGGGCCCTGGCGGGTATACGGACGGGTACGAAGAACATCTATTTGGCGAGCAGCATATTCTGGTCGCCTCGGCGCAAACGGCTAGGACGCTGGGCAGTATGTCGGACATCAATGCACTGGCGAACCGGCCCTTTCTGCACGACACCAATTACAGTGAATGGCGCGCGGTGATCGAACTAAATGGCGGTGATCCGGCGGCGTTTGAACATGGGGCCTATTTCGGCGACAGTAGCGCCACGGTGAACGCCATTCTCTACAGTCAGGGCATCGGCGTTGTCCGCGATGTAATTGCCCGGCATCTGCTTGCCTCGGGTGCTTTGGTGCAATTGCCGTTCGAGCCAGTCAAAGGACCATTCTCCTACTATTTTATCTGCCCCGAACGGCGCGTTGAACAGCCCCGTGTGCAGGCCTTTCTGACCTGGTTGAGGCAAGAGGCACATACTCCATAAGAAATTCTTTGCCGCTGCTAAAGGATTCACCATTTGTTGCTTTGCCAGCTTTCCGCCAGATTGCGCCGAAACGTGATGCAGCCAGACCGGAGCGCCAAGGACATGGAATTTTCGTTGTTCAACCTGATGACCAAGCCCGTTGATGGGTCATCACATGCGGATGTGTTCAACCAAATGCGCACCATGACGAAAATGGTCGATGAAGCCGGGTTCGACGTGGCTTGGTTCGCTGAACATCACTTGTCGAACTATTGCATCTCACCGTCGCCTTTGATGACGGCCGCGAACATGGCCGCCCACACCAAGCGGATCAAGGTGGGCCCTGCAGTTGTGGTGATGCCGTTTTATGAACCCCTGCGACTGGTCGAGGATATCTGCCTGACCGATCAACTGACCGAAGGTCGTCTGGTGCTGGGATTGGGCACCGGTTATCAGCCGCGCGAATTCAAGAAGTTCGGGTTCGAGATCAATGACCGTCTGATGCGCGGGCTTGAGATCTGGGATTGCATTGAACAGGGTGTCTATAGCGGCGTGATCGACTATCAGGGCGACCACATTCAGATCAGCGATGCCGCTCTGTCTATCGCACCGGTTCAGGATCGCATCCGCACCTTCGCGGTCGGCAACGCGCCGGAAATGCGCCAGAAGATGATCGATTACGGGGCCGAAACGCTGACCACACCGGCCATCGGGCCAAACGCGATCGTGGGTACCGCGCGGCGGCTGTACAAGGAAACCCGCACCGAGAATGGCCTCACGGGCGACGATTTCCCCTTTGCAGTTCAGCGCTATGTCTACATCGCCAAGGACAAGGACGATGCCCGCGCCGCGGCCGAGCAGGTTCTCATCCATGCCCGCATGGCCAACAACATGCGCCGCCCCGAGCCGCTGATGGAGGGCGCGGACCTCAAGATCGTACCCTTCGACAACGAACCCGATATCGAAATGGTGATGCAGCGCGCCATCATTGGTGACGCCGAAGAGGTCACGCAGCGCATCGTGGCCGAGGCGCGCGAATTTGGCATCACCCATCTGAGCGTCTTTATGCAAATCGCCTCGATCCCCTTTGCCAACACCCTTCGGTCGCTGGAAGTGTTCTGCGATCAGGTGATGCCTGCGGTCAATGCCGCGCTTGAGGCAGACAAGGCCGCGCTCGCCTCATGATCCAGCCGGATTTTGCGCTGGACAACAAGACCATCCTGATTACCGGGGCCGCGCGCGGATTGGGCGCGGCCATGGCGGGTCTGACGCGGTCGCTGGCGGACGGCATCTGCGCCAACGCCATCGCTCCGGGCTATGTCCTGACCGAGATGAACCGCAAGATTCTGAACGATCAGTATTTCGTGCGCAGGATCGAAAACCGCACCCCGGCGGCACGATGGGCTGAGCCTGCGGAAATCGCGGCCCCGGTCGCCTTTCTGTTGTCGGGGGCGGCGTCATACATCAACGGGCAAGTGCTAGCCATCGACGGCGGCATGAACGCCTTTTTACAAACGAACGAGGGGTAACACATGGCGCGTCTTGCGGGGAAAATCGCCTTGGTGACGGGCGCGGGCTCGATGAAGGGCGGCATGGGCAATGGCAAGGCCACGGCCATCCGACTGGCGCAGGAGGGTGCCGCCATCGCCGCGCTGGATCTGGATCAGACTGCCGCCGAGGAAACCTGTGACATGATCCGGCAGGCAGGCGGGCGTGCCTTTGCCCTGACCGCAGACGTTACGCAAGAGGATCAGGTAAAGACCGCCATTGCACAGTGCCTGTCCGAATTCGGCCAGATCGACATTCTGCAGAACAACGTCGGCATCCTGAAAACCGGCGGCGCGATGGACAGTACGGTCGAGGATTGGGACGCGCTGGTCCATGTGAATATGAAGGCGGTGTTTCTGCCTACCAAACATGTCCTGCCACATTTCGTCGAGCGTGGCATGGGGGTGGTGACCAATATCTCGTCCATCGCTGGGCTGCGCTATTTGGGTACGCCCTATATCGGGTACAACGCCACAAAGGGCTCGATCATTTCCTTCACCCGCAATCTGGCGGCGGAAATGGCTCCGCATGGGGTGCGGGCGAATGCGATCCTGCCGGGGTTCATCGACACGCCGATGGCGCGGGATATCACTGAACAGAACGCGGATGATCCCGAGGCTATTGACTGGGGCGCGCTGGACAAACAGCGCGCCGCGCGTATCCCGCTGGGCCGCGTGGGCACCCCGTGGGACGTGGCCAACGCCGCCGTGTTTTTGGCCAGCGACGAGGCATCCTATATCACCGGCACCGAGATCACCGTCGACGGAGGTGTTTCATGCCGCGTGTGAAGGGGCGATCGGGGCGCGCCGCGCGGATACAGCACCAGAAAACAGTACAGACACGCCTAGCACCAGTTACCCGCAGGTTGAAACCGCTGGAGGTTTTGGACGCTGACGCGATTGAACGTATCCACGACGCCTCGCTTTCGATCCTCGAAGAGTTTGGGATCGATTTTCGTGATCCCGTCGCGCTGAACCATTGGCGTCAGGCCGGAGCGGATGTTTCCGGAGATCGCGTTCGGATAGATCGCGCCTTGCTGATGGATCTGGTTGGCAAAGCACCGTCCGAATTTCGGGTGCAGGGTCGCGGAGCGGCGACCGGTTTTACCATGGGCGGAGACACAAGCGTGTTTTGCCCCATGAAAGGCGCGCCCTTCGCGCGGGACCTTGATGGAGTGCGCCGCTCCACCACCGAGGCGGATGTCATAAACTTCGCGCGCCTCACGCAGGCCTGCCCCAGCTTTCATATGGCAGGCGGATTCACCTGCGAGCCGATGGATATCCCCGTGGCCCATCGCCATCTGGCGATGATGCGTCACCATATGGTTGAAACCGAACTACCGCTGTTCGGTATAGGTACCTCGCGCGAACGGGCCGAGGATTGCGTCGCCATGGCGCGGATCGTGGCAGGGGATGTGATGGAGGGCGCGACCTCGATCTTCATGCATGCATCTGGCAATTCTCCACTGGTCTGGGATGAGGCGATGCTGGATGGCGCGCGCGTTTTTGCAGATGCGGGACAGGCGGTGCTGTGTTCGCCCTTCGTATTGGCTGCCGCGAACACGCCAGCCGATGTCGCGGCCACAATCGCGCAGGTCAACGCAGAAGCACTGGCGGCCATCGCCTATATGCAGCTCTATCGGCCCGGAACCCCGGTGATGTACGGGCAATATACCGTGTCGATTTCGATGCAATCGGGGGCGCCGATGGCCGGAACACCCGAGGTCGCGCTGATTACCACAGCCATCGGGCAATTGGCCCGCCGATACGGAGTACCATGGAGAACGTCAGCCAACCACGCCTCGTCAAAATCTTTTGACGCCCAATCGGGCTATGAGGGCGCCACAACCCTTATGACCGCCTTCAACGCGGGGGCGAACCTGATGCTGCATTCTGCAGGCTGGGATGAGGGCGGGTTGGCCATCTGCTATGGCAAGTTCATCGCCGATGACGAACAGAACCAGTTGATGGCGCGATATGCGGGCGGGATATCAATGGACCGGTTCGATGAGGCGCTGCAGGCCGTGCGACGGATCGGACCGGCCGGTCACTACCTGGGCGACAGTTTCACACTGGACCATTTCCGCAGCGCTTTCGCGATGCCCGAGTTGATGGATTTTTCAAGTTTCGAACAATGGAGTTCCGCTGGCAGTAATGACATGGCCGCGCGCAGTCGCGCAAAAGCGCGCAAGTTGCTGGAAGACTTTGAAGCGCCTCACATGGACGCCGCAATTCGCGAAGAACTGGATGCCTATGTGGGGCGTCGAAAATCCGAGATTGATCCAGGATTTTCGTGAGGGCAATTCAGCCCAATAGTGAATTTCAATTGCACAGTTCTGGACCAACGATATGAAGTTTCAATGCCCAGTTTTTATGGTAGCCAGAAACAGCTTTTGCCAGTTTCACTTGAAAGTCGGCAATCACACTGCGCGCAGCATCCGGAAGTGTCGGCTCGACCCCGACCATCGCCGTGTAGGTGACAGGAAGCCGCTTTGAGATGGCGAACGGCCAGGCCATTCGCCAAGGTAGATCAGATATCGATACGCTCAACGATGCTTAGGGCATCTTCGGGTTCAATGCCCAGGTAGCGCACTGTAATGTCGTCCTTTGTGTGACCATGCAGCAGTTGGGCCGCGCAGAGGTCGCTGGTTTTTCGCTAAATCTCTGCTGCCTTTGTCCGGCGGAGCGAGTGGGCGTCATATCCACTTGGCTCCAGCCCTATCGCCGTGACTCAATCACGCGCCAAGCGTCCATACTGGCGGGTTGAGATGTGTGGCCGATCATGGAAGCGACTGGGAAACATGAACCGTCATGCAAACATTTCGGGTGATGAGATCCAGACCAAGTCGGTTTCAAGCGTGCTTTCCGTCAGTTCAAACTGGACCGGTCGCTTGGTCTTGCTCTGGATGACCGATACGCGTTCCCGGACGCGCTCATCTTTGACGAGGTTGGAAACGGCTAGTTTGACTAGTTCACAGCCACGCGGCTTGCTGTCGATGGCGACGTTGAACAGAGCCAGGTCTCGTAGTTAACCCGTACGTTCGAACCGAGCCCGGATCGCCCTGGCCTGTTTTGGTAGCAAAGGCCGTTTTTTGACCGATGATCCGCCCCTTGTTCCAAGCAATGCGTTTCGGAGTGGTTGCAGGAAGTTGGACTCTTGGCATGATAAGCGCTCCGATCCTCCCTCCGCACCCAATCATCAGCACCGCACTGACAGGACGATTTTACAGATTGAGGGAATGGCCGGTATCAGAGACGCTTGAAGCTCGTCATCGCTGCGCGAGCATTCGGCAGTAGAGGAGTCCAAAGCGGAAGTTCAAAAGAGCATCTTAATTGACCCTCAGTAGCCGGTGGACCCAGATGCTGGTATTCAGAGCATTAGGTAGTCCTATGAGGTCATAAATGCAGCGATCATTTGCCATAGTCTCAACACTCCTTTTTTCAATTTACACGACGGCAGCTAGTGCAACGGAAGACATCCGACTCGTTGTGCAAATCACGGTTGATGGACTCCGCGGAGACTTGATTCCTCGCTATCAAACCGCCTTCGGCGAGGCCGGTTTCAATAGACTAATAGAAAACGGAGTTTGGTACACTGACGCTCATCATCGTCATGCCAACACCGAAACCATTGTTGGTCATGCGACCCTAGCTACCGGAGCTCATCCCTCTGAACATGGAATGATCGGCAATGCGTGGTTCAACAGGGCTAAAGAGCGATTGGGGTATAATATCGAAGATCCAGACTATCCGATGTTGCCAGTTCCAGGCTTCGGCGGAACTATCGATCAGGTTGACCCGACACAAGCCGCTGCTGAGACATCGGGCCGTTCTCCCGTTAACCTGTTGGCGACGACGTTCGGAGACGAACTGGTGAAGGCCAATGTCGGGCGATCCAAAGTTTTTTCCGTATCTGGTAAAGACCGTTCAGCGGTTGCAATGGCGGGACATTCTGGAAAGGCTTTTTGGCTGTCGGCGGCAACAGGGGCATTTGAAACAAGTACCTTTTACTATGACGCGTATCCTGACTGGGTTCTCGATTGGAATTCTAAACGCCCCGCAGATGCGAAGATCGAAAGTGAATGGTGGCCGGAGTGTTCAGACGCACCTTACCTGATGGAAAGAAAGGAACGCTCCTTCGTAACCAATCTTGGCACGTTCGGTCGCACTTTCCCGCATTTCTATGGGAAGCCGGACGACGGGCTCTACTACACGCAGGTCTTATTGTCGCCGCATGGAGACCGGATCACGGCAGACTTCGCAAAAACTGTGGTCAAATCAGAAGGGCTTGGTGATGACGAGTGGCCCGACTACCTAAGCGTCAGTTTTTCTGGCGTTGACGCTACCAACCATTTCTTCGGACCATCCAGCCTAGAAAATGAAGAAATGGTGCGCTGTTTGGATGAGACACTGGCAGATTTCTTTGAGTTCATGGATCGAGAGGTTGGGCCTGCGAACGTGCTTTACGTGCTTTCTGCCGATCATGGCATGCCGGAAGCGCCAGAAGAGATGGCCGAAGCTGGGCTCTCAACATCCCGTAACTCAACCGAAGCATTGATGATGGAAGTGAATTCGGTCATCGCCGATGAGTTTGGTGTGGAATCCGCAATACAGTTCTTTTTCCGCCCTTACGTTTATCTGGACTATGGCTCGATAGAAGCGTCAGGCGCTGACCGGCGTGCAATCGAACGACGCATCGCCAATATACTGATGGCTGCACCTGGCATTGAGCTGGCAATGCCAACCTACCCGCTTGCTGAACAGCGAGGCCATACTCTTCAAGAGCAGATTCGGCGAAACTATCACCCAACACGCTCTGGCGACATTTATGTTGTCCAGACACCTTATTCATTTCTCTTTGAGGATGGTCCAATTGCTGTAATGCACGGATCGCCTTGGCGCTATGACACACATGTTCCAATCATTTTCGCTGGCCCTGGCATCAAGCCTGCTCGTGTTAGCCGCCCCGTTTCCACGGTAGACGTCGCCGTCACTCTGAGCACTATTTTAGGTATCAGTCAGCCTAGCAGTGCTGCGGGTGAAACGATAATCGAGATCGGCGTTATTGACTGATAAGCGCTCCTGTCGTTTCTTCGGGTGATTAATTGTTGAAGGCCGTGCCGGAGTGAACGGTGATCTTTGGCCCGATCTCCTGAGTATGGCTGTATTTGGAGAACAACCTCAACGAAAGGCAGGTTTGACCGCGCCTCGCTCATTGCCTGATGAAGTTTCGCTGCGCTCGACACAAATGGCTGCTCTTTGCGCCGCGTTGCCGTATTCAAGATGATGCCAGCGCGGCGGAATTCCCGCTGCGTGCGCGCGCAGCACAAAAATCAAAGGTACAGGTCGGGGCTCGAAGCCGCCATTCTCTGCATTTTGTCTCAATGGCAGCTAAGCTGTATTTGAGGCGGCGCTTGCTGAGCGTTCAGACGAGCTGCTTACTCAAACCGGACTTAAGTTGATGCGGCAGGCGGAATGGCAACCGTCGACCAACCTAAATGTCTCGAAGGTGGAACAAAGCGAAACATTGCCATCCAACCTAAATCGCCTACCAAAGCAGTGTCTCACAATTAGCTGCCGATCAGTAACTCAGGATCAATCGACGGGCGACCAGTGCAGCTGTAGAAATTCGCCAGGCGAGTGCGGACGTTGGTCAGATCAACAAAATCGATCAATCGATCGAAGCAAGCGATAATGGGGAACGTGATCTTCAAGCGAGAACTCTTGGCACAGTGCCGTTTGAGTCTCTTGCCTCGGTCCCATCATCGCCAATCCTCCCATTTGTCGAGAGAATTGAATCAGTCGCTTGGCCGCGGATCAAGGATGAGTTTTTCAACCAAATCAGTCCAAATCGACAGATGCTGCGCTGCGCAGGAATGTCTCCAAAGGACCGTTCAGGACTTTTGCTAGCTTACCTGACGTGTCACCGGACGGTCTGCGGCACACAGCAGCCGTTCATATGGCTGAAGCAGGTATCTCGATTGAGGAGATTACACAGTTTCTCGGCCATTCAGACTCACGGATCACCGCGTCCGTCTACGCGCACTTAAGCCCGGAGCATCTACGTAAAGCTGCCAGTGCTTTGGAGTTCGACTAACGCTTTGGTTAAATGAACTTCAGATAACTGGCTCAAAAACAACAAAGGCGCCCTTGGGCGCCTTGTGTCAGACGCAGAGATTTTTAACCTTTCTGGATTGACTAACTCGCTGCAGTTAAAATTAATTATTTTGGTCGCATTTGTTATCCTGCCTTCGCCGCCAAGAAAAGTTGCTTTTTGTGGCTAAATTCAGGTTCCAACCAGATAGAAACTTGCCTTTGCTTCGGCGTTTAACGGCTGAAGGATCTTGAATGATATTTAGCAATCACGCCGCTCTAGGGTCAGGATTCATAACCAGTATATGACGGTTTCCGCGAGTGTGATGGCTGATAGGAAGACCTTTGGGCAACGGTCGTAGCGTGTCGCCACGCGCCTCCAATCCTTGAGCCTGCCGAACATGATCTCAATCCAGTTACGCCGTTTGTATCGGCGTTTGTCGTATTTGACCGGCGTCTTGCGTTGCTTTCGACCGGGGATGCAAGCGCGTACCCCCTTGTCTTTCAACGCGTCTCGGAACCAGTTGGCATCATAGCCGCGATCCCCGAGCACCGATGTAATCACTAACCTGGCCAGCGGTGACAAAGAGGTTCAATGGCCGCCCTTTGCTGTCACATATGGCGTGCAATTTTGTATTCATGCCGCCTTTGGTTCTGCCAATCAGGCGGCCACGCCCCCCCTTTTTGACGCCCAAACTGGACGCTGTACGATGGGCCTTTAGATGTGTGGCGTCGATCATAGCCGTTTTCTTTTCACCGTGCTCAACAGCCAGACCGGCCATCATCCGCGCAAAGATGCCTTTCTCGCTCCAACGCTTCCACCGGCTGTAGAGCGTTTTGTGAGGTCCGTATTCCTTTGGGGCGTCCCGCCAGCGCAACCCATTGCGATTGATGAAGATAATCCCACTCAACACCCGTTTATCATCGACTCGTGGCTTGCCATGCGACTTCGGGAAGAAAGGGGAAAGCTTGGCCATCTGCTCATCTGTAAGCCAATAAAGGTCGCTCATTTCAACGCCCCGTTTTCGGAGCTGTGAATCACGCAGCGCAACGTAAATCAATGCATCCTGACTCTACACAAATGATTGACAGAGGACACGACTCTCTTTTTGGCAGTACCTTCGTTTTAACCAATCCCGTGAAAACCCGAGAAAAGAAGCGCAAGGTTGTGCATGAAACGATAGCTTTTCGCATGGATGAGGAGCGTCCGATTCCGCGTGAACTGCTGGCAGAGGTCGGTCTGACGCCCGAAGACAATCCGCGTGTTCAGGTATACGGCGACTCAGAAACGCCATTATAACGCAAAGGGCTGCTTTTAAACCCATTGCAAAGGCAATCGGAATGGACTGTCTACAGACGTTATACGCACATTACGCCCCAAACAGTTCTCTGGATCTCGAATTTGGTCCTATCGCTCAGATAATCAGCAAATCGCCATGTGCGGCCCGTTCCGGACCTTGACCGAGGCGCTTGCCGCTGCGGTGTAGCTCTCACGAAGCAGACGTTCACTCTATTCGGTCCATAACACGGTCTCCGAGTAGAACTGCGACCAAGCAAACCAAAAGGCCTGATGGCTCAAACGTTCTTCGCCGTTTAATCCGATGGCCCTTACGCCCCCTGCGGATAGTTCCAATCTCACATCTTCAAACGCGACGTCTTGCCCTGCAACCAATGCAACCATGGCTGTTGCACGGGGAAAGGCGACTGGAGTTCCGTTGGCCGTGATTGTACCGATGATGTCTTCGTGCACAGGCAGCCGCGGATCGACGTCCCCTATCGGGAATATTGGGCCATTCGCGTCGCGAGTTTCGCGCAGGTTGAAGTCGCGACCTAGGGCCAAAGCTTCAACCAGGACCGTTGTGTTCGGATACGCCTCGCGCCAAGCACCCCAATCAGTCGTGATAACCGCAGCTTGTTCC
The DNA here is from genome assembly GCF_017743815.1 of Ruegeria sp. R8_1. Classification (NCBI taxonomy): domain Bacteria; kingdom Pseudomonadati; phylum Pseudomonadota; class Alphaproteobacteria; order Rhodobacterales; family Roseobacteraceae; genus Ruegeria; species Ruegeria sp. R8_1. Next base: position 54,687 of record NZ_JAGHRL010000005.1, on the reverse strand, counting down.
AATTGGAGCCCGATATCAGCCAATGGGCCGGTCACCGCCTTGCCAAGGAATGTGTCAAAAACAGAATGTGTTTCGATGTCATACATGACTTTGTTCGAACGGATAAGCAGGCCAGACGTTCGTAAAATGGGCCGCTTCACGCCTGCCGGTAGTCGATCAGTAAAGTAGGCTTGCGCGGCTCCGCAAAGCGTGCAGTAGGGAATGCCAAGATCACGCCCGCCGAGTGTGTCATTCACCATTTCACGTACTTCCATTATCCTGCGAGGATAGGCACGCGCCTGACCGTTTACCACGATGCCGAAGATGACATCATCATCTTCCAACCAAGTCGCCTCGGCTGCGGTACTGATCTCGGGATTATCGACGGCAGGGATGCAATGGCAGACTTCATCAGTCGAGTCATAGGGACGCGCATCTATGTTAACCCCGCCCCAATCCACGAGTTGCCATGCGATATCTCCTTGCACAAAGATCTCGTCCCAACCGGGAACATAGTTGGTGAAGACACGACGCTTATGGGCGAGGTAGCCTGGATAGGCGGGAATGTCCCACGCGATCATTTTGTTGATAATCGCCGGGCGCCGAAGTCCGGTATTCAAAGGAATGTCGAGGATCGTCGCCGCGGCCCGTGTCAGCGCAGCGTGGAATTCTGGCTTCCAAGCAAAACGCTGCATGTCGGTGATGATCCAAACCAGTCGAGGATCATACGTTCGCGCGATTTTATCAAAGGCCGCAGCATTTGCAGGGTCCCATGCGGCCTGCGCCACTGCAATCGATAAAACCTCTTCCAACGCCTCTTTTACAGAAGCGTCCAGAGGTCCTTCCTGGATCGTCGGTGGTGCCCCAAACTCAGCCGCCACATAGTCCCGCGACGGCGCGATGGTCTGCGCCCAAAGCATGTCGGAAGCGAAACAAAGTACGACGGCAATAGCGAACAAGTGGCGAAACATATTAGTTCCTTCGAAGGGAAATCCCTTCGGAGATACTAAGCCGGGAATAAAGGATCGTGGCTTCACGTTTGCATTAGGCCGCAACAAACCTGACGTTTTAGGGACCGCGCTCAGCGGCCCTAAGCCAGCGTCCAACAGTCGTTATTGATACTGCGACCGCAGCCGCAAAGCTGACACTGACGCCATTGCAGCGTTTATTTTTTGGGACCGCAGGATCGCCACAGCCGCCTGCCCATAAAGAGTAAGCAGGAGTACCAATTGACCATCAATTGGAGGTTTGACCAGCCAGATAAATCTGGAGATAAAATCTAGTATGGACAACTACCCAATCTTTTGGACGTTTCGCCGATGCCCTTACGCGATAAGAGCCCGGCTCGCACTTGCGAGTTCAAGAGTAAAAGTCGAGCTGCGCGAAGTTCTCTTGCGGGACAAACCAAAAGCTTTCTTGCAAACATCTCCATCCGGCACAGTGCCCGCGCTTCGACTTCCAGACAAAGTCATAGATGAAAGCTTGGAAATCATGGTTTGGGCGCTCCAACAAAATGACCCGCAGCGGCTTTTGGACATGCCCCCCGAAGGCTGGGACCTAATTTCGGCAAATGATGGCCCGTTCAAAACTGCATTGGATCACACAAAATACGCTACGCGCTATCCAGATCTGGACTTCAATGAGGAACGCAAGAAAGCGATGGGCTACTTGCTTGACCTAAACGAACAGTTAGTTGGGCGGGCTTGGCTTTTTGGGGATAGACCCACCCTAGCCGATCTAGCGCTTCTGCCATTTGTTCGCCAGTTTGCACATATAGACAGGGCTTGGTTTGATGCACAGAAGTGGCCAAGTTTAATCGCTTGGTTGGATCAGTTCCTAAACAGTGAAGCTTTTTTGCTGGTGATGAGAAAGTATGCAACTTGGTCAGAAGACGATGCACCGATTTGGTTTAACGGCTGAATGCAGCAAATCATATTCGTCCCAAACCGGACTTTGAGTGGGGTCTAGGTCGCCGCGATGCGGTATTCACTGAAGCTGACATTCGCTGCAGGTATTGAGCTTCCCCAACTGAACTGGTCCACCACTATGCTTGCGCCATTTATAACGGTAGCAAGAAGCTTTTCATAAATCGCATGATCCCTGTCCCCGGACCATCTCCACGGCGGGTTGAACTATCCCAGACAACTGCATCTTTTGGTGCTGTTTTGAGATTATATCCACTTAAGAACGTGTCCATCGTTGTAAGAGCGGCAAAAATGCTGAACCTTGTACTGCTACCCCAGGCGACCAGCTTGGGCATTGGAGCAGGTTTTTCCGCCTCAGATGAAGGCGTAAGACGCGCAGCCGCGGTCGTTCGAAGGATCAGGGTTCCTGGACCTTCTGCATAATAGTAGATCATACGCCCCAGTATCAGCGTCGAAAGACCCAGACTGGCAATCCGTCCCATTTTCAATGTTTCGCTCATCCCGACGAAATCTGAAAACCTGAAAATCACACGCTCACCAGGTTGAAGGGACCAAGAAACAAGTTCTGCAGGCTCGTCGACTTTCAGTTCCGCGTCAAATTCATCGGGTTTCTCTGCGCGGTTGCCCTCAATCCGATTCATAGCCCATGTACCGCTGGCAATGCGCGCGACAGGCATTCGAAACCCAAGCGGACGGCGTCGGGCGGGTGGAGGCCCTTCCAACGTCACGCCCCAACGCGCTACAAAATAAGCATCTTTTTCGGCAACTGGAATGCGGTAGTGCTGCCCATGGTTAGCCAAAACAGACGCTGAAGATGGGGGGTCATCTGGCAGAAACTGTGCATGCAGACTGGCGGCCCCGTTTGGCGCAAATATCACGCGCGAGAAAACAATAAGGAACGTCTTGAGCAGAATAATGACACTGTACAACGTCAAAAGCAGCGATACGTTGCGCCAGGTTCTAAAACTGCCTGTTACGGTCGATGTGGTTGTCGTGTGTGTGGTTAGATAAACCTGTTGGTAGTAGCTTTGAACCCGGGTTGAAGCATCTGACACGTCGTCAGCCAGAGCGACATCGCTGGGGCAGTTTCGGGGCCTGTTCGGGTCGGACGACGCCAGAGTAATGCATCCCGCAAAATCGGTGGTGCCGTCTATCATTCCGGTCCGCGCGTCCACCATCATCTGGTTGGCCCCTTCGACGATCCATTCCTTTGTCTTGCAGACAGGATCAAGTGGAAAGCACCAGCCCGGCTTTTCCAACAAGGGCAAGACCTCTTTGGGAAAGGCTGTATTCATCTGGTCTTTTACAGCTAGGGGTACACGAGCAAGGTCGTTCTTTGCGTCCCGTTCAATCGTCTTCAGGTTGAGGCTCACACGTTTATGCACCGAAATCAGATACAGATCCGACCACTGATTGATAGCGCGTTCCAGCGGGTCCGCGCTTGGATAGCTACGGGACCAGGATTTGACGTACGGAACATGGCTGTCTTGCGCCATCGGCTCGTTTTCGATCACCCAGATGATTGCCCGGTTTTCCAACTCGGCCGTTCGGCGTTCAACATCGGCAACCATCTGTGGTTCGATCCACAAATTTACGAGCGCCCACCAAAACCCACCGAAAAAAACAAATACAGCCAATGCGGGGCTCCAGAGGCGCAATGTCTTGCGAGTGGCGGAGTGTAGATCCGATTTAGAAAGTGTTGTGACAAACTGCCAGTTGTCACGGACCATCATCCACAGCATTCGAACCAGCACCGATATCGTCAGGAACAACAGTGCGTTCACCAGTTTGGGTTGATAGCCAAGAAACATCATCCCCAGCAAGCTGGTACCCGGAGCTGCACCGAAAAGTTGCGCAATCTGTGACCCAGCTACATCCAGAAACAGAATAGTGGTAAACCCTATGAATGACGTGGAAAGCAAATGACCGTGGCGCAGAAAAAGATAGGTGCATGCGGCAGCAAGAGCGGCATAAATCACGTGCGTGGTCATCTCAAATGCGCCGCCGGCCCCCGTCGAATTGAACTGATAAATCAGCGACGACCACAACAAAAAGGCCGGAATTGGCCAAAGCGACAAACGCCCGAGCCGGATGACCAGGCCCGCGGAAACAAGCCCTGCCAACCCCAAAATTCCGATGGCCGGATGCCCCCAACCACGCTGCTGATAAAGCGTTATTTGATCGGTAATCGTCGTCAGAACACCCGTCTTTCCAGTGGCCACCGGGTCAAGCACAAATGCATAGGACGCCAACATAGGGACCCAGCCAATAAACAGCAGGAACCAGAGGAGTTCTTGAAAAAACCGAGATTGTTGCGTTTCGATTTTGTTCAGCTCCTTGCAAAAGCGCTTCAAAAAAAAGTAATCGAATACATAAATTTCTAATGGCAACTATGGCGCCTGTGCTTAATTCTGACAAGACGGCATCCAAAGCACACTGAAAATGGCCTAGCTCACCATGGGTTGGGCATTCAACACCCTGTTCTAAGGCTAAGTCTTGAATACCAGTGTCTGTGACACCGCCCATGCCTTCGATCAGAGCGTTGTTTACTTTGGCCCTATGGTTTGCCTACGATTTCAATGAATTTTCCTGAAGTTTTTTCTAAAGGTTTATTGTCATGCCCGAGACGCTCAACTTGCACAAATTTGAACATCTTAGCCCTTTTCAGATCAAAGACGAACTCATCAAGCTGGCTCAGAAAGAGTCGCATCAGATGGCCCTGCCCTATCTAAATGCAGGGCGTGGAAATCCCAACTGGATCGCAACCAAAGCACGCGAGGCGTTCTTCCTGCTGGGCCAGTTTGCGATGACCGAGGCAAAACGACACCGCGATGAACCACAGGTCGGGTTGGCCGGAATGCCTCAAGGCAACGGTTCTTACGAGAGGTTGAAAGACTATTGCACCAATTCTTTGGAACAGAATGGACCCCCGGGTGCCGACACGCTGGCGGCCATGGTGGACTGCGCCGTTGAAAAATTTGGTTTCACGCCTGACGACTTCGTCCTTGAACTAACCGATGGCATTGTGGGCGACCACTATCCAATGCCTGACCGGTGCATGAAACACAACGAAGCCATTGTGCACGAATACATAATGTGGGCGATGTGCGCCGGGCATCGGCCCGAGGCAAAATTCGACATATATGCTGTCGAAGGTGGTACCGCCGCGATGTGCTATATTTTCAAGGCGCTTAAAAACCAGCGACTGCTTAACGCAGGCGATACAATAGCTTTGGGCACACCGATCTTTACGCCTTATTTGGAAATGCCGCTTTTGGAAGACTACGGGTTGAACGTGGTCGACATATCGTCAGAGGAAGAACACCATTTTCAGTTGACGGATGATCATCTGGAGCTCTTGGCCGACCCGAAGGTCAAGGCACTTTTCCTTGTCAATCCAGGCAACCCTTCGTCGGTTGCGATCAGCCCCGAGGTCATGGCCCGGCTGGTGCATTTCGTCAATACCCGACGTCCGGATCTGATTATCCTGACCGATGATGTCTATGGCACCTTCGTGCCAGACTTTCAGTCGGTGATGGGACATTTGCCGGAAAACACGATCGGCGTTTATTCTTTTTCGAAGTATTTTGGGTGTACCGGTTGGCGTCTCGGCGCAATCTTAGTGTCTGAAAACAACATCTTCGACAAAATGATCGCCCAAGCCCCAGCGGATACGCGTGCAGTCGTTGAAGCGCGATACGAAACGCTGACCCCTGATCCGTCCTCGTTCAAATTCATTGATCGAATTGTAGCGGACAGCCGAGATGTCGCGTTGAATCATACTGCGGGTTTGTCTCTGCCGCAGCAAGTAATGATGACGCTGTTTTCGCTTGTTGAACTGATGGACGAAGAGAAAAAATATCAGGCGTTTTGCTGGGGTATTCTCGATCACCGTTTCAATGAGCTGGTCGAAGGCTTGGGGATCGAGGTTTCTGACAATCCGCTTTTCGACAAGTATTACGGCATTATCGACTTTGAATTCTGGCTACGGAAATATGTAGGTGAAGAGGTCGTGGAGTGGATTAAGGAGAACGTTCACCCACTGGATATCTCATTCAAACTAGCACAAGACCATGGGATTGTTCTGCTCAATGGGTCGGGCTTTGACGCACCAAACTGGTCGGCACGTGTCTCTTTTGCAAATCTAGATGACAGCGCCTATCGCCAGATCGGCCGGGCAGTTCGGGCGGTGGCGGTTGGCTATGTGCAAGCCTACCGGGCCGCGAAAAGCCTGCCACTTCACGGTTAGTTTGCGATTACGGACGCTTTGATCAGGGAACAAAGGCCACAACAAGCGGGCCCCAGAGCGTTAAAAAGATATTGGCGACCGCGTAAGTCATCGTAAACGCGGGGGTTGGCGTCGCGTTACCGGTCTTTTCCAACAACGTCGCAAAGCCTGGGTTGCCTGACCGGGAACCGGTTACGACCGCGCATGCCTCGACCGGGTTTTTTATGCCCAAAATAAAGTAGTTGATCGTGAATTGCACAATCATCGGCATCAAGGTGACGACCACACCCAGCAGGAGCAAGGTAATGCCGTATTGCTGGATGGCTTCCAGCGCCGGCTTTCCAGCATTCAAGCCGACAACGCCGACAAATACCGCCAGTCCAAAGCTCTGAAGGAAGTTTGCAGCGCCGTGGTTGATGCCACCAATCTTGGGTCGACGAATGCGCAGGTAGCCAATGATCAATCCGGTCACAAGACAGCCAAGCCCCGACCCAAGTGCGACCTTTGTTCCAGCAATGACAAAGCTGATCTCACCAATCAGGTAACCGATGGCAACACCAACACCCAGAGCGATGAAGTTCGTAGCCGAGGCCGAGGGCGGCACGTAGCCTGCCAATTTGGCCACCCTGTTCAGGTCATCTTTGTGGCCAACGATGCTGATCTCGTCACCAGCGTGGAGTTCCGTATTGTGTAGTACCGGCACGTCATGACCCATACGCGTGATCTTTGAGATGTGAACTCCACGACGCTGATCGGCGGTCAATGCAGCCCTCAGTTCTGCCAGAGTTTTTCCTGTCAGTTTGCGATTGGTGATGATCACGTTGCGGCGTTCCTCCACGACAACCAATTCCGGCGGATATTCCCCGATTTCGCCGCTTGCGGTGTCTTCGAAACTGGTAAGTGAGGCGACAAGACCCGAGACAACGATTACATCACCTGCCCCGACAACGGTTTCAGGTTCAGGCTCTACCGAAATTCCGTTCTGCATCAGCTTCTCGACAATCAGATCGCCGCCATACCGTTCCTCGATGGCCTTGACAGATTGCCCGGCAAGTTGCGCATCAGCAGTCACCCGATAGGCGCGCGCCTCAAACCGGTTCATTGGAAGAAACTCACCCTCCTCCAGCTTGCGACCGCCTCCGCTGAGTTTGCTGGCCAGTTTGATTGCTTCTTGCCGAAGATCGCAGCGCAGAATGATAGGAATGACGCTGACGGCCAGAATCGGCCCAATTGAACCAAAGATATAGGTGACCGAGTAGCCAACTGCGATATTGGTTTTTAGCTTTTCCGCTTCATCTGCCGCGAGCCCTAGCAAATCAATCGCGTTGCCCGCTGTGCCGATGATCGCCGACTGCGTCAGCCCTCCGGCGGCCAGTCCAGCCGCAAGCCCTTTGTCCAGCCCCGCCATACGAGCCACGACAATCACGAAGAAAAGCCCCCAGGCGGTCATCATGAACGCCGCCAACAGTTTTGTCAGAGCCGAGCGGTTAAGAGCGGCAAAGAATTGCGGCCCGCCGTTATAGCCAACCATAAAAATAAACAGGGAAAAGAAGACGTTTTGCACATCAGTGCTTAGGGTAATGCCGCCGATCTGGCCTACAAAAACCGCGACCAGAAGGGTTCCGGCAATTCCTCCCAGTTCAAACTTTCCAACCCTGAATTTCCCAATGCCGTATCCTAGACCCAGGCACAGGAAAAGCGCCATAATCGGAAACGCGCGGAGTTGTTCTGCTAAAATATCCATATCGAAATCCCCAGAGCTTCACACTGGTCAACTTGGTTCACGATACAGGGACTGATGATTTAGAAAATACTAAATTCTGAATTTGACCATAGGCACAAGGTTACACGTGGCGCAGTGCTTAAATAGCTGCGCCACGAGCCACAGACTTACCCCTTCGATCGGAAGGCCACAAAAGCCATCACTGCAACGCCAGCAAGGACTAAGAAAACCTCGCTGCCGTGTGTGTGAAACGCGTGATCGGTATGGGCCATCGCGGGCGTTGCGGCCAATACGGCTACTGATGCGAGTCTTACAGGTTTCATGCTTCGATCTCCTGTTTGCGTTGGTGAAGAAAGTCGCGGATGTCTAAAGTGGATTTCTCATCCATGGATACATAGATCAGCGACATATTGGTGCGCTCCTGCACCATCTGGCCGGGAAAGGGCAGATAGCTCAGCTCACGCGATCCGAATGAGGGTGAGGCGGTGCCCACCTGCCATTCGGTTTTCAGTTCGATATCGATCAGTTTCAGCGCCTTGGCACCATCTTTGGATGGGCGTTCAAAGGGAACACCGGCCAGTTTCAGATAGCTGGTCTTGTCACCGGCCTGCAGGAAACCGTCGATGAATTGCGTGGCCAGAACCTGCAGGTCCGCTGCCTCGTCCTCGTGGTGCATGTGGCTGTGCAGGTGGTCGCCATGGGCGTGGTTGTGGCCATGCCCGTGATGGACATGGTCATGATCGTGGTGGTGATGGTGCGGGTGATCATGTGGCATTCGACCACCTCCGCCCCTCGAATTCGCCGTGTGGGATGGCGACGGGTTTGTCGATGAACTTCTTATGCGCGCCCATCTTGCCGTTCGACACCAGCGCGCCCAGCACATCCACGATCACGCGGGTGCCCATCAGGGCGGTGATATCGGATGTGTCGTAAGGCGGCGAGACCTCGACCAGTTCCATGCCACAGATGCCTTCGGCGGCGATGCCCGAGGCCAACGCCAGCGCTTCTCGCGGCAGGAAACCGCCGGGTTCGGGCCAACCGGTGCCCGGGACAAAGCCGCAGTCGATACTGTCTATATCGAAGGACATGTAAACCATATCGACACCGTCCCACGCCATCTCAAGCGCCATCTCGATGGTTTTGTCGACGCCCATCTTCTCCATGTCGCCCATGGTGATGATGTTGGTCTCGCGCTCGCGGGCGACCTTGACGGCCTCACGCGGGACCTGCCAGCCGCCGATGCCGATCTGCACAAGGTTCTTGGCCGGAACATTGGGCAGGTTGGTGGAGTGGAACCACGGGGTCGTGTGCATCCTTTCGTCCAGGTCTTTTTCCTGAATATCCGCGTGGCGGTCGAAGTGGACGATACCGATTTTTTTCGACGTGCATTCGGCGATCCCGCGCACACAGGGGAAGCCGATGGAATGGTCGCCCCCGATCATGATCGGCAGCGAGCCCGAGCTGAACACATGGCTGACCGCGCGGCTGATCTGATCAAAGCTTTTCTCGATATTCGCCGGGATGGTGAACACGTCGCCCGCATCACACAGGGTCATCTGTTCGCGCAGATCGACCCCGATCTCGTAGTTGTAAGGCGTATAAAGCGCCGAGATCTTGCGCACCCCCTGCGGCCCGAACCGGGTGCCGGGGCGATAGGTGGTGCCGCCGTCGAACGGAATGCCCAGCACGGTGGCGTCATAATCGGCAACCTCCAGCACGTCTTCCGCATATGGGGCCTTGAGGAAGGTGTTGATGCCCGCAAAATGCGGTAACTCACCCCTTGCGAAGGTGGGGATCGACTTGTCCTCGATGCTGTCGGCCCCGGTCAGGCCCATGCGCAAGGCCCAGCGGCGTTCCTCGTCCCAGCGGCCTTCTGGCAGGTCGGCCTCTTTCTGCATGGCCTTCCATCCGGCCAGTTTGGTCAGGTCGGGGTGGTGCTGACGCTTTTCGCGGCGTTCAAGATGAGTGCGCAGGTCCATCGGGTGATGGGACTGCGTGCGCTTTGGATCCGAAAACACGGTATGTCTCCCAAATCAGTGTCCCGCTGTCGGGCGGGGATTGCCCGGGCTTTGGTGAACGCAGCATGCGGAGCCCGGCGGCGCATGCTGCGGTTGTTCAGGCCCCCGCCAATGAGGGGTACTGATCGAGAATGTCCTGATACGGCATGCCCTTATTGCGGGCGTCGAAATCATAGGTGATCGTGGCCCCAAACAGGCCAGGATCGTCCGGGTCCCAGCGGGGTTTGTCGAAGACCAGAACCCGGTCGCCCAGCTTGAACCCTTCTTGCAGGTCATGCGTGACCATGAAGACGGTCATGTTGGTTTCGTCCCGCAACTCCATCAGGAAATCATGCATTTGCAGGCGCGTACCCGGATCAAGCGCACCGAAGGGCTCATCCAGCAGCAGAATGCGCGGCCGCGCTGTCATGGCCTGACCGATGGCCAGCCGCTGCTGCATCCCGCCCGACAGCGCCGCCGGGAATTGATCGGCCACATGGTTCAAGCCGATCCGTTCCAGCATCGCGTCTGCCCGCGCTGCGGCCTCGGTGCGTGCGGCCCCGCGCAAACGGCCAAAGGGGCGTTCAAAGCTTTCGCCTGCAATCAGGTTGTCGCGCACGGTCATATGCGGAAAGACCGAGTATTTCTGAAACACCACGCCGCGTTCGCGGTTCGGCTCGACAGCGGTGTCACCACCATCAATGCTGATCTCGCCCTTATGGGGTCGCTCTTCAGCCAGCAGCATTCGCAGGAAGGTGGACTTTCCGCAGCCCGACGCGCCGACGATCGAGATGAACTCGCCTTCATCGACCGAGACATTGACGCGCTCCAGAATGGATCGGTCGTCGTAGCGTTGCCAGACATTGCGAACGGATACGAAACTCATAGTCCGGCCTCCATCCACGGGAATGCACGGCGCGAGGTGGTTTTCAGCGCCCAGTCGATCACGAAGGCCAGCAGGGTGATCCAGATGACGTAGGTTAGGATCACATCCATCGCCAGATAACGGCGCACCAGAAAGATGCGATAGCCAAGACCCACATTCGAGGCCACCGCCTCGGCCGCGATCAGGAACAGCCAGGCCGACCCCAGCGACAGGCGTACATTCGAAATCAGGCGCGGCAGAATCTGCGGCAGGGCTACGCGCAGAGCAATCACAGAGGTCGAAGCCCCAAGCGTTTGCGCCTTGACGATCTGTTCCTTAGGAATCTCCATAACGCGCTGCGCCAGATCGCGGGTCATGAAGGGGGTGATGCCGATGACGATCAGAACAACCTTGGACAGCTCGCCCAGCCCGAACACGATGAACAGGATCGGCAGCAACGCCAGCGGCGGCACCATCGAAATCACCGCAACAAAGCTGGACAGCAGCGACCGCGCATAGGGCAGCAAACCGATGGCCAGCCCCAGTACCAAAGACAGCGCCGCCGAAATCCCGACCCCGCCCAGCAAACGCGCCAGACTGGCGAACGTGTCATTCCACAGCAGGATCTCTTTCGACCGGCGGTCAGGTTCCGTGAACAGCCGGTGCGCCGTGTCCAGAATGGTTGAGGGCGCGGGCAGCAGCTTGTCCTGCGGGTTCGCTGTCAGCCGGATATCCGAGGCAACCGCATAGGCCACAAACAGCACCACGAAGGGCAGCGCGGCCAGCAGCAACGCTGCGGGGCGTCCGGGTTTGTGATTGATCAGGCGCATGAGTGGGCGATCCTTGGCACGTCGGGGGATCGGAGCAGCCGCGCGGACCGCCCCGAAGCTTGCTTACAGGTCGCCGTCAGCGGCCATCTGCATGTAGGTCGTGTCAAAGCGAAACTTGACGTTACCCGCGTCGCCCGTGGTCGTGCTATCGGGATAAGCGATGCCCACGAAATCAGCGCTGGGAGCGCCTTCGCCCAGAATGCCTTTGTCGAACAGGAATTCGGCGACATTGGTCATGGTCTCCGGCAGATCCCCGGCGCTGGCCTGTGCCACGGCGGCGGCCGGGTCAAAGAACATCTCGGTCGCGGCAAGCTGCGCCTTGTAGCCTTCCAGATCGGTGCCCGAGGCTTCGGCCATGGCGGTCAGAACCTCTTCGTCGCCCGCAGCCATCAGCGCCATGACCTCATACCAGGCGCCTGCCACGGCCTTGCCGAATGATGGATTGGCCTCAAGCGTTTCAGTGTTGACCACCATCAGGTCCAGGATTTCACCGGGGATTTTCGAGCTGTCGAACAGGTTCACTGCATCTGGGTTGCTGCCCATGATTTCAGACACAAGCGGGTTCCATGTCACTACCGCCTCGACATCAGGCGTGGCGAAGGCCGCAATCATGTCGGCGTCCGACGTATTGATGACTGAGGCCAGATCGGACTCCTCAAGCCCCACGGAATCCAACCCCCGCGCCAGCAGGTAATGCGACACCGACAGTTCCACCAGATTGACCGGCTTGCCCTTAAGGTCTTCCAGACTGCCTGCGCCCTTCATGATCACCGCATCATTACCGTTGGAATAGTCACCCACGATCAGCGCGGTCGTATCAACCCCGCCCCCTGCGGGGATCGACAGAGTGTCCATATTGGTGGCCGAGACACCGTCAAACGCACCGGCGGTGTATTGGTTGATCGACTCGACATAATCGTTGAACTGCACGATCTCGACATCGATGCCGTATTTGTCGGCCCATTTGTCCATGATCCCGCTGTCTTCCAGATACCCCCAGGGCATCCAGCCCACATAGATTGACCATGCCAGCTTGAACTCGGTCTTTTCCTGTGCGGCCAGCGGCGCGGCCAGAACACCCAAGGCAAGGGCGGTCGCGGACATCAGCTTAGTCATTTTCATGTCATTCCCCGTTGTCACGTCCCGCCAAAATCGTGGAGGGTTTCCGGACCGCTGGCGGAACAATGAGATCGGGCGCGGACGAAACCAGCGCAGTAACCTCCCGGGATTTTGGCCCGCCGTGTGCCTTGTCGGAGTTTGCCGACAAGGTGATGCTTCTTGGACCTGACCTGACAATGCCAGCGGAACCCTAAGCACCCTGCCCGTTTAGATTGCTCAGTCGGTTTTGGCCTGACAACAAAGGGGCCACCAGTTTTGTTGGCGACACCGTGCTTGCCTAAATTTTAGACTAAATCCTGAACGCTTGCTGCATTGCAGGGCTCAACTGTACTTTGAGTTGGCGCGAGCCGGAGCATTTCAGTTTCAGACTAAGACTACCCTGCAGCAAAATCATCGCGCGCGTCGGCAGGGCTGATTCTCTGCAAATTTGTTCTGGGCCAAGGCTGGATTCACAGCACAGAGTCCATAATACTCAAGTTGGATTATGCCAACGATGGTGAGTTGTGTCTAATTTGCGAAAACATGGTTTCAGCTGGATGGCTGCTCTGCTCATGATGACGTTCATGGCTGACGCGATGCCTGACGAAACGCTGGATTGGGCCGAGATGCCGGACCCCGCCGCGCAAGTGTTTGAAGATCCGTTTCGGACACTGGGCCCTGAAGAATTTGACGATCTGGTTTTTGCAGTACGATTGCGCGGTAGACTACAGCAAGAAATCGGCACCCCGGACGAGAGAATGAAGTGGCAGGAGCTTCTGGCAGAAACCGAAAACGCCTTGGCGGCGAAAGGCGTGGACATTGATTGGCTTCTGGATCAGCGCGAGGCAGTGACCGTACGGCGCGAGCGTGCCGCTACGGCTGGAAACCCCAAACTGGATGGTCGGTCTTTTACTGTGTCAGGGTATGCTATCCCCGCTCCGCCTGACACTGATGGTCAGCCCTTGGCTTATCTTGTGCCCCAACTGGGGATGTGTAGCCATTTCCCACCGCCACCACCAAATCAGATGATCCGTCTGCAATTGGATTCAGACTGGGTGCCGCGTTACATGCACCAGCCCATCCGGGTGACCGGAACTTTGGCCATCGCTCCATCAGATCAAATGGTAATGGTCGTCGATGGATTTGTGCCCATGCGCGCAACCTTTCAGATGAACGCTGAAAAGGTCGAGGCTCTGGAAGACGCACAGGACGCTCAAAACCCGATCGAAACCCTTGCTGATCGCATGCGGGCGGCCCGCCACCGTAAATCCGGCGGTGCCGACCAGCTGGATTGACGGTGCAAGCCGAGGGAGGTTACCGCGCTCGTTTTATTGACAGCGCGTTCGAACCTCTTGCAGAGTTGCAAACATGGGAATCGTGGTCGTTTCAGACATGCCTGCTATGGCCGGTGGCGCACAGCTGGGGCGCCGCGCGACTGGCTGTGACTTGGTCGTGTGACCGTCACTAGCTGAAACGTCGTTGGGTCCGCTGTCAGCGCGACACAGGCTCAAAATCCCTTAACTCAATCCTTATGGCTTTGAATGAAACCTGAAAACGGCCTGCGTATTGCAGTCGATATTGGTGGTACATTTACCGACACGGTCTTGGTCAACGAACAAGACCAGATTTTGGCAACGACCAAAACGCCTACGACACCCAGCAACCCAACTTTGGGCGCGCTGCAAGGTGTCCGGCGTGTGATGTCAGATGCCAACGCAAATTGGCGCGACATCACCGGATTTATTCACGGAACAACCCTTGCCACAAATGCACTGATCGAACGGCGCGGTGCTCGGGTCGCGACCGTGACAACAGAAGGGTTTCGGGACATTCTGGAAATCGCCTATGAGCGCCGTTACAGCCAGTATGATATCAACCTGGTCAAGCCAGACCTGATCGTGCCGCGCACGCGCGCCTTTACAATCCGAGGGCGGATGGATGCGCGGGGCCGCGAACTGTCCGGGCTTGCAGAGGAGGATGTCGCAAGGCTTGTTCGCGACCTGTCCGACTGTGGTGCCGAGGCTCTCGCGATTTGCCTTTTGCATGCCTACGCCAACCCGGCGCATGAGATCAGGTTGCGGAAGCTTTTGTCCAAGGCTTTGCCAGAGGTGGCCATTTCCTTGTCACATGAGGTCAGCCCCGAGGCGCGAGAATTCGATCGACTGTCGACAACCATTGCCAACGCGTATGTCCAGCCGCAGATGGCAGACTATTTGTCGGACTTTCAAATGCGGTTTAACGCTGAAGGCTTGGCTTGCCCTATTCTAATGATGACCGCAGGCGGAGGTATGACGACGCTGGAAACAGCGGCGCGCCTGCCTATCCGTTTGGTCGAGTCCGGCCCGGCCGGAGGCGCAATACTTGCGGCGCGGGTTGCCGCCGAGACGGACGAGCGGGAAGTTCTGAGCTTTGACATGGGCGGTACGACGGCCAAACTCTGCCTGATCGACGCCTTTCGCCCGCAGACCGCGCGTAAATTCGAGATAGCCCGCGCGGCGCGATTTATCAAAGGATCGGGTATGCCCGTTCGTATTCCGGTCATCGAAATGATCGAGATCGGCGCGGGCGGCGGTTCGATTGCCCATGTAGATCGTTTGGGGCGCCTGCATGTCGGCCCGCAAAGTGCTGGTTCTGAACCCGGTCCAGCGGCGTTTTCCAATGGCGGCATGCATCCTACGGTCACCGATGCGGATGTGGCGCAAGGGTATATAGATCCGGACCGGTTTGCCGAAGGGCGTCTAAAAATAGACACACACGCTGCGCACTGCGCTTTGGACCAGAGCATTGGAAAGTCGTTGGGGTTGGCGGCAGATCAGGCGGCGCTCGGTATTAGCGAAATCGTTGACGAAAACATGGCCAGCGCAGGCAGAATGCACGCTGTGGAGTCCGGCAAGGATTTAACTGCGCGCGTTATGATCGCCTTTGGCGGCAACGGTCCGTTACATGCCACCCGAGTGGCTCGGCGCGCGCAGGTCGACCGGATCGTTATCCCACGCGACCCGGGCGTGGGCTCAGCGGTCGGGTTTCTGTTCGCACCGGTATCATTCGAGATCATTCGCTCACGCTACACAACACTCGACAAGCTCGATTTGCAGGATCTCAACGCTTTTTTTGACCTGATGTTGCAAGAGGCCCGGTCTGTTGTTCGCAGCGGCGCCCCAACTGGCGCGCTCGTGCAACGAAGGCGGGCCTACATGCGGTATCACGGACAAGGTCACGAGATAGAAATTCAGCTGCCCAATAGGTCACTGCAAGAAGAAGACATTCCAGAGCTGCACCGTAGTTTCGAGAATGAATACATCAGACAGTTTAGCCGCGCAGTTCCCGGTATGCGCATCGAAATCATGAATTGGGGGCTTGAGGTCTCATCGCTTCCTCCCGCTTTAACACCGGCTGTGGCTTCGGCAAAAAAACGTCAAGCCAGGCCTCACGGCTTTCGGTCAATCCTGTGCGACGTCACTGGTGATTGGCGAAAGGTAGGTCTCTATGACCGCGCCACTCTGAAACCTGGTGATCATCTGTCAGGACCGGCTTTGATTATGGAACCGCAAACAACAACCTTGGTCAGCGCTGATTTCTCGGCGCGGTTGGACGAGGCCGGGAACATCTGGCTGGCCCGCAACGCTGGAGGATCATGATGAATCTGTCAGAAACACGGTTGCAGGTCATGTGGAACCGCCTGCTGGCGGTTGTAGAAGAACAAGGACAAGCGCTGATCCGCGCCGCGTTTTCTCCGATCGTGCGAGAGTGTGGCGACATTTCGGCCGGTATATTCGATGTGCAGGGGCGGATGCTGGCGCAGGCCGTTACAGGAACCCCGGGGCATATCAACACGATGGCCGAGGCGGTGAAAACCTTGAGTGGCCGCTTTGCCGTGCAAGACATGCAGCCCGGCGACATCTACATGACCAATGATCCCTGGATCGCATCTGGGCACCTGAACGATTTCCTGCTGATGATGCCTGTATTTCTGGACGGCACGGTGATTGGATTTACGGCCTGCACGTCTCATCTGGTCGATTTGGGTGGTCTGGGAATGGGGCCGGAAGGGTCAGATGTTTACGACGAGGGGTTGCTTATTCCGCCCTGCAAACTGGTAGAGGCCGGTACTGTCAACGCTCTGCTGATCGAGATCGTGAAGGCAAACTCACGTGAACCTGTTGCAAATGAAGGTGACATTTACGCCTTGATCGCATGCTGCGAGGCCGGAGCGGTCAGATTGTCTGGCATGATGCAAGAGTTCGGCATCAATCGGCTGGATGAATTGGCAAACTATATTATCGAAACATCGTATCGCGGCACGCTTGACGTCATCGCTGGATTACCGAAAGGCACATGGCATAACGTACTGAAAGTAGACGGGTACGAGCGCGAAATTGAACTGCACGCCGCCCTGACGATTGAGGCGGACAAGATCGTTCTGGATTTCAAGGGTACTTCGGGACTGTCCAGCAAGGGTATCAATGTACCCCTGAATTACGCGACCGCCTATTCGGTCTTTGCCCTGCGGTGCTTAATAGGCCCAGATATTCCCAACAATGCAGGATCATTGGCGGCTTTCCTCGTGTCGGGGCCGAAAGACTGCATTCTGAATGCGCAGCCGGGTGCGCCTGTTGCAATGCGTCACACGCTGGGCCAGATGACACCGGATCTGGTGTATGGGTGCCTCGCGCAGGCCCTGCCCGATCACGTACCTGCCGAAGGCGCGTCGTGCATGTGCGACCTGCCTTTGCGACATGCGCCCGAAGCGCCGCAGACCGGAGGCGAACAGTTCGCGCTTGAGTTGGTGTTCAGTGGTGGTACTGGCGCGAGACCCGGCTTGGACGGCCTCTCGGCAACTGCGTTCCCATCTGGGGTTTGGGGATCGCAGGTCGAAACGACCGAAGCGGTCGCACCAGTATTGATAACCCGACGAGAATTAAAACCAGATTCCGGCGGTGCGGGTCAAAGGCGGGGCGGTCTAGGGCAGCATATCGAGCTTCGATCCGCTTGTGACGAAGACCTGTTGCTGTTCCTTTCAGTGGAACGGGTTAAAAACCCCGCACGTGGGCGATCTGGTGGATTAGCAGGTGCCAATGGGCGCATTCGGGTCGGCCACGATGGTTCTGTCTTGCCAGGAAAAGGTCAGGTCCGAATACAGGCGGGTCAGACTCTTGTATTCGAAACACCGGGCGGCGGAGGTTTTGGATCACCCCGTGACCGTAGCCGAACCGAGGTTCTGCGCGACTTAGAGGCGGGCCTGATCACGGAGCAGTCCGCGCGTGACGTCTATGGGGTGGAAACATGATCCAACCTGCGTCGCATGTTTCAAGACTGTCGCCTTACGCGCTTGCTGAATTGAGCGATCTTGAAGGTAAGCGCTTAATATCCCTGGCGCAGAATGAAAGTCTGACACCTCCCAGTCCGCTGGCAGTTTCTGCTGCTGCGCGCGCTATGGAAGCAGGTCATCTTTATCCTGATCCCGATTGGCGCGATCTGCGCTCGGCGCTGGCCGCACTGCATGATCTGCCAGCCGAGTGGATATTATGTGGCAACGGGTCTATGGAGTTGATCTCATGCCTGACCCAAGCCTACGCAGATGAAAACTGTGCGGTACTTGCACCGGCACATGCTTATCCGTTTTTCAAAACCGCCGCACAAGTCGCCCGCGCACGTTTTGATACCGCCCCAGAAAAGTCACGCGGAGTATGCGTTGATGCGCTGATCGACCATGTTCAACCCGACACACGTATCGTTTTTATTGCTAATCCGGGCAATCCGACTGGTACCATTATCCCGAAAGCAGATCTTGTGCGTTTGCGCGAGGCTCTTCCCGATCAAGTGTTGCTGGTTGTTGACGAGGCTTACGGCGAATATGCGGACCATCTTAACGAGCCTGTCTTCGATCTGGTCGAACGCGGTGACACGGTTGTTTTGCGGACGTTTTCCAAGGCCTACGGATTGGCAGGTATGCGGATCGGCTGGGGCATGTTCCCTTTGGATATCGCGACACAGACCCGTAAGATCATGAATCCCAACAACATATCAGTGGCTGCTCAGGCTGCGGCGATAGGCGCGTTGAATGATCAGGACTATATGAAGGCCACTCGGTCAGAAACGATCCAACTGCGCGACGATTTCGCGACAAGACTACGCCGTGCGGGTTTCGAGGTTCCAGAAAGCTTCACTAATTTCGTGTTGATCCGCTTTGCAAACCCCCAAGATGCACGGTCGGCCAATGCTGCGCTTCGGGCTGGCGGCATCATTGCACGTGGACAGGCCGGGGTCGGCTTGCCTCAATGCCTGCGGATTACAGTCGGCCAACCCGCCGAAATGGACTGCACGGCCCAACTGTTGGAAGCTTGGATCGAAGGGGACACACTATGAAGCATTCCCGAGGCGTGGCCCGTTTCGGCATTCTTGTGCCCTTCACGAACACCAACCTTGAACCTGATATGTATTTGTTGCGCCCCGACGGGGTATCGCTGCATTTCGCGCGAATGGGCGGTTATGATCAGGATGAGATTCCTGATGCCGAACAGATGCACGGCCTTGGAGCCGCAGATCTGGTTGAGCCGCTTCGTTTGCTCCAAGGGGTCCGGCCCGAGGTCATACTTTATGGATGCACATCTGCAACCTTGACCCATGGGTTCGCCTTTGACCGGACACTTGCGACCCGGATTAAAGCCGAATGCGGAGCCGAGACAATTACCGCTGCCGGAGCAATCGTGTTTGCACTGCGATCACTGGGCGCGAAAAATATCGGGTTCGCTTCGCCCTATGTCGCCGCAATCAAAGACCTTGCTGTCAGTTTTTTGACCGAGGCCGGAATCCACACGGTCAATCGCTCGGAAGTCGCAAGTACGTTGGACAATTTTGGACAGGGTACGATAAGCCCCCAAGCCGTGTTCGAGCTTGGACGAGCTGCAGACCACCCGAAGGCTGATGCGATTGTTCTTTCCTGTACCGATATGCGCAGTGTCGAAATTATCGACCAATTAGAACAGGCATTGGGCAAACCAATTGTCACGTCAAACCAAGCAATGATGTATAAGGCTCGGCGCATCATGGGTCTTGCCAATTCTGTGCATGGGTACGGAAGGTTGCTGCAAACGACGGCGTCCGATCGCCCAGACACTAGTCACGAAATGCCTTCGCAAAATAGTCTGCCATAGGTTTGACCAAATACCCCAAGGGGCTGCGATCCGCGGTTCGGATGAAAGCTTCAACAGGCATGCCAGGTACAAGAATCGAACCTTCTGGCAGCCTTCGCGTTTCGCCTTCGTTCAATGTGATCTCGGCCCGGTAATATCGCAGCTGACTGGTGTTATCCTCGAAAGCATCTGCCGAAATTGTCACAACGCGACCGCTAAGTTCAGGTGTTTTGCGCTGATCCAGCGCTGGAAAACGCAGGGTGACCAGTTGGCCGATACTCAGCTTGTCAATATGAATAGCCTCAACTTGTGTGTTGATCACCAATGGTCGGTCCTGCGGCACAATGAACAGAACCGGATCCGCCTGTTGGACAACGGATTGCAGGGCAAAGACCTGCAGACTATACACTACGCCTGCGACCGGAGCCTTGATGTTAAGACGAGCCAGACGATCCAAAAGAGCCCGGCGTTCTTCCCGCAAACCCAACTCACGAACCGTCAGGTCGCGCAACTGGGATATAGCATCTTCGCGCTGAGCAGTGGCGAGCTTGAGGATTTCGATTCCAATCTCGGTGATCCGCACCTCGGCTTCTGCCTTACGCGCCTTGAGGTCACCCATCTGGCCCGACAGGTTGGCATCTTCTCTTTGCAAGGCCAAAACACGAGACGCCTGCGCCAGGCCGCGATCCAGCAACTGTTGCTGCCCGGCCAACTCTTGTGTGATTAATTCAAGCTGCCGGGACAGCGCCGCCTCCTGTGCCGCCAGACCATCTATCTGGTTCTTGATCTGATTGGCGCGCTTCTCAAGTTGGGCGATCTCGTTGCGCGTCGATGCCGCACGCGCGGAAAACAGCCGCTTTTGACCCGCAATCAGATCCGCAGCGTCTGAATCTTTAGCCGCAGCTTCCGACAGAATAACGTCAAACCGGATGGATTCGCGCCCATCCCTTTCAGCTTCTAGCCGTCCGCGGCGGGCCATCAACTCATAGAGCTGGTTTTCAACGATGGCCAACTCGGACTCCAAAGCGCTTGAATCCAGACGAATTAAGGTCTCACCTGCCCTGACCTCGTCTCCTTCATCCACCAGAATTTCTGCCACCACGCCACCATCGGGGTGCTGAACCACCTGACGGTTCTGATCGACCTCAATCTGTCCGCTAGCGATGATCGCGCCCGAGATACGGGCAAGTACCGCCCAGGCGCCAAAACCTCCAAGCAACAGAAACAGTGTCAAAACGCCCAGAATCAACGGCCCCTTCGCGGACCATTGCCCGTTGTTTTGCTGAACCGGTCGGGTCACTGGACACCTCCCTGCGCATCTGTTCGGGCGACATCATTGCTGTTCCTGACCACTTTTCGCAAAACCTCGTCTCGGGGTCCAAAGGCCCGTACAGTTCCGCCATCCAACATTAACAACAGATCGCATTCTGCCAGAACGGCGGGCCGATGCGCGATAATCAACAGGGACTTGCCATCAGCCTTGAGCCCCCGGATCGCCTTGTTCACTGCTTCGCTGCCCTCATTGTCCAAGTTCGAGTTCGGCTCATCCAGAACAAGAATGACAGGATCGGTATACATCGCTCGGGCCAGACCGATGCGTTGAATCTGACCACCAGACAGGCGATTGGCAGTGGCTCTGACAGGCGTGTCATAACCCTTTGGCAATTTGAGGATCATTTCATGCGCATCCGCCTTGCGCGCAGCTGATACCACCTTTTCAGCTTCGGGGTCCGGGGCCAGTTTAGCTATGTTCTCGGCAATGGTTCCGTCAAACAAGGTCACCTCCTGCGGCAGATACCCGATATGCGACCCCAGAACATCTGGCGTATATTGATCAAGACTGGCCCCATCCAACCGGATGTACCCCCCTGCCGAAGGCCATACGCCTGTTAACGCCCTTGCGAGGCTTGATTTACCAGCACCTGACGGACCGATCACCCCCACGGCTTGCCCTGGTGAAACAGCGAAGTTGACAGCTTTTAAGACGGCTTGCGTTTCACCGGGTGGAACAATGGTGAGGTTACGTATTTCAAGTCGGGCTTTCGGCGTTGGCAGCGGCGTTCGCTTTGTTTCGATTGGAACCGTGCCCAAAAGCTCGGCCAGTTGTCCCCAGCCTCGCATAGCAGCCTGAACCATTGGCCATTGGCCGACGATCTGTTCGATAGGTGCAAGGGCACGGCCCATCAGGATCGAACCCGCAATCATTGCCCCTGGCGTCATCTGGCCCCGTAGCACAAGCAGTGCGCCAAGCCCCAGCATTGCAGATTGTAAGAACAGTCGGAATGTCTTTGTCGTGGTTGTGAACGTCCCTCCAAGATCGGCCGAGCGCATATGTTCGGACAATGCGTTGTCACGTGCTTTGCTCCACCTAGTAAAGGCTGCGCCACGCATTCCCAGCGCCTGCACCATTTCGGCCTCATTTTGCATCTGGTCCGAGATGACTTGTGCCTCGACCGAAGCCCGATTGGCCGCTTGACTAGGTGCGCGCGTGGTGACCTGGTTGATGACAGTTACTGCAATAAGAACGGCCCCACCGACGAGGGCCAGTATGCCCAGCCATGGGTGGAAAACCCAAATTCCAAGGAAAAATACCGGGGTCCAGGGCAGATCAAAAACCGCTCCGAAAACTGGAGACGAGAACAACCGCGAAATGGCAACCAGATCAGCTGGACCGGCCGTGTTATCTGATTTCCCCGGACCTGACGCCCTACGCAGCGCCGCATCAAAAACACGAGGATCAAGGTCGGATTGGAACCGCGCGCCTATTCGGCCCAAAAGTCGACCTCGCGCGTAGTCCAGCAATCCCATCATACCGTAGAGGAAGACCACCAGCACAGAGAGGGCGACCAGTGTTTCGACCGAGCGGCTACCCAAGACGCGATCATATACCTGGAGCATGTATAGCGGGCCAGTGAGCATCAACAGGTTCGCAAAAAAGCTAAAAATGGCGACACACCAAAACAGGCCACGGCTTTGACGCCGTGCACCGCGCAATTCGGCGCGCCCCGCCTGAATCTGCCTGGCCTCTGAACCTGCCATTTTTTAGCCCTGTCTTTTCAGTACCTTAAACCAGAAAGATCTTCCTGGCTTTACCAGAGCCCTTTGCCCGCAAACCTTTGAAAATCCAACTTAGCCTAGGCATCGGTTTCGGACGTTTTTTCCACGTGTTTGTAGATTTCTTTCTCTTCAAGCACCTTGATCATGGTTGAAATCTGCGCATGGCATTGCAGAAGCGCATGAAGCGACATGTTGATCATCAGGGTATTTTCGCTTGCCGGAGCTTCCCCCTCGGTCGGGGATTTTTTCAGACACCCACAAGTGACACGTACCACTCCGTTGATCGTCGAGATATCCGTGATGCCATCAATATAAACGTGTTGCATTTAACGCTCCTTACGCAGAGGGATGTTAGTGGCCCGGCGCAGGACAACGCGCCGAGCCGGGGGGGATCAGACAAAGACCAGATTGTCGCTACTCAGGATCGACAGATCGTCGTATATTGACGAAACTTCCTGGAAAGCACCGTTTTCGATACTGCGTGTTGCGGAAGTGTTACTGGCTGCAAGATCGGCCACGCCTTCACTGAGATACGCGATCGTTGCATCAACTCCGGACTGGATTGCGGCAACAACATCAAACTCGGTGAACGGGTCTTGCGCATCAGTCGAGCTTGAAATGAGCTGCCCGAACGTGATCTCTGAGGTGCTGTCATGATCCACGACGCGGATTATGTCCTCACTGCCGAACTGGTTGATCTGCACCTGACCCAGCGAGGCCCCGCCCACCACAACGTCAATCGTGTCATCCGCATCCGAGAAGACAAGGTTGTCGGTAGTGATATCGGTGGTATCCCCGTTGGCAGTTCGGAAGATCAGCACATCCACAAAAGCATCGTTGCTGAGAACCGATGCGGCGGACCCCGAGGCATCCCCTAGCACCCCGTTTTCGACGTCGTCGAAATAGGTGCTGAATGCTGCGTCATCGCCGTTGGACAATTGCGACAGACCTTCGGCTGTTGTCCCCGTCAGAGCAGATGCGCTATCCTGCAGGTTGGTCTGAATCTGGTCGCTGACCGCAAAGCGCCCGCTGCCCAGCGTATAGATATACTGGTCCGCGCCGCTTCCGCCGAAGGCGACCGAGTTGCCAAAGCCCGCCACGAACACATCGTCATCCGCGCCACCGTTCAGTACCGAGTTTTCGACAAAGCTGAAGACCCCGCCCAACGCGGCTGATCCGCTGACTTCGAAGGATTCCAGCACTGTATCCAGGGCGCCAACCACATTTGCCAGCGTTTCCGACACAACCGAAATCCCCGCGTTGAACAGGAAGTCCAACGTCCCGGTCCCGAAGTTCAGGAAGACGTCCTGATCGTCGCCACCATCCAGATATCCGTTGCCGATACCAAGGAACACGTCGTTCCCAGCACCCCCAAGGCTGGCATAGCGCGCGCCGACATTAATTATGGTGTCATCCCCAAGACCACCGGTCGTCAGGCTGGCCACACCTATGGTGATGCCGATATCATCACCCGACCCCAACGAGGTCAGGTTGCGCGATCCAGTGCTGACCACAAGGTCATCGTCCCCGCCAGCCAGTACCGTGTTGTAGAGACCGGCAACAAAGATGCTGTCATTGCCTCCGTTGCCTTCGATCTTGTTGCGGCCACCCAAGGCAAAGATGATGTCGTCGCCATTCAAGTCGGTCTGTTTGTCACCGTTGATTTCGGTTTTGACCCCCAACACCAGGGCAACGTCGCTGCCGCGCCCCAGATCGACTTTGTTCTCTTTACCAATGCTGACCACGATGTCGTTGCCGCCACCGGTGCCGGTGTCGTTTTTGACCCCGACGCTAAGAACTGTATCGTCACCGCCGCCGGTGCGTACCTTGTTTTCCGAGCCGATCGCGATGGCAACGTCGACGCCACCATTCAGATCATTGCCATTGTTGGACGAGTCGATGTCGTTCTTCTTGCCGATGGCAATCAGAATGTTGTCGTCGGTCACGCCGGGTGTGGGATCAGTGCCGCCGCGGACGGTGTTGGATTCCCCAATGGCAAAGACAATGTCGTTGCCCGCCCCGCCATTCAGACTGTTGGTTTTACCCACGGCCAGCAAGATATCCGCACCGGCGCCTGCGTTGACAAAGTTGCGCTCGGTCCCGAACACGGCGGCGGCGTCATTGCCCGCGCCCAGATAGACACTGTTGGCTTTGCCAAGAACCAGCGCCGCGTCGTCGCCTCCGCCGGTGTAGACACGGTTTTCGCGTCCACCGACCACTGCAATGTCACCTTCGCCGCCATCCGCATCGGTTTGCAGGAAGTTGTAGGTTTGGTTAAAGCTGCCAAACCGTTGCGCCCAGTTGACGCCTGCAACCGTGGGCAAGGCCAGTTCCGGGATCGTGAAGGTCTGCGCGCCCAGCGTCACCGCATCGCGGCTGGCAAAGTCGTCCAGATCAAAATCGGGAATCTCCAGGTACTCGGCCGGAATGTCGAATTCGGGGATCGACAGGCCAAAGAACTCGCGTCCTCCCAAAATGGTGTCGATATCCGACAGGCCCGACAGATCTGCTCCGCCGATGGCAAAAGAGGGCACCGAAATTTCAGGCAGCGTAAAGGTAGGCAGGCTGATGGTCGTGGGTGGGGCGGTTTCTGGCGCTGCTTCGGCAGGATTGACTTGAACGTCAAACTCATCCTCGGTCTGCAGTGCCTGATACCCGCCATTGGCACTGCCCGTAATCGAAGGCGAATTGGCCAGATCGGTGCCGGTAAAGAAGGTGTTGTTGCCCCCGCTTGCAGGCCCGACATCGCCGCGCTGTTCGGTATAGGCCTGGAATTCCGCATTGCCGCTGTTGGGGCTGAGGCGAATTCCGTTGGACGAGTTGAAGATGCCCGCCTTCCCGTCCGCGCTTTCGACCCCGACAAGGTCTTTGTAGACATTGCTGATTTCGGCGTAAGCGCTGGGGTTAAAGTCAATATCCAGCGTGAAATCGAAATCCAACCCGTCATCGCGGAACCCGAAATCTGACACATCGGGCAGCGACAAGCTGGGCAGAGCCTGCCCGGCGACAGTCAGGTCGGGGATCGTCAGGTCCGGCAGGCTGATTTCTGGCAGGCCATAGGCGCCCAACTCACCATATTGGTAATCAGGCCGGCTGCGCAGTTCCGGAATATCGGGAATATCCAGATTGATCTGCGGCGTGCTGAACCCCGGGATGTAGACGTCCGGCACTCCTTCTGTCGAGAATTCGAGATCGGGAAACAGCACCGAAGCCGACCCCGATACCGCGATACCGGCTGTGAAGCTGGCTCCGATATCCTTGTCTTCGTATTTGGTGCTGACACCCGTGGCATTGGCCGTGTTGGTGGTAGAGCTGGTTGGTGTTTCCTGCGCAGTTTTTTCCGGCAGGCCTTTGGCTTTTCGATCAGCCGCATCCGCTGCGGTCTTGTCGGCCTCTTTCTTGTCTTTGACGCGCTTTTGGTAATCAGCGATCTCTTGCGGATCGATCGTGATTTCATTGTCAGTCACAACAAAGTTGGTCTGACCAAAGGCAATCACAACGTCAGAGCCGCTGCCTGAAGCCACAAGGTTGAACTTGCCAAAGGCCGCAACGGTATCGTCACCGCTGGCTGTCAGCACGAAATTGTCCTTGCCTGCGGTCAGGACGGTATCATCCCCAGCCTCTGTCAGCAGGATGTTGTATTGACCGACCGAGACGACAACGTCATCTCCAGTGCCTGAAAGGGCAAAGTTGCGCTGGCCTGCGATGGTGACAAAATCGTCGTCGGCACCGGACAGAACCACATTGGCCTGACCCGCGGCAATGATCGTGTCTTCGCCTGCCGCAGTCGAGATCGCGTTGTAGCGACCTCCGGCGTAAACCGTGTCGCTGTGCGATCCGGTGAAGACCACGTTGCTGTAGCCCAGCGTGATCACGTCGTTGTTGCCATTACCCAGCAGCGACACGTTGTTGCCGCCCAAGATCAGCGCCTGATCGTTGTCGTCGCCACCCAGCACATAGTTGGTGACACCTGCCACCGCGATGCTGTTTGTGCCGCTGGCTGCGTTGACAAAGTTGAAGTTGCCAAGTGCAAAGATCGTGTCCTCGCCGTCGCCGCCCAGAACGATATTGCTCTGGCCGATGGTCAGCACGTTATTCGTGCCGCTGCCCAGGAACAGGAAGTTCGAGCTGCCGGTGATCACGATGTCATCGGTATCCCCGGCATTGCCGCCGCCCACGATCAGGTTCTGACCCAGCGCCAGACCAGTCACGGTGTTGTCGCCGGTGCCCAGCAGCAGGATGTTGTTACCGCCGATCAGGTCGATCTCATCATCGCCGCTGCCACCCCAATAGGCGTTGAGCGAGCCGACAAGTTGCGCATCGTTGTTGCCATTACCGGCCACCACAAGGTTGGCATTGCCGATCGCGGTGATGTCGTCATCGCCTTCTCCGGCCTGCACAAGGTTGTGGCCGCCATAAGTCTTGATCTGGTTGTTGCCATTGCCCGCGATGACCACGTTGGCCAGGTTGGTCACGCTGGCCAGCGCATTGATCAGAATGGACCCGGCCTGATCTTCTCCAAAGGCCGTGCCATCCGACGTTCCGAACAGGCTGCCGACCAGCCCGCTATCATCGCTGGCGGCAGCGGCATCCACTGCAACAAGCGCTGCCAGGTTCAACAGGCTACCCGCAACGATACGGTCACTGCCGCTGCCGCTGATCACAAGGTTACCAACGCCGTAAGCCTGAATGTCATTGCCGGGCTCATCGGCTGCAGGCTGCGCACCGTCAACGACACGCTCGACGCGCACATCATCGATCAGCCCGCCCAGGTGGGTGCTGTCGGTTGTGCGCAACTCCAGCCGCGAACTGTCACCAGCCGCGCCAGAGACTTCGAATGTATAGGTCCGCCAATCCGTATGCGCCTCGGAAATCACTCCGACCTGTACGCCGTCCCACCAGACCTCGATCGCGTTATCCGCCCCGTTTGCGCCATCCCGTCCCCGGAAATTCAGCGAAATCTGGTAGGTCTCGCCCGAGTTGGTGTCGACATCCTGATAAACGCCCGAGCCAAATCCGCCGTTGACTGCACCGCCAGCCAGTTCAAGAGCAAACTCTCCGTCGGCAGCAGCACCCAGACCAATTGTACTGGTTTTCAGGAACTCAGGTGTGCCAAAGGACGAGGACCAGCCATAGGGCAGAGACAGTCCGAAATTGGCATCGCCGTAATTGCCGAATTCGAAACTGCCATTGGTGATCAGATTGTCACCCGCGCCCGGATTGTTCAGGCCAGCGGTCAGATTGGCGTTCAGCTCGCCGGTCTCGACGACGCGCACATCGTCGATCAGCCCGCCCAGATGGGTGCTGTCATTTGCACGCAGTTCCAGCCGCGACGTATCCCCGGCCGCGCCGTTCACGTCGAATGTGTAAGTCCGCCAGTCCGAATGCGCCTCGGAGATCACTCCGACCTGAGCACCGTCCCACCAGACCTCGATTGCGTTATCCGCCCCGTTTGCACCATCTCGTCCCCGGAAATTCAGTGAGACCTGATAGGTGCTGCCCGAATTGGTGTCGACATCCTGATAGATGCCCGAACCAAAGCCGCCATCAACCGCGCCGCCTGCCAGTTCGATGACATAATCGCCGTCGGCGGCGTTTCCGTAGCCTGCATTTGCCAGCTTCAGGAATTCGGGTGTGCCAAAGGACGATAGCCAGCCGTCTGGCAGGCCAAGACCGAAATTGGCATCGCCATAGTTACCTTGTTCAAAGCTACCATTGGTCAGAAGATTACCGTCGGTTGCTTGCGAATTCGCGACAACCCGCACGTTGTCAATGGCTCCGCCCAGCAGGTCGGACGTTCCCGCCGCCCGGAATTCAAGACGTGATGTATCCGCCCCAGTGACCCGGAAAGTATAGTCGCGCCAATCAGTGTGGGTATCTGCAACCGTCCCAACCAGTTGCCCGGCCCACCAAACCTCGATCGAGTTGCTTTCCGCGGATACCGTTGTCGTTCCGCGATAGCTGATGGTGATATCATATTCGAGCCCAGCCCGCGTGTTGAGGTCCTGGTAAATTCCTGAATTCTCGGTTCCGTCCAATTCCAGAATGTGGTCGCCATGGCCAGATGCGCTGTGGCCAAACTGGTTAATGCTGTCATTGAACAAGCTGGTGTTGTGGACTTCGAGCCGCCCGAAGGACTGCGTCCAGCCTGTCGGCACATAAAACGAAATGCCGGTATCCGCCTGCGTGCCCAGCTCGAACGACCCGTTCTGAACGATGTTTTCCGACAGGTCCTGCACGTTTTCAGCGGCGGTTGCGTTGAAATCCGCATCCAAAACGCCGTCGCCGATGTCTCGGGTGCCCAGGATTTCATTCACGCGCACGTTGTCAACGGCTCCGCCCAGCAGATCCGAGTTGCCCGCTGCCCGCAGTTCCAGCCGCGAGGTGTCACCGCCGGTGACCGCAAAGGAATAGTCGCGCCAATCGGTATGGGTCGCAGCGATCTCGCCAACCTTTTCGCCATCCCACCAGACTTCGATCGTGTTGCTTTCCACCGACACGGTGGTCGTCCCGCGATAGCTGAGCGTGATCTCGTAGGTCGCTCCGTCGCGGGTGTCGATATCCTGGTACACACCCGAGTTCCGCGTGCCGTCCAATTCCAGAATGTGCCGCCCGCTGCCCGAAGCCGAGAACCCATACGGGCTGACCTGATCGTTAAAGATAGACGTGTCGTGAATTTCCAACTGGCCGAAGGATTGCGTCCAGCCATCAGGGACGCGGAAAGAGATACCGGTTCCGATATCGGTGCCAAGCTCGAACGAGCCGTTCTCGACCAGATTTGCGCCGCGATCCGAATTGGTGACCGCCTGCGCGCGAGTGTTCAGGCTGGAATCTCCGTTGCCCGCGAGGATGATGTTCAGACCGCCTGCGGCGAAGATGTTGTTTTCACCATCCCCTACCGCGATGATGTTGAGGCCACCGCCGGCGACGACTTCGTTGTCTCCGTCCCCGAGGAAAACGGCATTGGCGCCGCCAAAGGCGTCTACGTCGTTGTTGCCGTGGCCCGACAGAACCACGTTTGCGCCGCCGTAAGCGTCGATCACGTTGTTGCCGTAGCCTGCTTGTACGACATTCAGGCCACCCGCGACCTCGACCTGATTGTGGCCATGCCCGGCATGGACCACGTTGACCCCGCCATACGCGGTGACAATGTCATTGCCATCACCGCTGTCAATCTCTTGTCCGCCCACGCCCAAGGACCAGATACGGTCATTGCCTGACCCGGTTTCCGCCGAAAAGCCAAAGCCCTTTGCGGTAATGATATTGTCACCGTTGCCCGCGTTCAGATCCGCGCCCAAAGCGTTGACTACGAATGTGTCGTCGCCATCTCCTACCGTGATGTTGCCACCAACTGCGTTCAGTTCGACAACGTTGTTCCCCCCGCCCAGGTTCAACAAGCCAACAGCAGCCCCTACAAACGCGGTGTCGTCGCCATCGCCCGCAGTCAGACTGGCGCCTGCGGCTTGAACGTCAAAGAGGTTGTTCCCGTGACCGGCGTCGATCGAGGCTCCGACCACCCGCGCAAGGATCGTGTCGTCGCCCGACCCTACGCGGATGGATCCTCCGATGGCGTGCAACTCGATCGTATTGTTGCCCTCGCCCAAATCCAGAACACCAACGGCGGCACCAACATAAGCGCTGTCATTCCCGCTGCCTGCGGTCAGGTTTGCCCCCAACGCGCGCACATCGAAATGGTTGTTGCCCTCACCGGCGTCAATGCCGACACCCACAGCGTTCACATAGATTCTGTCGTTGCCCCCACCAACGGTGATATCGCCCGCAAACCCGTTGAAATGGATCGAGTTATCCCCTTCGCCAGCATTCAGGCGGACACCCGCTGCGTTCACGTGAACCGTATCATTGCCGCTGCCAACCGAGATATCCCCGGCGAAGCCGTTGAAACGAATGGTGTTGTTGCCTTCGCCCGCGTTGATCGCAGCCCCTGCCGCGTTGACATTGATTGTGTCGTCGCCGGAGCCAACCGTGACCGAGCCGACACCCACGTTGAAATTCACTGTGTTATGACCATCGCCAAGGCTGGCGTAACCGATGGCTGCATCAACTGTCAGCGTGTCGTTGCCCGACCCGGCAACAACGCCCACTCCAACCCCACTGGCGGTAATCGTGTTGTGGCCGCTGCCTGCATCAATATAGGCATCCGCTCCACGGGCTATGATCGTGTCGTCGCCTGCCCCTGCATAGACATTGATCTTAAACGCTCCGGTCGAGTCGATATAGTCGTTCCCGCCATGCGTGTAGATATAAGATCCACCAGCCCCTGCAATGACAGTATCATCGGTATTGCCATAGGTGTTGACTGTCGCCTCGAACCCACCCGCAGTGGTGATGTGGTTCGTTCCGGTACCGCCATGCACGGTGATATCGGCGCTGAATTCAGCCGTCGAGTGAATACGGGTGGTGTTGCGTCCGACCAAATGCAGCGCCACGTCATCCACATCGGTCAATGTGATATTGTTTTCGCCATAGCCATGGGTGTTGATGTCAATATCGGTGGCGTTGTTGACACTGATGGTGTTGAACCCGCCGCGAATATCCAAGTCCAGGTCAAAGATATCGTCTACGTTCAGGGTGTTGCTGCCGCCGTAGATATCAACGTCAGAATTTGCGAACGATATCCCGTTCTCTGCGACGTTATATAGATTCAAGGTGTTGTCGCCGCCGCGAATATCGACGGTCACAAACTCTACATCGTTGAGGTAAACATAGTTGTCACCGCCCGAGATATAGAGGCGTTCGATATCGAAGGCGTCGATGATGGTGATCGTCTGACCGCCCCCATAGGCATCCAGCCATACATCATCAACGTCGTAAGCATATAGAGAGTTATAGTTGCCCCAAAGGTCGACATCGATATTCCAGAAGTCGACAATACTGATATTGTTGTTCCCATTGACGCCATTGTCATGAAACCACAGCTCCAGGTTGAAGCCGTCCACAAGGTTAACGTCAGACCCCGACGTCCACAGCTCGATATTGGCGTCGGCCTGCGAGATATTATCTTCACGAATACGGCTGATATCAATGTCCAGGTTGTTGCCCCGGGCGTCAAAATTGTAAATGTATTCAACATCATCCAGATAGATGGTGTTATTGTCACCATGGATGATCAGGTTCTCGATGTCGAAAGTGTTGGTGATCCTGATGGTGCTGTTGCTGCCGTAGTGTTCAACATAAATATCGCCCACGTCGTCGATATGCGCGTAGCGGCCGTTATCGTAGGTCGTGCTGTAGAATGACTCGTAGGAAGAACCCATTATACCGTATCCCTTATCTTAACGCTCTGGGCGGGTGAGCAGCATCACCGCAGCCAGGCCGTGTCCGTGGTGTGTTGTTTAGTTTCGAATGATGTGGAACTTGGCGACGCGGATATCGCGCCCTTGATTTTTAACTCTGTGCGCCAAAACAAACTGAACGTCGGGAAACGTGTCGCGCACGAAATCATGCATCACCCGAGTCATTTTTCGAGTACCCCCATAGGGCGCTGCGAATTCCATAAACCAAAGGTTACTGCCGGAATTCCAATCCTCAGGCCGCAGCTCAAACGGCCCCTGTAGCCTCATTTTTTCGCTCAACTCGTCGGACAACCAGGCGTAACTCAGAATGCCAAATGGCTTTCCATTCCGATCCTTGAAAATACGACCTTGACCAATGCTCATCGGAAAGATGAACCGTTCACCCAAGTGCCGAAGGGGCATCGGTGCATAGTGGGGCGAGCGGGACAATACCAAACAAACCTCTCCGATTTGCTGGCATTTAAATCTCTCGTTCTCGCCGTATTTTCCCGCCGCATTCGAATTGGGACCGTCAATTAAAGACGGTTTTTCATTTGAAGAATAACCAGATATTTCACCATCTGCATGCTGGTTCATATTCTGCATAACCGTCATCTTCTTCTCCACCCAGGTGACCACATATGCTCTCCACAACTTTGTGAAAGAAAAGTGGCGTAGATTTTAGGCAAGACTTTACGAAGCAACTGCAGCAGTCAAATTCGAAAGTTAAATGAGGTATTGAAAAAACTTTAACCTAGCCGTTAACATCGAAAACTTTGTGTATCTTTGCTTTCCGGCTCGGAAGAGCTGCACTGTAACTATATGATAAATATATGTTTATAAAGATTTTGAATTTTTTTTCGATTGCGCGTGAATATATATTGGCTCTCGCGTGTTTATTTAATTGCGCAAAGTAGTTTGATCTGTTTCGGGGCTATATTGGCCGCTTCCCTGAAAGTAAAAAGGATCATTTTGGAACTATAATAGCGCAATTGGGATGGAGAAAGACATGAACACAATACCGCATAATTTTCCTCACAATACCCAAATGATTTTTTGATTCGTCTTTTTTTATCTCACGCCCCTATCAGGAAATAAAAGATGCCAATATCGACTGACCTCGTGAAAGCGTTTGTGACCTTGTGTCAGGTGAAGTCATATTCAGAAACCGCAAAGATGCTCCGGCGATCTCAGCCTACGATCAGCAATCGGATTCGCTTGCTGGAAGATCAAGTTGGATTTGCACTGTTCAAGGATAAGACACCGCACTCGGGGCTGACCGCGCAGGCCGAGCTGTTGTATCAGCGATGCCTTACGATCCAGAATGAGTTGGATCAGATCTCGGTGCTGACGCAAACCCAAGTCGGGAAAGTCATCCGGATCGGTGTGTCCGCCAGCCTGGAAAACCTGTGCTCGGGCTCAGCGATCGCAAGCCTCGGTTTGGGCCGGGCTGACACGACACTTTCAATCTCGACAGATGACACGGAAAACCTGCTGGCTTCCGTGGAAAAGGGCAATTTGGATGCGTGCTATATTTGCAATCGGGAGGTGCCCAGCCCGCTAACCCAAAAAAGTTGGCCATTTGACGTTCGCTGGGTCGCGGCCAAGTCTGTCGATGTAGATGACCTTCTGGCACGTCCCATTGTCCCTATCGTTGGTTGGCACGAACAATGGCAGCCAGCGCAGATTTTCTCGGCGTATTTCGAAAAATCATCGTACAGGTTTCGGCCGATCTACCAGACTCAAAACCTGAGCAATTATCTGAATGCGGTGCAAGCTGGCGTTGGTTTGGGGTATGTAGGGGATATCTTTCTTCACAATCTGCCTGTGGCCAGTGACCTGCACTACATTGACGACAGGCTCAAACCTTTCGGTCAATTCTATATTCATCGCCTAAACCAGGCTGAGCCTGCGGCAAATCTGCGTCGAGTTCTAAGTATTATTGACAGCCATCTGGATCGTCTCACCACAACCACGTTGTGAATTCTCTGGAGTACAAGCGCCACGGCGCGCATGGATATTCCGTGGCGCGTGTCTGGCAACTAGCCGCGTCCGCGATAAGGAGGCACGCCTTGATCGGGAATCCAGACATGGTTTGGAGTGGCCCCGGTCTGCCAAAATACGTCAATGGGGATGCCGCCGCGCGGATACCAGTACCCACCAATCCGCAACCAGCGTGGGTTCAGAAAATCAACCAAACGACGTGCGATGGATACTGTGCAGTCTTCGTGAAACGCACCGTGATTGCGGAACGAGCCCAGAAACAGCTTCAACGATTTTGATTCAACCAGCCAATCACCGGGCACATAGTCGATCACCAAGTGCGCGAAATCCGGCTGCCCCGTCATCGGACACAGCGAGGTAAACTCGGGCGCAGTGAACCGCACGCAATAGTCGATATCGGCCTGCGGGTTCTGTACCCGTTCCAGTTCTGCCGCCTCAGGTGAAGTAGGCAGTTCGGTTTTCCCGCCCAATTGGGTCAGGTCGCTGTAGATGGTTTCCATTGTCTTCTCCTGATGGGGTTTCAGACCCCGCGTTTGTTGCCCCACAAAAGGACATGCAGTTGTGGCAGCACTCGAGGTGTGAACCAGCCATCTGCGGTGACTTTATCGACCAGCCATAGCAGCCGATCCGACAGGGTTTGCGGATCGACGGGCTGAGTGGGATCGACCGTCTCATTGCCCGGTTGCAGGTAAAGCGGCAGCGCGGGATAGCGATCCGCCACAGCGCGGGCCCAAGCGTAGTCACGCTCATCAAAGATCACGATTTTCATCACTGTTTTGGGGCCGTTTCCAGCAGCCAACAGGCAGGCGTCAAACGCAGCCCAATCCACCGTCTCCCCGCTGGAGGGCGGTTTGGGACTAAGAACCAGCGTATCCAGTTCGCTGAACCACGGTTTTGCGATGGAGCCCTGCGTCTCGCAGGCGAACCGATAACCCTCTGTCCGTCCCAACGCGATCAGAGGGGCAAAGTCCTGAATGGCCGGGTTGCCACCCGACAGCGAAACGGTCAAAGGCCGCCCGCCCGACAGGTCGCGCACCCGGCTCCAGACTGCATCCGTGGTCATCGCCGCCCAGTCATGACGATAGGCCGTATCAACCGCGTGCAGGCTGTCGCACCAACTGCATCGGTAATCGCATCCGCCGGTACGCACGAATACAGTCGGTTCTCCGATCAGCGCGCCTTCGCCCTGAATCGTGGGGCCGAAAATCTCGGCTATGCGCAGGCGGGTCATGGGCGATACTCGGCCCATGTTTTCGGCGTCTCACTGACCCGCACAGCGGCGGTTTCCGGCCAGCGGGCGGCACACCAGTCATAGAAATGGCGCGCCATATTCTCAGCCGTGGTCAGGATGTTCATCACATCGTTCAGATGACGGTGATCAAACGTCTCGTCGATATAGGTCTTGAGCGGCTTGAGCTCGCCATAGTCTCGGACAAACCCGTCGGCGTTCAGGTCCTTGGCAGCCAGTTCAACCTCGACGATGTAATTGTGACCGTGCATCCGCGCGCATTGGTGATCGTCGGGCAAGTGGGTCAGCTGGTGCGAGGCGGAAAAGTGAAATTCCTTGGTGATCCGGTACATCAGGCGCTTTCCTTTTCAGCTGTGGCTGCCACCCAGAAATCAGGGTCGTCATAGGTGGTCGGGTCCGGGATACCGGCCAGATGGAACGCCTCGCGCCGCTCGACACAGGTACCGCAGCGCCCGCAATGGTTGTCGCCACCCTTGTAACAGGACCATGTCTGCGCAAAGGGGGTATTCACCCGCGCGCCCTCGGTCACGATATCGGCCTTGCTGCGATGCACGAACGGCGTGAACAACGAGACGTCGGCATATCCGTCCAGCGCCAGTTTCTGCATCGCCTCAAAGGCCTCGGTGAAGGCGGGGCGGCAATCGGGATAGATAAAGTGATCCCCACCGTGCACTGCCGTGGCCACAGCATCCGCCCCACGGGCGGCGGCGGCACCGAATGCAACGGTCAGCATGATGGCATTGCGGTTGGGCACCACAGTGACCTTCATGCTGTCTTCGGCATAGTGCCCGTCGGGCACATCCACATCATCGGTCAGCGCCGAACCGGTCAGAACCGCCCCAACGGGGCGCAGGTCGATGATGTCATGGGGAACGCCAAGGCGCAGCGCGCATAACGCAGCATAGTCCAGCTCTTTGCGGTGACGTTGGCCGTAGTCGAATGAGATCAGGCCCACCAATTCGTGATCCTGCGCAACCATATGCGCCAAAGATACCGAATCCAGCCCGCCCGAGCAGATTACGATCGTTTTCATATTTTGAACCCTTGTTTTGTTACCCGGGTAGGCTGCGACCGGGATGTGCCCTGTTATACAGGGGCCTTAGACTTGGCAAGCGGTAACGAAACACCCAATTCACACCGTCGCACACGTTTTCGGCATGACTATTAATCGCGTCGTCGACGCCGAGCGGAATGCCCGAATTTTATCGATAGCGAAGCCCTCAGTTCTTCACACAACAGTGAGCAAAGCGCTAATTGGAAAAAAAATATTACCAATTCGCGGGTCGCAGGTTATGCTATCCTCGCATCGACATGGCCTGACACGTGCATGGCGATGATCAATGGGAGGAAGAAATGACCAAAAAGCTCATCACGCGCCGCAGCGCGTTTAGAACTATTGCAGGTGCAAGTGCGGCCACATTGGCGGCCCCTCACATCGCAACCGCAGCGGGTGAAACTACCACCTGGAAGATTCAAACATCCTGGCCTGGCGGTATTGGACTGCAGACGTTCAAGGACTGGTGCGCAACGATCGAAGAAAAAACCGGCGGTGAGCTGGCCTTCCAGGCCTTTGGCGCCAATGACGTGGTCGGGGATTTCCAACTGGCCGACGCGGTGAAGAACGGTGTGCTGGACGCTATCAACCCGTTCACCATCTACTATCAGGGCATCATCCCTGCCGCCGTTTTCCTCAGCTCATACCCGCTGGGGCTGCGTCAGCCGCATGAATATGACACGTTCTATTACGGTCTGGGCGGCATCGACATCGCGCGTGAGCTGCTGGGTCGTCAGGGTCTGCACTTTGTGGGGCCGGTGCATCACGGGCCGAACATCATCCACTCGAAGGTTCCGATCCGCTCGGTTGACGACTTCGCGGGCCGTAAAATGCGCCTGCCAGGCGGTATGGTCGCCGAGGTCTTCTCGGAACTGGGTGCTGAGACAACCGTTCTACCGGGCTCGGAAATCTTTCCCGCGCTGGAAAAAGGCACTATCGACGTGGCCGACTTTGTGGGCCCCGCTGTGAACCACGCTCTGGGCTTCAGCCAGGTGACCGATTACATCGTGATGGGCCCTCCGGGCTTTATGTCGGTCTATCAGCCAGTTGACATCATGGACATCACGGTTGGCAAGACCGCATGGGACAAGCTGAGCCCACAGATGCAGGAATTCGTGGAAATGGAAACCCATGTCTATTCCGACCTGCACCACGCCGCCATTCAGGCCGCAGACCAGGAAGCCTGGAAAAAGTTCGAAGCGGAAGGCACCGAGATCACGCGCCTGTCGCAGGACGACGTCGAGCTGATGACCGAGGTCGCCGTGCCGATCTGGTTCAAATATGCCAACCGCGATAAAGATGCGGCGCGCGTGTTCAAGATTCAGCTAGATTACATGATGTCCGGTTCGCTGGGCTATGTGACGCCTGAAATGATCGAAGGCTATACGCTGGACCTGTAATCCGCTGAAGCCTAACCAAAAGTCCGCGCGAATTTCGCGCGGGCATGCCTTTTCCTTGGAATTCGGAACGTACTATGCCCAGCGTCGATTTCACGCTGCCGCACTGGCTATATTGGGTCGGGTTGATCGCCTTTCCGGCTCTGGCCATGGTGCTGGCACGCAAAGCCCAACCTGAACAGCTCACCTACGGGTTACCGTTGGGCTATCTGATCCTTGTCACCGGGGGAATGCTGGGCCTGCACCGCTTTTACCTGCGCAGCTTGCTGGGGTTGGTCTATCTGCCAGTTTTCCTGCTGATCCTCTATGCCAATGGCGAAGAGCGAACGGCCCGCAACGAATTCTCGAATGCGGTCAATATCGTCCGTCAGGCCGAGCGTACGATCACGCGCGAAACCGAACGTGTTGCAACTGCCGAAGAAGGGCTGGAAGATCTGCGCGCTGCCGCCGAGGCTGCTCAGGATGGCACTGCGCTGCAAAAACGCCGAGCCGAGCGTGCTCTGGAGCGGGCCGAGAAGGCCATTGAAACCGGGCGCGAACGCCTGGCCGAATCCGAAACCGCTCTGGCCGAGGCGCAGCCTCTGGCCGAGGCCAGCGGTGCCAACCGCGCTTTGTGGAGTTCGGTAGCACGTTATGCGTTCTTCACGATCCTCGCCTTCTTGGTGATTGACGCGCTGATGTTACCGCGCCTTGTCGCAAGTGCGCGCGCCAAGGCGGCTGCGGACCCGCATGAGCCCGAGATGGAGATTGACGAAGAAACCGCTGCACGGGCTGCGGAAATGGACCCCGGTGCCCGCAAGGCGGACCAGGATTATGCCGAGAACTGGATTGACCGCCTGTCTCTCTATGCGGGTGAGTTCGTCAGCTATTGGGCCGTAATCGCGGTATTCGTCTACTACTACGAAGTGATCGTCCGCTATGTGTTCAACGCCCCCACAAACTGGGCGCATGAATCCATGTATCTGATGTTCGGAATGCAGTACCTGATCGCCGGATCCTATGCGATGCTGACAGAAAGCCATGTGCGTGTGGACATCTTCTACGCCCCGCTGACCAAGCCGAAACGGGCATGGGCGGACCTGTTCACCTCGATTTTCTTCTTCATCTTCGCCGGAACCCTGCTGGTGACATCCTACATCTTCGCGATGGACGCGATCGCCGTTCCGACCGGCAACTCGGTTGTCTCGGACTGGGCACGCGGCGAGATGAGCTTTTTCCAGATGTTCGGCGCGCTGACCTTCGGTGACTGGACCGATCCAAATGTTCGCTGGGGTGAGATCAGCTTTAACGAATGGGAAATCCCGCTGTGGCCAATGAAATGGATGATGGTCGTGGGCGCGGTTCTGTTGATTTTGCAAGGGGTGTCGAAACTGTCCAAAGACATCCGAACGATTGCACGGGGGTACTGACCGATGGGTCTTGATATGTCCATCGAGCTGTTGACGCTCGTAATGTTTGGCTCGCTTCTGGTCCTGCTGATGGCAGGTCTGCCGCTGGCCTTTGTGACCGGAGGTCTGGCCTGTGTCTTCCTGTTCGTTCTGGGGGATGCGCGTGCACTGAACATTGTGCCCAGCCGGATTTTCCCGCTGATGACGAACTATCAGCTATCCGCAATTCCACTTTTCATCTTTATGGCCTCGATGTTGGAAAGGGCCGGGATCATCAACGACATGTTCGATGTGATCTACAAGGTGCTCGGTGGGCTGAAAGGTGGCCTGGCTGCGGCAACAATCATCGCCTCGACCGTTCTGGCGGCGATGGTGGGTGTGATCGGCGCAGCTGTGGTGACGATGGGCATCATCGCCCTGCCCGCCATGCTGAAACGCGGCTATGACACAAAGATCGCCATGGGTTCGATCATGGCCGGGGGGACGCTGGGCATCCTGATCCCACCCTCCATTCTGGCCATTATCTACGCCGTTGTTGCCGAACAATCGGTTGGGGAGCTGTTCATCGGCGCGGTTATTCCCGGCCTGATGCTGTCGGGTATGTACATCATCTACGTGGTGGTGCGGTCCTATATCAACCCGGTTCTTGGCCCGCCAATCCCGGTTGACGAGCGTATCTCGAACCGCGAAAAAATGCGCCTGATGGGCAAGATGTCTGCGCCAATTGCGCTGATCGTAATTGTTTTGGGCGTGATCTTCTCGGGCGTTGCAACCCCGGTTGAGGCGGCGGGTATCGGCACCTTCGGCGCCTTCATCGTGGCCGCTATCCACAACAAGCTGGACTGGCCCACAGTGCGCGAGGCATGTCTGACCACTCTGAAAGCCTCGGCCATGGTGATTTGGATCATGTTCGGTGCAACGATCTTTGTAGGACTTTACGTTCTGGAAGGCGGTCAACAATTCGTCCAAGAGACGATGCAAGGCGCGGGTCTTGGCCCTTGGGGTATCCTGATCGTGATGCAGATCCTGCTGGTGGTTCTGGGCATGTTCTTGGACTGGGTCGGCATCCTGTTGCTGTGTGTCCCGATCTTTGTGCCAATCATCAAGGCGCTGGGGGCGGCAGCCTTCGGCTTTGACGATCCCAACGATCTGGTGCTGTGGTTTGGGGTTCTGTACCTCGTGAACATGCAGATGAGCTTTTTGTCACCACCTTTCGGCTATGCGCTGTTCTACTTGCGCGGAGTAGCACCACCGTCGATCCCAATGACGGACATTTTCAAAGCCGCCTTGCCGTTCTTGTTCCTTCAAATTGTCGGGTTGGTGATCTGTATGCTGTTCCCTTGGGTGGTGACCTGGTTACCAAACATTGTTTACGGATAGACGTCAGACGCGGGCAGAGTAAAATCTCTGCCCGCGGTCGTTAAACCTTGGCACAATCAAGCGGCGGACGCGCCTTTCAGTGCGGTTTCGATAATTGATTTCAGGTGGCGAGCGTCAATCGGCTTTCGCAGCAAAGGCAGACCCACACCCTCACAATACTCGGTCAATTCTGGCGAACGATTGGCCGAGATCACACAGGCAGGTAATGGACCGAATTCCTTCCATAACACGTCTATCGCCTCAGTTCCGGTCATACCTTTGTTCAACTGGTAGTCGGCAACCACAATATCCGGAAGAATGCCAATTTCCTGCAGCAAGCCAACCGCTTGTGCCTGACTTTCGCATTCCAAAACCTGCACGCCCCAGGATTCCATTGTCATGGTCAACGCCGTGCGCAGATTTTCGTCGTTCTCAATCAACAAAACAACCGCGCGTGTCAGAACCTTGGTGTCTGGCGAAGCCAAATCAGCAGACCGGCCATAGCAATGAGACGCCGGTTTAGCCAAAGGCACCTCTACCGAGAAGACCGACCCCTTTCCCAATCCGGAACTTAACTTCATAGGATGTTTCAACAGGACACACGCGCGCTCAACGATGGCCAGCCCAAGCCCCATTCCTTCGGCAGCGCTGGCATCCGAATGAAGCCGCTGGAATTCCTGAAAGATGATATCCCTCTGATCCGGTGCAATTCCGATACCGGTATCCCAAACCTCGATCACGACAGAGTCTTTTCGACGCCGGGCACCAACCAGTACCTTGCCTGCTTCAGTGTAGCGAATGGCGTTTGACAGAAGGTTCTGCAGGATGCGCCTCAAATAACTTGCATCGCTCTGAACCAGCGCGCCGCAAGAGACGACGCGCAGTTCCAATCCCTTGGCCTGTGCGACCGGTCGAAAGGAATCTTCGAGCTGCGAAAACACGTCATCTATTGGCAACGTCGACAAGTGAACAGTTGCCCGTCCTGAATCCAGTTTCGAAATATCAAGCAACGCATCCAAAATATGTTCAACGCTGCTAAGTGCACTTTCCGCCTTGGCGGCCACATCCCTCGCGTCCGTTTCGTTCAACCCACTTCCAAGAGTGGCAACGTAGAGCTTAGCCGCCGACAGCGGTTGCAGCAGGTCGTGACTTGCGGCGGCAACAAAGCGTGATTTCGAAGCATTTGCCCGTTCCGCGTCCTTAAGCGCATCCGCAAGCTCTTCGGTGCGGGCTGCGACGCGCTGTTCCAGCAAGGCTTTCGAGTCGTACAACGCCTGGGCAGATTTACGCTCAGCGCTCACATCGGTGAACGAGATCACAAAACCCCGGTCGGACATTTCCTGCGCGAAAACAGACAAGATCTTTGCCCGACCGCTATGCATCTCAAACCTCAACGGTGGCCGTTCGGACGTTCGATTAACCCACGCAAGCAGGTCGGCGTCACTTACGCCCTGAGCAAAGCGGATTGTGGTGCTCAGTCGATTGAACAGAGTTTTGAACTGCGCACCCATCTGAAACTGTGCATTTGGGATTGCCAACAATTCGCTGGCCCGGTTGTTCCAGCCAATAAGCCTCAGCTTACTATCGAAGATACATACACCCTGATCGATATGTTCCAGAGTGGCGCGGATAAGCCGGGCCTTGTCATCGAGAATGCGGTCCCTCTCCTGACGTTCGATACGCATGATATCCGTGACATCAGTTTGCAAGATCACGGTACCACCGTCGGGTGTCCGATGTTCAGAGACCTGCATCCAGCGATTGCCATTCAACCTGACGTTAAAAACAACGTGGTCATCCGCATGGCGCGCGATACGACGTTTTGCCCAGTCCCATGGCGATACTGCCTCGGGGAGTGACAAAAACCGAGAGCGACTGACCAGTTCAACGTACTCGGTAAATTGCAAACCAGGCACCAGATGAGGCTGGATATCGGGCATGTGTATACCAAAGCGGCTGTTGCACAGCACAAGCTCTTCTTCCAAGTTGAACAGGGCAAAGCCCTCTTGCACCGTTTCTATCGCATTCGCGAGGTCCGCCCGCGCCGCCTCTGTTGCCTGATTGGCTTGAGCCAGACGAGCATTGGAGTCGTTCAGCAAATCCAGCGCACGTTCAAGATCGAATGTCCGGGCGCGGACTTCCTGTTCCAGCACTGCAGCCCTTTGAAACTGTGCGTA
Organism: Ruegeria sp. R8_1; assembly: GCF_017743815.1. Lineage (NCBI taxonomy): Bacteria > Pseudomonadati > Pseudomonadota > Alphaproteobacteria > Rhodobacterales > Roseobacteraceae > Ruegeria > Ruegeria sp. R8_1. The sequence goes on along the minus strand of NZ_JAGHRL010000005.1, from coordinate 11,931 downwards.
AGCCGCGCCGCTTGCATCAGTCGATTCCTCAACCCTGCGCATCAGTGCCTCGGCGATCTTCAACAGCTTTTCATTCTGCCGGTCTGGCGGGTCGTCCGGGTTGATCAGGGATTCAATCATGTCGATCCTCTTCCGGCGGGTAAATCGCAACCCCCGTCAACGTTTGGTTGACATGGATCGAATTGAATTGTTCGCCATAAGTAGAAAACCCAACCACGTGATTGTCGGCGAGGATTGCAGACAAAGCACCTGTCATCTGTTTTTCCTGCGCTTCCAGACGCCTGAGAATACAGTCGCACCCAAGAATCGTATCCGGAGCCTCGGCTTCTGTTAGGCCCTCGATCTCTTGCTCGAGATGCTCGACCATGTCGCGAGGTTCAGCCAAAGTCAGAACCAATCCTTCGTCGATGGCAGAGAAAAACACCAAATCCCCGTTCTCATCCACGCGCTGAATGGCCCGAACGTGATGCTGCCCGCCAATCTGTACCACGACCGGATGCGCAGCAAAGGTGAAGGTCGTCAACTGTTCGGGGTCTTTGCCCAGAATTCGGGCGTATTCGCGCGCGGCAGGTTCTGCGTTGATCTCACGAACGATCCGCCGGGCGGGATCCGCTTTGGTCACGACCATCCGTTGCGCTGTTGGCACCAGATGATCTGTCTTGAAAACCTTGATCGGACATCGAGTTCGTATTTGCGCCAGGATTGCAGCATTTTCCAATGCCCGTCCGTCATGCAGAACGTAAGTTGTTTCGAAATCCGTTCCATCCCCGGCGGAACCCCCAAACAACGGAACTGGCCCTAACCCCAACGCGAGTTCTGAAGTCAGCGCGTCTTCTTTTGTTGAAAGCCCGTCAATCAATAAAAAGGTGAACTCGTGGTGCCAGTCAGGGTTTGCCTCCGTCATTTCATTGCGGTTTCGGATCATCTGATGAATCAGATCCTTAGCCAGAAATGTGTCCAGATCAGGTACTGGCAAGATACGAGCGTCGAAATGTGATGCAGGCAAGCCTATGGCCACGATCTGGTTTTCGGTATAGCCGGCCCCCGCCAATTCACCGGCTGTTGTACAACCAACAACTGGCGCGGGCGCAAAGGTTTCGGCTGCCTGTGCAATAACCGATGCAGCGTCAGCTCTGTCCGTCACAAAAAGAATGACCAGAGATAACTCTCCGGCACCGAAAGTCTTCAATAGTTCGGTGACCGCGTCTTCGGTGTCGTATGGCACACATGCAGTTCTTACGATACCTGGCGCGCGGGTCGGAGCCGTTGCCCACCCGACAGCTTGGTCCATCGAGCCTCCTCCCTAAAGCGCGACGATTTTCTGTGAGTATGCAGCTTAACTCGACTCTTGCAAGACGCTGGCAAAGGACGCTTTCTTTGCTATCAAAACGGCCTGCGTACGACTTTGGACACCCAGCTTGCGCATGATTGCAGTGACATGCGCTTTGACCGTGGTTTCGGCGATCGAAAGGTCATAGGCAATTTGCTTGTTTAGCTTGCCTTCACAGATCAGCTGAAGAATACGGGACTGCTGATTGGTCAACGTTGCAAGCCGCCCGACTGCATCGCTTTGTTCATCTGCGCCGTCCAGATCGATCAGAACGCATCCATCCGGCAAAAAGACATTGCCCGCGTGAACGGTTTCAAACGCGGTTCGAAAGACGTCACGCTGGCTGTGTTTTGGAACGTACCCAGATGCACCCGCGTGAATAACCTGGCTAATCACCCGATTGTCCGTCATTGAAGACACTACGATCACAGGCGCATTTGCGACGGCCTTCAGACGGACAAGCCCATCCAATCCGTCAACGTCAGGCAAGTTCAGATCCAGCATGATTGCATCAGGCTTCAAACCTCCTGCAATCATCTCAAGCGCATCTTCCAGACGGTCGGCGGTGTGGATTTCACGGATATGAGCCACGCTTTGCAATGTCATCGACAAAGCGTCACAAAACAAAGGATGATCATCGACGATCAGCACATTCTCGAAATCGTTTTGCCCGACGGCACTTGCAAGCATTCGCATTGGCCTTTGCAATCATGTTGCCCAACCTACCAAAGCGTAGCAAGAGAACAAAGTCACGCCAACTGGCGGAAAGTCGTATAAAAAACGCGCGCCCAAGCGAGGCGCGCGTTAAAGTCATGAGTTACGAAGAAGATCAATTTGCCGAGGCCAGCTCCTTGGGCAATCGGAACGTCCAAAGCGTGCCACCCTGGTTCAGATAGTTAACCTTCTTTGCCACTTCGCCGCCCCAAAGCGGAACTGCGCCACCCCAGCCAGAGATGATCGAGACATACTGCTCGCCGTCCTGTTCCCATGTCACAGGCTGGCCGACAATCCCGGACCCTGTTTGGAACGACCAGAGTTTCTCGCCGGTCTCATCATCCAGCGCGATGAACTCGCCTTCGGGCGTGCCAAAGAACACCAAGCCACCAGCAGTGGTCATCACACCTGACCATAGCGGCGCGTCGTTTTTGTACTCCCACTTCCACTCCCCGGTATCCGGGTCGATGGCTTTAAGAGAACCTATGTGGTCTTCGTAATTGGGCTTGATGGTAAAGCCCGCGCCCAGATAGGCGGCACCTTTCTTGTAGGTGATCGGCTCATTCCAGATATCCATACCCCATTCGTTTGAAGGCACATAGAAATTACCGGTGTTTTGAGAGAAGGCCATTGGCATCCAGTTCTTGCCGCCCAGGAAGGACGGCGAGGCAAAGATAACCTCACCTTTCTTACCATCGGCTGCTGCAGCCGGGTCACCGGGACGATTGTTTTCGACAAAGATCGGGCGACCCGTGTCATCCACGCCATCGGCCCAAGTAATGTCTTTGACAAAAGGCGTCGCCGAGACGAAAGCACCGTCTTCGCGGTTCAGAACATAGAAGTAACCGTTGCGATCCGCTGTGGCAAAACGCTTGTTTCCATCACGGTCCGTATAGGCCACGACTTCGTTGACACCGTCATAGTCCCAACCCTCGCGCGGGGTGGTTTGAAAGTGCCACTTGATGTCGCCAGTCTTTGGGTCGATCCCAATACGGCTGGCGGCATAGAGGTTGTCGCCTTTGTTACCTTCAGTCGGAGTTCCAGCGTCCCGCAGCCACGAGTTCCAAGGCGCCGGGTTGCCCGCGCCAAAGACCAGCGTATCCGTGTCCGCATCATAAGACCCACCCAGCCAGGTCGCCCCGCCACCGGTTTTCCACATGTCACCGGGCCACGTTGCGTTCAGCTCTCCGGTCATGGTGCTTTCTTCACCATTCAAAGTGCCCATGTGGCCTTCGATCACCGGGCGCTCCCAGACCAGATCACCAGTGTTCACATCGCGCGCTTGAACCGCCCCGACGATGCCAAACTCGCCCCCGGAATTGCCGGTGATCACCAGTCCATCGACGATCAATGGAGCCGCGGTATAGGAATATCCTGCCTTGTAGTCGGCAATCTTATCACGCCAGACAACGTCTCCAGTGTCCTTGTTCAGCGCCACAATCCGTGCATCCAACGTTCCGAAGATGATCTTGTCGCCGTATATTGCGGCCCCGCGATTAACCACGTCACAACAGGGCAGGATACCTTCGGGCAGACGGGCATCGTATTGCCAGACCTCTTTACCGGTCTCCAGATCAATCGCATAAAGGCGCGAGTAAGAGCCGGTGATATACATCATGCCGTCGTAGATCAGCGGCTGGGTTTCCTGTCCGCGTTGTTTTTCCCCTCCAAGGCTGAAAGCCCAGGCCGGCAGCAGGTTTTTGACGTTGTCCTTGTTAAGCATGTCCAGTGGGCTATAGCGCTGAAGGTGCCGCCCCATGCCGTTGGTTACGACTTGCGTGGTGATCGTTTGGTCGTTGGCCAGATCGTCTTCGGTAACTTCTGCATAGGCCGCGCCTGCTGCAATCACACTTGCAACAGTTGCCATGATAAACCGGCTCATCTGTGTCCTCCCTAGACTTATGTCTTTCCTCCGCGCCGAATCTCCGACGCATCGGGATTGCAGGCGAGAGTATTATTGGCGGGCAGAACTCGTGGTGAAATTGCACAATGGTCGTAGGGCGGAAATCATGGCTTTCAAGCGCGATCGTCAATTATTCTGGATAAACCAGTTTTCCTGACCAGCTTCGGCCAACGCTCGGTTCTAGTCTGAGATGCTGCTTAGATATGCCAGAATAAAGTCTTGAACCGTGCGATCATCGATGCCGACATGCCGCATCTTGGTGCCCGGCATAAAGCCGTCGTTGTCTTCCATCCATGCCCGCAGAGCGGCCGGTGTCCAAACGATACCGGAACCGGCCAGAGCATCCGAATACTGATAACCTTCTACAGTCCCCGCTTTGCGCCCAACGACACCGTCAAGTTGCGGACCATAACTTGGACCAGTTGCATCTGGTGCGTGACAGCGTCGGCATTCAGAGAAAAAGAGCGTCTCGCCCGCCTCAATCTTGACTCGGTCGAACGTGGATTGAGCAAGTGTTGGCGCTGTCGTAACGGAACTGAAGGCGAGGCCGAGTAGCAGGGTAAGATGTTTCATGTGGTCCTCCTAACGTTGGCCGAACTGTAAATCCGCGGCCATCGATACCGGCTTGACGTGGGTCAAGAAAACCGAGGAAGATCATCATCCTTTAGTCGTAGTTGTCAGAAAAGGCTGGATTCAGAATAGAGGTGCGTATTTCCACTCGTCAGCGTCGGGCGTGACTTCGCTAGGATCATAGCCTGAATCCCTTAGGCGTTTGGCGATCCTGACGCCGTCCTGTGCGGCCTCGTCAACATAGGCCCGACCCAGTTCCTCGTTCCTTGTCACACCGTGACCACGCAAAAGGTTGAGACCATAGTTGAACTTGCCCACCGGATCGCCCAGATCGGCGGCGCGCTTGTCCCATGCCGCCGCTGCATCAGGGTCATAGGGTCCGGCCAGCCCATTGTTATCCAGCTGACCCATCCAGGTCATTGCACCGGTGTACCCTGCTTCGGCACAGGTGCGAAACAAGCGTCGCGCCAGATCGTGGCGGCCTGACTTTGTCATGTAGTAACCCGAAGCGCAGGTGGTCATATCGGTTACGCCATTGTCGATGTTGCTGAGGACTTTGCCCCAGCCCGTGTCCTGCGGGTTAAGCGTTCCGTACTCGTCCTCAACGGTCTGCGCCGTGACTGCAGACGCCAAAAGCAAAAAAAACGCAGCAATGCGGATCATGGCAGTACCCTCCGGTTTTCGACAGTTTACAGTAGTCGGCCCACGATTTCACCGTGGTATTGGTCGTAGATGCTTAGCCGCGCTTCATGCCACGCGCAGGATCGTAGCCCCAAAAAGCAAACCCAAGAAAAATTATACCCGCCAAAATTGTCCACCCCAATGCCACAGCATTAAACTGCCCATAGAGCGCGAAACGGATTAGCTCGACCGCGTGCGTAAAAGGGTTAAGCGCGCAGATATCTCTTAATAAGGCCGAACTTTCTGCCATCTTCCAAAGTGGATAAAGTGCTGAAGACAGAAAAAACATCGGAAAGATCACAAAGTTCATGACGCCCGCAAAATTCTCAAGCTGCCTGATCGCCGAGGACAAAGCCAAGCCCAACGCGCCCAGCATCAATCCAGCGACGATTAGCGCTGGAAACACGTAGGCGTATCCGATCCAGGGCATGTCGATACCGTAAACCGCAGCGACCGCCAGAAAAGTATAAACCTGCAGGATCGATATCGTCGTGCTTGCCAACAAGCGACAAAACAGCAACCACCACCGCGGCAAAGGGCTGGTGAGCAGTAGCCGCATCGACCCCATTTCACGGTCGTAAACCAGGCTGAGAGAGCTTTGCATACCATTGAACAACATGATCATGCCGCACAGGCCGGGGACGATGTAGATCTCATAGGTGATATAAGTCTGATACGGCGGAGTAATAGACAAACCCAATGCTGCGCGAAAACCAGCAGCGAAGACCACTAGCCAAACCAGAGGACGTACAAGCGCCGCAACAAACCGGCTGCGTTGCCGCACGAACCGCAAGGCTTCTCGGATCAGGATTGCGCGCAAAGCGATCATTGCATCGATCATGAAGCCGCTCTGGTCATCGACAAAAAGGTATCCTGCATCGGAGCGCCGCCAGTGATGTCTCGGCAAATACCCTGATCCAGCAGCTTACCACGATGAAGGATCGCCACTTGGTCGTCTGGCCCGATCTCGTCGGTCAAGTGGGTAGCCCACAACACCGTCAAACCGTCTTGCGAAGACAGGTCATGCACATGTTCGGTGATGGCATGACGCGACGCAGCATCAAGCCCAACGGTTGGCTCGTCCAGCAAAAGGACCGAAGGCACATGTATCAGGCATCGTGCTATTTCCAACCGTCTGCGATGACCTCCATTCAGATCACGCGCACGTTCAGTAGCACGTTCAGCCATATCCAGACGCTCTAGTACGGCCGTGATGCGGCCCTCAGCTTGGCGGCCGGACAGACCGTGCAAAGCGGCAAAATAACTGAGGTTTCGATGAACCGTCAGGTCCAGATCAAGCGTAGGCTGTTGAAAAACGACCCCTATCTTAGCCAAGGCTTTCCGCGGGTGTTTCGCGATGTCAATTCCAGCAATTTCAATCTCACCCTGCCTTGTGGTGAACAATCGTGTCAGCAGGGAAAACAGCGTCGACTTACCTGCCCCGTTCGGGCCCAGCAACGCACAAAACGCGCCCTGCGGGACGTGAAAACTCACATCATCAAGAGCGCGTTTCTCGCCATAGGCATAGCTGACGTTTCGGACCGTTAGCCCTGTCACTTAATGGTAATCTCCAGCCGCTGTGTCTCACCGGTGCTTCCCGGCACTTTCAGATAGTAGCTGCCCGGCTTAATCGCGACAAAGCCTATTTCCATTTCACCGGCCTCGTCGAATTCGATCGAATCCACACCCAGCGGCCGGATCTCTAAACCTTCTACCACAATCTCATCGACCCAGATGGCACGAAAGAACTCAGGGCCAATGATGGCAAGCTCCTGACTCCCGTCACCTTGAATTTCGAACTCGTAATAAGTGCCGGATTTTAGTTCCCATGGAGCATCGGTCAGGGGTTCTCCCGCTGAAAGGATGATGGGCGGTAGGTCTTCTTTGTTTTTGGCGGACAACAACCCGGCCAGGCCGAACCCCGAGTCATCGTCGGCATTAACTACGCTGGGTAAGGTCATCGCGGCAGCAATTGCCAGCGTGGATAAACGCTTCATTTGAATTCTCCCTGATCAGTTTGTTGGACGAAACGCTGCGCCCCATGGGAACCGCCCGACCTTGATGGTTTTGATTGGTTCACGTTTTGCGACATCGATGACGGTCACATCGCCGGACACACCATTTGTGGTGAACAAGAGTGATTTGTCCGCGTTGAAATCCATATGCCAGACCCGACGACCGACGAGGATGTAATCCTCAACCTCATAGGTGTCGGGATTGACCGCTGCGACGTGGTTCGAAGGTCCAAGCGCAACAAAGGCAGTTTTGTCTTCGTTGGACAGTTCAAACCCTACGGGCTGAACCCGATCAGGATGCACACCTTCGACTTCGAATTCAATCTTGGCTTTTTCGGTCTGGGTTTCCACATCAAAGACAGTGATCGTACCACCAATCTCGGAACTCACCCAAAGCTCAGTTCCATCCTTAAGGAATTCGGCGTGGCGTGGGCGGGAATCGACCAGAGTATTGGCGAAAAGCTCCTGCGTTTCCGTGTCGATCCAATGAGCCATATTGGTGGTTTCAGAAGTCGTGATTGCGATCTTTCCATCCGGCGACACCGCCATGCCCTCGGGTTCGATCCCGACGTCGATCTGCGCGATAACCGTTCGCGTTTCAGTATCGACCACAGTGGTGATCGCGTCATCCTCGTTGGCGATGTAAAGATGACGATCATTGGGATGTAGAACGAACTGCTCAGGGTCTTCGCCGGATGGCAAGTCGTGCAGTATCTCTCCGGTTTCGGGATCCATGACCTGAACCGAGTCGCTGTCAGAGGCGCAGATGTACAGCACCGAGAAATCTTTCGAAAACGTAATTCCCCTTGGCCGCTCACCAGTTTCGATTGTGCGGATGACTTCAAGCGTCTCGATGTCGATCACGCTGAGCGTGTCGTCTTTTTCGTTGCTGATCCACATCTCATCCGCTGCTGCGGGAACGCACAATGCAGCAGAGGCCAATAGTGTCGCTAGTCTCATGCCCATTACTCCTTGAATGCCTGGCACTGGCTTTCCGCCTCGTCAATTCCAAGCGTATCCAGTTCTGTACGCTGATGTAGAAATCCTTCCAGCGGAGCCATGGCGACCACCGCGCGGTCTGTGACCAAAGGGATTGGTTGCCGCAATTGCCCATTCCATAACCTGAAGTTCATCGCCCTGCCCTTGAACCCGGCAAGTTCGAATTCATCCGACAAAATATAATCACGCAAGACACCAGGATCGTCGGACTGGGTACGTGTCACGGCTTCGCCCAGCGTCCGATACGCCGCCCATGCGGCGTAGTCTTTGGACATCATGGTTCGGCCCGACTGCTCAAAGAACCGATTCTGCATCTGGGCCGCACCCCATTGTTCGACCACGCGCGACCATGTGACGGGCTTAAGACCATCGGAACCAGCAACAGGGCGCGCCTTCCAGGTGTTGAATTCGACGTAGCGGCCGAAATCGTCTAATTCATCGGCCAATAACAGGACGTCATAGTCGCCGAATTCCTGCGTGAACAACGGAACTTCTTGCGCTGCGTTGCGACGCAGGTCAGCATCAAAAACCCAGGTCTTTTCTGCCCTCAGATCAAGACGAAATTTCTGCAATGACCGCTTCAGCGCGTCGGCAAAAGCTTGATCTTCTGGGTGGTTTCCAGAGATCAGAACCAGATCCTGCCAGCGGCGTTTGACCAGAAACTGAGCCAATGCATCCGTGCGCATTAGCCCCGACGGCAAAGTGTGCAGCAGGTTCGGCCGACAGTCCTGCTCGCGCATGGAAAGTTCAGGGGAAGATGCATTGAAAAGCACCGCGCCAACTGCCTCGGCCAAGTCCGCGACCTGCAACTGAGCAGAGGCAGGCGCATCAAGAATTAGAAACGGACTGTCCGACAATGCCTTACGCGCTGCTGTAATCCAATCCTCATCCTCAGAAACGGTGGTGACTGTGAGCGTGTAGACGTGTCCCAGAAACTTAGCGGTCGTCAGATTGTCTTCCAGCGCCAGTTTGGCACCCGCCGAACCCAGATCATCTGGAATCGGATCAAGGTTAGATAAAACGGGTGGACGCTCGACCTGCTGTTGTAGGTAAGTTACTGAAATACCAATCTCTGCCAACGCAGTGGCAGGCAGAACTATCAGCGCCGCTACCGCACAGAACATCTTGATCATTTTCGCGCCTCCTCCTGCGCCGCCTTAGTAAAAACGACCAAAATGCAACCCACCATAAGACCTTAGTCGCAAACCTGCACGGATGTGCAACCAAGGTCGAATTTCACGCCTAGTCCTGCTGCGGTATGACCGTGGAAAGCATCGTAAAGGAGGAGAAGATGCGTCTTGGATTTCACAGCACATTGCTGGGCGGCCTTGTTGCCGGAGGGATGGCGCTGGCCCATGGCGATGTCGCCCCACAACCAGTCAACACAGACATCCTTCCCGATGTTGGAGAAGAGTGGCTGATTGAAAACCCCTATCGCGACCAGGGCGAAGAGGTGTGGCAGGCTGCAATCGAAATAGGCGATTCCGGCTATAACCAGAATTGTGCCCGCTGCCATGGTCTTGGTGTCGTATCGGGCGGGTTAGCCCCTGATTTGCGGTATCTTGAAGCCGAGGAATATGGCGACGAATGGTATGTAGAGCGGTTCCGCGAAGGGTATACTCAAAACGGCATTACTAAGATGCCCGCCTTTGGCGAATTGTTAGGACAAAAGGCAGCGTGGGCCATTCGAACCTATATCGAAACGCGTCCTGATGACGGCGCGCTGGACGATCACTCGGACCGCCTGAAGGAAATCAGGGATCTTCTGGCAGCAATGGCCGGCGGCGCAGAGGGGGACACGGCAGCGCTTCAATCGGAATTGACCCAGATCGCCGAAACTATAGAAACCGGATCCGGTGCGCCCGTGGCCGACAGCGTGGCTCTGCGTGCGGCGGTATTGATATCTGGGAATGCACCCAATTTCGCCGAAGCCGCTGAACAACTGACCATTGGATTGTCCGCCGCGCAGTAGCGCGGCAGAATGGGGCGCATGATCAAGTACGTTTTCGTTTTCTCCCTGTTGGCCACCACCCTGTTTTCAGGACCGGTTTTGGCCAGGTGCGAAGATCATGTGCCCCAGCCCAAACCTCAGAACGCAAGCCGAGATATTGTAGGTGCCGATCTCGATACCATAATCGACCGCGGTTATATTGAATTCGCAGCCTACGAAGACTTTCCCCCTTGGTCGTTTGAGAGAGACGGTACTATCCAAGGTGTCGATATTGAGATTGGAAAACTCATCGCCAGTGATCTGGGGGTCGAAGCCCGGTTCAATCTGGTCGCTGCCGGAGAGAACCTAGAAGCCGACTTGCGCAATTGGATCTGGAAAGGCCCGCTGATTAACGGCCGAGTTGCAAATGTGATGTTGCATATCCCCTACGACAGCGAGTTCGCGTGCCGGGTCGAGCAAGTTGTTTTTACTGGGCAGTACCACGACGAAGAAATCGCAATTGCCTATCGTCGGGATGCCTACCCCGAGGATCCTCCGGTCCCGGCTTATTTCCGTTTCGATTCGGTAGCGGTCGAAAATGACTCGATCGCGGATTTCTACCTATCCGCCTTTCCGGGGGGGCAACTTTCGCGCAACATCCGTAGGTACAATACAGCCGAAAAAGCGATGGAGGCGTTGGCGGCAGGCGAAACCATGGCTGCTATGGGACCTCGGGGCCAGCTTGAAGCCGGATTGACGCCCGAATTAGGCGTCCATACGCCACCGCTTCCTGGGTTTGCTGTCAGCACCTGGACGAATGGTGTCGCCGTTCACTTTGCGTATCGCGGCCTCAGCTACGCCGTGGATGACGCCATTTTTGCAGCGCTTCAGGACGGGCGTATTGCTAATATCTTTGCGGAATATGGCCTGACACATTCGCCCCCGAAACTGCGGTGACTACACCCAAGGTCTTATAGGCAACGGATAGATCACCGCTTAGCTTAACTAAAAATACTGGAGGGAGTGACATGGAACTACATGACAGTCGCGTCATCGCGGCCCCACGTTCCAAGGTCTGGGAGGCATTGTTGTCGGCGGACGTTTTAAAAGAATGCGTGCCCGGCTGCAAAGAGATGTCCGGAACCTCGGAAGAAGGCTTTGCGGCCACCGTGGTACAAAAAGTCGGACCGGTTAAAGCAACCTTCAAGGGTGAAGTAACCTTGTCGGACATGGTCGATCAGGAAAGCGTCAAACTTTCAGGCGAAGGCAAAGGCGGCGCTGCAGGTTTTGCCAAAGGGGCTGCCGATGTCACATTGTCGGATGTTCCCGAGGGGACGTTGCTGGCCTATAATGTTGATGCGCGTGTCGGCGGAAAGCTCGCTCAGCTCGGCGGTCGGGTGATTGATGGTGTCGCCAAAAAGATGGCCGATCAGTTCTTTGAGAACTTTCAAAACACCGTTGAGGAGAAACCCCATTCGGATGCAGCAGAACCTGCGACCGAAGATTCAAACGCACCGATGGCAGCGGAAACAAGTGCCGGAACGGCACCGGACGCGGCACAACCGGAAGAGAAAAAGGGATGGTTCAAGCGCGTATTCGGCGGTTGATCCAAGAATTTCAGGGAGGAAAATCTGATGAAGATTTCGATGACTGTGAACGGCGTAGCTGTGAGCGGTGAAGTTGAGGGTCGGACGTTATTGTCTGGATTTTTGCGTGAACATTTGGGGATGACCGGGACGCATGTTGGGTGTGACACGGCGCAATGTGGTGCGTGTGTTGTGCATGTGGA